>NZ_JBGUPC010000001.1:0-15672 GCF_045130115.1 Methanobrevibacter sp.
TCTAATTTTTCTTTATTTTTAATTTAAAAGTAGTAAAATTAATATAATAAGTGAAGCTAATATATTAATATGACTAAAACAAATATAAAAGCTTCAAATAGTAATATGTCTGATAAACTTTATAAACTTTCCGATTTTATTCCAGAGTTTTCTCAATTTCGAACTAATGAGGATAAAACTCGAATTGGATGTCCTTCTATTGATAATTCTTTGTTTGTTTCAACTAGAAAAGGTGAAAAGTATTTTAAGCCAGTGAATGTCGTTTGTCCAGAGTGTTATTCTCGCGATGTTGTTAAAAATGGTACTTATTCTAGAAAATTAATTTTTTTAACAATTGGAGAGCAAAATTGTATTGTGCAGAAATATAAATGTAATAAATGTGGACATGTGATATATACGGATTTATCTAGCATTGTTAATGGAAATGCAAATATAACTATTCCTGTAATTGAACATATTGAGTATTTATATAGTTATTTTAATGGTAGTCTTCATAAAATTCGTAAATCATTGAAAAAAGAACATAACATTGAAATTTCACATCAAAGCATAGAAAACATTATTTTGAAGTCTGAATATGAAATTGAGCATAGAAATTGGACTTTTTCAGGATATTATTTATTTGATGCTCTTTGGGTTAAAAAGAATGGAAAATGGAAGTATATTTTAGCTTTATTCGACTTAGAACTTAATACAATAGTGGCCAAAGAATTGGTCGATTCAGAGACAGTAGAAAACGTATATGACTTTTTGAATCAATCATTACGTAATCAAAAGAAGAATTGCATTATAACAGATTTAAAATCAGAGTATCGAGTAGCAATTGATAAATTACAAATAAAACAACAATTCTGTACATTTCACACAAAACAATTAATAAACAGAGAAATAAGGGACTATATTGACAAAAACAATGCTTCTGAAGAAGAAATTGAAATCATTCATGATTATAAGAGTTTATTTTTTGATATAATTGATGTAGATTCAATAAACGAAGCTAAAAAAATAAGGGATAAATTATTTTATATAAATTCAAATGTTCCATCAGTTATTCGTAAATTAGTCTCCAAATTAATAATTCCCGAATTCAAAAAACTCACAAACCATCTCACGGACTCAAAAATAGCAATAACATCCAATAAAATCGAAAATTGCTTCCTAAAAAACTTCCCAAAACACATAAAAAAATTATTTAAAACAGATAAAGGAATTTTAAAAAGATTCAATCTAAAACTAAAGTATTGGGATGAGGACAATGCGATTTACTAAAAATCACTTAAGTTATTGAAAGTGCATAATTTTAAAAAATATTTTTACATGCTGACTTTTAAACAAAAATATAATTTTATATTTGCTTTCCCCGTGATTAAATTTTTGGATTGGATTTTTATTAAGAAATCCTTAAAAAAATCAAATAATCAAGGAAGATCTCAAAAATGATATAATCTTGACGCAATCATATCATTAGGATACAAAATAAAATGATACGGTACAACGCAAATTGTATGGAAAAGACTTCATTCAAATAGACCCATTTTTCTCCATCAAAAAAATGTCACACCTGCAGACGCCAACAAGAAATCATGCCACCAGACCTGCGAGAATAGACCATGACAATACTTTCAAAATTTAATTAGATTTACACTTTTGAGAGTTTGATTTAAATGAATTACCTGCACAAAACAAAACAGTTAAATAGGGTAAATTGTAAAATATTATTGTTATTTTTATGAATTTTCAATGGGGCCCGTAGCTCAGTCTGGCAGAGCACTTGGCTCTTAACCTTGTTGTCGCGGGTTCAATTCCCGTCGGGCCCATTTCATTACTTTTTTATTATGCTTTATAACAGCAAAAAAAATGATTTAATATTTAATTCTAATAGAATTAAAATATATATTTCATTATCGAATATAAAGGAATTTTCAAATTAGTTTTTGTTGTGTGTCAATGCAGCTAGGTTCATTAACTTCCATTACAAGATCACCATCATTAACATCACCAATCAGCAACGGCGAATCAGGATTATGCAACTTCTGGTTCCTTTTAACCGCTTCATGTTGGCGTTGGCGTAACACACTTCAAATTATCTACTACATTTAGTTAAATTGTTTCCTAATTTACGAACAAATATTGCTTATCAAATGCTCTAACAAAATTGGATATAATAATCAATAAATGAAATATAATATAGTCACTGTCAATAATCCACAATGTCCTTTTTATTTTTTATAAACAGTATTGTTATTATTAACAAGACCACAGTTATTATTATCATCATTAATGAAGTCATACTAAATGAATTAACGGAAAACTGATTATGAGTAATTTTTCCATTTGCCAATATCTGCATTATCACAACTGTAACTGATGATCCTATAGCTCCTACGACCTGCCTTGTGGTGTTGTTGACTGCAGTTGCATCCTCAACATCACCTGCAACAACACTCATTGCCCATGTAATGGCAGGTGATAAACCAAGCCCACAGCCGATTCCCCTGATTAACTGAGTAGCCAACAGATATTCAAATGTGGAATTCATATTATAAGTCATCATGCAAGCAAATCCGATAATATTCACAATTGATGAGGCTATTAAAACTGGTTTTATTCCAATCTTATCGGCCATTATAGGGCTTATGAAATTGAACACAATCATGATTATTGCTGCAGGGAACAATATGAGTCCAGATTCCGTTGGAGAGTAATATGCAACATTTTGTACAAACAACGGTACCATTACATTGATTCCGCACATCATAAAGTATAGTAATGCTGCAAAAACAGTCCCATATACAAAATACTTATTTTTCAGTACTATTAAGTTAACAAGAGGATTTTCAATTTTGTTTTGACGTTTAACAAATATTATTAATGTCAATATTCCAATGATTATTGGTAAAATCACATGAATAAAGCTGAATCCAAACTCTGCAATATTTGAAAATCCTACCATCAACCCTACACAAAATATTATTGACAGTATCAATGATGGGAAATCCAAAGGATAATTTTGGGTTTCAAGTTCAAAGTTTGCAAGGAGTATTGATAAAACCAGAATTACTACAGTTATTATCGCTAAAAATTCAAAAATAACTCTCCAGTTAAATAAGTCAATTATAATTCCGCCGATTGTAGGTCCCATTGCAGGCACAATTCCAACAAGAAATCCCATTAACCCCATGAAAAATCCCCATTTTTCTTCAGGCATTATTCTAAAGATTAATATTTGACCGATTGGCATTAAAATACCAGTTCCCATAGCTTCAAGGATTCTTCCAACAATTAACATTTCAAAGTTTGTTGATAAAAAGCAAAGCAGGGATCCGATGATAAATAAAATGAGTGATGTAATCAATATTGTTTTGATTTTAAATCTTTTTGTAATGTATGCAGTTGGAGGAATCATTACTCCAAGCACCAATAGAAATACTGAGTATGTCCATTGCGCAGTTGCTGAAGATACTGCAAAATCATCCATATAATAAGGCAAACTTGTTGTTACAATACTTTGTGAGATTAATGTGACTGCAGAAGCCATAATAAGTATAATCAAGGTTATTAATCCACTTTTATTTTCAAATTTCATGATAATTGTTCCATAATTGTTGTCAATTAATAATTTATACAATTTACATTAAATATTTTAACAATTAGCCTGTTATTGAACTACAGTGAGAAAAAAAGATAATTTTAAAACTATTTCCCAACTGCAAATGCTAAAGAACACAAATATAACAGTCAAAATGCCTTAATTTAAAATAATCTTTGTTGTGAATCAATATAACTGAGTTCATTGACTTCTTTTACAACATCACCAATCATCAATGGCAAATCGGATTATGAAACCTCAAAGAATTATTCAAAAAAAGCATCAATTCAAATTGCAAGAATAATTGAGCTTACATCAGACATCAAGATGATTGAAATTCAATTATTTATCGTTTTTATAGTCAATGATTGCAAATATCCTTTTGATGCTTGAAAATGAAGTTTCAATAGTGGCCATCGAGGAACTTAGCTTTTTAATAGGATCTGTTAATAATTGCCCATACATAATAACTGCCAATAGAGTCCCTATCTGAATCTCATTACCTGCTAAAAAGTAAATCCCCGCAATATAAACAGTTATCTTACTTATATTTGTTAAAAGGGTTGTAACGGGCACCATAAAATTAGTAACGTTTTTGGATTTGACATAATAATCAATTACAGTTTGATTCATTTTTTTAAACCCTTTTTCATGGAATGAATCACGATTTGACAGGCCTCTTTCAAAATAGCTCATCAATCTCCCCAACTGCATTTGATGACCATCGTAATAGTTTTTAGATTTGACATCACATACATAAAAGCAAACGGCATAAACCGGCAATATCACAAGGTATATTAAGCTCAACCTGAAGTCTGTCATCACAATCAACACTATTACAAAGACTATAAATAGAATCTGCGCATAAATTTCAGTAAATTTAGATGAAACAAACTCCCTGATGTTCATCACATCGTTGTTTAGTCTGGATAGAACAAGACCCTTTGAATTTTCCTGAATGAAACCTGAACCGACAGCATCAAGCTTATCAAATAATTTCATTCTTAAATTATAGGCCACTTTTTCGCCGGTAACTCCCATGATTCTCTTTGGAGGCAATTTGAAGAGATAGCCAACAGAATATAATACGAGCAACAAGGCAAGATTAATGTATATGGCAGGGTCATTAGTTGAATTCCAATTAGACGCCAATAAATCAACAGTCTTTCCTGCAACTTTAGGGGCATAAACCATACACAATGTGGATACAGTAAGTAAAATCAGGGATATTCTTACTTTGATCTTATCTTCTTTTAATATTTCAGTGAATTTTTGGGAGATGGCCTTTCTTTCAGCCCATATACCCCTATCCTCTTGAGTAATATCCTCCTCGACAATTTCTATTCTTTTTGGATGGTCATCTGTGTTTTTGGATTCTATGGTTTTATCTTCCAGAGTCAAGACTTCCTCCAAACGCACAGAAGTGGCATATGCACGTGGCCATCTGTCAATTAATGCTGGAATATTGGTAAGGGTGGTGATGAAGTAGGCAACATATACTAGAATAATGAATGAATCGATTACACTGTCTGTTTCAAATCCTATGGTGTATCCGGAATTAACCATTGCCAATGTAATCAAGACAATAACATATAAACCCCACATTAATATTGGTCCGAGGTAATATTGACTTTTAATATATATGACATTCTTATCATAGGAGTTCTCACATGCCTTTTCAAATTCAGATTCATACTCCTGTTTTTTAAATGGGATCCTGTTGGCTATATCAGTGATTTTGGATAGGAACAACAGGTTTAGCTTTCCATATGTCTTTTTAGCCCTGAAAAATATTTCTACAATTTGTTTCATTCTCAAAATTACAATCAGGGAAAGAATGCTAACAAATGATAAGAAGAATATCGCATAAGTTCCGTCAATCAATGCTATTTCGTATAAAATTGCTATAAATGTAACCGGAATCAGCATTAACTGTTCGAGTATCATCACTATAAATCCCTGTTCTGAGGACATCCCTCTGGTTGACCTTGTAATTAACCCTGAAATTTTAAATTTAGCAATCTCCTCATCAGGCAGGTTCATAAGAATATGAAATATTTTCTCACGAACAGTATATGCTGCTTTTGAAGCCACTCTTGTTGTGAGAAAAGAAACGGCATAAAGGGCAATCATTGAAATGACTGTATACATTAACATGTATAATCCGGATTTGAAAAGCAAATCGGCGTTCTGCTCCTTGACTCCAGACAAAGCCACACCGAACAAATCAATTATTTCCATTTGAAAGAATGTCTGAAGGATTATTAACGCGAAAATAATCAATATTGTTTTCCATTGGAATTTTAATGCAACACTCAAAAACTTTTTCATGAACATAATCTAGTTTTTAAAATATAAATAGTTCAACATACAAAACATGAGAAGAAAATAAGTCATTATAGTAATATTAGTTGTACTAAATATAACTATTTTAATCGTGTTGATTGTTTCTCACCACATTCAGACAGGAATAATTGCCAATTAATTCATCCGACTGTTTTTTTAAGATTAAATTGACAGTAATATTAATAATTAATAATCAAATAAAGTTGGTTGCTTAGGTTCAATATAGCTAGGTTCATTGACTTCCGTTACAACATCACCCTCTTTAACCTCACCAATCAGCAATGGAGAATTAGGATCATGTAACTTTTGATTCCTTTTGACCAACTTCATGTTACTGTTGGCATAACACACTTTAAATTATCTACTACTTTTAGTGAAATTTGTTCGATACAATACGAACAAAAGATGATTAAAAAGTAGGGGAATTATCTACTACTTTTTAGTTAAATTTGTTCCATAGTTTACGAAGAAATATTACTTGTCAAATGCTCTCACTATAATCCTATAATATTAAAAAAATAGAAAGTGATATTATGGACAACGAGTTAATTGAAGAGATACATATTATGAAAAACCACAGCGAGAGAACGGAGAGAATCTACAAACACGCTGTGAAAAAGTATACTGAATTTTGTGGAATGAGTTTAAAAGAACTCCTAGACGAAGCAGAAGCAGAAGAGGATGCAGGTATAAAATGGAAACGCAGAAAATTAAAAAGAAGACTGTTAACCTTCAGGCAATATCTTCTTGACAATTTTTCGTTGAATACTGTAAAAGCAATGTTCACACCTATACTTGTAATCTACAGGTATTATGAAATTGAACTTTTCGAATTGCCTCCAATAAATAAAAAAGCTGCAAACACATCTGCACCCATACAATTTGAGGACCTGCCAGATAAGGAAATCATCAGAAAGGCGGTGGATGTGGCTACACCAACAATTAAACCTATCATATTATTTATGGCATCCAGCGGTTGTGCCAGAATGGAAACACTAAACCTGACAATCGGAGATTATATTGAGGCAGTAAGTGAATACACAAACGAAACCAATATCTTTGATATAATTGAGGATTTGGGTAACTGTGAAGGTGTAGTTCCAACATTTCACATCAAAAGACAAAAAACAGGAAAACATTTTACCACATTCTGCAGTCCTGAAGCAACTCTTGCAATAAACAATTACCTGCTGTGGAGAATAGACTCCTTACTTGATCGCCGTCGACTTTTTAAGGTAGACCCCAATTATTTTACACATGGCTTTTCACTTGTAAATGAAAGATTAAACTTAGGTAAAGTAGGTAACTACAACCGTTTCCGCAGCCACATGCTGAGAAAGTTTCATGCAAGTGCATTGTACAATGATGGAATGCCAATGGAAAAAGTTAATGAATTGCAGGGAAAGGCTAAAAACCAAACCGATACCGCATACTTTATGGCCAATCCTGATGACTTGAAAGAAGAATATATTCAGCATTTACCTGCACTTACCATGAGCAAGGAGATTGAAAAGATTACCGTCAAATCTCCAGAGTTTATTAAGATGGAAAAGGAAAATGCAGAGTATAAAAAACGAATGGATGGTATTGATGAAGAAATCAGACAGCTTAAAAAGGAAGTCTTAATGAATATCAAATAAAAATTATTAAGTTGAAAATGTAAATTATACATTTCAACATTTTTTCTTATTTTTTTCTAAACACCAATTTTCAAAACACCGATGATTATTTTTTTAGGGTGTACAATTTAATATAAAATAACTCTTTCTACTAAATATTATTCATTAAAATAAGAATAGTAATGTTTATATATTCATTTTGACAAACTATGATTAGCCATTACTAACTGAAAGCAATTTTACGAAGTGAGAACAATTTTTCACACACGTACAACTTTTTTTTAGTACGGCCTGAAAATCAATATCTGGAGGTAAAATATCAAAAAAAGCAATGAGAAAAAAAGATCATGATAAAGGATTATACAAAAATAATTTTTCGTGGACAACGAGTTATATTATTTTTTAATATAATCCTAATGGGTCAGTAAGAAAAATAAAAATAATTAGACACGTCGCCAAACGATGTTAAAAATTAATACTTTTCAAAACTTAACCCAATATTTAGTTTATTTTAAGGAATATATAAATATTTATACATTTTAAATTAAAAGACTTATTTTACTCTAAATATCCGGCAAAGAATTGAAAACTATTTTTAACAACCTACTATTTTTATTTCAAAGACTTCTGACCCACATTGAGTTTTAGATTGTTGAATATACACCCACAAGGGAAAAAACAGGAGACAAAACATAATGTGTGAAGTAATTAAACCCCGACCCAATGAAATAATAATTTTCAATAATTTCAGGGCACTTGAAGAATGTATTGCTGAAATTCAGGAAAACGAAAACATTCAAAGTGAAAGGGAATTTTTCAAGTCATACAGAATCAAGATAATGAAACTTGATTAACACCAGACGGATGAACAACATTAAAACATTAACAGGAGTCTTAATTATGATAGAAATGAAAGACATTGACGGAGAACCTCACGTAATAGTTCCAAAAAACATATGGGACAGAATGTGGGATTTATTTAATAAAATTGAATCAGGTGAATAGTATGAATAGCTATTCACCATTTTCAAAACATTGCATTAACGGAGATGATCAAATGACAACCACCGTTAATCAATTCCAAGATAATTACCATGGCATTTTAACTCACAATGGCGAGATTAAAGTTGCCAAATGCGATGTAGAACAAACAATCCTCCATATTGATGACAATGGAACTGTATTGGTTATGGGTAGAGAAAAAGCATACGTTACTCAAATTCATGCAAAGCTATTGTCATTAATGCACTATGCTGCTAAAGGTGATATTGGATTTGTAAAATTCAGAAGAGGGGAAGCATATATTGTAGGATTTAGGAAAAATAAAGGAGCTAACAAAAATGTCTAAACCAGTTAGATTATATCCTAAACCTGAACCGATGAACCTCAATCCACGATTAATATTAATTGGCAGCATATTATTTGCTTTAGTGATAGGTTGGATTGGAATTGTAACAAGTACAGTAGGATTATAAAAAGGTGATATAAATGGTTAAAGCCGAAATTATAGAAAGCCCTGAAGTTTCTAAAGAAACTGAATTAATAGCTACAGATAATGTTCCAAATGTTGATGTAGCTATTGAACAATGGGACGCTTATCAAAAACTCTGTAAAGGATTATTAAATGAAACAGATTATCAGGAAATTATTGTAAAAGAAAAAGATGAGAACGGAAACTACGTTAAAGTGAAAAGACACTTCAAGAAAAAATCAGCATGGCAAAAGCTATCACGTGCATTCAATGTTGACACCCACATTGTTGACCGGGACATTGAAAGAACAAAAATGGGAAGAGTACGTGAAGCTTACTATTGCGTTAGAGCAACATTACCTAATGGCCGTAGTGTTGAATCTGATGCATTGTGTTCCCGTTCCGAAAAAGGAAAAGACAAAGTGAGCGATCACACTATAATGTCTACTGCAAAGACACGTGCAACCAACCGTGCAATAGCTGAACTGATAGGTGCTGGAGAAGTTAGTGCTGAAGAAATGACAGCTGAAAAAACAATTCAAAGCCAATCAAAATTTTTAAAAGAGGATGGTAACTAAATCCTCTTTAATATTTTTAAATGAGATGATAAAATGAGTTTTAATGATAAACAAACAATATTCACAGATACACAACTTGATTATGAAGAAATTGTAGAAATTCCAGACGGATATGAAAAAGCAGAATTAAAAGACTTTGAAGATGGTAAACTCCTAACCGGCAGGCCAGAAATGTCTTCCGTAACTTCATACACCTTTGATGATGACGGTGAAGAAAAAACAGTTAACAGATTCAAATTATACATCTTCCAGGATGATGACCAATTGTATATTGAAATCAATGTTAACCTCAAAAACGATGGTGACATTCACAAAAACATTCGTAAAGGCAGTGTATTATTTGACTTCATTACCAGCATTCTCGAATTGGAAAATGCAGGTTCCGTTGGTAAATCTAATATCATCAGAAATGTCAACCTTGCTGAATACCGTGAATTCGTTAACAGATTAGGTGAGATGACTATTCAGGTTAAAGAAAAAACTGGAAGCTATGTCTATTACAGTTTCATTGTACGTGATGTCCAAGTGAAATAGCTAATATTGAATGGAGTAAACTCACAATGGCAAGCGGTAAAGCACTGTTGAAAAAATACATTAAGGACAATCATTCCGAAGAGATTGAAAAGCTCAAATCTCAAAATAAACAGTGTAAAGTCAGTATTGATTATGAAAGCCTAAATCAATTCCTAATTGAACAGTCAGGAAAAGATTTCTGGAAACATCAGATTTATGAATTTATAGATCAGATGGAAGAAATTTTCAATACTGGCAATGTTGCCTTGAAATTCATGAATGTGCCTGAAAGAGATAATCTCCATGATTTAGATGCCACAAGCAATAACAAATGGATAAGCACCAGAGCCATGATTAAAAACATAACTGATGTTAGAGTTGATTTGAAACAAGCATGTTACATATGCAGAGAATGCGGAACAATAAACCTGGTTAACATTAACGATCCCAATCAGGCAGAAGTGATTCCAAAATTCTGTAAGAACAATCAATGTGCAGGAACCAGTAAATCCATGTTTTTTGATAAAGACAGTAGTATTTACAGGAATTACAGATTACTGAAATTGGAGGAACCTTTAGAGTTAAGAGGTGGTGGCAGCACCAGAGAATTCAAAGCTATTGTACTGGATTATCTGGCATCACCATTTCATAATCTAAAAGTTGGAGATGTTGTTAATGTAACTGGTATTTTCAAAATCGAACCACGTAAAGTCAAAGGCAGAAGTGATGGACATGAATTCATTATCCATATTCACAACATCACTCCCGTTGATGATGTTTTTGAAGATTCAAGAATATCTGAAGAAGATATAAAAGAAATAATTAATCTATCTAAGCAGGACGATATTTTTGAATTATTATGGCACAGTTTAGCTCCTGAAGTTTACGGTTATGATATGATAAAGAAAGGTTTGATTCTTCAATTATTTGAAGGCAACAGACCATTAAATGATAGCTTCAAATCCAGCATGATGGACCGGTGGACAATTCATGTGCTATTGATTGGAGACCCAGGAATAGGAAAATCCCAATTAATACAATCAATGAAACAGAGAGCACCTAAAAACATTACAATATCCGGAACAAATACATCACAGGCAGGATTGACAGTATCAACCGTTAAAGATGAATTGACAGGAACATGGACAATGGAAGCCGGTGCAACAGTACTTGCAGATACCGGCGTATTGTGTATTGATGAATATGACAAGCTTTCACCGTCAGCACAAAAGAGTTTGAACGAACCTATGGAACAGTCAAGTGTTAGCTCAGCAAAAGCAGGACTCGTTCAAGTCATGTCAGCCAGAACATCAATACTTGCAGGTGCAAATCCCAAGTACAGTAAGTTTGACCCTTACAAATTATATCGAGATCAACTGGACATACCTGAATCAAATTTATCCCGTTTTGATTTGATATTTGTCTTAACAGATGAAGTTGACAAAGAAAAGGATTCCAAACTTGCAGATGCATTGCTTAATAAGGATTTCATTCTTGATGAATCTGAAATTTTAGATATTGATTTGTTTAAGAAATATATCACATGGATGAAAGCGAATTGCTTTCCCGTTTTAAGTAAAGATGCAAAAATATTGCTTAGGGAATTTTATGTTAATACAAGAAAAACCGCTTTGGAAACCAGTGATGGAAAACCAATCACACCAAGGGATTTGAAAGCTTTGGAGAGATTAACAATAGCTAGAGCAAAATGTGAATACAGACAAGAAGCTACAATAACAGATGCTATTGAAGCTATTGATATCTATAAAGAAGCATTAAGCGGTTTAGGATTAACATTAGCAACAGCCGGTGCATTACATGGAATTCATTCACAAGATGAATTGAATGTTATATCTGATATGGAGAATATGATTAAAAGCAATATAGCTATTGAAGGTACTCCATTATCTGCTGAATCATTGAGGCATTTGGAAATGGAGTGTGGCATGTTATGTCATGAGAAAGGTATTAATCGTGAGGGTATTTTTGACATTGCATATTCGAATGTGAAAAAATCTCTCTAGGGAAGTTCTTGAAATCATACGGGTATACGGGTAATCCGTATATACGGATAATATTTCAAGACCCCTGACACCTTTTTGAGAATTGAGTATTACCAATGGAGATTGAAAGTATGAGCAAGAAAAGATTGGAATTAACAATTGAAAAAGATATTTTAGAAAAAGCAAAAAAGCATATACCTAATCTATCTGGATTTGTTGAAGAATGTCTAAAGCATTACTTCGGTTATGCAGATGGAATATTCCCAATAGGAAACGTTAATGAAATCACAGATAAGATTGGTAGATTGCAGGTAGAATTGTTTTTAATTAATCAAAACTACGATGCTGAAGAAAGTAGGAAAAATGCAGAAAATGAAGAAAGAGATAAAGCGTGGAGATTCCTATGGAATGATTTTAAACCAAGTTTAATTCCAGATGAAACTTTATTGGAAAAAGCTATTGAAGTATTAGGAATCAATGGCGAAGAACTAGAAGATATTCTTGACTGGGTTTACATAACTGATGTTAAAGTAGACACTAACTCCTGGCAAGAAGTATTAAAAGCATATAATGAAAATAAAGACGAATAATAAATCTAAAGTGTTATGTGGAATACTACTTTTCCACATTAACTCTTTGTTGGTACTTTTATAGCTAATTTGACCATTTACGGCTTAAGTCAGTGTCATTAAATACAGTTTTTTCCTGACATTCTTTTAACTCACTTATGTTACCTCTAAAGAATTTTAAGCAGAAATCTTTTTTTGCATTGAAATTATCGCAGTTTAAATGAATATTTTCCTGACAGTTATCGCAACAAATGTCAGTGCCTTCTTTGTTTTTACAGGATAATGCATCGTTATCATCAAGATAACGGTATTCACAGTCGTTAAATATTATATCATTCATAAAATCCAAATCCTCCGTTTTTTATTTTATCATATTACAATCTGTTAATAAGAGAATAAATAAATTATTATCCGGAGTATAATTTATTTTTTTATGTAGAATACCATTTATCCACATTAACTCTTTGTGATTGTTTTTCTCCAACTATTTTTTCATAACCCCCTGTAAATGCCACCACACAGTCATCATGAATAGCTTCATTGGGATAAGCTGTAATTTTTTCTAAAAATTCCATGGCCCATTTTTTCGTAAACCCTGTTCTATCCCTCCCAACTAGGAAAATTCCATTCTTCTGAATATCGGCTGAAACTCTTCTTGCCCTATCAATTTTGTTTTCTCTTGAGTTACCAGCACCTGTAGTGAACCCTCTTCTGTTTAACTCATCAATTATTAATAATCCGAAGTTTTTACCTGTGCTTCCATCGAGTTCTATGTACTGTACATCTGACTTGTCACGTGCAGCAGTATTCAGTATTTCATTGATCAAGTTTCTTGACTCAAGTTGAAATTCATATGAATCCAGGATGTAAATATTTCCAGTTAGATCTTTAGCTAGTAGAACTCCTGCAGTATAATCTGGATCACTACCTTTCAATTTGTCATCGTTCAATACTTCAGTAGCTGCAAGATCCCAATATCTGATAATCTTAACTATTGGAATCTTCACGTATTCATCGTGAGAGATTATGTGGAAGTCTGATTCATCGAATAGCTGACCTTTAATAGATGCATACCAGTTACCGTTCATTAACTGTTCACGTGTGACTCTATCAAGACCCATAAGATATTCTTCATAGTCTTTTCTATCTAAATAGATATTATCTAAATAGCTGGAGCTGATGAATCTGATTTGTGATTTGTCCTGAATGTCTGTATCTATTTTTTCTATGAATCTTTCACGTACCCATTTGTTTCCACGTTTTCCAGGATTACTAGAGCACATTAACTGTGTTGGGAGTTTATTGTCTTTTGTTTTCCTTACTCTTGACCTCATGTAGATATATTTGAATCTTTCAAGTTGGGTGAGTTCGTCAATGCCTATGAATTGGTATTCAGAACCTTGATAAGTATCCAAGTCGTTAATGTTTCTTAAGTACCCAAATGTTAGTGAATTGCCGTTTGGAAATGTCCATGAGTGTTCTGTTCCATCCCATTTTGGTCTAATAGCTGGGTCTCTTTGAATCTCTTTTCTGTTAAGCCATTGACTAGCTTTATGGATTAAAGCTCCTTTACGCTTCAGGTCAGATAATGTTCTTCTCAAGATTAATGCATGGTATTCATTGGCATCATCCTGAACATAGAATAATGCCCTCATTAACAGACTGGTTGATTTACTTCCTCCTGCAGCACCACCAATCAAGACTTCCTTTTCAGTTGCCAATATCATTTCAGCCTGTTTTGGAAATGGAGAAAATGGAATATATGGATTCTCATATACACATTTCTGAAGAATAGCTTTATCTCTAGCATCTAAATAGAATTCACCTTTTTCATTGTACATTATTATCATCTATTTGTTTTGCGAGGATTTCTATTTCGTTCATTATATCTTTTTGTGAGATTTCTATTTTCTTATCTTCAAGTTCAAGAACACGGTTTTTGAATAATCTATCCATTTCATCTTTGAATAATCTGTTTTTAGCTTCAAATGCTTTGACTGATAATTCTAAGTAACGAATTTTTAATTCTGTTAAATCAAGCAGATATCTTGCTAGACTTTTTTCATTGGCATTGTATCTTACTTCCTGGTCGAGCTTTGCAAAGTCTATTTCAATGTCAACCGCATTTTTGGTAATCTTGTCAAGATTGTTAAGGCCTGTTTTGATGTCTGTTACCTGTTGCTGAAGTATTGTATCAATAGCTAAATCTATATTGTCTGTGTGAACTTCATTGTCTATTATTTGGCCTTGAGTTATTGCTCTGTTTGTTAATGATTCTTTATCTCTTGCTCTTGGGTCTTTCTCTTCATCGGTTAAATGATATTTCTTTTTGAATCTTGAGAATGTGGATCGGCTTACTTCGATTTCATGTTCCTCTTCAAGCCATCGTCTGACATTTGCATCTGTTGCTCCTGAAGTTTTCATTACTTGAATCTCATCCAGCAATGTTTCCAGGAATTCTGTTTTTGTCAGATTTAATCCTGCTTTGAATTTCCTATAGGTGATCTCTGCAACATCACGATTATATTTTGTTTTCAATAACTCTATGACTTCCTTGTTGCTCATTCCCTTTTTGCAGCAGTTTATTATTTCCCGTTCGTGCTGTTCTAAAAAATATATGATATCTGAATTTCCACGACCCATAGTGATGGTTCTCCTATAAATCTCTTAATTCCCTTTCCAGTTCCTGTTTTCTAGCTTCAATTAACTGGTATTCCCTTTGTTTCATAATTCTTTCATAATTGGGATTGTTGTGTATTAGTGTTAATGTTTCCTGTGCATCGCCAATAGTTATTAGCATTGCTCCAAGTTCGTATGCATCCTTGTGTGTAAAACTAGATTCTTCTACTATTTTTTTGAGTGTTATTTCAACTCTTGCGCTGATGTTGGTTTTTTCAGGTAACATAATACATATATTTATTATGTATTATATATAAAATTTTATTATAAAAAAAATATAAAAGTAATAATAAATATTACTTTCA
>NZ_JBGUPC010000002.1:0-26807 GCF_045130115.1 Methanobrevibacter sp.
TATTTCATTAATAATTATTGCAATACTGATGGTGTCGATTATTTTAATATAAATCATAAAATTCAATTATCAAAAATAATACTTAGGAAATTACGTTTGAATAGAATGTTTTCACTAAAAATATTCAAACAGAAACTTTTACAAAAATAATTAATGATAATTTACATAATTAAGGAGAACTTTTTGATGAATTTTTTAAAAAATACTGGTTTAAAAAATAAAAAAACATATATCAAAGCATATAATTATCTACAGAATGGAAAATTTGAAGAATCTTTGAGGTTATTTAATTATTTATTAGATGAAAATTATCGTTCATTTTCTATTTTATTTAATTTAATCACTATTCATAATGAACTTAACTCATTAGATACTTTACTAAATAAGATTAATTTACTTTTGGATAATGAAGATTATAATTATTATGAACTATTAATTCAAAAAGGCAATATTTTTTATTTAAAAAAGGAATATGATGAAGCTATTAAATGCTTTGATGAAATTTTGATTGATGACTCCGATAATTTATGGGCAAAATTTTATAAAACTAAGGTTTTATGGGAAACAAAAGAGGAATGTGATTTCGCCAAATTGTGTGATATAGTTAAAAATAATCATGCTAATTATTACCTATTATTACTACTTGGAGAATTCTTTTTAGAAGTTAATATGTTAGATTGTGCTCTATTTTGTTTTAATGAAAGTATCAAGAAACATTCTAAAAATCCTACTTCTTGAAGAGATAAAGGTATTGTTTTAAAAGAATTAAACTTATATCCTGAATCATTAGATGCTTTTAGTAAATCATTAAAATTAAATGGTCTCGATCCAATAACTTGGAATTACAAAGGGGCGGTTTATAATTTAATCGGGAAATATGACAGTGCACTCAAATGTTTTGATAAATGTTTGTCCATTGACCCAAATAGTGTCCCAGCTATTGTCAATAAATCGATTTCTTATTTTAATCTTGGAAACATTGATAATTCATTAAAATACTGTGAATTTGCATTAAAATTAGATTCAACAAATTGCCATGTTTGGGATAATTATGCTACATTTTTATTTCATGCAAATCGACTAGAAGAATCATTAAATGCATATAATCATGCATTAATTTCCTGTCCAAAAAATATAACATTATTGAAAAATAAATTAATTTTATTGTTTAATATGGGTAATTGGGAAGATGTATTCATTTTTTCTGATGAAATATTAAATATAAATAACGAATGGAATTGGGTTGAGGAGTATAAAAAGTTGGCATCTGAAAAATTAAATAACTAGAGAATTAGATGAATACTAAATTATGAAATCCATAATTTAAATAATCAAATTTTTAAGTGAAGAACCGACCCTTGCCGGTCGGTTCCGTTGGGTTAAGTTATGAACATGAGGGGAAGCGAACACATCAACACTTCCCCTGAACTAAACAACGAGCAATTCAATGAACAATTCTAGCTCCGGTGGAAAAAGCAAAAAACACCATCATAGCTAGATTCTTGTTCTGTTGAATCCCATGTCCTTTAGGATTTTATTGTATTCTTCACGAGTTGTAAATGAAGGCTTGTCGTCATCTCCGGTACTGCCGGTTGATCCGGTTTCGATTATGTCTCCGGAGTTTTGGGGATTTCTTCCTCCAGGTGTTGAACCGTCATTGCTGGCTTCGATTTTGATTCTTCTTTCAGCCAGTTTTTCCATAAGTTCCATATCAACATCACCGGACAATAATTTATCGATTATCTCCTTGTCCTGCTGGTTCTCATTGTAGTTAAAGTTGTACTTGGCTTCGTACTCTTTAATCTTCCTTTCGTTTTCATGTTTTCTAAGTTCAGACAGTTCATTTAGGATGTCTTCCTTATTGTCTATGAATTCCTTATTCTCTTCAATAGCTTTTTTAATCTCTTCATATTTTTCAGATTCCTCTTTTAAGCTATTGATTTCATCCTGCAGTTTTCCGATTTCAGCATCCTTCCCCTGCAATTTTTCCAGGAGTAAATTGGTTGCAACATTAACATCCTGATTTTCACTAGTAGGCGGCTGTGGTGCAGGTTCAGGATTTCCAGTTTCACCGGTTTCTCCAGTCTCTCCAGTCTCTCCAGTCTCGCCGGTTATTTCTGAATTCAGCAAAGTTATTTTTCTTGGGCTTTTGGTTACGCCAACATCTATTAAGCTCATAGTATCAATTCCAAATGTATCTCCATTATCTTTAAGTAAAACATCCACTTTAGGTGACAGGCCTTTTCCTTTCATGTCCAGTTCGTCAGGAACTTCAATGAACAGCTTCCCTTCATCCTCTTCAAAAACGATGTTGTTTCCAATGCCTATGTAGACCTTGTCATGTTCTGAGGTCAGGGGGATTCCGCCTCTATTGTTTTCTGCTATCTGCTTTAGATCGTCTTCTGTCCATTTGACAGGTTTTGTAAGACGATTGTCTAAATCAGAATAGTCGTATAATCCTACTTCAAAAAGTTCATGTTTCATGTTATCACATTTTATTATATTGTTTATTATATATTTTATTACTTATTTTATATAAATATTTATTATATTTCGACACCACTGTCACTGACAATTCTCTCACCCACTGGCTGCTCCTCTTCAAAGTTGGTGAGATAGTTTTTATAAATTTCATCACCTTCAGCAGTAAGTTCCATAATGTATCTTAGCACATCATCTCTTGAATAGCTGAAATAGATATTCAATGTTTCATCAATGCCCATAAGTTCCAGCTGCATATTCAATAGCTGATTGCAGTATTTCAAGACCCATTTCTGGTCATTGGCCACATTAACGATAAACCCGGTAATGGCCGAATCGTTGATGTATTCTGCAACGTTCTGATTGGATCTTTCATTACCTGCCTGAGACTGTGGAGTTACAAATGTCCTCAGGATATTGTTTCTAAAAATCTCGGTCTGTCTTGTGTAGTCTGACTGGTAGTTGTTACCTCCCAGAATTTTACTTTCAATTCCCGGAGGCACAATAGCCACATTGCTGTCTGCAGTAGTTCCGTAATCTGCATACAGGTTTTCCTTTGCAGTTGAAGAGAGCTCCATAATGTACGGCCGGCCGTTTGCATCAAGTGAAGGCTTGACTTCAATGATATTGTCCTTGTTGATTCTCTCAACCTGGTTTCTTTCAAGATTACATTTGTGATAAATGTCATCAAGGCAATTCAGGATAATGCTCTGGGCTTCGCAGTATATTTCATTGTACATGAAGTTGATTACCTGTTCCGGTTCGTATTTGACCGTTAATGTTCCCTCTTCAACGCTGACATAGTTGTTAAAATCTTCCGGCGTTCCGTTTACAACATCCTTCGGCATTTCATGAAGATACAGCTGCACCTCATTGTCGTCATTGAATTCCTTTTTCAATCCGTAGCCATGGGCACCGATTTCAAGAAATATAGGCTTGATGTATTTTCCTATGCTTTTGTCCCATCTCTCGACAGGCTTGATTAGTCCTTCACCGTCAACCATTCCGCCCTGCAAAATCTCTTTAGCAACCTGGCGGATGTCGATTTTTCTGGCCCAAAGGATTAAAGTGAGTTTCTGCTCCTTGGAGAGCCTGTTTTCCTTGTCCACAAGCACAATATTGACATTGGCCTTATCGATTCTGTTTTTCAGAATACCTGAAGTATAGCCGTCAAGTTTAACGGCATAACGGGCATTAGCTATTGTTTTATTAATCACTGGTGGCAGCGCATCCGGCAAGTCAAGGCCAGTATTGATTCCATCGGTTCTAGGTTGTCTTTCATTCTCACCCCAATAGCTGCGCTTGGTGTTGTACTGCTCCACCCTATTGTTCAGTAATCTGGTTTTAATATAGTCTGTAAGTCCCATATCATCATCCTAACATTTAATGTAAACATTCATTTATTATATTTTTTATTATATTATTTATATAAACTATATAATAAATTTTTGTGAGTAATTGGACTTTTAATTCTTGCAGCATATGGTGGTTTAAAAATTAATAGAGGATACAGTAAAAGGAGTAAAAATTGTGGAATATTATTGTGTCCATGCATATGAGGAGGTTATTTTTTCGATAAGTTTAATTTTATTATGAATTAAAGATTTGAATTTTTGAATATTTCAACACTTCCAACAGTATAATTTATAAAGTAAAAAGTACATAATTATTTATTGTATAATTAGTGTGAAGAGAAAGTTGTTGATATTTCCACTAATACTAATGTTATATTTATTAACAAATTATTCAATCAAAATTATTAAGGAGCGTAATTACTATGGCTGTAGATAACGGAGATTTTGTAAGAGTAAACTTTACTGGTAAAATTAAAGAAACTGAAGACGTATTTGATACTACTTATGATGAAGTTGCACAAGAAGCAGGTATTTTCGATGAAAACAAAACCTACAAAGCAATCCCTATTGTTGTAGGAGGAAACCACTTATTGCCTGCAATTGAAGAAGCAATAATTGGATTAGAAGAAGGCGACAAAAAAACTATTGAAGTTGATTCCGAAAACGCTTTCGGTCCTAGAGACCCTTCATTAATTCAATTAGTTCCTATGAGAGAGTTCAAAAAACAAAACATGACTCCTTTCCCAGGAATGAAAATCCAATCCGAAGGTGCAACCGGTAAAATCTTAACCGTCAACGGTGGAAGAGTAAGAGTTGACTTCAACCATGAATTAGCAGGAAGAGACTTAGTTTATGATGTAGAAGTAACCGAAATCATTGAAGATGAAGAAGAAAAAATCAAAAGTATGATCGAGTTACACTACTCCAACCCTAACGTTGACATCGACAAAACCGAAATCGACATTGAAGATGGTGTTGCAAACATCAAATTGGATGAAATGTCCAAATTCGACCAACAATCCTACATGGACATTACCTTTGCAAGATTCAGAATTGCAAAAGACATATGGGACAACATCGAAGAAATTACCAAAGTCAATTTCGTAGATGCTTTCGAGAAAAAAGAAGAAGCTGAAGATGAAGAAGACGAAGAATAAGTCTTCTCTTAAATTCTTTTTTTATCCTGGATTGCTACAATTCCAGGAATATTTTCTACTTTTAATTCATACATGGCTTCCATGCCTTCATTTTCAAATAAAACGCACTTTTTTTCCAAAACCTTATTTGTAAGCAATGCTGCAACAGGTGGTGTTATTACAAAAATGGACTTGTTTTTATCCAGGGCCTCAGCGGTCTCATCGCTCAGCATTCCCTTTCCTATATGAATCTTGACACCTGCTGCACTTAACGGGCCGATTGTTGATTCTATTTCAACCTTGCTGCTGGTTGTCGGAGCAATTCCCGCATCGCTGAAGGCGGTGTGCATTATCACAGAGCCTTCCAAATCAAAGGGAACCTCATCCTTTTCAATCAGTTCAACAAGCTGGGGCAGTGCCGCATCACGGCCTGTGTATATGGTTCCGGAAATGCTAATCTGTTCACCAACCTTGAGATTGGCAATATCATCGTCGGTAATTGGGGTGGTCAAATCTGTCATAATAATTATTTTATTTTAATTTTTAATAAATTTTCTAATTTATCACGATTTTTCATAAGATATTTAAATGTTTATTAACATAGATATAATACATTCTATATTTATTTTTCATAAATATGATAGGAGATTTTAAATTGATTATTATTGATGAAAATTTGTGTAAAGGATGTCATCTTTGCTTATTCATGTGTTATAAGAATGTATATGCAATATCTCCTGATGTAAATAAGAAAGGAGTTCAATTACCCTTTGTAAAGTTCGAAGAAAGATGTACCAAATGCGGTACTTGTGAAGTTGCATGTCCAGATCAGGCAATTACAGTTGACTTGCCTGAAAACTGGTGGATGAATGAAGATGTTAATTTCAATCCATTATTCACAAGGCATGGAAAGTAGGTGTATAAAATGGCTGAAGAATTTTTTATTCAAGGAAATGAAGCATGTGCTAAGGGAGCAATAGCTGCAGGTTGCAGATTCTTTGCAGGTTATCCTATTACTCCATCTACAGAAGTTGCAGAAACTTTAGCAAGAGAATTGCCAAAAGTTGGAGGCTCTTTCGTTCAAATGGAAGATGAAATTGCATCTGCTGGAGCCATTATTGGAGGTTCCTGGGGAGGAACAAAATCAATGACCGCTACTTCAGGTCCGGGTATTTCATTGATGCAGGAAAATATTGGTTATGCATTCATGACAGAGACTCCAATAGTTGTTGTTGATGTTCAAAGAGGTTCTCCTTCAACCGCTCAACCGACTATGGCTTCACAATCAGATATGATGCAGGCCCGTTGGGGATCTCACGGAGACTACGAACCGATTGCATTGTCTCCATCAAGCGTTCAGGAATTTTTTGATTTTACAATCAAGGCATTTAATTTGTCTGAAGAATACAGATGCCCAGTGTTTGTCATGGCTGATGAAGTCATTGGACACATGAGGGAAAAGATAGTTGTCGATGAGGATATTGAAATAGTTGCAAGAAAAAGGCCGGAAAAAAGCGATGATTATCTGCCGTTTGAAAATATTGAAAATGGCACAACTCCAATGCCGGCATTCGGTGACGGATTTAACATTCATGTAACCGGTCTTACCCACGATGAAAGGGGTTATCCGGACACCAACACTCCTGAAACTCATCATAATTTAGTTAAAAGAATCTGTGATAAAGTTTTAAATAATAAGGATAAGATTTGCTCTGTAAGATCTGAAAGCTGTGAAGATGCAGATATCATAATAGTTTCATACGGTGCACCTGTAAGGTCTGCCGTTGAAGCGGTAAATAGGGCAAGAGCAAATAATCAAAAGGTAGGTTATGTCAAATTAGATACTCCATGGCCATTCCCTGATGAACAATTGAAGGAAATTACTAAAAACGCAAGTGATGTGCTTGTTGTAGAAATGAATTTAGGTCAGATGTATCATGAAGTAGACCGTGTCCTTAAGGATACTAATGTTCATTTGATGGGAGTGATTGGAGGATTATTGCCTACTCCTGATGAAATTTTAGATGAAATCAATAAGATAGGAGGAAACTAAAATGTCAGAAAATAAGAATAGATTTCTCCCATATTTAAGAGAAGACAGATTGCCTCATATCTTCTGTCCTGGATGTGGAAATGGTGCAATCATCAATGCATTCCTGGCCGCTATGGAAAAGGCAGATATGGATTTCGACAATATCGCAATGGTTTCAGGAATCGGATGTTCTTCAAGAATTCCAGGTTATCTGAAATGCGATTCACTTCACACCACTCACGGAAGGGCATTGAGTTTTGCAACCGGTTTGAAAACTGCCAACAAGGATTTGGATGTTGTAGTATTTACCGGTGACGGGGATGCCGCTTCTATCGGAGGTAATCATTTGATTCATGCAGCCAGAAGAAATATTAATCTGACTGTAATCTGTATCAATAATAACATTTACGGTATGACTGGTGGTCAAATCAGTCCTACTTCACCAAAAGGCAGTTTCGGAACAACTGCTCCTTACGGTAATTTGGATTCTCCATTCAAATTGGCCGAACTCGTTGCAGCAGCAGGTGCAAGCTATTCTGCAAGATGGACAACCGTTCAGATGGAAAATCTTGTTTTGTCCATTAAGGCAGGATTGAAGAACAAAGGATTTTCATTTATCGAAGTTGCGACACAATGTCCAACATACTTTGGCCGTAAAAACAAGCTTAAAACTCCTACTGCAATGGCTGCAGTGATGAAAGCGAATACCGTATTCAAATCTGCCGCTGATAGAATGAGTGCAAAAGAATTAGAAGGTAAGATTGTCGTTGGTGAATTTGCCAACACTCAAAGAGATGAATTTACAGAAAACCTTGAAAGGATTAGTGTGGAAAAATCTGGTAAGAAAACTCTTATCAACTCTGCATATTCAACAGAATTATAGGTGGATAATATGAGAACTGAAATTAGAATTTGTGGATTTGGAGGTCAAGGAATAATTCTTGCAGGCATTATCTTAGGTAAATCTGCAAGTCTTTTTGATGAAAAAGAAGCTGTTCAAACCCAATCTTATGGTCCTGAAGCTCGTGGTGGAGCTTCCAAATGTGAAGTTGTTATCAGTGACACTGAAGTCGACTATCCAAAAGTTCAAAATCCGGATATTTTAGTGGCAATGTCAAATGAGGCTTTAATCAAATATATTGTGGATTTAAAGGACAATGGAACTTTAATTGTTGATCCTGGCACAACTGATGTTGAAGATGTAAGAGATTTTATTGATGAACATAATATTGAGGTTTATGAAGCTCCCGCTACTAAGACAGCCACCGATGAAATCGGACTTAAGATTGTGGCAAATATCGTTATGGTTGGAGCTATTACAAAAATTACTAAAGTCATATCCAAAGAGGCAGCAATCAAGGCCATTGAGGCCAGTGTTCCTAAAGGAACTGAAGAAAAGAATATCGCTGCTTTCGAAGCAGGTTATGCTTTAGCTGAATAGGTGTTATAATGAGATTTTTTGAAAGTGTAGCAAAACAAATTTTTAGTAAAGAAGGAATCCCAATCCTGGAGGGACATGTTGCAAATTATCCTGAAGAAGCTATGTCAGTAGCCTCTGAAATGGGATTTCCTGTAGTTGTCAAAGCGCAGGTTTTAACCGGGGGCAGAGGTAAAGCAGGTGGTGTAAAATTTGCAAAAAATCCTGGAGAAGCCCTAAAAGTTGCTGATGAAATTTTAAAAATGGAAATTAAAGGCGAAAAGGTAAATCATTTGTTGATTGAAGAAAAAGCTGAAATCTTAAATGAATTCTTTGTCACAGTTTCTGTTGACAGGGGTGCAAGAAGGCCAGTAATCCTTGCTAGTAAAGAAGGTGGGGTTGAAATCGAAAACCTGGCAAAAACAAACCCTGAAAAGATTATTAAATATTATCCAAATCCTTTGCTTGAATTTTTACCTTATGAAGCCCGTGAAATCGCCCGTAAGATGGGAGTTTCATCCGAATTGATTTCTCCTGTAGGAAGCATCATCTGGAAATTATATAAGGTATTCGAGAAGTATGATGCTGACACCGCTGAAATCAACCCATTGGTTTTAACTCCGGACGGTTTGATTGCCGCTGACGCAAAACTGGTTGTTGAGAATGATTCACTCTACAGGCATCAGGACCTGGTTGACAGAATGAACTATAAGAAAAAGGCAGTCGACTTTGTCCAATTGGATGGTGATATTGCTGTAATCGGTAACGGTGCAGGTTTAACATTGACCGCAATGGACATGATTAAGCTCAATGGTGGAGAACCGGCAACATTCCTTGATATTGGTGGTGGAGCCTCAGAGCATATAATCAATCAGGCTTTAAGCATTGTTTTAAACTATGACCCTGTTAAAGTAGTCTTCCTGAATGTTCTTGGAGGTATTACCAAGGCCGATGATGTTGCACGTGGTGTAATCAAAGCTTTGGAAAATGCTGACCGCAAGGTCAATATAGTTATCAGATTGACCGGAACCAATGAGGAAGAAGGTCAAAGGATTTTAGAAGAAGCTGGAATTCCATATGAAACATCAATGGAAAAGGCAGCTAAAAAAGCAGTTCAAATTTGTGAAGAACTAAAAGCTGAAGGCAAATAATTTTGCTATAGTTCAAACTCAAATAACACTAAAAAAAGGGTTTAGATGTGTCTGGAAGTTCATTCGAGCAGTACCACTCGACTAACTTCAGATTCATTTACTATCTCTTTGCCACAGGCATCACCGATTTTAGAGGCAAAATCTTTTATTTCATCAAATTTTGGCATGTTGTCCAGAGTTAATCTTTTACGTGATGAGCCAACATACATGTATGCTTTGACTTCCACAAAGTCAGGGTCCGCTTTTTTTATCAATTTTGCATAACCTTCAGGGTCTTCCATATTTTTTCCGCGAACGCATGTATTCCGTATGCATGTGCGTGAGTCAAAACTGGATAGGGTTTCAAGTGATTCGTTTAAATTGTTCCATGCATCATTTATTCTTGGTCTGCAGACATCATTAAATATTTTCTGAGAAGGTGCATCCAAAGAAAGGTATAGTTGATATGGATCGTTTTCAAGGTTTCTTAACCTTTCAACGCATTGGCCGTTGCTCACTACAAATGTTGTGAAATCCCTGCGATTGAATTCCCCAATCAGTTCATCGATTTTAGGGTAAAGTGTAGGCTCTCCTGCAAGGGATATTGCAGCATTATTCGGATTTTTCATCTCTTCAAGTTTTTTCTTGTTTGCCTTGTCATTTCCATAAAAACCGCATAATAAGTTATTTTGGGCTTTGATTGCTTCATCAACAATCACTTTCGGGTCGTCATATTCCTCGTCTTCCCATGTGGTTTGGGTATATGTTAAGTCTCTCCAGCAGAATTCACATTCCTGTTGGCAATTTGGAACGGCAGGAGACATCTGAAGGCATCTGTGGGATTGGATTCCATAGAATTTTTCCTTATAGCATACTCCCTTATCGGAAATGCTTTGTCTGGTCCAGTGGCATGTCTTGACTGCTGCATGGCCATGTTGTCCAACAAACCTGTATCCGCTTTTCTCTAATTTTTCGATTTGGCTTTTAGTAAATGACATAAAATCAAATCTATTTTTGGCTTTTGTAGTATATACATTTTTACAAGTCAAAATCAATATTGTTTTAACTGAACAAAATTTACTTTATCTCATTAAATCTATTTATATGTTTAAGTTTAATATTAATTATTATGAGATTATGGAATAAAAGTCAGGAAAAATTATTTTTCGATAAATCAAAAAATTTTGCGACATATGAGCAGCTGTTTTACAGAACCGATGACGGACGCTATGTGTCATATTGGCCTAAAGGGTATTCAGGAACCAAATCGACACTGCAGGCAAGAAATTCATTGATAGGAAACTACACCGAAAAATGGGTCTGTGATTTGCTCAATCACCTGCTGCAAGATGAGGACCTGTTTGTCATCCAGCAGGCACAAATCCCCTCAATCGGAATAACTCACAGGTCTCCTGCAGACATAGTCATTTCAAGGGCAAATAAAAAAGTCCTGATGCCCGATGATGTAAAACTGATATTTGAAGTGAAGATGTCGCTTGTGTGGAACTGGCAGTACGATGAGGACACGGGCAATGTCAAGGAAATAGGAGACTACAGGACTCATCAGGGCCGTCCAAGCTTCACACGTTCGGATTCGATTTTGAAGGCCATCGGAAAATGCATAGACATAAGGGTTTCAAACGTTAAGGCATCCAAAATCCCTTTGATTGTTTTGGGAAATGCTCCGCTGTCCAATGGATTTTGCAAAAAGGCGGATTATCTGAAAAATTCAGGAATCATTCAGGGGTTCTGGTCACTGAATCCATTTCCTCTAAATCATGGAAACACCAGAAAGAGAAGCCATAAAAACGGATTTGTCAGGATGGATAATGTTGATGAATTAAATATTACTTTGAACCAATTATTTAAACAGGAATTAAATTTTTTCTCAGGAATGGAAGATCCGAAAAAGTTGGGGCAGTTGATTGAAATTGCCAACAGAGAAAAAAGTTATCAGGAAAAGGGATTGAAATTTTTAAATCTCCTAAAGAGGTCTTAGATTGTCAAGAAAAACACAAACTAAATCATTCGGTTCGGTGGTGAGGGAGTCCCACAACTCAAATAAATTTTACAGTTCAAAGCTGTTTGAGGATTTTAAGCTGCCAAAAAATATTGAGTATTTGGAAAATCCAATTTCCGAAAGCAGTCTGAATAAATTTTACTGCAAGTCCAGTGAGATAATGGATGAAATACCGGACAACAGCATTCATTTGATGATAACCTCTCCGCCATATAATGTCGGAAAGGAATATGATGACGATTTGACATTGGATGAGTATCTCTCGCTTCTGACCAAGGTTTTCGGTGAAGTCCACAAAAAGCTGGTCACAGGTGGAAGGGCATGCATCAATGTTGCAAACATCGGAAGGAAACCATATATTCCATTGCATGCAATGATAATTGAAATAATGTTGGATTTGGGGTTTCTGATGCGTGGAGAAATTATATGGGACAAGTCAGCCAGTGGCGGAGGGTCCTGTGCATGGGGAAGTTGGATGTCTGCATCAAATCCTGTTTTAAGGGATTATCATGAATACATACTGGTATTTTCAAAGGATTCCTACTCAAAGGATAAGCAACAGGTCAAAAGGGACACCATAACTCATGATGATTTTATCGAATGGACAAGAAGCGTTTGGACATTTCCTGCAGTGAACGCTAAAAAAATCGGTCATCCAGCACCGTTTCCGGTTGAACTGCCACATAGGCTGATAAATCTGTACAGCTATGAAGGGGATGTCATATTGGACCCATTTTGCGGCAGCGGAACAACTGCAATTGCAGCCCTGCAAAACAATAGAAACTACATATGCTATGACATTAAACAGGAATATATCGACTTGGCAAAAAGGAGAATTTCTAATCAAAAATTTATTTAAAGATGTAAATTAAATATTTAATTATAAAGTTATTGTGGGATAGATATGGACACTCCAATCGTAATATTGAATTATAAAACTTATTTGGAATCAAGTGGTTTGAAGGCTTTAGAACTTGCACATGACCTTGAAAGTGCTGCCAGTGAATCTGGAATTACTATGGTTGCTGCTCCTCAGGCGGCAGACATTTATAGAATTAGTGAAGAAACTTCACTGCCTATTTTTGCTCAACACATCGATGCAATCTCCCCTGGAGGGCATACAGGCTCTAACCTAATCAATACCATGATTGATGCGGGAATCAGCGGATCTTTAATTAACCATTCAGAGCAAAGGATGAAATTGGCAGACATTGATGAAGTGGTCAAGCTGTGCAAAGCCAATGAAATCGAATCATGCGTATGCACTAATAATATTGAAACTTCTAAGGCTGTTGCAACACTCGCTCCGGACGCAGTTGCAGTTGAACCTCCAGAACTTATCGGTACAGGAATTCCAGTATCTCAGGCTCAGCCTGAAGTTGTTGAGGATACAGTTCGCGAAGTAAAGGCAATCAATAAAAAAGTTAAGGTATTATGTGGCGCAGGCATCACTACCGGAGACGATATGAAGGCGGCTATGGATTTAGGTGCAGACGGAGTATTGCTTGCATCAGGAATTATCAAAGCTGAAAGTCCAAAAGATGCTTTGCTTGATTTGGTAAGTAAATTATAGAGTGAGAAAATGGCTAAGGAATTTAATACAATTGATGATTTTGATGTGGAAGACAAAACAGTTCTTGTGAGAATTGACATTAACTCTCCTGTAGATCCGAGTTCAGGAATTATTTTGGACGATACAAGATTAAAGCTTCATGCCCAAACAGTTAAGGAACTATTCAATAAGGGTGCTAAAGTTGTTCTTCTTGCCCATCAGTCACGTCCTGGTAAAAAGGATTTTTCAACCTTGGCTCAACATGCTGAGGCATTGTCTGATATTTTGAATTTGAGGGTAAAATATATTGATTCATTATTTTCTAATTCTGCAAAGGATGCAATCAAAGCTTTAAGGCCTCATGAAATTCTTTTGCTTGAAAATGCAAGATTTTATTCTGAGGAAACCCTTTCAAGATCTCCTTTGGAGCAGTCAAAAACTCATCTCGTAACTCAATTGACTCCATTGATTGACTATTTTGTAAATGACGCATTTGCAGCTGCCCACAGGTCTCAGCCATCCTTGGTAGGGTTCACTGTAAATACTCCTTCCGCAGCCGGAAGGGTAATGGAAAAGGAATTGACTGTGATTCAGGATGCGCTTGATAATGTGGAACATCCTTGTGTCTTTTTACTTGGTGGAATGAAGCCTGAAGATTCCATTGACGTTATGGAAAATGTTTTAAGCAACGGAACTGCAGATTCAGTTTTAACAACAGGTATTGTTGGAAATATTGTTTTGTGGGCATCCGGTGCAGATATAGGTGAAGTCAACAAGAAGTTCATCATCGCTAAAGGATATGAGAGCATGGTTGACCGTTCAAAAGAACTAATTGAACGCTTTGGAGACAAGGTAAAATATCCTATTGATGTGGCATGCCAAATTGATGGAAATAGGGTTGATATTGACAGCAGTGAAATTCCAAACGAATCTATATTTGACATTGGTGAAAAAACCATTGCATTTTATGCTAAAGAAATAAGAAACGCCAAATATATATTTGCCAATGGTCCTGCAGGAGTATTCGAAGACCCTCAATTTGCAATGGGAACTGAAGACTTGATTAATGCCATGGCTACTTCAGACGGTTTCACACTAATTGGTGGTGGACACATTGCAGCCGCTACAGCAGGTCTTGGCTTGGAAGAATATATGAGCCATTTGAGTAGTGGTGGTGGGGCATGTATTAGCATGCTTGCCGGTAAAGAATTAGCTGCAGTTGAAGCTTTAAAAAATAGTAAAGATTAGCTATTAAATATTTTTAATAGCTCTTCTGATGATTTTTTTGGATTTTCTGAGCTCATTATGGCACTCACTACAGACAATCCTGCGATTCCAGTATCGTTTAGCTCATGCGCATTGCTTAAGGTAATTCCTCCAATGGCTACAACTGGAATATTAATTGATTCCACAATTTCTTTCAAATCTTTTTTTGTAATTTTTGGAGCGTCGTCTTTTGTTGCAGTTGGAAATACTGCACCAGTTCCAATATAATCGGCGCCATCACTTTCAGCCTTTTTTGCCTCTTCGATAGTGGCCGCTGAAACGCCTACAATCTTATTGGGGCCGACCAATTCTCTTGTAACGTCACAAGGCATATCTGATTGGCCAACATGGACTCCATCAGCATCAATTGCAAGAGCAACATCAACTCTGTCGTTAATTATTAATGGCACACCATATTTTTCAGTAATCTCTTTTACTTTCAGTGCCAAATTATAAAAGTCAAGTGTGTCTGCGGTCTTTTCTCTTATCTGTACTACGCTGACTCCGCCTTTAATCGCTTCTTCAATTGTTTTTAAGAATTTTTCTACATCGTCACTTTTGTCAGTGACAAGGTAGAGTGATAAATCTAAGTTTTTCATAGTATCCTTATGTTTGCTTCGTTAATTAATGTTTCACTGTCGGTTTTATAGAGATAATCTATTAAGTATGCTCTAAATGACCCGGTACCTTCATCATTTGCATCCACCTTTGCCCTTGCCTTTTCACCAGCAATATTCATCGCCAATATTGCAACAAGGCTTCCTTCAAACGCATTGGACCCGCCAATGCAGCTTCCAACGATTGATGATAACATGCATCCGCTGCCGGTTATCAATGGCATCATGTCGTCCCCGTTGTCAATGACAACGGTTGTTTCGCCATCACTTAAAATATCGAGAGGACCGCTTGCTAAAATAACGGTATCTAATTTGTTTGCAAGTTCACAGATTAAATCTCCATTTGATTTTAGATTTTCTTCAGTAATTATGTCATCAAGGTTAACATCAACGCCTTTTGCAGTGTTGCTTTCATCCAAAACTCCTGCCAGTTTAGCTATTGCCTTTATTTCACTGATGTTTCCTCTAATTGCCGCAATATCATAATTTTCTATTAAATCCATTGTGGTTCTGTTTCTTAGTTCAGTCACTCCAACACCAACTGGGTCTAAAATGATAGGAGTGTTGGTTTTGTTTGCAGTCTGTGAGCTTATTCTCATTGATTCAATTTGATCTTTACTTAACTTGCCGATGTTAATTACTAATACATCAGCTATTGTTACTACTTCTTCAAGCTCTTCAGCATCTTCTGCCATAAAGGGGGACCCTCCAATGGCAAGTACTGCATTTGCACAATCATTGATTGTAACGGAATTTGTAATGCAGTGTGTTAAAGCATTTTTTTCTTTAATGCTTTTAAGATTCATCTCAATTCTATCGAGTAATTCTTTTTCAGTATTTATCATGATTATTTATTATAAATTTTTTATTATTTAAATTTTAATGAAAATAATGTGATTTATAGTAAAGTATTTAAATGACTTTTTGTATAAATTATAGTGTTATATGATTTTATTATATTGCCTCGGTGGCTCAGTCTGGTAGAGCGCGAGACTTGTAATCTCGTGGTCGCGGGTTCAATTCCCGTCCGGGGCTTTTAATATCATATTTTTATATAACAATTTTAGATTATTATAACCATAATCGTAATATTTATATACTTGAAAATTAAATATTATTATTAGTATGTCATCTACATACATTTGTATGTGGGTCCGTAGGGTAGCTTGGTCGATCCTTTGGGCTTTGGGAGCCTGAGACTCCGGTTCAAATCCGGGCGGACCCATCTTTTCCCGCCTTAGCTCAATTTGGCAGAGCGTTGGACTGTAGATCCAAATGTTGCTGGTTCAAGTCCGGCAGGCGGGATTTTCAATTTATTATTTGGAATCATATATGAATTTTGTGAAAAATAGTGTTTTTTCCGTAACATTTATATATGATGAAAATTATATTAATTGATAGTGTACTATTTAAGGATATGCCCTGGTGGTGTAGGGGCTATCATGTGGGCCTGTCGAGCCCGCGACTCGGGTTCAAATCCCGGCCAGGGCGCTCATATCTTAGGTAGTATAATAGTTCGTATAGGCCTGTAGCTCAGTCTGGCAGAGCGCCTGGCTTTTAACCAGGCGGCCGCGGGTTCAATTCCCGTCAGGCCTGTTTCTAATTTTATATTTTAACTTTTTTATTTGGAGGAAAAAATTTGAAAATTGATATTCAAGACCATATGCTAGTACCAAAGCATGAAATCATGACTGAAGACGAGATTTCTGATGAATTTAGTGATGTGGATTATGATTTTAAAGATCTTCCTAAAATAAAATCTAATGATCCTGTTGTAAAAGCCATAGGTGCTGAACCGGGCAATGTTTTAAGGATTACTAGAGAAAGTCAAACTGCAGGTGTATTTGTAACCTACAGAATTGTTGAAGATTAAATATAATTTTAGAGTGTGAAATTTAATATAGTATAATTTCTGTATTTTTTTGTTTTTTAGAAATTCATTATAATAAATTTGAACTTAGTTTGAGAGGAATTATCTTAAAGGAGATAGTTAGGAGTAAATTAAGAATAATGATTAAATGAATTAAATTAGGTTTATCCTAATCAAGTGTTATTTTTATTTAGTTAATTATTTTTATTGCGTACGTAATGTTGGAGGATATCCATGACAGAGAATAATTGGAAATTAGTTGATGCATTTTTTGACAAATATGATTTGGTGGATCACCATATCAAGTCCTACAATGATTTTGTGAATAATAGAATTCAGAATATCATTGATATTACAGAACCTATCACTTTAGATGATGGTAAATACACTTTAAAAACTGGTAAAGTACGTATTGAAAAACCATCTAATAAAGAGGCTGACGGTTCTCGTAGTGAAATTGATCCAACCGAAGCAAGACTTAGAAACTTGAATTATTCTGCAGACATGTACCTTGAAATGGCATTAAATGAAGACGGAGAAGAAAATGAATTAGAAGAAGTATACATTGGCGAATTGCCTGTTATGCTTAAATCTGACATTTGCCATCTCAATGGGCTCAGTCCTGAAGAATTAATGGAAAAACATGAAGACCCTCAAGATTTAGGAGGATACTTTATTGTAAACGGTTCTGAAAGAGCTGTTGTGACAATGGAAGAAATCGCTCCGAATAAAATTATTCTTGAACGTCTTGATGAACCTGAAGATAGACATGCAAAAGCTGTCGTTACTTCTATCAAAAGTGGTTTCAGAGCCAGAATTACTTTAGAATATAAAAAACCACGTAAAAATGGCGTATTTTTAAGAATTTCTTTCCCTTACCTTCCTGGTGAAATTCCATTAGTAATCTTATTAAGGGCTCTTGGTTTAGCTACTGATGAAGAAATTATTACTGCTATTTCAGACGATAATAATTTCCAAATGATGATTGCTGATGATTTGCAAGTGTCTGATGAATCCTTAAAATTAGACCAAAGAGAAATGGACGGCATGTCTTACGAAGAAAGAAGAGATTATTTACAATTAGCAGCTATCAAATACATAGGTAACAGGGTTGCTAAGAACATGCCTAAAGATTATCGTTTAAAACGTGCAAAAGATGTTGTAAATCGTTATTTATTACCTCATATGGGAACTGAAGAAGAAAGATGTTATGATAAGGCTATCTATTTGGCTGAAATGACTGAAATGTTATTAGAGGTCATTGAACAGAAAAGAGAACCTCACGATAAGGACCACTATACTAACAAAAGACTCAGAGTTTCTGGTGACTTAATGGAAGACTTATTCAGAGTCGCTTTTACTAACTTAACAAGAGACATGAGTTACCAACTTGAAAGAAGCCTTTCCCGTGGTAAAGAGCTTTCCATCAAGCAGGCTGTTCGTAGTGATGTTTTAACAGAAAACATTAAGCATGCTATTGCTACCGGAAACTGGGTTGGTGGAAGAGCAGGGGTTAGCCAATTATTAGATAGGACAAGTTACATGGGAACCCTTTCTCACTTAAGACGTGTTGTATCTCCATTGACCAGAAGCCAACCTCACTTTGAAGCAAGAGATTTGCATCCAACACAATTCGGTAAGATTTGTCCTAACGAAACTCCGGAAGGACCTAACTGTGGTTTGGTAAAGAACTTGGCTTTAATGTGTAATATTTCAGAAGGTTCTGATGAACAAGAGATTATTGATGTTATTAAAACTATGGATGTTGATTTGATTTAGGGAGGTGAGATGTTGGCTAAAAAAATTAATGCAAAATTAAAAAGAGCTTATTATTATTTTGGATTCGAAGAAGTAGTTTCTTATGAACAAGTTAGAAAAAACATGGATATTTTATTAGAAAATGCTGCTGATGAATCTGTATTGACCAAAGTAAAAGAATATGAATCTGAAATTGAAGAATTTTTCAACACCTCTGAAAAAAGGGAAGATTCTGATTTTTCTGCTGAATTTGCTAAAGATGAACCTAGACAATCTTGGGAATCCTATGCTGCAGATTTCCCTGAAGGAATCTTTGAAGGCAATGTAGAATCCAGTGAAATCGAAGCTGCCGATGAACCTGTTGTTGAAGATGAAGGTGAAATCGAGTCTGTCGATGTTGAAGATGAACCTCAGGAAGCAGAAAATGAAGGTGAAATCGAACCTGAAGATGTGGATGAAGGCCCAATTGAACCTGTTGCTTTTGCAGATGTCACTGTTAATGTTGTTGACAGGGAAAATGAGGCTATTGAATCTGCTGCAATTTCTTTAGTTGCCGAAACAAGATTTTCAGGAGTAACTGATGGCAGCGGTAAATGCATCATCAAAGATGTTGTTGAAGGAGATTATTCCGTTGTTGTTAAAGCAGACGGCTTTAATGATTTCCATGGAAAATTCACTGTTTCAAAAGACAATGTTTTCGAAGTCATTTTAACTAAGGAGATTATCACTGCAAATAAAACCAAAATTTACATTAATGGTGAACTTTTAGGATACTGTGAAAATCCTGCAGAATTCACTCAGGAAATGAGGGAAAAAAGAAGAAATGGTGAAATCTCTTATGAAATGAACATTACCTATTATGAAGATAATGAGGAAATTTATATTTTCAATGATCCTGGAAGAGCAAGAAGACCATTAATCATTGTCAAAGATGGAGTTCCATTATTAAGAGAAGAACATTTGAATAAAGTTGCAAATGGAAAATTAAAATGGGACGATTTGATTAATAAGGGTCTTGTTGAATATTTGGATGCTGAAGAAGAGGAAAATTCATACATCGCAATGAGTTTGGCTGAACTGAACGATGAACACACTCACCTTGAAATCGACCCTGCTACCATGTTAGGTATCTGTGCAGGAATCATTCCATTTTCAGACCACAACTCCTCTCCAAGGAACACCATGGAAGCGGGTATGACAAAACAGGCTTTAGGATTATATGTCTCCAACTATGCATTACGTACCGATACCAGGGCACACCTATTGCATCATCCTCAAACTCCTATTGTTAAAACACGTATTATCGATTCAACCAATTATGATTTAAGGCCATCCGGTCAGAACTTTGTTGTTGCGTTAATGTCTTACGAAGGATATAACATGGAGGACGCAATGGTAATTAACAAAGGTTCCCTTGAAAGGGGTCTTGCAAGGTCCTCATTCTTCAGGGCATATGACACTTCAGAAAAGAGATATGCCGGTGGTCAGGTAGATAAATTTGAAGTTCCTGACAAAAACATCAAGGGATACAGGTCAGAAGAAGCTTACAGAAACCTTGATGAAGACGGTGTCGTCAACCCTGAATCATATGTTGAATCAGGTGATGTACTGATCGGTAAAACTTCACCGCCAAGATTTCTGGAAGAGGACTTCGGTACTGTTGCAGACAGAAGAAGAGAAACTTCCGTAACTGTAAGGCACGGTGAAAAAGGTATTGTTGATGCAGTATTATTATCCGAAACAGTTGAAGGTTCAAGATTGGCTAAAATCAGAGTAAGGGATACCAGACAACCTGAATTCGGGGACAAATTCGCATCAAGACACGGTCAGAAAGGGGTTGTCGGTTTAATATTATCCCCTGAAGATGTGCCTTTCACAGAATTCGGTGTTGTGCCTGATTTAATAGTTAACCCTCACGCGATTCCATCCAGGATGTCCATCGGACAGGTATTGGAAATGGTTGCTGGTAAAGCAGGTTGTCTTGAAGGAGAACGTGTAGATGCAACTCCATTCAACCAAACCCTTGAAGATGAAATCAAACAGCAATTGATTGACAATGGTTTTGAATCCGCAGGATGCGAATCATTATACAATGGTGTAACCGGTGAAAGATTGGATGCTGAAATATTTGTAGGTGTTGCATATTATCAAAAATTACACCACATGACCACTGATAAGGTTTATGCCCGTTCAAGAGGTCCTGTGCAAGTGCTTACACGTCAACCTACTGAAGGTAGGGCACGTGAAGGTGGTTTAAGATTCGGAGAAATGGAAAGAGATTGTCTTATTGCACACGGTGCAGCATTGACTTTAAAAGAAAGACTTCTTGACGAATCTGACAAATATGAAGCAATTGTTTGTGAAAACTGTGGTATGTTAGCAGTATTCGACAAAAACAAAAATAAGAAATACTGTCCAATCTGTGGAGATGTAGAGACATATCCGGTCGAAATTTCATACGCATTTAAATTATTATTAGACGAACTTAAGAGTTTATGTATTTTCCCTAAATTAGTTTTAGGAGACAAAGCATAATTACAGTTATAAAGGAGCCAATACATGAAAGGATTTATAAAAAAAATTGAACAAATCAACTTTGGGCTAATGTCTCCTGAAGATATTCGTTCTATGTCTGTTGTCACTGTTGAAACTCCAGATACCTATGAGGATGATGGTTTCCCTATTGAAAAAGGTTTGATGGATCCTCGTTTAGGTGTTATTGATCCAAGTTTAGTATGTAGGACTTGTGGTTTCAGAGGTGGGGACTGTCAAGGACATTTCGGTAGTATTGAACTTGCAAGGCCAGTTATTCACATTGGTTTTGGTGATGTCATTCATAAAATTTTACGTTCAACCTGTAACGAATGTGGTCGTGTTCTTTTGAATGATGACCAGATTGAATACTTCACTGAAAAAATCAATGAAGCTATGGACAATCGTGAAAGTTTAAATGCTATCTTAAAAGAAGTTTATAGAGTTTCTAAAAGGGAATTAAAACAAATGCCGGAAGACCCTGATGAGGAAATTGACATGAAATACTGCTGTCCTCATTGTGGTGAACCTCAAGAAGCAATTCTTTTGGATAAACCTGTAACTATCCGCCAAGGAGATTATAAGTTAACCGCTTCTGAAGTTCGTGAAAGACTTGAAAAAATCACTGATGAAGATTCATTTGTTTTAGGTGTAAACCCTAAAGTCGCAAGGCCAGAATGGTTAGTATTGACCGTATTGCCTGTTCCTCCAGTAACTGTAAGACCTTCAATTACTCTCGATACTGGTGAACGTTCAGAAGACGACTTGACTCACAAATTAGTTGATATTTTACGTATTAATCAAAGATTACTTGAAAACATGGAAGCTGGTGCTCCACAATTAATCGTTGAAGACTTATGGGAATTATTACAATATCACGTTACAACCTACTTTGACAATGAAGCAAGTGGTGTTCCACCTGCAAGACACAGGTCCGGAAGACCTCTTAAAACTTTAACTCAAAGGTTGAAAGGTAAGGAAGGACGTTTCAGATCCAACCTATCCGGTAAACGTGTAAACTTCTCAGCACGTACTGTTATCTCACCTGACCCTAACATCAGTATCAATGAGGTCGGTGTTCCTGAAATGATTGCAAAAGAAGTAACCGTACCTGTATATGTCAACGAATGGAACATTGAAGAAATGAAGAAATACATTAAAAATGGTCCTGACGTTCACCCTGGTGCAAACTATGTAATCAGAAACGACGGAAGAAAGATCAGAGTACGTAATGAAGAAACCATCGAGTTAATCCTGGAGCAATTGGAACCAGGTTTCATTATTGAAAGACACCTCAAAGATGGGGACATGGTTTTATTCAACCGTCAGCCATCCTTGCACAGAATGAGTATGATGGCACACGAAGTAAGGGTATTGCCTTACAAGACATTCAGATTAAATCTTTGTGTCTGCCCTCCATACAACGCTGACTTTGACGGAGACGAAATGAACATGCACGTATTCCAAACCGATGAATCCAGAGCGGAAGCAAAATCATTGATGCGTGTACAGGAACACATCTTATCTCCAAGGTTCGGAGGACCTATTATCGGTGCTATCCACGACCACATTAGTGGAGCATATCTCCTGACCCGTGACGGTGTCGAATTCACAGAAGAACAAGCTTTACAGATTATCAGAAAATCCCACTTGGCATTGCCTGAATTCAAAGGTGGACAATGGGTTTTAAAAACAAATCATGACTTAAAACCTGACATTGAAGTTCCACATAACATTGAGGATTCATATATCTATAAGGATAAGGGCGCTATGTGGACAGGTAAAGAGCTGTTCTCATTATTATTACCAAACGACTTAAACTTATCATATAAGGCTGAAATTTCCAAATGTCCTGTCGTATACCCTGTAGAGGATGAAACCGTTGTAATCAAAAACGGTATTCTTGTGCAAGGTGTAATCGACGAATCCGCATACGGTTCATTCTCAGGTAAAATCCTGGATAAAATCGTTAAGGAATATGGTCCTGGAAGAGCAAAAGAATTCTTAGACAGGTCAACTGACCTTGCAATCTGTGGAATCATGAAAACAGGTATCACTACATCATTAAACGATGAGGAAATTCCTGAAGAAGCTCAAGACCGTATTAACGAGCACTTGGAGAAAAAGATGGCTGAAGTAGATAAGCTTGTCGAATCTTATGAAGAAGGATATCTCCAAGCTTTGCCTGGTAGAAGCCTTGAAGAGACTTTAGAGATGAAGATCATGCAGGTTCTCGGGGAAGCTAGGGACATGTCCGGTAGCATTGCTGAAAACTACTTGACTATGGGTAAACAGTCAGATGACGACCCATACGACCACGTGATGGCAGTTGAAAACCACTCTGTAGTAATGGCACGTACAGGTGCAAGGGCATCCATGCTGAACCTTACTCAGATTACTGCTTGTGTAGGACAACAAGCGGTTAGGGGTGGACGTATCGAAAGGGGATACCTCAACAGAACATTACCTCACTTCAAGAAAGGTGAGTTAGGGGCAAAAGCTAAAGGATTTGTACACTCAAGTTACAAGTCAGGTCTTGACCCAATTGAGTTCTTCTTCCACGCAATGGGAGGAAGAGAAGGTCTTGTAGATACAGCGATTCGTACCGCTCAATCCGGTTACATGCAAAGAAGACTCGTAAATGCATTGCAAGATTTACAGGTAAAACAATCAGGACTTGTCACTGATAACCAGGGCAATGTTATCCAAACCATGTTTGGAGAAGATGGTGTTGATCCTGCAAAATCTGACTTCGGTAAACCGGCTGACTTAAACAAACTCATTGACGAGATAAGAATGGAAGAGTTAATTCAGGAAGGTAAGTAGGTGTAACTATGGATGATATTGAAGCAAAGGTAATTGAAACTATTACTCAACTAAATGACGAAGAAAATCTCGATATCGATTTTCCAGAAAGTTATATCGAAGATTTATCTAAGGCTTATGTTAATAATGATTTAACTGATGACGAATTAGCTCAACTTATCAGAAAGCTCAAACAGGCCTATGACCGAGCTCACGTTGAAGCTGGCGAGGCTGTTGGAACAGTAGCTGCACAATCTGTTGGTGAACCTGGTACTCAGATGACTATGCGTACTTTTCACTATGCAGGGGTAACTGAGTTAAACGTAACATTGGGTCTTCCAAGACTCATTGAAATCGTTGATGCAAGAAAAGAAATTGCTACTCCAACTATGGACATTTATTTTGATGAAGAAAGACGTAATGATGAAGAATTTGTTAGAACTTTAGCTAATCAGATTGGTAAAAGTACTGTGAATGATATTATTTCCGACTTCAATTTAAATTATGGAACTATGGAAGTTGAAGCAGTTTTAGATTCTAAAAAAATCGAAGAGAAAAGATTAGATAGAGAAGAAATTAATGCAGTTATTGAAAAAGCTTTCAAGAAAGCTGATATTGATGGTGATAGGATTATTATCCATTCTTCTAAATCTGATAAATCTGATTCAAAATTTGAAATTCGTGAACTTCGTCTTTTGGCGGATAAAGTTCGTGACTTGCAAATCAGTGGTATAAAAGGTATCGGTAAAGTTATTATCCGTAAGGATGATAAGGAATGGATTATCCATACAGAAGGATCAAACCTTAAAGAGATTCTTGATATGGACGGTATCGACCATGTAAGAACCACTACCAACAACATTCATGAAATCGGTGAAGTTTTAGGTATTGAAGCAGCTCGTCAATCTATCATTAACGAGGCTCAAAATACTTTATCCGAGCAAGGTCTTAGTGTAGACGTAAGGCACATCATGCTTGTTGCGGATATCATGACCTCCGAAGGTATCGTGAAATCAATCGGAAGACATGGTATCAGTGGTGAAAAATCAAGTGTATTAGCTCGTGCAGCTTTTGAAGAAACCGGTAAACATCTGCTTCATGCAAGTATTCGCGGTGAAGTTGATGATTTAACAGGTATCATCGAAAATATTATTATTGGACAACCAATACCTCTTGGTACCGGATCTGTCGGTGTCAAAATGGATTATAAAAATGAATAGGAGGCTAGATGATGGACGTAGATAGAGGAATCAGGGTTGCTGTTGACACTGGTGATGTGACATTAGGCTCTGAAAAATCAATTCAATCTTTAAAATTAGGAAAAGGTCAACTTGTAGTTGTTGCAAGTAACGCTCCTAAAGAAATTCTTGAAGATGTTGAATATTATGCAAATCTTTCCGAAATTCCATCCTTAGTATACGATGGAACTAGTGTAGATTTGGGTTCTGTTTGTGGTAAACCTTTTACTGTTGCTACATTAATCGTAAACGATCCAGGAGATTCTACAATATTAGACGATTTGAGGTAGATTTAAGTGTCTATTAAATTCAGTGCAAATGAAATTAGATTCATAGCTCTTTTCGAAAATATGACTGGAGCAATGGTAAAAGATTGCATTATCGATGATGAACATGGAAAAGTCACATTTGTTGTAAAGAATGGTGACATGGGACTTGCAATCGGTAAGGGCGGAAGTTCCGTATCTAAAGTTCAAAGGGCAGTTGATAAGGGTATTGAAATTGTAGAATTGGATGATGATCCAATACAATTTATTAAAAATTGTTTATCTCCTGCTAAGTTACAATCTGTTAAGATTTCTCAAAAGCAATCAGGCGAGAAAATAGCTATTGTTACAGCAGACAATACCAACAAACGTATTGCTATCGGTAAAAACGGAATCAATATTGAAAGGGCTAAATTATTAGCTGATAGACAACATAATATTGATAACATTATTTTAAAATAGCTCTCGGGCTATTTTATTTAATTTATTTTTTTTTAAAAAATACTTTTTTTTATTTTTATTATATAATAAATACATACATTTATAAAGGGGTAAGTATATAAATTATCATAAGATATCTGCACTTCTTATAAACATGACTATGTGTGCTTTTTGTCTATGTTTTGAACTTTAATTCACGATATCTTCTTTTAGATGATGTAAATTATCTAAACTATTAATTATACTGATTTATATCTTTGAATTTAGATTGTACTATGGACTATAGTATAAATCGCAGCGGTGGATTCATAGATATGCTTTTTAACAAAAAATTCGAGGAAAAAAATATGCCAGGACTTTTTGCTGCAAAAAAACTTAAAAGAAATAGACAAAATTTTAAGTGGAAAGACGTAGATTACAAAAGGAGAGCTTTAAGGTTAGACGTTAAAGCAGATCCTTTGGAAGGAGCTCCTCAAGCAAGAGGAATCGTAATTGAGAAAGTAGGGATAGAAGCAAAACAACCTAACTCTGCTATTCGTAAATGTGTTCGTGTTCAATTAATCAAAAACGGTAAACAATTGACTGCTTTCGCACCAGGTGACGGAGCTATCGGATTTATCGATGAACACGATGAAGTAATGATTGAAGGAATCGGGGGACCATCCGGAAGATCCATGGGTGATATTCCTGGAGTCCGTTGGAAAGTTTCCAAAGTTAATAACGTAGCTTTATCAGAAATGGTAAGTGGAAAAATAGAAAAACCTGTAAGATAAGGTGGTTATATTTATGAGTAAATTATTTGACAAATGGGATCTCGATGAAGTAAAAGTTGAGGACTTAGGTTTAGTAAAATATATCTGCTTAGATGAAACTTTAGTTCCACATACTTCT
>NZ_JBGUPC010000003.1:0-45684 GCF_045130115.1 Methanobrevibacter sp.
GAAGCAGACGGCGTACAATTCGTAAAACCACACAACACAAGCAGAACATGCCACCACTGCGGACACATAAACAAAGAGTTAAAAGTCAAAACACGCAACTGGAAATGTCAAAAATGCGAAAAAATACTTGATAGGGACACAAACGCAGCAATTAATATTCTAAACCGCTGGTTCAACGGGGATAGCCTGATAAAATACTTAAATTAACCATTATTAAGTGAAAAAAATTCAGGAATCCGCACCCTCTTTTAGGGTGGGGTGGTTCAACTTAAAAATAATAGAGTTATGAGACGATGGATTTAGAGTGATTTGTCATGTATCACAAGACCGCAAGCCTTACACCACACTCCCCACTCATCAAGAATCATTTCTTTTCCGCCACATTCAGGACATGTCATTTCAGACGCCTTTAAGGCAACATTATTGCAATCCATACAACTTGCTGTGGCGTTCAATTTCTCAAATTCCCCCAAATCATCTCCATTTTCCATATAATAATCCTCTTTGAATTTTTCATCAGTTATCCTCAAAAAAGCCTCATTTCTTATTTCCAATGGGAATGATTCATCATTTAATATATTTTTTAATTTATCCTGATTGTCATTATTACCTATCTCATCCAATCTTATGTTAAACAATAGATTTTCAAGTTTTCCTTCGGCTTCGCATCTGACATAATAATTGAAATCATCATTGATTATCCTTTTCAATTCCTCAATGTCTGAGATCTCATTTATTTCATCTATATGTTTCTGGCTGTTAATCATGTCATCCAATGTTTTCTGGGCAATATATGAAACATCACTGTCATCCGATGAAATCAGATTTTTGAGCAGAAGTTCATTATCGATGCGTTTAATATCTTCAAAAAGAGTGTTCATCCTTTTTTGAGCAATTCTTGAATCGTCATTCCTAAGGGAGATTATCTGGTCCAGTATTTTCTTGTCGTTAAGCTTGGATATTGCAAGGCGTCGAATGTCATCATCCTTTTCGTCCAAAGCCAAATGTCTTAATGTAACCCTGAATTTTGTATCATCAAGTGATTCTATTTTCAGACGTCGGGCAAACAAAAAGTTATCCAGCAATTTCGATGCTGGAATTTTATTTAATGCGACAAGCCTTACATCCCTATAGCTGCTTTTATCCGCTACATCAGCCAACACATAAGAATCAGTGATTGCCTTAGCCGCTTCAAGACATACCTCATCGTTTTCATCGAAAAGTGCAATATCTCTTAAGAAAGAATCATGTCCCTCATTTAAATTATTTGATAATGACCTGACTGCATGAAGGCGTATTTTCGGATTTTGATGTTTTGACAATTCCTTAAGCAATTCAACATCATCAATATTCAATATGGCCTGCAAAGTGGCCGCATTATCGTTCAAATTTGTTTTAATATATCTTGCCAATACCTTTTCATCCTTAATTTTTGAAATCGCGTGAAAAAGAATATCCTGATTATCTTCAGCGAAAATCAAGTCCTTTAAGATATCCTGATTTGAAAAACTTCTATTCTTAATTGCCTCCAACCTGATTTCATCACTAGATTCATTCAGGACAATGTTATCTAGAAATAGCTTATCCCGGATAATATTTGCACAAACAATTCGTGGATATTCCTCATCGCTATTCTCAAAGATTCTTTTAAAATATTCCGGACAATTCAGCTTAGGATTAGGAGACAAATCATCCAAACGATGGTAAAATGATTTGTCAAAAATTAGTTTGAGCAGATAATCCCTGTCGTCAATCTTTTCGCATGCCCAATAGCGATTAAATTCATCATCATCATTTTTTATTACATCAGCCAAGACTTCCAAATCACATAGATTGGGATTTAAAATGGATTCCCTGCGTATGAATACGCTAGAATCATTTAATGCAAAATCAGCCAAGACCTTCCCATCAGTGATTTTTGAAACGGCAATTTTTCTAATTTCCTCATCACGCATAGATTTTGCGATGATCATTAACGTTTCAGGATTATAAGAATCAGTATTTTCAAGTGCTATTTTAACAATAAAATCATTAGGATCATTTAAGGCAACATTATCCAAAAGGTCTGCCAAATCAGACATTGAAAGAAGCGATTCATCGATTATGCGATTCAGCGTCGCCAGACGGATGTGGGAAAACGGATTGTTTAGACAGGTATCAACCAAAAAGTCAATGTCATTAATCCGCTCCATAGCCTTAATGGATACGGACTGTATAGAATCATTAACCAAAATATCTTTTAAAACTTCTTCGTCTTTAATGTAGGAAACTGCAAATTGGCGAACATGCCAGTTAGAGTCATTTTGAGCTATATCAATTATTTTCTCTTGATTATGCGAATGTTTGATAATTTCATTTTTTATATCATACTGTTCATAAGATGCCATACTACCTTATTCAACGTATAACTCATCCAATCTTTCCAAACAAGCTTTTTTAACTTCTTTATCTTCACTCTCTTTAATAATGATTGCAGTTAAAACATTTGGATTTACAATTTTTTTAATTGCAGCTATCCTAACATGAGGTTCAGGATGGTTCAAAGCCAAATCTATTAATGGATTCTCATCCCTTCCGGTTTTTACTCTAAGCTTGGCAACAACTACCTGTTCTGTTTCAATATCGCCGCCATGAGCTTTTTGCCCATCACCGGCTACCTGACGTTCAACGACAGCTTCGCCAAGATATTCATAATCCCAATTGGCATCATCACAAGTCAAATGGTCCAAAATTGATTCACTACCTAAATATTCATCTTCTTTTGGCCAATGAACATGAACCTTATTATCCAATGCCTTTGAAATGATTTTCTGACCGGAATTAACATTTTTAATTGAAGTTTTAACTAAATCGATACGTCTTTCATCAAAATCCATCTTATCACCAATATGTAATATTTAGTTTTAAAAGTTAAAAAGTCTTTTTAATTTTAGGCAAAAAAATTTAAAAATTATTCCTACCCTTCAAAATATGCTTCAAAATTCGGAAGAATTATTTCAAAAAATCCATCATTGTAAAGTAATTCCTTTAGCTAACGCCAACCTGCAAACAAACTATCCCTATCCATCAAAACTTCCCTATCCAAATCCTTTAAAACATGAGTATTCACAAAACACCTGTCAAACATTCCCACATAATTATTAGGATTGACATTGGATAGATCCCAATCCTTTAAAGCAGAAATATCAGTTAATGATGAGCAACTCGCAAACATGCACTCGGTGAATCTGAGATTTCCCACATCCCATGATTTTAAAGGGGAAATATCCGATAAGGATTTGCAGTACTCAAACATGAACTCCATATTTTCCACATTATCGACATCCCAATCACTTAAAGATGATATGTCCTTTAAGGAATAGCAACCACTGAACATGTTTCTCATATCCACCACATTGCTCAAATCCCAATTTAAGGCCAAAATGGATTTCAGATTCCAACAACTGGCAAACATCGATTCCAAGCTTTTCACTTCATTTGTTACACCCGAGGCTACAACTGCTTTTAGATGATAAAAAGAGTTATATTTCCCCTTTAAATCCGTAAATCCTGACAAATCCTCACTTACATATAAGACATCATCCTTATCTTCAACATCTTCCCAATCTGTCAGATTTGTTCCGTCTTCAAGTACGATTAAAACGCTATTGCCTTCCAAATCACAAATGCTTCTTGTGGTCGTGTTCATCCTTTCAAAATCTTCCAGACACTCATTTGGTTTCATTTCAACACCTTTCACCATCAACATGACTGAATTTTGAATTCACAATATTTGTCACATTCTTCACTTCACAGTCAAATTCCCCATCAAATTGGGAATTTTCAACAATGCATTCATACATGTCATCATTATATATCGAATTTATATTTCCCTGATTTTCTTCAAATTTGCAGTTAGTTATCCTGAAATGTCCTTTATTGAATATTGCCCCAACAACATGACCATATTCAATCTCAGTCTTTTCAATCATTGTTACAGACGAAGCATAATTAATGTAATTCGGATCCCATCTGATTTTTGACACATTGTTCCTGAAGTCAGCGTTCTCAATTTCAATTCCACCCTTCCAATTGTTTATTGCACCTGCAAACTTTGAAGCGTTCCTGTAAAATATCAGATTGCTTGCCCTGATTTCACCATAAAAATTGTTAATGGCACCTCCATTCCTTGCATAATTTTCAGAGAATCTGGAATTTGAAATCTCCATTTGCTTTTCATTGAGTATTGCCCCACCATATTTGGTGAACTTATCATCCAATGAAAGTATCCTGTTATATGATGGTACAAATATCGGTCCGCCATTTTGGTAGAAATCACATCGAGATATTTCAAGTTCTCCCCTGTTGAATATAGCGCCACCATTATATCCGCTGTTTTGATCAAAATAGCAGTTCATAAGTTTCAATGGGTATCTGCTTGTGTTCACTATCGCCCCACCATAGGAAAAGGAATGATTCTTTGTGAAACGGCAATTGATCATGGTTACTTCACCCCGGTTATATATGGCACCACCATAGCCTGTCGGAAGAATCGGATTTCTGTAGACTCCGTCGGTTTCCTCATCTTTTGACCTTGAAAAGGAATAACCGTTCATGAAGTGGACATTTTTGATTGTGATGTTTTTGCCTGTGATTGAGAATATTCTTCCAAAATGTCTTGCATCGATAAAATGGCCCATACCGTCAATTACCAGGTCGTCAACATCAATTTTTATCCCATGGATAGGGTTATACTTTTCATCATCATCCAATCTGATATCTGAGCTGAGACATATCTTTTTTGCTGTGCCATGAATCAAATCATCCAAAAATCTGAAATCCTTATACATTGCCTTCACGTTTCATGGTATATTTTGCAGCCATTCGAACACTATGGCTGTCATCATTTTCACTGACATCACTTAAGAAAGACACATCAGTGATTCTTTCAACTGCCTGTTGCCTGATATGAAAATTCGAATCATTCAAAGCGAAATCCTTTAAGATATCCTGTGAATCAATCTTGGATACTGCAACATTTCTAAGATAGTCGTCATCATTGTTATATGCAATATCTTTCAGCATCTCTTCATCGCAAATCCTCAACACACTAACAGTATGGCATCTTGGATAAGGAGAATTATCTAAGACATCAGCCAATATTGTATCATCATTGATTTTTGTAACTGCATAAGCAGCATTAGACTCATCAAGGGCATCAGAGGCAATTCTGGCCAAAACCTTTTCATTTGAAATCTTATTTATTGCTAATTTGGAAAATCGCAATGGCATTTCACATGCAATATCGGCCAAAAGCTCATCGTCGTCGATGTTGTTTATGGCAACCGGTGAGATGTAGTCATCATGCATATAACATAGTATCTTAACCAGTTTAGCCTCATCCTTGATTGCCTTTACGGCTTCTGCACGGACAAATCTATTGTCATTGTCTAAATTAAATTCGCTTTCATCCAAATTCAGATTCCATAAAGCCTGGTCTTTAACCTTTTTGACTGATTCATTGTCAATTATTACCTTTAATTTGGATTTGTCGAAAATTCTTAAAACAGCGTTAAATCTGACGTTTTCTGAAGGATGGTTTAATGCCATGTTGAACAATGTGTCCTCATCAGCCAGTTTTTCATTCAAGGAATATGGAAAACAATCATAATTGAATGAATTTAAAAGTTCGCTGCAAATTTCAGCATCCCCTATATGTTCAATAGCCTCAACAACATATGATGAAGTGTTGATTACAATTTCCCTTTGCAGCTCATCATCATTAATTAAAGAGAATACATGCCCCATCAAATCCTCAAAATAAACATAATCATCAGAAAAAGATGTGAAACGTTGAACAGGACGGTATTTTGATTGGAAGCTTTCTCCAACAATCATGTCATACAACACTTTAGGATTATAGATATTTTTTGAAATTTCAATGCATTCTCCCCAATCGTCACTGCCATATATGGAGTCTATTAAAATGAATTGGTCATGAATGTTTCTGAGTATTGCAGTTTTCATGCGTTGAGGATAAATTTCAACCAATCTGGACTCATCATCGAGCTTTTTGCATGCCATATCCACAACATCAACATCCTGATCATTTTCAATTATTTCAACTAACTTATCATTATTGTCAATTTTAAACAATGCCGCAATTCTCAAATACTTTGATTCATCATTAAGTGCAATATTTTCCAGAATTGAAGCATCATCAATCATCAAAGTTGCAGCCAAACGGTTTTTCCAGTCTTCATCATTAAGTGCAATGTTTTGCAAATTATCAGATGCAGGATAATCCCTGTAGGCTTCATTGTCCAAAATCTCATCTCGACAATCAATTAAACGGGAATCCTCAGTCAGCAAAAAGAAAGCCATTAATGTTGACATGGCTATTAATCTATTGCGCCAGTTAGTGTCATCGCAAGCCATTTTAAAGAGGTAGTCATAATAATACATCTTCTTAAGGCAAGCCTCCCGAATAAATTCCTCTGAAGTGTTTTCAATAATATCGGCAAGAATTGATTTAACAAAAATTTTCCCGATTGCATAAATTCTAACGTGTTCAGGGCATTCGGTATTTTCAGCATACTCTTCAGCCAGTCTCTTCTGGTTTGACAGTTCAATGAATTTAGAATTTTTCATGGTTATACCTACTAAAATATTGTGTTCAAATACAAATAAGTTTAATCGAATTAACTGCAATTCTATATTAAATTATATTAATATAAATGATTCAAGTATTTAAATTACTTAAAGAAGTTACTTTATGGATAATTTCATAGAATTCAGATGTCATTACATATCTTAATTAGTTAATCTAAATAATCATTAACATCCTAATCCAATCTTTTTTTACAAATTTAAATAAATGCAACATCTGATATGCATCGTCCACATTTGAAAAAGATAATTTTAGTTATGAATTGAATAGATTGAAAATTCGCATTATCATTTGTATAAGAAATGTGATAAGTGCATGAATAATCGCCCATATATTTAAGAATATAAAATGATTTTTCATGTCCCTCGGAGAGTATCCATCAAAGCATGATGAGAAATAAAAACATGAATATGAAAATTTGTTCAGTATAACTTTAAATCCAACTCAAAAAAAAAACAAAAGTTAAAAGGAAAACATTTTAAACAAATGATTCCCTAACTGTAGATTTAATTTTCGAAAGTGAAGAACCTTACATTACCTAAAGTGTCTCCAACAATCAATTTGTCTTCTCTAATGTTTACAGCAGTTGCGTAAATATCGAGGAAGTAGGTGTAAATGCACTCATCATTTTTCCATATCTTTAGAGTGTTGTCTTTGGATACCGTGATGATTCTTGAGTCATCAACATAAATGTTGTTGATTTCCTTGTCATGGCCTTTCAATGAAGCTAAATGAGCTCCGTCCAAATCAAAGACCTCAACGGATCCGTCCTTATAACCCGCAATTAATTTTTCACCAAAAATTTTAATTTTAGTTACAGGACAATCAACTTTTCTTTCGAATGATACTGATGAAGGATATTTAACGATGCTTCCGTCTTTAAATCCGACATAAGCGTCGGCTGCGCTCAATAGCGCATCAACTGATGTTGCGGTTCCATCCAACTCAAAGACTTTATCATCGATGGATAATTTATTTTCTTCAATGAATACGATTCCAGAGAGGTTCTGGGTGATTTCCACAACTTCACCCATTCCGGATTTTTCATCATAAACCTTTAAAGCTGCAAATTTCTCCTTCTGTTTATCATTTTCAATTTCAGGCTTTTCAATAGATTTCCACATGTCATCAGTAACATCACAGGTAGCTATCTTATTTATCTTTTTATCGTTGTCTGTTTTTACACCGGCAAGAACCAGTTTAGATTCGTCTCGATTAAATGAAATGGAGTTGCACCTGAAGTCATTTTCAAACTTATTCAGACATTCTTCACTGTCAATGTCCCATGTGAAAACTTCACCGTTATCAGATGAGGTAATCATGCGATTTCCATTAATTTTAATCGACAGAACGGATTCGGCATGCCTGACATTTGTGTTTTCTGCAACTTTTTTGTCCAAATCAATTATGCTGACATCATTGTTTTCATTTCCAACAATGACCCAACGTTTGTCATCCTCATTTAGATAATTAAGGGCAGTAGGTGATTTTATACCTGTTTGTATATCCAATTCCATACCTGTCTTTTCATTCTTCTCCACATTGAACTTAGGTTGTCTTGGCTGAGGAATATTGTAAACTTTCAATACGCCCATCTCAGAGATGGTGATAATCTTATTCTCATCTTCAAGAGTCAATGCCTGTTTGAATTTATCATTTGGACTGCAAACCCTTTCCTCATCAATACTTTCTCCTCCACCAGAGTTTTTGAGAGTGTTCCAGAATTTCATCTGCCCATTTTCAGAAATTAAAGTCAAGAATCTCTTGTTCAATCCCATGAACCTTATTTCTTCAGATGAATCCAATTGCTTACCGTCATCTTCCTCATCGTTCTGTTGATGGTGTCTGTTATATGCTTTTCTCTTCTCATATACGTCCCATCCGTCAACTTCCATTTCATCACAGACAAGGATTGCTTCATTTCTTCTTGGAACAAGGATTTGATTATAGTTTTTAGGTTCAATGCCTTCAGATTTCAATTCTTTTGTCTCGATGTCAATTGAGAATACTCCCTTGTGTGAAACGGCATATATCTTTCCATAGGTATCTGACACATATATGTCCCTAATTTCACCATAATCCTCAACTTTACTGTTTTTATCTGGATAATCCTCAGTATTTCTGGCAGTCAAGTCCCATTTTTTGATTTCACCATTGAATCTTGCCACATACAATGATCCGTCATCCTTAAGAATGATTTTTACAATTTTTGAATCCTTGCTTTCAAGAACTTCAAATGAATTGTCATCAATGTCATACATGCTCAAAATCCCATCGGAGCTTCCAAAGATAATCTTATTATCTTTTGTGAATGCAATTTGTGAGGAACTCTTATTACCGTCCGGCAATAATCTTTTTATGATTGAGCTTTTTGGAGAATACAGCGCGCTTGTTGTTGGCTTTAGCCATTTTCCGGTAGTGTCTTCAACCAAATCATGAAGCAATGTTCTGATTCTGTCATACTTATGCTTGTCCTCATCGTCATCTTCCTCTTTAATTTCATTCATTCTTCCCCATAATTGAACTGGAAGCTCTTCAGGATGATTCATCAGGACAGGGGAAGACAATTCCAATCCCCTTTGGATAAGCTCTAAAGGACCGTCTTCAACCTTTTCAAAGTCAACATAATCTTCATAATCTGAAATCAGACCGTAAACATCACCTGTCTTTTCAAGCTTATTTTTAATGAATGAATAAGATGACAGGGCATCCTCCAATTCATCGATACGGTTGGACTCATGAAGGTAATATGGAAGTTCAACGAATCTTCTTGCTTCATCTTTATCAGATTTGTCATTAAAGTAATCGGTTAGCAACTTTATATCATTTTCATAATCGGGTTTATATCTGCTTTCGGCAGCTTCCCTGAATTTTTCATAGAAGAAGTCATGACGCATTTCTTTTCTTGCCATGAACGGCCTTACCTGCCTTAAGTTCAGGTTGACATTAGCTCTGACCTCATCCTCATCCAGATTATATTCATCCTTTATGATTGTGACAATCTCCTCTTCAGATAAACCGCCCACACGAGAACTGGCCAGAAGTGAAAACAGAGGTTTTGCAACTTTTGTCTCTTCACCCCGTTCTATTTCATCCTGTTCCAATCTTTCAAGTACGTGGTCAAAAGCGGATTCAGGAGAATCTCCGAAGCTTTTGATTTCATCCTTGAGCTGGTCGAATGAACCGAAGACTCTTAACTCAGCAAGCAAGATTTTCAGGAACAAAGGATTTTTAGATCCTTTAAAGTTGCAGATATCATGTATCTCCTTTTCATCCAATTCCTTCAAATAATTACTTAAATATGATTTAATAATGCCTTTTTTCTCTGAATCCAATTCATTAATGGTGAAACTGTTTTCTGATTGATTTTTGAATATGATTTCATCTTTTTGTGATTTTACGCCAATGACTGTTTTAAACTTATAATCGACATTTTCCAATTCTTCAATTAGATTTTTATCATTGCTCATCAAATCAATGATGACAATTGAGTCATTTTCCAATTCGGCTAAATAACCCTCGAGTTTTGTTTTTATAGCTTTAGCATTACCTGTGATTTCCACTAAATCAATACTGCTCTTTTTGCCAAATTCCCTAACTGATTTTATGATTTTGTCATTAGGGCACCCTAATTTACTGTTAAGAACACACCTGAAATTGGAGATTCTTCCATCTGAATATTTATCATTGAAAATATGAAAAATCAATGACTTATCATAATTGGCTTCGGAATTTATAACGCAAATGCCATCGTCATCGCTTTCAACATACCTTTTAAGGTTATCAACATAATCAGAAATGAATTCCTCTTTTCTGTAGTCCAATTTTTTCAGGGAAAAATTGTATATTGTGTTTTTCTTTGTAATGGTATCAAGTTTGTCCTGATATTTCTTATCAATTTCCCTTTGTTTTTCTCTTTCAGCCTTTTTAGACTCATCCTCATCATCTGTTTCATCATTTTTATTTAGGTTGATTTCTTTAGCACTGATTATGAGCTTTAAGTTTTCCGGAAGCTCAGCAAACCAGTTAATCATTTCCATTCCATCTTCCATCTGGTTAATGGCATCAATGATAATCACTACTTCCTCATCTTTAGACATCTCTTTTAAAATGTCATTGATGTTTCTTCTTAAATCAACAATATTTTGAGGATAAATTTCTTCATTCCTGTCAATTTTTGCTTCATCAATAATGGATTTCCATAACGAATATGTCTTTGAACTTAAATCAGACCCACCACAGAATCTTTTATATAATCTTCTATTTTCACAGTATTCATCAAAATTTGTGGCAAAATCTGCAAGAAGCATTGTTTTACCCAAACCCGCTTCAGCGGTAACCAAACATAATCTCCTATCCTCACTGTCCACATATTCCTTTAGGTAACCTGTGTATTCATCACGCTTGACAAAGCCTTCACTGTTATTGTGACAGAAGTTTTCCTGCTGGTCAAGCTCATTAGCCAATATTCTGTCTTCATCTGAAATGCTCTCATCCAGAATTATTTCAATGATATCTGATTCTTCACCATCATAGATTTCAGGGTTCTTATTGGCGATTTTTTGAATATGCTCCTTGAATTCCATTTCAAACTGCTTTTTAAACTCTGAAATAATAACATCTTTAAGGGGAACCCCATCACATTCAAAATCTTTTAACTTACCCTGTCCCTCACCAAACTTATAATGTGAAAGCTCGGGAAGTGTTAAGTTTTGGTTCCAATGTCCCCTATAATCATTAATGACAACATGAACCTTCTCATTATCATTTAAATTTTTATTGTCAGCTTCAGCCTTGTCCCGTTTTTCCTCGATTTTTTCACGAATGTTTACCAATTCATTTTCATGAACTTCAAATACTTCTTCATTCTTAATATTAATCTCACTAATAATCTCTTTTATTATTTCATAATCATATAACTCACAGAACTCATCAATTCCCACATCATTATAGGTATAATCTTCTAATGCAGCCATCAATGCATCATATTCATCTTCATCACTGTCCTTGATTTCGTGAGTAATCTGCTTATACAATCCAGGATTTTTGAATTTAAGTTCGGCAATCAAAGTTAGGTTATTGCCTTTGGTAGGATTTTCTACTAGGTCATTTATCAGATTGTTGTAGTATTCACAATCATCATCTTGAATATCATAAATTAACTCTGAGATGAATTCGGGATGTTCTATAGTTCCATCACTGAATTTACCTTTCAATTCATCCAATATTGACTTATATAAAGCTGGGTCTTTACCTTTTTCATCATCATTTCCTTTCAAATGGCTCATTACCCTAGAGATATCTACTACCTTCAGATATTCATTAGTATAAATCTGTCTTTGATGAGGAGTGAGAATTTCATTTTTAACATCCGCATATTCCCCATTTCTAAAAAAGAATAGGGAATGTCTGCATTCTTCAGATTGCTTACTATCACCATGACCAATTGAGATTTCCAATGGTTTCAGCAATGCATGTTCAATTTCCATTTCAGTGGCGGATCTGTCTTTAAGATCCTTCATTTTATAATATTCCTTTGTTTCTTCACTGATGTCTCTTTCAAAATCAGGAACCCATCCTCTACGCTGACCTAAGAAACATAAGAAAAATGGACGGCTCTTATCTACATGGCGAAGACAAGTCTCAATTGTCTTACTGTTGCTGGAGTCCTCTTCTGTCACACCCCACCTTAAATCAATGTCAGTCAAACGGATGTGGCGCCTTTCACACCATTCGGTCAGTTCAGGAAACACCTCTTTTACAAGATAATCCCTTTCCGCATGCATATCATTAAATGTACTGCTGATGAATACAATCGCATCTTTCCAATTATTATCATGACTTTCCATAAAAAAAAATCCCAACTTTACTTTATATTGATATCTATAAAAATTATTTCTTATATACCTTTACAAAATTAGACATTAAGTTAAAAAAAATAAATAAAATTTATTAAAAAAAAAGAAATCGTTTACTTAGCATTAAGTTAAAAGAAATCAGAATGTTTAAATTGAAAAATTAAAATTAAATAAAAAAAAATAGGAAAAAGTAGATGAAAATCATCTACCAAACTTTGATTTTTGCATTTTTGACAACTTTTTTGTAACAGTTGTCTCCCTTATAGGTAATGACTGCCTTATAGGTTCCTTTTTTGGTCAATGTCTTAAGCTTGAATATAGCTTGGCCCTTGTTGTTGGTTTTGACCTTGTAGGTCTTGCCTTTGACCTTAAGATAAACCTTAACCTTTTTCATAACAGCATTCTTGTTATTCTTTAAAGTAACCTTATACTTCTTAACAGATGTCTTTACGTTAAATTTCTTTTTTGAAGGGAAAATATAAGGTTTTGCCTTTTTAACAACAAGAGTTATGTCAAAAGAGACAGCTTCATACTTCCTGTCTCCTAAAAATGAAATTGTTGCCTTGTAGGTTTTAGGAACCAGTGAAGAAATAGGAATCTTGATCTGTCCCTTAGAGTCAGTGGTATACTTACGGGTCTTGCCGTTTAGCTTAACGACAAATTCCTTATTTGCAACACCCTTTCCGGACTTGTCATTTAATGTTACTGTAAGATATTTGCCTTCATTATAGACACTGGCGAAATTGTATTTGTTTATTGAGATTTTTTCAGGTATCTCGTTAACTACAATGCTTACCGCAACGGAATTTAAATCATGAGTTTCGTTTCCGGCAAAACTGACTGTAGCACTATAAGATCCAGGAGCCAAGTCCAATGAAAATTCAGTTTGGCCTTCAACATCAGTAATATTATCATATGGAATACCGTTTACCTTAAATACAAGGGTTTCATTTGCAATAGGATTTCCATACTTGTCCTTAAAGGTTACGGCCAGATACTTTTTATCACCGTAAGTGTAGGTGACATTTTCTGCAATGATTTCGGTTGGAATCCTGTTAATGGTTACTTTTATAGGAATACTTGATCCAATATATTTGTTAGTGTCTTCAAATTGAATATCACCCTCATAAGTGCCTGTGTCCAATATTCCGAAATCAAAAACCGCTTCACCACTTCCATTGGTCTTTAACTCTTCATGAATCGGACTGACATCAAGCTTAATGGTGGCATTTCCGATAGGCTTTCCCTTAAAGTCAGTTAATAGGATGGTCAAATTTCCTGACTCGCCCAAAATAAATGTAAGGTTGTCTGCAGTGATGTTGGTGTTGAACCTGGAAATTTCAATATTGATATTTAAACTGGATTCATTATAGTTGTCCTTTCCCAAAAATTTTATTACACCTGTGTAGTTTCCGACATTTAATATAGGGCGTTCCAAATCAAAATAAACTTCACCGCTGCTGTTAGTTACAAAATTTCTTTTAACTGAAGTGTCCAGAATATCCAAAGTCAAATTATAACCCTCTAACGGATTTCCCTCATCATCAGTCAATTTGGCAACGATTATTCCCTCACCGGGGACTGTAGTAATGTTATCGGCTACAATTCTAGTGCCGATTTTATCATCATCATTTTGTATAGTGTCATCAAGGCCACCATCCTTGGACAAATCATCATGATTTGAATCACTTTGCTCCAATTCAATTTCTTCATCAGCAAGATTCTGTGCATCAGTTGCATTTGAATCTGCGGCACTGATAACTGAAATTGAAGAGGCCAAAACAATGAAAAATAATGATAATATCAATAATTTTCTCTTATCAATCATAATATCCTCCAAAATTTATATTGGTATAATATATTTTCTTAATAGTATATAAAAGGTAATATAAGATAATCCTTTTTTCAAAAAAAATATTGCAATTAAAAAACACTAATTAAAAAAAGCAATAATAAAATAACTAAAATTTAAAAAAAATATAAAAAAAGAGTTTATTTAAAAAATAAAAGAAAGGAAAAAGGATAAAATAATAATTAATTATTTTTTACCTTTTCTTTGAACAAAACATAGTGTCAATAAAGAGAGCAATAAAACAAACAACGGATTTCCAGTTTCATGAATAGTGCTTTTAGCAGCAACTGAATTGCTTACTGCAGCATCTGATTCACCTTTAGGTTCATCAGGCTCTTCATCTGGGTCATCCTCTGGTTCTGTAGGATCAACACCTGATCCTTCAGTGTCAGCTGTTCCGTTTACTCCTTCTTTTATCAAAACAGTGTCAGTATCTTCTAATGTTTCATTTGATCCACTATGGCCAGCAGTAGCAGTGTTGGATTTTTGACCAACGGTTAAAGCTTCGAAGAACAATTTCAAAGTAACTGATTGTCCTGCTTCAATCTTACCATTGTAGTACCATGTATTTTCTTCACTAACGTAAGTCCAGTCTTCCTTATCGGAATAGTCATAAAATTTCAAACCTTGACTGTACTCATTATCTGTGATATACGCTCCAGTTATGGTTTTATTACCAACGTTTGAATAAACAATGGAGAAACTTACAATATCACCGACTTTAGCTTCCTTAAAGTTGGAAATCTTATCTATAGCGAATTTTGCTGGTCCAACAACGGTTTCCGCTTCATCATCCAATTCCATCTCTTCTTGAGATTCCTTAGTACCCCAATCTTTCCATTGCCATTGAATATGGGCTTTGTTAACCAATTTTCCTAATTCAACAGCTCTGAATTTAAGGGTTATGTTTAAAGTGGAACCAGGTTCCCAACCTTCCCATGTCTTATACTTTATTATAACACGGTCAGTGGTATTTTCAATGGATTCATAGTTGCCTTCCCATATGATACCATTCTTATCAGGATTTAATATATATCCCACATACTCCAATCCTTCAGGGAATATGTCTTCAACAATGAGGTATTGTTCCCCATAAGCGTTTGTATGGTCATAGTAGGTAATGTTACCGGTGTTCTCAACAAATATCTCATAATAGACAATGTCGCCTAAATTGACTGATTCGTTGAGACATTTTTTGGTTAAGTTTATTTCCGGCTCTTCAACTACGATACTTGCCACATCACTGGTACCCCATTCACTGAATATGAAATTACAGGTTATACCTTTATCATGAATTGAAAAGTGAAGTGTAAGGTTCAATGATGAGCCCGGTGCCCAATCCTCCAAACCGTTTTCAGTCAGGTTATAGATAATGTGAACGTTATTTCTAGCAGTTACATTCTCTGTGACATGAATTTTGACCTTTTCCCCATTCGCATCAACGGAATTGACAGTATAACCTTTATAGACCAATCCGTCATGATAATAATCATTCAGTTCGATATAGTTCTTATCGGTATAGTGTAATGTTCCATTGTTTTCAAGGAAAATCTCATAGTCAACAGTGTCCCCTAAATTTTTAAAATCACTGTCAGGAGTCTTGGTTAACTTGAGGCTAGGATCACCAGCATAAGCAACACCATATGCTCTTGAGGTTGCCAATTGGTCTCCAGATACTTTTGCAGTGTTTCTGAGTTTTCCATCTTCAGCAGCTGTGAATACAACTTTGAAATTGAAAGATTCTCCTGCATCAAATCCATTTGGTGATGCATAAGAAAGTTTCAAATGTCCAACACTTGAATCGGCACCTAACACATCGCCGTCAACCGCTCCCAATACATGATTGGTGGAATCATGAGCTGATGTGTAGTAAACTGGATTTCCGCTCAAATTTGGAATATCCATAAAACCCATGTATTTGAGTTTATCTGCATCGAAATCAATATCTATAGTGAAATGATCTCCATTATACCTGGATCCTTGGTTTTTAACAACATAATCGAAAGCTAAAATATCACCGACTCTCATAGTCTTAGCACTAGGAGTGTCGGTAATAGTGATATCTACAGGTTTTGAATTGACTGTAACTGATTTTGAAACATTCGGATATTGTGTAATGGCAATATTGTTTACAGAGGTTCCATAGTCCAAGACATTGAATGTGACTGTAAAGTTGAAACAGTACATATTACGGAAACCTTCTTCACTGATATTGTAAGCGAACTGTGCAAGATTATTTCTAGGATTTATCTTAGGTACAAGATAATTCTCTGCATAATAGTTTCCGTCAAAAGGATTTTTGCCTGGAGTGTAACCTGCATATTCCAATACATTGGAATTATACCCAAAGTTTATTCCAACAAAGCGATACCCTTCAAAAGGTTCCGGATAAAAAGTACCACCATAATTTGTAACAACAATGTTGAAGTTGACTTCATCTCCCTTATTTACAGTAACTGTATTTGATGGAGTGACTGTCATTCTGAAGTCTGCAACATCAACTTGAGCATCTTCTTTAGCAGAATCAAATCCTATAACAGAGGCAGTGGTTTGCATGGTTCCAGGATTTTTAACTCTAAAATTAACTGTGAAGTTAAAGCTGTAACCATTTTTGAAGCCTTCGCTATAAATCCTATAACCGAACTGTACAAGATTTTGACTAGCATACACCCTAGGTGTAAGATAATTGCCAGCATAAACCGCTGGGGTATAACCAATATAGTCCAACTTACTAGAATCATAGTTGAAATTCAATCCAACGAAATGAGTATTGGTCTGTTGGTCATACATGCCGTCATAGGTACCACCATTGTTCACAACATAGACTTCAAATTTTACCTCATCACCAACATTTGCATAAGGATTTAATGCAGTGTTTGTTATAGTGAAATCAGCAACATTAGTTTGAGCTTTTGATTTAACATTAGAATCATGCCACATATATGCAGTAGTTTCCAATGTTCCAGTACTTTTAACTCTGAAACTGGCTGTGAAGTTAAAAAGAAAACCGTTAGCAAATTTAAAATCAGAACAGTCATAGCCAACTAAAAGCCCATTCGGATTCATATCGAAATTTGGATTTGGGTTTGAACCAAGATTATAATGAGTAATAGCATCATACCATGGTGGTGCCTCCGAATTTATACCTGGAGTAAACGAAACAAAGTCTAATTGATCCTTATTATAATCAAAACCTATCAATAAAGGATTACCATCAAAATCGCCACCCACATTTCTACCGAAAACATGGAAAGTAACAATATCTCCAACTTTTGCATAAGGATTTAATGCAGTGTTTGTTATAATAAAGCTAGAAGAATCTGTTAGGACATCATCGCCTTCATTACTTGCTTTGATAATATTATTGTCACTATCTTTTGCATAGATAGTGGTGTCTTCATAATTAGAAACCACATTTGCTGAACCGGATTCTCCCAAACTGGAAGAACCGTTTGTTTGTTCATCAATATTACTTATTGTAAGTTGATTAGAAACATCTTCATCTGCACCGGAATCGACTTCCGGAACTGCAGACAAATCATCATTCAATGTAATTGAAGCTTCTAAATTCTCGTTCAAATTGTCAGTATTCGCACTGACAGAACCGATCATTATTAACAAAGTACTTACAACAAATAATAAAACTAAAACTTGTTTAACTTTATTATTCATCTTTTACCTCTAATTTTAAATCTGTCTGTCACAATTTCATAATTTCATTATTTAAGGAAAATAATAGAAAATCTTATCCTCTTACCACCTTCCCCCATCAATAACAAAATTATTCTTCTCTATTCCATAACAAAATAATAACCCGAATTTCGAGCTAATTTTTGTTATTTGAATTAAATACTCATCTAATATTTAACTCATATATGATTTTTATTACATATTATATATATACTTACTGAAACTGCTGATTTAAGCAGTTTTTTTAAAAACTGAATAGAAATATAAAAATAATTAAAATGATTTTGAATATAATAATATATTTTTAAAAAAAAGGCAGAATTAATGGAATATTTTTATTTTTTAACGAATGGAAATGTGTTTAACAGCATGTTAAAAAAATTCATAAATTCATGAACTAAAAAAAAATTATGCTTAACGATTAATTAGAGCTTCTCCAGGTATTGCCGCATTTGGCACATCTTATGAAATTTGTCGGTGCCTCATCGGCAGATCGGGTCTGAACTGTCCACCAGTAGCCCTTTGTTCCGCCACACTTGTAGCAGGTTATTCTGGTTGTCGGCAATGCCACGTTATCCCTATCCGTTACAATAACCTTCATCTCAGGATTCTTTTCGCCTTCCATATGATACTGCTCTTCAATATCCTCACTGGAAAGCGATTTTTCATAGCCGCATCTGCATTTGATTTTACCTTTGTTCGGCATAAGCATCTTACCACAATTAGGACAGAATTCCATATTAAAAAACACCGTTAAAAATTCGTAAGTAATAGTTTAGCAAAAGAGGTTAATAAAATAATCGGTTAAAAAAAAGAAAAGAAAGTTACCGAAGTAACTATTCTAAAATGACGGCAGGTTTAATAAGGTCACGTGGTTTGTCCCTCATGATGATCATTGCCTCATAGATGTCATCGAAGTTGGTGAATCTGTGAGTGATCAGTTTGGATGAGTCGAATCTGCCATATTCAACTAATTTCACGAGTTGTTCCATTCTGGCACGTCCACCAGGACATACTCCACCACGGATTGTCTTATCAGCAAGACCTGCTCCCCATGCAAGTGCAGGCAATGGAACTTCAGCAACGCCGTCGTAGTGGTTAACGTTACCAAGGACTCCTCCTACTTTAAGCACTTCAAGAGCTTCACCGACTGTAGATGCTCCTCCACCTGCTACAACTACCTTGTCGACACCTGCGCCGTCTGTGAGGTCCATGATTTGCTGTACTGTGTCACCGTTATGATAATCTACAATGTCTGAAGCACCGTATTCTTTTGCTACCTTTACTGATACCGGTCTGCTTCCTACTGCAAGAATTCTTGATGCTCCCATGAAGTGTGCTCCTGCAACTCCCATAAGACCGACAGGTCCGATACCGAATACTGCTACGGTGTCTCCAGGTTTGATTTCCGCAAGCTCCGCACCGTAAAAACCGGTGGTCATCATGTCTGAAATCATTACAGCCTGGTCGAGTGAAACGCTGTCAGGCAAGTGTGCAAGGTTACCGTCTGCAAGGTTTACGTGGAAGTGTTCAGCGAAGGTTCCGTCCTTGAAGGTAATGAAGCTCATTCCGGTACCCATTCCGTAACAGTGTTGACCGAATCCTGTTTGTCCAGGAACAGTCAGCCAGTCCGGAGTGATTGCAGGTACGATTACACGGTCTCCAGGTTTGAAGTCTTTTACATGGCTTCCTACCTCTTCAACAATACCGGTTGCTTCGTGTCCAAGAATTCTGTTTGGCGCATCGCTCATGTATGCATTACCCCATACAATGTGTACGTCTGAAGTACATGGTGCAAGTGCAATTGGTTTTACTATAGCGTCATATGGTCCACATTCTGGTTTAGGTTTTTCAACCCAATCCATTACATCCTAATCTATTCTTGCTAGTCCTCTCATTGTTTTATCTCCTTAAAAATCTATAAGTTGATTGTGTAAAAAGTAAATTACATACCAACTTAATTAAAAATATAGTTTAAGATTATTTAAATGTTTTGAAATGATATGAATATCGTTCAAAATTTAACTATTCATAAGAGTACATTCCCCTATCCCTGAGATACAGAGACAGGTTGAATACAAGCATGACAATTGCATAAATCGCCAGATAGACATATACATTTAAGTGAAGATTAACCCTTGCACCGTTGAATGCAAAAACAAATGAATCAGTAACGGAGAGAACATCTTCAAAGAAAAATGGCACAATAAACAAGAATACCAAATCAAATATCAAGATTAGCGCAATGGCTACAAGAAACCTCTGGCTTCCATTTCTAATATCCCCTGATTCAACCAGAATGTTTATTCCAAAAATGACAAGGAATGATAATCCTAGCAGATTGGCAATGTGCATCACATTCGTGAGATTGATTGTCTTTAAAAAATAGCATCCCACAAGTGAAATAATCAGTGCGGATATGAAATTTATTGATAATACTCTTGATAAGTGACTTTCCAACATCAATATTATATTGGTTGTCAATATATAAAAAAGTTATAAAAAAAAGTTTGATGTGAAAGGGTCAACCTTCCACCATTATCAGCTTACCCGTAGCAGGATCCTTGTAAACCTTACCCATCTCGGTATATCCCTGACCTGATGAGTTTGAAGTATCCGGAGTTTCATTCAGCTGTTGGCCCTGGTCAACTTCAGTCATTTTCTGCTGCATCTGTTCATGAACATTCTGGCTAGGGTCAATCATAGCCTGCATGTTCCAGCTTATGATAACAAAAACCAAAAAGCCGACTGCAATTACCAGCATCGCATCCACAAGGTTGGATGTACCGGCCATCGGGTCCTCTTCGACACGTTTAGATCTGCGTCTACCTTGTTTTCTTACCATAAAAATCACTAACTATTCATTTTGTCAAGGACAGCATCAATCAAAGCGTCCAAATCGGACAGGTATCTGTCATACCATCCTGAACGGATTTTACCCATAACATAACACAATGCACCTGAACCGATACCGACAATAGTAGTGTTGAATGCAACGGTAAGGGATGATGCCAACGTATTGATGTCTCCAGCACCTAATGCTGCAAGACCAGGACCCATCGGAATTAATGTACCCATCAGCCCTAATGTAGGTCCGATACGTGTAATGATGTCTGTTTTCTGTAGATTGCTCATTGTCTTTTCTTCTTCAAATTCAAATAGTTTGCGCGCAAGGGCTTCCCTTGAAGAATCGCCCAGTTCACTTGAAGAAGCGATTTCAGCCAATACCTTCTTTTGAGATTTTGGTATTTTTGCATTTTCAATTACATTCTTTAAAGCGTCAATTGATTGTGCACGATTGATTTCATAAATTAAATCCCTGATTGTTCCAACAGGAACCTTACGTCTTGAGGTATACTCCGCAATAATTCCACCAAGTGTAATTATTGTAATGATTACAATAATAAGCAAAATAACCAGTACAGGTATTGTCAAGCTTTGTGAAATTACATCAAGAGAACCTGTTAGAAACTCCCCACCTGGAATATTTAAAGCCATATTTTTTCACCTTTATCTTAAAATATTTCTGCCTCTCTTATTTAAAACGATACCTCCAACAATCAAAATGGCAAACGCCAATATAACCATCAGGATATCTTGAGGAGAACCTATTGTAATAGGACTTTGAGTTTTAGACAATACTCCTGCAATATTCGGTATGACGATTGCTGAAAGCAGGAAATATGCACCAAGCAAAAGCATGAAATTGCCCAATACAATCGGATAAGGCCTGTTTATTATCTTGACTATTGTGTTTGATGCAAAATAAGTCACAATCATAACTCCTACAAGCGCTGCGGCAGCATACCAGCTGAGGTCAAGTGAAGTGACGCCAATTGTCGGCGCAACGATTAGGACACTTGCAATAATTGAACCGAAACAGCATGGACAAGGAGCAATGATAGCAAGAGATGTTGCAGTGGATGTATTCTTATCGTGTATTTTCCATTCTCTTATTGTAAACAGTCCAGCAATAATCATGATAGAAGCCATTATAATGTAGAAAATAGTGTTGTAACTATAAATTGCTTGAACCAATTGTTCCGAATATAGTGAAGCGATAGCAGAAATGAGAATAACTCCTCCACCATAGGCAATACAAATTGCCGCAAATAACTTTTTAGACAAATTGGCCAATCCTGAAGCCAACCCTATCTTGATACCAAATACCAAAACGGAAGCAAAGATACCAACTTGCCACAATACACTCATCATATCCATAGTAATTCTCCAAATCAAATTAATTTTAATTAATTACATTTTATTATTACTCTAACAAAATATATAAAAGTTATCAAGAGTCGATATGCAGTTCATACAATATCAATAATATTTTTAATCGAGATTATTAAAAAAGATTTAGGTCAAAACCTAAAAAAATTCCATAAGTGAAAACTTTAATGTTAGATAATGATAAATATATAACATACTGAAAATTAATGAGGCAAAATATGTTTTGGAACGAAGAAATAGAAACAATGCCAAGGGAAGAGCTTGAAGAGTTACAGCTCAAAAAGCTTCAGGCTACCGTCAAAAGGGCATTTGAAAAAATACCGTATTACAATAAGAAATACAGTGAAATTGGAGTTTATCCTGAGGACATCGAAACCTTAAAGGATATCGAAAAACTGCCGTTCATTACAAAGGACGAACTTAGGGAAAGCTATCCTTTCGGATTGTTTGCAGTCGATATCAAGGAAATCAAGGAACTGCATTCATCATCAGGAACCACAGGAAAACCTGTAGTGTCAGGATACACCGAAAAAGACCTGGATACCTGGGCTGAAACAATCGCCCGTGGACTTACAATGATGGGCATTGGCGAAGACGACATCCTCCAAAACACACACGGTTACGGAATGTTTACAGGAGGTTTTGGAGTTCACTACGGATCACACAAAGTTGGAGCCGCTATCATTCCGATTTCAACTGGCCAAACCCGTAGACAAATCGAAATAATGAAAGATTTTGGAGCCACAGGACTCATCTTTACTCCTTCATACGGAATACACCTTGCAGAAGTCGCCCTTGAAGAGGGAATTGACCCTAAGGAATTAGGAATCAAGGCAATCGGATTCGGAGCAGAAGGATGGACTGAAGAGATTAGGCAAAGGGTGGAAGAACTCTTCGGATGCAAAGCATTTAACATTTACGGATTGACAGAACTGATGGGGCCTGGTGTCGGAGTCGAATGCTGTGCCCAGAAGGGTCTTCATATTGCAGAAGACATATACTACCCAGAAATCATCAATCCAAATACCCACGAGGTTCTGGGCGGAGATACTCCTGGAGAACTTGTGTTGACAAATCTTGAAAGGGAAGGAATGCCTGTCATCAGATTCAGAACAAAAGATTTGACAAAGCTTACCTATGACAAGTGCGAATGCGGAAGGACACATGCAAGGATGAGCAGGATAACCGGAAGATCCGACGATATGATTAAGGTAAAAGGCGTAGCTGTTTTCCCATCACAAATAGAAAAAGCATTGCTTAAAGTCGGCGATGCAGAGCCTCATTATATGATTATAGTTACAAGACCTGAAACCCTAGACGAAATCGAAATAAAGGTAGAGGTATCACAGGATATCTTCTTCGATGGCGTGAAAGATATGATGGGTGTTCAAACAAAAATCGCAAAATCAATTGAAAACGAAACAGGAATAAGAGTAAAGGTAACATTGGTAGAGCCAAAAACCTTGCCAAGATTTGAAGGCAAAGCAAAAAGAGTTATAGACAAAAGGAACTTGCATTAAAAGGTGTAAACATGAAAATTAAACAATTATCAATATTTTTACAGAATAAGATGGGAAGCTTAGCAAAACCACTTGAAGTGCTCACCATTGCAGATGTGAACATCAGGGCAATGTGCATGGCCGACACTTCCGAATTCGGAATCTTGAGACTTGTCGTTGATGATCCAATCAAAGGAAAGGATGCACTAGAGGAAAACAATTTCCTAGTAAAGATTACAGATATTATAGGTGTTGAAATGAACGACACCCCTGGTGGCCTAACAAGCGTATTGGATATAATCAAAGACAACCTGATTGATTTGGAATACCTTTATGCATTTTCACATGAAAAAGAAGACAAGGCAATATTATTGCTTCATGCTGAGGACATTGACAAACTCATTGATGTTTTGAGCAAAAACCATATCACTATCGTTCCGGCTGAAGAGGTTTATAACTTATAAACTTCTTATCCTTTTTTATTTTTTTTGAATTTTAATTACACTTTTTAAACATTTTTTAGATAACATTAAATATATTTTACATCATACATATAATTATTAACATCAAGGTTGTTTGATGTTATAAAAAAGGTGATTAAAATGGGAAAACTAGACGGAAAAGTAGCAATCGTAACCGGATCAACCTCCGGTATGGGTCGTTCTACAGCTAAATTATATGCTGAAGAAGGTGCAAAAGTTGTTGTAACTGGAAGAAACGAAGAAAGAGCAAACGCTGTAGTGGATGACATTAAAGCAGCTGGTGGAGAAGCATTCGCAGTTATTGCTGATATGGCTAATGTTGACGACATTAAAAAAATCTTTGATGAAACCATTGAAAAATATGGAACTGTCGACATTTTGTTCAACAATGCAGGACTTTTAAGCGTAACTCCTCTTTTAGAAATTACCAAAGAGGAATGGGACAAAGTATTTGCAGTTGATGTATACGCTCCATTATACTTAACCCAATTAGTAGCTCCTGTAATGAAAGAAAAAGGAAAAGGTGTTGTAATTAACACTTGTTCAGTTGCATCCTACGCTGCACACTTTGGATTTGTAGGTTACATCTCATCCAAACACGCTATTGCAGGCCTTACCAAATCCATGGCATTTGAACTTGGTCCTGAAATAAGATGTAATGGTATTGCTCCAGGTGCTATCCACACCGCTATGGTAGATAGTATTGGTGGAGTTGAAGCATTGCAAATGATGGTTGACGGAGCTCCTATGAAAAGGGTTGGTCAAGGAGAAGATATTGCTGCATTAGCATTATTCCTTGCTTCTGACGAATCTGAATTCGTAGATGGTCAAATCATCAGATGTGACGGCGGATTTGAGTGTTAAGTTTTTAAAGTAGTTGGATTTTTATCCACTACCCCTATTTTATTTTTTATTTTAGTGTTTTTTTAGTCTAATTATAACTTCCTTTTTTTAAAAAAAAGTACTTATTCTATATCATTTTTCTTTTTTAAGAGTTCAACATCCTCTTGCAGTTTTTCAAGTTCATCCTGATATGATTCCAGTGTATTTTCAAGTTCCTTGATTTCCAGCTTTTCATAGCTGAATTCATTATCAGATTTTACTTCTCTAAAAATCATGACACATAGAATCATACCCATCACGCCGCCAAACAGCATAAGAGGATAAATGTCATTAATGTATACGATTGAAATGTTCGGAGGAGTCAGCCAAATAATTAGAGCCATCTCAAATCCCACATATAAGAACATCAGAATAACCGCAGACCTTCCTTTAGGGAATTTTCCATCATTCAGAATATTGATTAAACTTCCAAGAAATCCTGCAATCACCGTAGCCAAAGAACACGGCAGGGCAGTAGTACCACCTGCAAAAAACCTGAATCCTCCGGAAACTATTCCTGCAGGAATTCCAACATAAGGTCCGCCGAACAAACCTGCAATCAGAATTATAAGATTTCTGACATTGGCAAAAGAGCTGTTTACCGGAATTGTATACCTTGATGCAAGACAGCCCAGAATGCTGAAAATCACGAAAGCAATGAACAGATCCTTTTTAGTGAACTCTCTATGCAGTATATTATTAAATGATTTTGTTTTGGTTGCAATAAGCATAAATATAAGCACGACGGACAATACCTTAAACATGTTTAAAAACGGCATGAGAAATTCCGCTGAATGGGTACTCTGATTAAAAATGGAAATGACTATACTGAAAATTCCGATAATAATCAGATATCCTATTTCATAAATCGAGCTGTCCCTCAAATTCCTGAATTGAGGCAGCCTTGTTGAAATGAATCCGAAAATTATGATTGCCGCACCCATAGTCAAAAGATTATTTAATACAGTGAATGAGACATTGACCAAATGATGACTAAAATAATAATTTAAAAATGAGTAATAAAGAAAAATATTAGATATGAGCAATACAAAAAAAATCAGAAGAAAAACCATATTTTTTCTTTTTAACTTTGTCACTCTATTTTTACTGCTCATACCAACACCCTTAAAAAATTAATTCTAATGTTTACTTTTCAATGACAAAACCATGGTTTTGCGCCTTGGTGACAAATACAGTACCCTTATCACCAATGATTTCCTTGGTTTTTTCTACAATATCTGCATTTGATTCATCAAACATGGTGTAGAGAACCGGTCCGAATGATGAGATTCCAACACCGTATGCGCCAGCCTCTTCAATGGCTTTCATTGTAGGAAGATAGCTTGCATCAAGTGAGTGTTCCAACTTGTTGAAACCAACTTTTTGAAGTTCGCTTACAGCCCATCCGAAATTTTTGATGTCCTTTTCAAGCATGAAAGGAACAAGGTTCATTAAAATCAGATGAGATACCTGTTCAACTTCCTCTTTTGGAATAGGACAGTATGTCTGGAACACATCCACCTCATCATCACCTTCCACATGCTTTTCAATGTATGGAATTGCGATTAAAATGTTCCATTCTTCCGGAAAATCATATCTTGCAATCAATGTTGCAGGCTTTGCCTGTGAAGCACCTGAAGGCAAGAACAAAGGTTTTTCCTCTTTGCTGTGTCCGCCATCCAGGATGAATCCTCCCAAATCGTGAGTGTAGGTTCCGATACCGGAAGTTCCTCCCCTTCCAACAATCGCACTTAATTCACGACTTTCCACTTCAATGCCCATTGTTTCAGTAATCAAATGAGCTGTTGAAACTGCTATTTGGGTTCCGCTTCCAAATCCTGAATGCGGAGGATAAGTATTATGTACAATAAATCTGAAACCTGAATCTATATCAAAGTGCTCAATTGTCTTTTGAGCGGCATCAGGGATTTTTTCCTGACATTCCAAAATCGCTTCCTCATCTGTTACGGTATCTGCAAATTCAAGCTCAATACCGCTATCGATTTTCTCAACTTCCAATACAAATTGTGGATCAGCTAATGCTAGACCAATACCACCATCGACTCTTCTATATGACCCGTTCAAGTCAATAAGGGACATATGTATTCTTGAAGGTGCTCTTATAATCATTTTTTCACATCCTTAAATTACTATAAAATATTTGTTTTTAAATATATATAACATTTTGTAAAAAAAATCTACCGTTTATTCATTTCATCAATTTTTTCGTTCAATTTTTCAACCTCAGAGGTCAAATAATCAATCTTGGATTCTAGGTCATTGCGCTTATCCCTGTTCAACTTTGAAACATATGCCGATGAGATTATTGCAGTGATGAGGGAAAAGATTATGATGCCTCCAACCATTGCCACAATGCCTATCAGCCTGCCTGAACTTGAGGCCGGAACGACATCACCATATCCTGTACTGGTCATTGAAACAAAAGTGTACCAGATAGCTGTTCTAAAGTCGATGATATTTGAATCAACCTGCCAAACGAGAATGGTGACAATGACAATGAATACGATTGTTATTGCAATTATCTTGTCCAGATAAGTCTTTTTCAAAAAGTCCGCAAATATCTTTTCGTCATCGCGAATCAGAATGAAAATCTTAATCAATTGGGCAAGCTTGACGAATCTCAATAATCTCATAAACACAGAATTGAACGGAAGCATTCCCAAAATGCTCAAAGAGTTATTTTTCAGATATTCCTTCCGGTCATCTGACTTTTTAAGACTGTATAGAAATTCGATCCAGAAAACTGCACATAACAACAAGTCAAAGATAATAACATTAACCTTGAACGAAGTGTCAACGGGATAAAATGTAATGTATGACAAAAAGAGTATGTCAAAAATAGTTAATACTATTCCGACTAAGTACACAAGTTGCTTTTTCATAATTAATAGTATTAGGTTCAATAGTATATATTAACTACCTAAAACAGACCATCGACAACACTGACCAACTTTTCCGCCAGCATGCATGTGAACTCAAAATCTTCTGAAGAATAGCATTCATAGACCAGTGTAGGTATTCCTGCATCTGCTGTCGGTTCTGTTATGTATGGTGGGCTTGATCTGAATTCCGGAGCATAATATACGATTTCATCCATATTGTCAATAATACGGTTCATGTATTCGGATGACTTATCGTCAAAGCCCGGTGCAAAGACGAAATTGGTTATCTGATAGTCTCCCGGACCCTGAGGTCCACGGTTTGAGTGGATATCCAAAAACAAATCGTATTCCTTGCCTATTATGTCATCTCTGATGAATTCCTGTGCAAGGAGCTGGCCCTCAAGACGACCTTCCGTTTCTGAGGAATCATCATTGACATTGATGTTGTACAGGTAATAGCAATTTTTTAAATCGTTTTTTGAGGTTAACTTTTCAAACAAAGCTCTGTGGGACTTGCTTTCCAGAGGATGCATTCCAATCACATAAGCTATTTTAACCTTCGAGTCTTTATCTCCAAAAGGACCGTGCAGATGGACGCTGCCTAAATCATTCCTGCCTAAAAGTTCGCACTCATATTCTGTTGAGTCAACCTGGGCTTCGCTTGTCGGTTCTTTCGGATAATTCATTTAAACACCTAAAAAAAATAAGTTAAGACTAGATTAAATCTAGTCTTCGGATGGTGAACGTGCACCTAATTCCTTGTTCAATTCATAAATCAATCTGTTGTCGCCATCAGCCAATTTGATTTTGGCAACTAACTCCATAGCGTTTTCTTCCTCTTCGACTTGCTCTTCGACAAACCATTGTAGGAAGTTGTTGGTTGCGTGGTCTTTTTCTTCGATTGCTAAATCAACAAGGTCATCAATTAATCCTGATACTTTTTTCTCATGTTCTAAGACATGTTCGAATGCAGCTACTGGGGAGTCCCATTCGGTTTGAGGTCCTTCGATTTCAGTCAAGGTTACTGAAGCTCCTCTTCTGATAATGTAGTCATAGAATTTCATTCCATGCTCTAATTCTTCTTCTGCTTGTACTCTCATCCAGTTAGCAAATCCTGCTAAGTCTTCATCTTCAAAGTAAGATGCCATGGACAAATATAAATAACCTGAGTAGATTTCAGCATTCAATTGACCATTTAAAGCTTTTTCCATATTTTCAGATACCATTAAATATCACCATTATTATCTTTGTATTTGATTTCTTATATAATTTACATTGAAATTCTTCACTACAGTTTTAATAACGATTAAAACATATCATTTAACATGATTGAAAAATCCCTATATGAAAACTACCAAATCGATTTTAGTGATGAAATCACTCCCGATAATGACGATTACCTATTTATTTTTAATGAAAACAGAGAATTGTATCTGGATGAAGATAAAAGATTGCCAAAAGATTTAAATGAGTTTGAAGTTAATTTTTGTTTGTTTATTGGAATGTATAAAGGAATGAAAGCATTCGTGGTTAATGCCAATGGGGACGGGACATTCCATAACCTGATGGAGGTCTATGAATTTGATCATGACCTGTACCATATTGCAGGAAAAGCTGTTTTGATAAACGATTGGTATATATCACACAGGTTTTGCGGAAGATGTGGAGCCAAGACTCAATTAGATGAAAAAGACATGATGTTAAAATGCCCTGAGTGCGGCCAAAACCATTATCCTCGCATCGCTCCTGCAATTATTGTGGCCATAAGAAATGATGACGAATTACTCATGGCAAAGCACAGCTACCATGAAACTATCAGATATGCACTGATAGCTGGATTTGTGGAACCTGGTGAAGCAATAGAAGAAGCTGTTCATCGTGAGGTTTTAGAAGAGGTAGGAATCAGAATAAAAAATCTGAAATACATGAAAAGCCAATCCTGGCCATTTCCAAATTCACTGATGCTCGGATTTACTGCCGAATACGAATCAGGTAATATTAAAGTTGACGGTGATGAGATCGTCAAGGCAAAATGGTTTAAAAAAGATGAAATAATCAGATATGACTCTGACATCAGCATATCTGATTGGTTGATTCAAAATTTCATTGATACAGACTGGAATTGTCAATAATAAGTTCTTTATGGGAAAAATTATTTAAAACATCTTCCCGATAACTTATTCCAATAGATATTAATGTAAGATTGACCTTGTTCGGAATAAAAGATATTGAATATTTATTTATTAAAACATATTGAATTTCAGACATTTCAAGTCTTGACTTTTCATTTCCCACAGTCAATTCAACATAATCATCCTCAATTACCAGTTTCCTAAAGGAACCCCTGTTCTTAAGCTTTGAAATTCTTCTTCTAATCAAAACATTATATATTATGCCCAAAACGAATGCAATTGCAAATATCGCAACCACAATCAAATACAAGGAATTGCTTCGGTTCTGGAGATACAATGCTAAAAAGATTACAAGAAAAGCCAGTGCGATGACAGTCAATGTAACTGCCTGCCTAGTCAATCCTTTAATTTTTTGTCGGGGATTTTTTACCAGCTTCTTATAATCGGAAACAATCGCCAAAACCTCATTATAATAGGCATCTGATTCAATTTTATTCAATTCAATTCCATGGATAAAACTATAATAATCCTGTTTTTTAAACTTTTTGTTTAATTGTGTCCACCTAATTGAACACTTTAAAAAAAAACATGAATATTATCCTAACGCATATAATCCTGATATTCATTACCATTACTATCTACACCTGATAACAAACCAGTACTAGGATCATAACTCTCATGCATACCGTTAGCACCATCAATATGCTGTATACCATTTGAATCAGTATACTGCTTTATATATGTGCCATACTGTTGAGAATATTTATCATAACCCCCTGAATCAGAACTAGATGATTCAATAACAGTTTCTTTTACTTCTTCCTTGATTTTCAATTTCTGTGTTGTATTATTACCAGTGTAATTTTCATTACCTTTATAGATAACTTTAACTTTATATTCACCCTTTTTCAAATCCAAATCAAGCTTAGCCTTACCTTTGGAGTTAGTTTTCACCGTTTCATTTACAACGACTTTGCCCTTTTTATTTTTTACCAAAATATTTACTTTTTCTTTTGATAATGCAGTTTTATTTAAGTCGGTCAATTGTATTTTTAGTTTTCCTCCTTCATACTGCTCCTTATCACTTGTAATCTTTACTTTAGTTGGCTCTTTAGCATTGCTAGACTGCAAAAACATTGCTCCTGCAACAACTGCAAGAACAATAACTACAGCAACTAAAATTATGATTATGTTTCTGTTTTCCATATATGCCCCACCTAATAAAAGTTATTCCCATCCATGTGTAACAATATTTCCATCTTGATCAACTACTCTAAAATAACCATCATCGTAATGCACTCTTTCTCTTCCATCCCCTATTGAATCACGAGAGACTTCATGTTCCCCAGGGTTCCATCCATCAGGAGTTGTAAGATATTCTTCCCTTACACTATTTTGTGAGGTAGAAGCAGAATCACTTGATGATGATACTGTTGCTTCAGTAACTGCCTCTTTAATTTCCAATTTCTGGGAAGAACTATTTCCAGTATAGTTATCATTTCCACCATAAGTAACATTAACAGTATATTTACCCTTTTTCAAATCCAAATCAAGCTTAGCCTTACCTTTAGAATCGGTTTTAATAACCTCATCAACTACCACCTTACCCTTTTTGTTGGTAATGGTGACATTAATAATTTCCTTTGAAATCGGAGTCTTATTCAAATCAGTCAACTTGATTGATAATTCTCCACCTTCATACTGCTCCTTATCACTTGTAATCTTAATCTTACAAGGCTCTTTTGCATTAATCGGATTAAAAAACATTACTCCAATAGCAATTAAAAGAATGACAATGATTACAAGCAATATCATAATTATATTTTTGTTTTCCATTTTAATCCCCCCCCAATTATGTATGATAGTATCCTGTATTAGGATCAGCTCTTGTATAACCTCCAACAGTCACCATTTCTCCAGGTCTGTCGCCGTCAACAGTGATTTCGACATAATGCATATCATGTGCAATTGCATATTCCCTTGTTATTCCATGTGAATCGACTTCCGGCCCATATTCAGGATATATTCCTCCGTTAGGAGCATATTTGCTGGTGTGAGTTGTTGTTGAGGTTTGTTCCCCACTGACCTCCTCAGTAGTCGCTTTTTTAACACTGACTTTATCTGCAATAGAACTTGATGCATACTGGCCGTTTCCATCAAACTTGCACTCAACAGAATATTTTCCTTTTTCCTCCATCTTAAATTTCGCTTTTCCTTTGGAATTGGTTGTTATGTCCTCATCAATCACTGTTCCGTCCTTGTCAGTTAACTTTACGTTAACAGTTTGATTGGCGATAGGCTTGCCACTGCTGTCGGTCAGTACAACAACCAGGGAGTCTCCAACATTGATTTCTTTATCTGCAATTGAAAGATTGGAATCCTCTTTTGCCATTTCTGAAAACACAAAGACACCAACAACAAGAATTGCGATGATTATGCATAACAATATAATGATAATCCTATTATTTTCCATCTAAACCACAAATTAAAATTATTTCTATAATTATATTTAACTAAATAAAAATTATATATAATTTGTGAAAAAAATAATTAAAAAAAAACCGTACGTTTCATGAAGAAATTTTGATTAAACTTTACAGGTTCTAGACTAATTAAAAAAAAAAGTTTATGTATCCATCATCTAATGAATCCACTTGATTGATCATTTCTTTGGTTTTTTAACCAATTCCGGCCGGTTTTCTGATTTATCCCAGTATGTATCCAGTGCCAATCCGCAGTTGATGCATCGTGTCGCATCGTCCCTGTTCGGATAGCTGCAGTAAAAACATTGTTTAGTCATTAACTCACCTTTAACCATTATTATATGTTTTTAGACAACCTGTTGATGTTATTAAGAGCGATGACACCTGATTTAAGTTTCAGCAGTCCCTCATTCAACAGTTTTTGAGGGCATGCTATGTTCAATCTCAAGAAATCATCCCCGTTTTGGCCAAAATCGCTACCGGCAGAAAGAAACAAGCCCTGATTCTGCCTTAAAAATTTAGACAATACCTTTGATGGAGTCTTTAAAGCTGAACAGTCAAGCCATAGGAGGTAAGTCGCATCACACTCGACAAGCTTGACAACAGGCAATTCCCTGGCTAAAAATTCCTTTACTATTTGTTTGTTTTCATATAAAACTTCCCTTAACTCTTCCAGCCAGCCCTCAGACTCTTCATAAGCTGCAATCACAGCCGCCGTTGCAAATACATTGCATGAATCTGAATTGTCAATGTGCATCTGCTTTTTAATTTCATCCAAGAGTTCAGCATTTTTGGCATGGACCACTGAGCTTTGAAATCCAGCAATGTTGAATGACTTTGAAGGGGAGAGACATCTGATGACATTATCCTCTGATTTGAACGGATTATACTTAACTCCAGGATCTGTCAAATCGCAGTGTATCTCATCGGAAATCAGAATGACATCATGCTTTATGCACAAATCGGCAATTCTGTCAAGTTCCTCTCTGGACCAGATTTTTCCAATCGGATTGTGGGGATTGCAGAGTATCATCATCCCTACCTTTGACAGTTTCTCTTCCAAATCATCGAAATCAATTTTATATTCGCCATTTTCATAGACCAGTTCGTTTTCAAGGACTTTTCGGTCATTGTCCTCAATCACATAGTAGAAAACATGATATACAGGAGATTGTATCAGAATTTCATCGCCGACTTCTGTCAGGCACCTGATCATTGATGATATTGACGGCATTACCCCAATTGAGTATGCCATATCATTCCTTGACATGTCAAGGCCATATCTTCTCTTCCACCAGCCAATATAGGCTTCAAAAAGATTATCGGGAACTATCGTATAGCCGTATACCGGATGTTTCGTCCTCTTTAGAATAGCTTCTTCAATGGCCGGAGCCACCCTGAAGTCCATGTCTGCCACCCACATGGGCAAGTCATCATCAAAAAGCTCCCATTTAAGTGAATTGGTACCTGTCCTGTCAATTACGCTTTTAAAGTCATATCTAGTATTTTTCATAGTGTATTCTTTCCTCATCAAACTTGTCCATGAACTTGTTTTCCCATCCGTCAGCAGGATATCCGATTGTGACAATTGAGAAAGGCTTCAAATCGGCGATGTCATCGATGCCTATGATTTTGCCGATTGCCTCCATGCGTTCCTCTTCAGGAGCGACTCCATTCCAGAGTCCGCCCAATCCGAGGTTGACCGCTTCAAGCAACATGTTTTCACAGGCCGCACCCATATCCTGCTGCCAAACTGCCTTATAAAATGACCTTTCAATATTGGCAACAAGCACTATTGCAACTGGAGCATTTGTAACCCTAGGCTTTATTTCTCCAAGCTTTGCAAGAGTCTCTTTGTCTTTTACAACAACAAATTCCCACGGTTCGGCTCCAAGCCTTGATCCGGGTGCCTGCATTCCCGCCTTAAGGATTTTCAAAATGTCATCATCACTTACATCCCTGTCTGCATATTCACGGATGCTTCTTCTAGTGTTAATAATTTCTTCAAATTCTGCCATAATATAAATAACATCTTAAACATATATAAACTAAATGGAGGTGACAGTAATGGACGGCAACAAAGGCATGGGAATATTATCAATAATCGTCGGTCTGATTTTCATATTGTTCCCAATGTTATCCGAATCACTGATTTCAATAATTGTTGGATTTAGTTTGCTGTTTTTCGGTATCTCATCAGTTTACACCGGATTGGATATGAAAAAATATGCAAACAACACCTATGCAGTCCCATTAATGGTAATTGGAATTATAGTAATCATTCTGGGATTCCTATTCATATTCTATATTGATGCATTATCATTCCTTGTAAGCATCCAATTCTATCTTATAGGATTTATACTGATTATTTTCGGTATAATCGGACTGTTATCAAGGGTAAGTGCATTTTCACTTTTCACATCAATATTGGTTCTTGTCATGGGAATCATCGCAATAGCTCTTGGAGCATTTGCATGGGCCCAACCGATATATATTGCAATAATAATAGGAATCATCCTGATTATTGAAGGTATAGCATTGCTCTTCTTTGACAGATGAATGCAACTTAACTAACCATCACCACTTAAAACAAAAAAAATAGTTGAAGTGTGTAAAACACACTTTGACTTTAAAAAATTATATTTCTGAATTTTCGATCGATTGGAATCCTATATCATTTTCGCTGCAGTACTCTTCAACATGAGCGATGATTTGAGAGATGTCCTCATCGGAATACTCGTTTTTAAAGTAGTATGCAATAGGTTTGGCATTGGTATAGACAGTGATTATCAGATACTCATTGCCGTAAACACATACATCCAGAGTATTGTAGATTTGAATATCCTTGATTATATCGCTTTTGGCCTTTTCAACTGGAGTCTCATTTCCGATTGTCTTGACTTCAGTATCCTCATACTGGTTCTGCAGTTTGGCCAATTTTCCCTCATCAGTCAAAATGTCACTGTCAGGCTCGATTTCAACCAGCTTTTCTCTGAAGAGCTTTGCATTGTGAAGCTTTTCCTGAACCTCAACCAGTTCCTTTTCCAGTTCCTTTTCTTCCTCAATCAATGAGTTGATGAATGCTTCGGAACCGTTGTTGAATTCTTCATACATTTCCAATACATCTCTTGGAGATAAAATAGAATGATTTTTGAAAAATTCCTTGGTATGAGGTTTTACGCGTATGCTTAATGGTTTCAGATTTTCCCTTTTGGATTTCTGATCAAATATCTCTTCTGCAAATTCATTTCCTCTTTTGTGTAAGGATTCCATTTTTTGAGTGAATATTTTTTCAAAGTCTTCACGGGTCATATCTTCAGGGAAAGTGAATTCAAACTCTCCTGGAGTATATGAACCTCCGAATCTTTCATTTCCGAATACAAATTTTCTAGTTCTTTTTTGGTTTGACATTTTATCACTCTATTTATTGTATTACAAATTTGATTTTTGTATACAATTAAATATTGTGACGATGTAGTATATAAAGGTTTGTATTCATTTTTAAAAAATGTATACGCAAAAATTTGAAAAAAAATTAGCTGCTTAAATCGGCAGCAATTTCAAAAACCCTTTTTAAATCCAGAGATAACTGATTCTCTTTTGAATTAAGCTCATCATCAGATAAATCTGACTTTAGATTCTTGGATATATTTGAAAATGACTCAATGACAACTTCCCCATTGAGAAGACCAAGCAAATCCTCAGACTGTTTAAGCTGAGGCCTTACAGACTTTTCGAAATAATCCATCGGAGAGGTGACTGTATAGAAAAGCCCAACATTGACCTTGCCCCTGAACTTGTTTCCTGCCTTGTATGAAATCAGACTAAAAATCAATCTTTCAATCAGAGCCATGTAATGGCTTGTAGGCTGTGAGAAAAATATCGGAGCTGCAACCAACAGAGAATCCGCATCGAAAATCCTTTCAATCAATGGAGACAGTTCATCCCTCCAAAAGCATTTGCAGACATCATCATCGTTTTTACATATAAGACAAGCGCGACAGCCAGACAAATCAATCTTATATAAATCAACGTATTCAACTTCCGAACCGACTGACTTTGCACCTTCTGCAGCAGATTTTGCCAGCTGCGCATTGATATCCCTTCTTTTGGGACCCGCATTGATTACAACAGTCTTCATTTGCTCAACTCCGCACCGATTTCAAATGCCTTTTCCAAATCATTCGGAAACTGCAAAATCCACTGCTTTTCCTTGGCCTCCTGCGAAAAGCCCGCCATGTTGAATTTAGAATAATCACTGATTTGAATAGTATCGCAGACCGGATATGTTACAATCTCCCCATTCAAAAATGAGAAGAGATACTCGGTAGTTGAAAGGCTGTCCTTCATGGACTGCTCATAGAACTCCTTAGGGGCGTTCATAGTATAAAATATTCCAACATTGACCTTGCCAGTGAAATAGCTTGTGCCGTCATCATAGGACATGATGCAAAAAATCAGTCTTTCAACCAATGCCCTGAACTCGCTTGTAGGCTGTCCGAAGTAAATCGGTGAGCCAATCAAAAGACAGTCAGCATCGAAAATCTTATTTATGACATCTGTCAGGTCGTCATTCCAGTAGCACTTGCCCTTGGTGTTGGTCTTGAGCTTGCAGGCAAGACAGCTTCTGCAGCCCTTGAAGACCAGATCATACAGGTTAAAATATTCCGTTTCGGCACCGACAGATTCGGCACCCTTTTGGGCTGCCTGCATGATTTCTGCAGTGTTCCATGTCTTTCTTGGACTTGCGTTGATTACAATTGTTTTCATTTTGACAACTCAGCACCAATCTCAAATGCTTTTTTCAAATCAACCGGGAACTGCTTTTCATGATTCAGTTTCTTGTCTTCCTCATCAAATGCTCCCATTGCATATTTGGAATAGTCATTGACCTGCAGTGTATTGAATACAGGATAAATCTTGACTTCACCATTGAGCATTCCGAAGACCTGTGATGAGCTTTCCAGGTATTCCTCCATCATTGTCTCATAATAGTCTTCAGGAGCGTTCATTGTAAAGAAGAGCCCAACATTGATTTTACCTTCAAAATATGAACCGAAACCGTCATATGACAATATGCAGAATATCAGCCTTTCCATAAGAGCACGGTAGTGGCTGGTAGGCTCGTTGAAGTAAATCGGAGAACCAATCAATAATGTGTCAGCATCCAAAATCCTTTCAATCAATGGGGACAGCTCATCCTTCCAATAGCATTTGCATCTGTCCTTGTCAGCCTTTTTGCAGACAAGACAGCTCATGCATCCATGTAAATCAAGCTTGTATAAATCAACATATTCAACTTCCGCACCGGCTGATTCGGCACCTTTGGCGGCTTCCTTCATTACCTGTGCGGTGTTCCATCTTCTTCTCGGACTTGCATTAATAACCACTGTTTTCATAATAATCACTATAACTATTTGTCAAAATCCTTAAATAAATGTGATTGGAAAAGGCTATCCTCACTGAGCTTTTCAAGTTTCATGAACAGTTTCCATGGCATTGCAAGTGTCACGTAATCATTCGGAATGAAATGCTTCATGTGGTTACGTGCCGCAAGGTCAACCGGACCCAAAAGGAGATGAGGATCTTCGGTTTCTGCCTGTTCAAATGTGAAACAGCCTATCAATTGGCAGGCTGAAGATTGAGGCACACAAACATGATTGCTTTCAACCCTATGGGATCCGTCAAGCTGCAGCAAGAGCATCAGTTCAAATGCATTGACTGTGAATATCACTGAATCAGGAATTTCGCCTTCATCCAGCTCTTCCAAAGGCTTGAATACAACATAATCCTCGCTGTCATAGATTGGCCTTGATGAAATATGTCCATATGCGGTTTCAAAATCCTCATATATTCTTTCACCTTCAGTGAACATTTCCTTTACATGCTTAGGTCTTGATTCAAGTTTTTTAAGATATTCTTCTTTATTTTTAGCTGAATCCACACCTTTTGAAAGGAATGTTGCCTGAAATTCCTTTGCATCTTCGGTTGCAAAGCCGTCTCCCCATCCAAATCCTGGCCAGATTCCTCCGCAGGTTCCATTTTCACGACCAAAAACAAAGGCCTTTCTTTTAGCTATACACTGTGCAACAAAAGACATTACACATCCGCCACGTCCTTCCTTCGGACCTTTGATGTCCTCAGGCTTTTCATTGGTTTTGATTAAAACGATAGGGTCGAATTTTCCATTTAGATAATTGGCGATACTACTCTTCATGAGTAATAGTTTATTATGTGTAGTTTAAATGTATTTTGAAAAGAAAATTGAAAGTAATAAATTTTTTACATCAATCAAAAAAAATAGTTGAAGTGTGTGTAAACACACTAAAATTTAAAATTAATTATTTTTTAGCTTCAATGACGGTTTTTCCATTCATGTAAGGGACCAACACTTCAGGAACTTTAACGCTGCCGTCAGCCTGCTGATAGTTTTCCAAGATACAGCACATTGTTCTTTCGGTTGCGATTGCAGTACTGTTCAAGGTGTGTAATGTCTGAGCATCACCGGAACCTGCCCTTCCAACACGGGTCTTGGTCTTACGTGCCTGATAGTCCTTACAGTTGGTGCATGAAACCAGTTCACGGTAGGTTTCAGATCCAGGGAACCATGCCTCAAGGTCATATTTAATGGCCGCATTGTCGTTCAATGCAGAGGACACGATAGCTATAATCTGATATGGGAGACCAAGTTTCTGATAGATTCCTTCAGTCACTTCCATCAGTTTCTCATGCTGGTTTTTGGAGTCTTCAGGTGCTGAGAAGATGAACTGTTCTATTTTTTCAAACTGGTGGACCCTGAAAATTCCCAGGGTATCCTTACCGTGTGAGCCCGCTTCCTTTCTGAAGCAGGTTGAAAGAGCGCAGTATCTTAACGGCAGTTCATCGGGATTTATGATTTCATCACGGTGAAATGCTGCAAGGGTCTGCTCAGCGGTTGCAATCAGGTACATGTCTTCGTTTTCAACCTTGTATAGGGTCTCTTCAAACTCGCCGAGTTCGGAGGTTTCGGCTGCAACTTCCCCTTTTACAAAGAATGGTGTCTGCATTGGAATGTAACCTTCATTTTCCAATTCATTGAGTGCAAATTGAATCAATGCCAGGTTCAAGTGTAGAATATCTCTTTTCAGATAGTAGAATCTTGCTCCTGCGATTTCAGCTGCAGTCTCCAAATCTGCACCGTCAATTGATTCAATTAAATCGACGTGATTGAGAGCTTCAAAATCAAATTCCGGCTTTTCGCCGTAGGTTCTAACAACCACATTGTCATCTTCAGTGTCTGAAATCGGAACGTCCTCGTCAATGACGTTTCCTACCTTATACCTGTAATCATCTCTGAGCTTTAGGTAATCGGCATTTTTGGCTGTAAGCTCTTTGATTTCAGCTGCCACTTCCTTGGATCTGGCAATTACCTCTTCCAGATTGCCTTCCTCTTTAGCCTTCTTGAATGATTTGGATAATTTGTTTTTCTCAGCCCTTAATGAATTGAGCTTTTTCTCACCGTCTCTCCATAAGGTGTCATATTCTATTACCTTTTCAACATTTTCAGTGTCTCTAAATCTCTTCTTTTCAGAGTCTATAATTATTTCCGGATTTTCTCTGAATAATTTTATATCTAACAATATTTTGTCCCCTAAAATATTTTATTCAATAATAATTAAGTTTCTTTTGTATATTAAAGTTAATGAAAAAAAGTAGTTTTTTAGGGTCCACACCGAAACCCAAATATTAATTTTTCAACCTAAAGCAGGTTTTCCTGAAAACTTGTTTTCAGGTCATTTCTGATTTTATCAGAGTAGTTCTCGCTGTCAACGGTCACCATGGCGATTTCATATATAACCTTGTTGAGCGATTTGCCCTTTTCGGTCAATATGTACCTGACGTTCTTCTTGTCGCACTTGTCGACAATCTTTTGAATCAGGCCGTTGTTTTCCATGTCTTTCAGACAGTGGCTCAATACCTTGTTTGAAAGATCAGGTTTGTCTTCCTTGAATTCATAGAAACGGGATTTACCGTAAAATAAATCTCTCAATATCTGAATTACCCATTTTTTGTTAATCAATTTTACAACCAATTCTATAGGACAAGATGTTACATGTTTAGTGATGTTCATGATAGTTACCTCCAAAAAATCAGTCGGCTATATTGACTTGTTTTTGAAGTATATAAACTTTTCTGTTTATGGTGACCAATCGGTTACCAAAACTTTTTAAATAGCATTGACCTACTATTGAGTGAAAGCGCACAATGCACTTTCGAGAGATGGTGAATTCAAAAGATTGCAAATGAACATGGTCGCCCATTTTCCTCTAAATACAACACGCATACATATTCAATGACCATGGGATTTTAAGAGAGTTTTTTGACAAATCATTGCGATATCAGCCTAAATAGTTAATTCCCTTTAAAAAAAAGTTGAATCAAAAAATTCTAACCCATCTCTATCTTTTTTTAAATGATATGAAAACATTTATAAATATATAATAACTATTGTTATATAGTTAATTTGAATTCCAGAATCAGATTGAAAAAATGATTTTTGAGGTAACAATACCAATATATAAATATTTTTCTAGGCAAAAATACAAATTAACTTATATTATTAATTTAGAGTTGAAAGAATGAGTGACACAACAAAAATATTAACAATTCAGGATATATCCTGTTACGGACAGTGCTCAATAACCGTTGCATTGCCTGTAATATCTGCTTTCGGAATAGAGACTGCAATATTGCCTTCCGCTGTTTTATCCACACACACTTCAGGATTTACAGACTTTACTGTAAGGGATTTGACAGAAGACCTTCCGGCCATCCAAAAGCACTGGGAAAAGGAGGGAATATATTTCGATGCGATATACACTGGATTCATAGCTTCAATAGAACAACTAGACTACATCAAAGACATAATAGACTCTAGACTGAAACCGGACGGAATCGTATTTGTTGACCCGGCAATGGCAGACCAGGGCGAATTCTACAACGGATTCGACCAGGAATTTGCAGACAAAATGGGTGAGCTCTGTAAAATAGGTGATTTCATTTTACCAAACACAACAGAGGCATGCTACATCCTGCACAAGCCATGGAAGGAAGAGTTCACAAAGGAAGAAATGGTTGAAATGGCAAACGAGCTTTCAGAGTTTACAAAAAAATACGTTATCCTTAAAGGAGATACCCACAAGGAAAATAAGATGGGAATGATTGTATTGGACAAGGACGAATCATCAATGGAAATGGTATACAACGACAGAGTTGATTACATATCCCACGGAACCGGAGATGTATTTGCCTCATCATTTGTAGGATCAATCATGGTTGGCAAAAGCCCTACTTCAGCAGCAAAGATTGCCGGAGAACTCACCAAAAAGGCAATAGAGGAAACCATTGACGATCCAAGCCACACCTATGGGGTCAGATTTGAAAGGGTAATCAAAGACATCCCTGAATTGTTAAAAACATATTAATTTCTTGAATGAAAAAAGAATAAAAGCATGGTATCCATTATTATGCTTTTATATGTATTTTTTTGAAAAAACTATTTTTAACTAACATTTTGCGTTACATACATCTTATAGTATAAAATAAATATGATATTTTCAAAAATTCAATTGATTTTTAAAAATTTGCATTCTTTAGGAAACTACAATAATTTCTCTTCCCATTCATTTACCTTAAAGCCGACCAGCACGACATCACCACCGACAAGAATAGGCCTTTTGACAAGCATGCCGTCAGTGGCCAGAAGATCCAACTGCTCATCTTCGGACATGTCAGACAATTTGTCCTTCAGTTTGAGTTCGCGATATTTCATGCCGCTTGTGTTGAAAAACCTTTTGAGAGGCAAATCGGATATTTCCCACCATTTGCGCAATTCATCGGCAGAGGGATTGTCATCTATGATATGCCTTGAGTCATAATCGATATTGTGTTCGTCCAGCCATTTTTTAGCTTTTCTGCAAGTTGAACATTTGGGATAGTTTACGAATAACATAATTAATAGTTGGATTTTGGATTAAAAATACTTTGGTATCTCGCACATGTCATCAACGGATTCAAGAATATAGTCATTTTTCCAGTCGTTTTCACTGCCATAACCCCATTTTACGACAACACAATCGATTCCTGCATTTTTTGCAGTGGCAATGTCTGTATTGGAATCCCCGATGTAGATTGCATCTTCGGGAGGGACTTCCGCCTTTTTCAATATTTTTTGAACACCCCACGGATGAGGCTTTGACGGGTCAACGAGATTGTGGCCTTCAATCAGGACAAAATCAATGTCGCTGAAGAATCTATTGACAAAATGCTCTAATGAATCTGACAGCCGATTTGAATTGATGGCCAATATCACCCCATCATCCTGCAGTTTTCTCAAAAGTCCATGGGCTTTTGGAAATGGAACGGTCAATTCCTTTTCAGACGAATAGTACAAGTCAAGATATGTCTCCTTAACCGCTTCAACATTCTGGGGAGTGCTGTTGTCCTTTAAAACAAGCGAAACAATCTCATCAATATTTCCTCCCAGGCATGGAATGAGCTCCTCACGGGCCAGTGCAGGAAAATCATGAATCGCCAGTGCCCTGTTGAAGCAAATCAGCACATCATGAATCGAATCGAACAGTGTTCCGTCAAAATCAAAAATCGCAAGTCTTTTCATGACATTAGTTCTGTTTGAGGTTTAATTTAAATATTGTTTCGAAAAAAATATATTACCATGAACAAAAAAATCAAAATCGCAATTATCGTGATTGCAGTATTGGCCGTTGCATATTCCATGTATTATTTAACGGACTGCAGCCATGCCGAAGCGACTGCAACAGATTATCTGAACGGAACTGATGACGTTAATGTCACTAAAGTTGATAACGGATTATTTCTGAACGGATATGGAAACGACACCGCATTGATATTCTATCCCGGTGCCAAAATTGAATACACCTCCTATTTGCCGATGCTGTGCGAATTATCCTCAAAAGGCATTGACTGCTATCTTGTCGAGATGCCGTTCAATCTCGCATTATTTGGCGAAAATGAAGCAAATAAGATTATCGATACAACTAACTACTCAAAATATGTATTGTGCGGACATTCCTTGGGAGGAGTGGTTGCATCTTCCTATATGGCACATTCGGGAAAAGGTGACGGGCTGATATTGCTTGCAGGATATCCGACTGAAAACATTACAAAACCGACACTCTCAATCTATGGATCAAACGACGGGAATCTTAACAAAAAATCATATGATGAAGCAAAGCCTCTTATGAGCAATATGACCGAACATGTCATTGACGGCGGAAATCATGCCCAATTCGGATACTACGGAAAACAAACCGGTGACAATGACGCGAACATTACCCCGGAAAACCAGCAAAACCAGACCGTGGCAAAAATCATGGAATTCATCAGCAAATTAGGCTGACTTGGACTCTGAGGAAATCAGCCTTGCCAGGGATACCAATCCGACAAGAGCTGTAAAGCTTTCGATGGAAGCTGATGAAATATCCCAAATTGCAAGAAAATAGACAACATAAATGGCGCTGTTTACGATGAAACTGATTTTAATCGGTTTGATAGTCTTTAGATAATAGTTGCACAGTGAAAGCTGGATTATCGCAATGATTGGCAAAACTCCAACAAGCCCGAGGGTATTCACCAGAAGGCCAAATACCACTGAAACAGAAATGAAAAACATGGTCCAGCCGAATGTCAGCCTGTCAAAATAGACCATTGCATTTCTTGAAGCCGCAACAGCCATGGTAACAACACCAGTCCATGAAAAGAAGAAAACTGAAGATACAATCAGGATAAAAGCATTGAGGAATTGGTATTTGTATGCCTGCTTTTCATCATTGACCCACATGCTTAAAATGATGAAAACACCCGCAATCAGCGAAATGACATTCCCAATGACTATGTTTAAAGGCAAATCCATGTAAATTATTTTATTGAAATTGTTAAATAAACTTAACCTATTGTATATCAATTTTTACAGAAAAAAACTTAAAGAATTCCTATTTGAAATCTAAAAAAAAGAAAAAGAATATATGATTAAATCACATATGTTTATTTTTTACCTCTTGACGGAACTAAACCTAAAGCAATTAAACAGAGTAACAAAACAAATAAAGGATTACCAGTGGCGTTCATCACTGATTTTGAAGTTTCAGCTTGAACTTCATTTCCATCCTGGGTTTCACCAGAAACATTATCTGCTTCTTCAGAACCATCACCGGATTTATCAGAATCATCATCCACGTTTTCAGAATCATGTGGAATCTCATCTTCGTCTGATCCCTCTGGACCATCAGGATTACCATCTGTTTTGTTTTCTTCCGGTTCTTCTGCTTCTACGTCAGCTTCACTACTGTGAGTTTCATTTTTAAGGCCGTTACCTGCAATAACATTGTTTATTAGCAAACCTGCTTTGGTTACTTCGAATGAAAGGAGAAGACTTGTACTTTCACCAGGAGCTAAAACTCCTACAAAAGTCCATTTGTCAACACCATCAAACTCCCATGAATCTTTATCGGTATAGTCCAGATATCTCAATCCATTGGAATAATTCTTATCCTGAACGAAGACACCAGTAAGATTCACAAGTCCTGTGTTTGTCACGGTAATATTGTAGTTTATAATGTCACCGACCTCAACAATGTTGCTTGAAGCAACCTTATTGACGGTAAATTCCGGTTCTGCAACGATTATTGATGCATTGGCCCATACTTCAAGCGCCTCGTGGGTGTCATCAGGACCCCAATCTTTCCATTTCCAATAAATGTGAGCGCTGTTGTTGTATACTCCCACTTCAGTTGTGTTAAAGTAAACTTTCAAGTGGAGGGAAGAACCTGGTGTCCAATTACCCCATGTATGGTAACCGGCCTTGAACCACCCCATCCTATAGAGGATGGGGATTCCTGAATTATTTTCACTTAATAATGGTTAATTTAAGTATTTTATCAGGCTATCCCCGTTGAACCAGCGGTTTAGAATATTAATTGCTGCGTTTATATCCCTATCAAGT
>NZ_JBGUPC010000004.1:0-73193 GCF_045130115.1 Methanobrevibacter sp.
TGTGCTACCCACTCAATGGATAGTCAAATGAGATTAGCTGAAGTAGATATTGTAGACAGTGAAGGAAACCTCATTAAAAAATTCTAAGTTTAAGGGGGTTTTTTATAAATGATTGTATTTAACGAAGATGGCTGTATAAAATGTGGTGCTTGTCAAGGTACTTGTCCTACATCAGCTATTGAAGTAACACCTAGTGCTATTATTCACTGTGACACTTGTGGTGAAGAACCTAAATGTGCTGACGCTTGTCCACAAGGTGCATTAAAAGTAGAAGAATTCGAAATCGCTGAAGGTATTGTTGTACCAAGATTAGTATTCAATTCTATTTTATGTGACTCCTGTGGCAAATGTGAAGAAGTCTGCCCACAAGAAACTATTAAAGTCACTGGTGAAAAATTAAAAGAAGTTGAAGGTTTCTGTGTAATGTGTCAAAAATGTGTTGACATTTGCCCAGTTGATGTAATTGGTGTTCCAGGCATTAAAGAACCTGCTGAATATGAATTAGATCTTAAAGGTAAAGGACCTGTTTACATCAAAGATTGTGTTGGATGTGGAACTTGTGTAGAACCTTGTCCTGTAAACGCAATTACTCTTGAAGAAGTTGGCAGTCCTGTAACCGTAGGTGATGATTGTATCAGATGTGGTTTATGTTCTCAAACCTGTCCTTGGAATGCAATATTCATTGCTGAGAAAAAACCTGTCAAACGTACTAAAGAAATCAAATCTTTCACTTTCGATTCAGCTAAATGTATTGGATGTAACACTTGTGTTGAAGCATGTCCTGGTGATTTCATCGCTGCAAACAGTGCTAGTTTAACTGTTGCAATTCCTAGCGTCTGTGCTGCATGTGGATTATGTGTAAAACTTTGTCCTGTTGACGCATTAGAAATTGATGTGGAATGGGGTGAAGGTGCTCCTGTAGATGCAGAAGGTATTGGAAGAGATGTAGAAAAATGTGACTTCATCGGTGCATGTGCTAACAAATGTCCTACTGAAGCTATTCGTGTAGTTACCAAAACTGGTATGTGCTGCCCTGCTTTAGAGGAAACTGATTTAGAGCCATCATTTGCTAGCTGTATTAGATGTGGAGCTTGTGCTTCAATGTGTTCTAACGATGCATTAAAAGTAGAACAATATGAAGTAACCATTGACGGCGAACCTGTCTTAAGAGACAGAATTGCATTCAACCCATCTAAATGTGATCAATGTGGTGACTGTATCGAAGCTTGTCCTTATGACATGATTCACAAAACAGACAATCCTAAATTACCAATTGCAGGATTCTGTACCTTATGTGGTCAATGTATTGAGGCATGTCCTGAAGACGCATTATGTTACAAATAGGTGTGTTAACACACCTTACTTTTTTTCTTTTTTTTAAAAAATTAGTTATAATTTATTCATTACTGTTTTTCCATTAACGATTGTCATTACTGGCAGACCTTTATATTTCCAACCGTCAAACGGAGAGTATTCCGCTTTTGTTTTGAATTCGCTAATGTCAAATTTGCCTTCCTGCTTCAAATCTATTACTGTAAAATCAGCATCATAGCCGATGTCTATTTTTCCTTTGGTTTTCAGGTCATAGACTTTGGATGCATTTTCGCTGAAAATTTTAGGAATTAATTTAAAATCAAGATTGCCGTTATTAACTTCAGTTAAAAGGAGGGGCACTACTGTTTCAAGGTTGGGTATTCCAGGTGATGATTCCCAGACTCCTTTTGTTTTATCTTCCAGGGTGTGGGGTGCATGGTCGGTTCCGATTATTGAATTTTCGTCCAAATCACTGATCCTTACACTATCTTCCTTAGGTCTTAGTGGAGGATTGGTTTTTATGAATGTGTCATATATATTGTATGCTGAATTATCAAGTAATAAATGATGAGGTGTAAATTCCCAGCTTACAGGCATACTTTTGCTTGCACTTTTTGCCATACTTAGTGATTTGCTTGAGCTTAAATGGCATATATGTAAACGTAAGTCATTGGCCCTTGCAAGCTCAATTGCTTGCCTTACTGATTCGTCCTCAGATCGGGTAGGTCTTGCATAGGTGTAGTCAATGGCGGTGTTTTCCTTATTCTGCTTTAATCTTTTAGTTTCTTCTTCAACAATTGATTTTTTTTCACAATGGGTTGCAACAAGTCCGTTGTAATTGGTAGTTTCTTTTAAAACTGATAAGTCATGGAATATCCTTTCCAAACTTTCATCGCTTTCAAGGTCCATGAAAACTTTGACGGAAATAGGATTTAGTTCAATCATTTTTTTCATTTCTTCCAAATCGCTGTGGCCGATTTGGAGTTCAAAGTTTACGACTGACTTTTTTTGTGCTATTTTGATTTTTTCTTTGAGAGCTTTTAGGGTGTTTGTCTTTGGAAGAGTATTTGGCATATCGATTACGGTTGCAAATCCTCCATTTGCTGCAGCTAAACTGCCTGTTTTAAAGTCTTCTTTTTGGGTTAATCCTGGATCTCTAAAATGTATATGTGGGTCGATAAAACCTGGAAGCACGTAATTGCTTTTGATGTCAATTATTTCGCTTGCCTTCAGAGGTGTTTTTGATATGTCGGTTATTTTTCCATCATCAATTTTTATAAAATACTCTCCGATTTCATCAACTAATCTGCAATTTTTTAAAACTAAATCCATGATTATCACCTTGTTGTTTCAATATTTGTCATTTCTAATTTTAAAAGATAACTTTTTTTAATCTTAAAACCAAATTTTTAATTATGTCTCAAATTTCAAATATTCTCAAGAGGGATAAGGGGTTATTCTATAATGATTTGGATGTCGAGTGTGAAATTTCAGATTCCACCAGCGATACGATTTTGGTGTCCGATTTCACTGAGTACAATCCTTTGCATAATGGTCATTTTCATTGCATGAAAACAGCAAAGGCCATGTTTGATGAGTCATTATTTGTAGCTATTGTGCCGGGATTATTTGAAAGGAGCGGAAGAGGCATACCCTATATATTGCCCCGTGAAATCAGAGCTGAAATTGCAATTTCGGTTGGGGCAGATATTGTAGTGGAGGGTCCTCCAATGGGAGTGATGGGCTCCGGCCAATATTCCTTATGTCTGTGCAAGATGTTTCAGGCATTGAACACTGATTATATTCCTCGAGGATACAAGCCAGTTGATGGAATGGATGAGATATTGAAAAGGATTAATATGGGTCATCATATTGCTTCAAAACCTTATAAGATTGTGGATAAGACAACCCATGAAACTCTTTTGAAGGGCAAGCTTGAGGAAGATAATTATGTGATTACTTCATTTTCGAATTCTCTGTCAAAAATAGGCTTTGACTATAAGGATAAATTCATTTTTGTCGAGCGGATTGAAGGCGTGAGCGGCACATTAATTCGCGAAAGTATTTTGGAGGACAATTTTGATAAAGTTTTGGACATGATGCCTCAAAAGACAATAGAAGTATTAAAACGGGAAATTAAAAATGATGGGATAATATATGGAATCAGGGATGAAGAGTCCATATTAAACACTGCAAACAATTATTCATTTGATGATTTGTCAAGCTTAAACATGTTTAATGAGAAATTGGCTGAAAACATCATTGCAAATAGGCCTTATGATGATTTGGCTGCATTGGAAAAATCAATACTCCAAGGGTTTTCTTCCCATTTCAAGCAGAGAATCATAAGCATAATGGAAAATCCGATACCAAAAAAAGTAATATCCCAATATATCGATAACTATCCTTCAAATATTAGGATATTGGGTTGTAAAGATAAAAAAAGTTTAAAAAAATTTAAAGAAAAAGTCCGCAATGAAAAAATTTCATTATACGGTTGGAGGCGGACTTAAAATATTGTTAGCTACATTTTGTGGATTTGAAAGTCCATATATAGCATCCATAAATGTTGGATAAGATGCATGTAATACTAATACGTATATTATGTAGTAAATAACAACCAAAATTATTATTACCAATAATACAGTTAACAGAATGTCAATCACGCTCATAGGCTCTTTTTCTTCTTGATAATTTAGATTGTGGATGTTTTTATCCCTACCTTTTTTGCCACCTTCTTTTTCAGCTAAGATTTCAGCTCTAATTCTTGCTTCCATTTCTTCTGGAGTTTCATTTTTAGGTGGTTGTTTTTTGCTTTTTAAGAGGGTTTCTTCTCTTTCAGGATATTCTTTTCTAGTTAAAGAGCCATATTGTTCTTCATCTTTTGCTAATTGTTCTCCTAAAGGAACATTATCATCGAAGTATAAGTCATCTAAATATTTTTCATACCTGTCTTCCAAGTCCACTCTGGCACTGGTTGGTTCTGGTTCGTATGAATGATCAGGATAAATGAATTCCTCTGATTCTCTAGGTGCCTGTTGTGGAATTTCATTTTGTGCAATTTGTGGTTCCTGAGAGATAGGACGTTGTTCTACTTGAGGCTGAACAGGTTCATTTTCATATTTGCTTTCAATGCCTCCGCTATATTCAATATTGTCCTTTATATTATATGGGGAATCGTCACGAATTTGTTTGATTTCATGAACTTCTGGTGCAGGAGGCACTTCCTCAACCACATTTTGTGTTTGGTAGATACTTCCTTCATCAGGTTTTTTATCAAGTCTTGCAGGTTCTTGAACAACTTCACTTTGTGCAGGTTGACTTGCTGTATTTTCAATTCCAAGACCTACAATTTTTTCTAAACATTCTTTACAATAAATTTTACCGGCAATTTCTAAACCACATTCTTTACAAATTGATTTTCCGCATATTGCACATGTATCTGTGCTTTCTCTTTCAGGATGATAATAGCATTCCATAAATTACACTCTCATAACGATTAATAATATATAATAATTTTATATATGTTTTTTTTATTTATATAAAACTTTTTATTGTTTAGTTTTTTCGACGATTTTTTCGACAACTATCTCTGAAGCTATTAGGTCATCTACAGTTGCAAGAAATGTTCCTAGTTTCTCGCTGTTCACTTCATATTCAATGGTGTTGTCGTTTAATTTTGATTTTAGATAATTTTTATTATCGACTTCAAGGGAATCAAAAACCACCTTTGCATCGTCTGCAGTTTTATATATGAAAGTAAGATCTCCATTTATTTTCATAAGTTATATTATATAATTTATTACCTAAAATATTTTAGGGGCAAAAATTTCAAAAATAGGGTAACCTTTATTAATAACTTAATCAATATATTTAAGTATTCTATTATATTACGATATAATTTTTATATAGCTATTGTTGAAAATTCACTATTTTTAGCTATTTTTAATTAAAAACAATTTATATTTATTTCGGAGGAATAGTAATGGTTCGTGCTTACACAAGAAGAGATTATATTAGAAAAACCCCAAATTCAAGAATCGTACAATACGATATGGGAAACTTAAAAGAAGAATTCCCTGTATCTTTGAGTTTAGCTGTTAAAAAACCAGCTCAAATTAGACACAACTCTTTAGAAGCAGCAAGGATTGCTTCTAACAGATTGATGCAAAGAGCTGCTGGTAGAATGGGATACCACTTAAAATTAAGAGTATACCCACACCAAATCGTAAGAGAAAACCCAATGGCAACTGGTGCAGGAGCAGATAGGGTACAAAGCGGTATGAGAAACGCTTTCGGTAAACCTATTTCTGTTGAAGCTATCGTTAAAAAAGATCAAAGGATTATTACCATTGATTGTAACGCTAAAAACTTTGAAGAAGCTAAAGTTGCACTTAAAAGAGCAGGTATGAAATTACCGGTTCCATGTAAAATCGTTGTCGACAAAGGCGAAGAATTAATTAAATAAATTATTTAATTAATCTTTTTTTACTCTTTTTTTGAATTTTTATCATTTTTAAGTTTATTGCAGTTTTTGCAATTATTTTTAATATTTTTTGAAAAATTCAGATTTTGTGGTGTTTAATTTTATAAAATAAAAAAAGAAAAATAGAGAAATTAATCTCTATTTAATGGTTATTTTTACTTTTTTACTACTTGTTTTGTAGTTTTTGTTTCCTTTGAATTTTATTGTTGCTTTGTATTTACCTTTTTTAGTTAATTTCTTAATTTTAAAGGTTGCTTTACCTTTGGCATTGGTTTTTGCTTTAAGTAATTTTTTACCTTTAATTTTAAGAGTTACCCATACTTTTTTAACTGGTTTTTTGCCTGCTTTTAGAGTTATGGTGTATTTTTTAACTTTTTTCTTAGCTTTGAAGGTTTTCTTTTTAGCAGTTATTTTAGTAGCTACTTTTTTGGTTGTTGGGGTTTTGGGGGTGGTTTTAGCCGGAACATACAATGTAGTGTTTTTGGAAATGCCTGTGTATTTATCGTCACCAGAGTATGTTATAGCAATGTTGTGGTTACCTGGAGCTAATTTAGGTATATTTACAGTCGCACTACCATTTATTAGGGGAGCACTGTAGTTTACACCATCAACAGTTACGGTTAAGTTACCTGTTGCATCAGGAGGTAGGCTAATTGTGTATGATGGTGAATCTGATCCTTCAGGGGTTGTTGTGTTTATTGCATTTTCCCCACCAGGGATTGTTGCTTTAGGAATGGTTACAGTTTTGTTTTCTGTTTCAAATCCGTTGAATTTTTCATCTCCGCTGTATTTGATGGAGATGTTGTGGTCTCCTACAGCCAAATCTTCAACTGTAATGGTGGCACTACCGTTAACTAATTCTTTGAGGTATTCCTTTCCGTCTACATAAATGCTGAATGTGCCGGTTGCATTTTCTGGCAAGTTGATAGTGAAATTAGGGCTTGTTGTCCCTTCAGGAATACTCATTGAAACATTTTTCGCATCATCAGGTATGTCTGCTTTGGGTTCTTTCACGGTGATTGTTGTTTCGTAGTCCCTTTCTGTGTAGCTTTCATCTCCGCTGTATGTGATTGTTATTGGGTATTGGTTTGCTTTGAGGTTTTGTATTTCAAAGGTTGTTTTTCCGTTTTCAAGTGTTTGTGGGATGACTCCTTCGATTCCGGTTATTGTGACTGTTCCAGTTGCATCTTCATTTAATGTAACCTCAATTGTTAATGTTTTCCCTTCGGTAATCTCTTCATCAACCTTAACTTCCATATTTGGCTCAACAGGTTGTTTTATTGTTATTAGTTCTGTTAAATCTTCATTTGCGAAGTAATTGTTAACTTTTAAGTCATCTAAGTTAGGGTTTTCGCTTCCCCAATAGTTATAATCAACATTATAATCAGTTACGGGACTTCCTTCACTTACACTGAATATTATGGCTCCATCGTTATTTTCTATCAAATTGTAATTTGCATTGATTTTTGTTTCACTGCTGGTTCCTGCAAATATTCCTCTTGCCGCATAATTGTTCTTAATTGTTGAGTTGGTAACAGTGAGTGTTGGGGATCCTGCAGTTATAAATATTGCTCCTCCTTGATTGCTTGTTGTTTTTTTAAGTTCATTGTCTTCAATAAGGGCATTTTTAATAGATACGCTATTGTTCACATCTCCATAACCGTTATTGTTAATGTTTATGCCATATATGTTTCCAGTGACATTGGTTATTGTGATGTTTTCGATACTTATGTTGTGTGGTCTGTTCATTATGTTAATGAGACTTACAACTCCTGCGGCGTTGCTTGAGATTTTATCGAAAGTGTTGTTGATTAAATCGTGTTTTCCCGGTCCGGATATATAAACAATATATCCTGCAGATGTGAATGTTATGTCTTTGAACTCGCAGTTTTCAATTAATGTTTCTTTTGATGCGCTCCAAATGTTATATTGGTTGTCGGTGTTTGTGAATACGCAGTTCACTATCTCGTTTCTGTCGTCGTTTCTGAGATTTAAAATTGCATTGAACATTCCAGGTTTGATTGTATCGAATGTTAGGTTTTCAAATCTTAAGGAGATGTGATTCCCGTTGCTGTTGTATGCTGCTTCAAAGATTTTTACATTATCTCTGGAAGATGTAATTATAACGTTTTTATTTTCACCAAGAATTGTCAGGTTCTTGTTTAATGTAATGGAGTTTTCGTCATATCTTCCTTCATATATGTAAACGGTATAATTTGGGTCTGCTTTTGAAACTGCATATTTGATGGTTTTGTATGGCTTGTCTTTTGTTCCGTATCCTTCAGCATCCACACCTTCCGGTCCGACATATACTTTAAATTCTTTTTCAGCAATATTGGCTGTGAGAGTTTCGTCTAAAACCTTAATTTTGATTTCTTTTGCAGTTTTGTCAAAAGTAAATGTGGTTTCTACGGTGTTTTGAGCAATGTCTTTTGTGATTTCATTATTATTGTATTCAAATGTTGCAGTCAATTGAGGAATGCTTTTTTCAAGGTCATTCACATTTCCTTCACTGTCTGTGACTTTTAAAGTGGCAGTGACTTTGAAATCTTCGCCGTCCATCACTTCACTAGGATTGACTGTTGGCTCAACGACAATCCAATTGTTGAGGGTTATGTCTATTGCTTTATTCAATCCCCAATAGTTGTAGTCTAAATTGTATTTAGGGTTTGCATTAATCATGATTTTTCCACTGTTGTTGTAAATGATGTTGTAATTAGCAATGAAATTCATAGTATCTGATAGGCCATAGAAAAATCCATTTTGGGGAGTGTTGTTTGCAATGACTGATTGGGTGACATTAAAGAATAAGTTGCTACCTGTTGCACTGAATAAAATACCTCCCATTGAAGCACTTTGTGATTTGATGTCGTTATTGATAATTTTTGAGTTTTTAATTGTTGTAGTGGTGTCTTTGTTAACATTAACTAAATTATATTTTCCAGTGGTGCCTGAAATGGTAACATTGTCCATAATTAGTTGTGTGCCTTGAGTTGTTTGGATCAAATTAACATAACTCATTGCAGCTTTGTTTAGGCTTCCAGTGAATTTAGTGTCTTTAATGGAGGATTTTCCACCTAAATATGCCATAGCGCCGGTCATAACTTGGTTGATTCCCACATCCTTGAATTCACAATTTGAAATACTTGTTTCATTGGATAAACTGTTGATAACTATTCTTAGAGTTAATCCTTCAAAAGTACAGTTGGTGATTTCATTACTTCCGGTGTTTTGGAGGTTGAAAATTAGGCTATTTGATCCGAAACTAACGTCCTTAAATGTTAAGTTAACAAATCTGTATGATGAAGCTCCCCTGTTGGAGTCATCGAATATCTTTTGGCCTTGTGCGGTTTTAGTTGATCCTATAATGACGTTCCTGTTTTGACCAATCACCGTTAGGGTTTTGTTTAAGTTTATGGAATTCTCATCATAGGTTCCTTCATAAACGTAGATTATGTCATTGTCCAATGCCTGTGAAACTGCATATGCAATTGTCTTGTAAGGATTGCCCTCGATTCCATATCCTTCACTATCTACACCGTTAGGTCCTACGTATATTGTTTTTGGTTCGACTACTGGTGTAATCTGGGATTCTTTGACGGTCAGGGTGACCCAAGAGTTTGCAAGAGGATTATAGTCATTATAATCCAAAAATACATCATAATAATTGTCTTCAACTGGACTGAACATTAATGTATATGGTGATTGGGATGCAATTAATCCTTCGCATTGACTTAAATCAAAGTTGAATTCACTACTCTTAGCAGTTAATGTATAACTTCTTGCTACATTATTTCCATCAGTATAATTGCAATATAAATTCACGTCCTCCCAGTCATACTCATAGTATCCATAATCGTAGCAATATACAGTTCCTTTAATATTGATGTTCTGTTGTCCTTCATCTATTTCATATTCGTCGTTTTCAAATTCGATATATCCTTCACCACTTTTGTGGCTGTCGGTACTGAGCACTTCACTTGCATTTGAGGAGGCCTCTTCAAGTGATGTTTCGTCAATATCATTAATATTTAAAGTTTTAACATCATTCATCTCATCATTTGTAGATTGAAGATTGTCAGCATCTTCTGTTGCGCAAACAGCCGAAATTGAAATAATCATCATAACTAATAGGATGAATATAAATGATTTTTTCATGTTTTTCATTCTATTTCTCCTTTATTGATAAAAATAAATTTTGTAATAATAAATAATAAAAAATATTCTATTATTATTACAATTATATTTTTATTTTAATCTATAATAAAATTTTTCTAAAAAACGCATCAGTATTACTTATTTTAAAATTATATCTATTTTGTATTACTATTTTTTATTAAAAGCTTCTTAGTATTACTTTCAAGGGATATGGGGTAATAATTGGTTAATTTTATTAATTAATAATCATATATTTATTAATAGTATTATTAGCATAATATTTTTTTAATTTTAAGTAATAATTTGAGTGAGAAATGATGAAAAGTTTAAAAAGGGATATTTATTTCATTACTTTACTTTTTGTTGTGCTAATGATTTTTTCACAACCTCTTTGGGCAGCAGAGAGGATATCTGAAAATAATACATTAATTGAACAGCAATATGATGAAATAAATGAGATTCAAGAGGGATATGATAATATAATATATGAGAGTAATGATGAGGGATCATACTCTTCTTTAGAAGAATTAATCAATACGAATAGCGTAATCGAGTTGGATAAGGACTATTCCTATAATTCAAACACCGATTTTAAACTGAAGGAGGGTATTCAAATCAAAAAGACGGTTGTAATCGACGGTAAGGGTTTTGCAATAAACAGTACAGATGAGGCAAAACTTTTTGATGTAAATTCAAAAGGCGATTTGACATTAAAAAATATTGTTTTGCTGAATTATAATCCGACTTCCGCTTCAGCGATTAACAACATCGGAAAATTGACATTTGACAATGTCACTTTCACAACTCAAAAGGAAGTTAGTGCGGGCAATATTCAAGCGGCAATTATAAATGACGGCACATTCAACGTGAAAAACAGTAATTTTGCAAACTCAATCATCAACTGCAGTGGCAACGGCATATTGTACGTTTATGGGCTGTTGATTAAAAATTCAAAAAATCTGATAATAGAAAATACAAATATCACAAATAATGGAATATTGGCAAAAGCAAGTACTGTCCAAATTCAAGGGGGTATGATTTACAACTCGGGAAAATTGTCTTTGGATAATGTAAATATGAGCAATAGTTTCAGTAATGTAAAAGCATCAATTTCCATGGTATTTGGATTTATTTTGGGAACAAATGATAACTCGGACATATCTGTTAAAAATTCTCATTTTGAAAATAATACTATTGTGAATGACGCAAAAACCAATTCCGCAATGACTAATGTTATCCGTGTTGCTAATGGTAATCTAAATGTTTACAACTCTAAATTCATTAACAATACAGGGTCATTGGATGGTGGTGCAATAGGTTATTATGCCCAAAATGAAATGATTGTTGAAAATTCTTTATTTGACTCAAATTCGGTGACAATCCAAGGCGGAGCAATATTTGTTTCAGGTAATTTCAAATCAAACAACAATACATTTAGAAATAATTTTGCAGGACGTAATGGTGGTGCAATATATGTTTACGGGTATTATGATACTGGAAACCCTGATTTGGGCAATTTAATAAGTACAAATGATTTTTATGAATATAATTGGGTAGAATCATCTCCTGACGCTTATGGTCAGGCTTCAATTTTGTCATGGGGTGGTGCAATCTGCTCCAAAGCAGGTAATGTCTATTTGGAAAATGATACATTTTACAGAAATAAGGCTTTGATGGGTGATGGGGGAGCTATTGCAAATTATCTAAGCAGTTGGTTAAATGTGACTCACTGTATATTCAAAGAAAATGAAGCCACACGATGGGACATATGGACTCATGCGTCTGGTTTGGGCGGTGCAATTTTAATCCCTCAAACAGAAATGGTCGATGAAGATAATTTAGCAACATTCAACATTGAATATTCAATTTTTGACAGCAATATCGGTATTGCAGGTTCAGCATTATATTCAGTCCCATATCAGGACATCCCATGTGATTTTATTTCAAATAACAATTATTGGGGATCAAACAGTCCGTTTTTCAAAGAATTAATAGGAAAATATCAGCTTAGTGATGTTGTGTTCCCGGATAATTTCCTCATAATGGATATTGAAATGGATGATTCAATATATATCGGGTCTTCCAATATATTCAAGCTCACACTAAACAAAGTCAATGAGAATGGTACAATTAAGGAATTGGAAGGATTTTTACCGGATTATGAATTCAATATCACTTCCGTTTTAAACCAACTTTCCGATAATGCCTTGCTAGTTAAAAACAGCGAAGCAACTTTCACATACAATGCGACAAACGTTGGAATGGAAACACTTTCAGTTAATAAAAAATTATTCAAAAAAGAGTTTTCAGTTGTTAAATATGATTCAAACTTGACATATTCATATAATTGTTCAAATGAGGACACCCTATTTAAAATAACTGTATCTGAAGATTTGACTGGCATCGTTTCAATCAGATTCAAGGATAATGTTTACAGTGCACCTAACGAAAATGGAAGAGTTGTCATTGAACTTCCTAAATTTGATAAAGGACTAAATAAAGTAACAATTTTTCATGAGGGGGATGGCAAATACAACTCAGTTTCACTTGATGAAGATATAATTATAGAAAAATATGTTCCGGTCATTGATATATCCACTCCTGACAATATAAACTCACATTCCGTGTCAATTAATTTCCCTAGTGATGCTACAGGCAGAGTACTGTTTGATGTAGATGAAAAAAGTTATTATTCAAATATTAAAAATGGTGTTGCTAGTTTGGACATTTCTTCATTAGACAGCGGTGTCAGGAAAATCTCTTGGAAATATGTTGGCGATGGGAATTATTCCGAGATGAGCGGAGAAATATCCATTAATATTCCTCCCAAATCAAAAATCACCAATAACAGGAATAGGGTGGTTTATTATACTGATGGTTCAGTATATAAGGTTCGTATTTGGGATAATGGCAATGTTGTAGGTGAAGGTAAAGTTGTTTCATTTAATATCAATGGAAAGACTGTAACCTCCAAAACAGACAAGAACGGATATGCTTCATTCAAAATAACTCAAATTCCTAAAAAATATACAATAATTACCCAATATGGGGATGCTGAAGTTAAAAATACAGTCACTGTTAAAAAGGTATTGTTTGCAAAAAATATCTCCAAGAAAAAAGCTAAAAAAATAAAGTACGCTGCCACTGTAAAAGGTAAAAAGGCTTTTAAAGGCAAAAAAGTAACATTTAAAGTTAATGGAAAAAAATATGTTGCAAAAACAAATAAAAAAGGGGTTGCAACTGTTTATCTTAAGAATTTAAAAGTTGGCAAAAATAAAATAGTTGTACAATATGCAAAAACTAAGGTGACTAAATCAATCAAAATTAAAAAATAGAGGTTTTCACTTTGGAGGGGTATCATGTTTAAATATAATAAGTGTGTTCCGTTATTGTTGATGCTTTTAGTTTTAATTGTGTTGTCTCCAAATTTTGCTTTAGATAATCAAACCGACGAAATTTCTGCGGGGGAGATTTTATCAACAACTGACATCTATGTCGATGTTTCCAATGAAAATTCTGGAAATGGATCAGTCGATAATCCTTATAAGAATTTGGAGGATGTTAAAATTGAAAATGACATTGTGGTTCATATAAATGATGGGGAATATGGGTATAAATCATTTCGTTCTTTGAATAATGTAACATTTATAGGTGAAAGTGTTGACAATACTATTATCAAATGCAATCGATTGGAAATAACTTCAAATAATGTTATTCTAAAAAATTTAACAATTATTGGGGCCACATTTAAAAATCAAGGGGATTTTGCTGCTGAAAATGTTATTTTCAAAGATAGTGTTGGTCATGCTTTAGATGAATACGGTAACTCTTATGGGGGATGTATCTATACATCCTATAAGTCAGAAGAGCAGAAGCACTTAATTTCCTTAACTAATTGTGAGTTTATCAACAATACTGCTGAATATGGGGGAGCTATTTATTTTGATGAAGGATGTCTTGAAATAAACAACTGCTCATTTGTTAACAATTATGCATATAATTATGGTGGGGCAATAGCCACTTTAAATGCAGATAAATTAACCATTAAAAAGTCCAGATTCATAAAGGATTATTCAGTAAATGATGCAGGAGGAGCAATTTATATTTTATCTTCAAGTTTATTTGCGGAGGATTTGGATATCCTGAATTGTTCAGCAACTTTTGGGCCAGCAATTACAGGTCTAAATGCTAAATTGGATATAAATAACTTATTTGCATCCAACAATAATGCAAAATATGATGGGGGTGCAATTTATCAGATGTATGGCACTTCATTAATAACTTCATCAGATTTTGTAAATAATTCCGCTAATAATGGTGGGGCTTTATTTTTAGACAATGTAACTTCACTGTTCTTGATTTCAAATAATTTCATAAACAATTCTGCAAAGATTTGTGCAGGAGCAATATATTCTTTTTTCAATATTGAATATCAAAACACGGGCAATGTCTTTGAGAATAACAGGGCTTTAAACAGCAATGATGTTTACACTGCTTCAACAATCAATCCTTTCATATACTCTTCGGATTATAGAACTTTTAATTATGTTCCATGTGAAATAGACATTCTGCCGGCATATTATAATTTGGTAGATGATGGATATGTAACTCCGGTTAAAGACCAACAGGACAGTGGAAACTGCTGGGCTTTTGCGGTCATGGCTGCATTGGAGTCCTGCATTTTAAAATCAACTGGTGAAGTTTATGATTTGTCTGAAGAAAACATGAAAAATTTAATGGCATCATTTTCAGATTACGGATGGCAGATTGATGTGAATGATGGGGGTTACGATGATATGGGAGTAGGATATCTTACAGGATGGTTAGGACCTATTCTTGAATCTGATGATTTATTTGATGATAGAAGTGCATTATCTCCATTATCAAACTCAATATTGCATGTTCAAGATGTTGTTTATATTAAAAGAAATAATTATTGGGATAATGATGGGATCAAAGAAGCTATTTTAAAATATGGTGCTGTTGCAACTGGAATTTATTATTCCGGATTATATCTTTTGGATAACAGTTATTATTACTATGATGTCATAATGCCTTCAAATCATGCAGTGACAATTGTCGGATGGGATGACAGTTATTCAAAATATAATTTTAATCATATTCCTGAAGGTGATGGTGCATTCATCGTTAAAAACAGCTGGGGTGAAGACTGGTGTGATAATGGATATTTCTATGTATCTTATTATGATACAAAATTTGCCCAGGTAGGAAAAGATGAAGTTTCATACACATTTGTCTTAAATGACACAATGAAATTCGATAAGAATTATCAATATGACCTTTCGGGAAAAACTGATTATCTGATTACAGGTATGGATACAATATGGTATCAGAATATCTTCAATGCAACTGATAATGAATATTTGGCAGCTGTTTCAACATATTTCAATGCAGAAACTAATTGGGATGTTTCAGTTTATGTCAATGATATATTTAAGTTAACAAAAAGTGGTAAATCTCTACCAGGATATCACACTATCAATTTAGGCGATTTGATTCATTTAAATCCAGGGGATATCTTTAAAATCGTATTCAAACTCAATTGTGATAATTATGCAAATGTCCCAATTGTTGAAACCCAATATATTAATAAGATTCCATGTTCTTATGGAGTATCTTTTTTCAGTAAAGATGGTGAAAATTGGATTGATTTATATGATTACTCCTTTTCTGATTTTAACCATAGATATAGTTCTCAAATAGCATCTATTAAGGCATTTACAATATTCAATACTTTAAATTCCACATTGAAGCTGGATGTTTCAGATAAGGGAATAGAATCTGCAAACATTAAAGCATTTGTCCGTGACCAATATGGGAATCCGATAAATTCCGGTAAGGTCATTTTTACAATTGAAGAAAGTCAATACACAGTTAATGTAACTGATGGTGTAACTAATATAACTCATTTCTTTAAAAATAAGACAAATTATATGATTTCAGCAATATTTGATGGTGAAAATTATAATTTGTCGTCAGATAGTTGTGAAATTCGGTTTTATGACGCTAATATTCTTTTCAATGTAAAGAGCATCACTTATGGTGAAAATCTGATTGCAAACATTACTTTAATGGATATCAATGGTGATTTGTTAAATGATGATGTATTCCTGACAGTGAACGGCACTACCTATAAAGTTCATGTCAATGGAAAAACATACTATAGAATTCCCGTTTCTTTAGATGTGGGGCAGCATAACATTGATTTAAAATATGATGATTCATTGAGCAAATCTTGTTTGGCCAATATTTCCAAAGCCACCGTTGATATGAATGTGTACTTTAATGAAAAAAGAGACAATGTCACAATTAATGTGATATTTTCAAAAATGATTAATGAAATGGTGAACATTTCTGTTTCTGGCAAACCTTATTCAATTAATGCTACATTTGGAAGAGGTACTTTATTCATTGATGATTTGGATTATGGAACTTATGAAGTTAATGTAACTTTTGAAAATAGGAATTACAATCCCATCTATAAAAATTTCACTTTTCAAAGAAACGCTCATAAAACTAAAATTGCTCCAGTTGGAGTTATTTATACAAATGAAGGAGTTTTCTGTCTATTCAATGTATCTACTTTAAATAACACTCCAATTGGTGGAAGGATGGTGCAATTCACATTAAATGACATTACTTATGAAAACATCACCGATGAAGAGGGTAATGTTGGAGTTCTTTTAAATTTAATCAATGGCAGGTACAATATTTCAGTTTCCTTTGCAGGATTTGAAGATATAGGAAGTTCTGCACTGAATCACGAATTGGTCGTTGATAGAAAGATGGTTGTCATTCTAAATATCAGTGCGCCATCTGAAATTAATGTTCATGATGATAGATACATTACATTAACTTTCTCAGATAATGCCGATGGCATTTTGATAGTTTCAGTTGATGGGAATCAATATGTTGATGAACATTTAGTTTCTAATCAATTTGACATATCATTGTCTAATTTAACTGTTGGAAATCATGTAATGACTGTTAATTATACTGGAATTGAAGGATACACATACTTTAATGAACTAAGAGTTCAGGTAAACAAAGCTATTCCAGTAGTTGAAGTTAAATGCGATAATGTTTATTATGGCAAAATAGCTACAATCACATTCAAATTTCCAATTCTATTGACAGGATATGTTTTCATTGATATAAATGGCAATAATTATTATTCTCAAATAAATGAAGGCAATGCTGTCTTCAAGATTAACAATCTGATTTTAGGTGAAAATAGATTAGCCTACAGCTATGATGGGGATAAAAACTATCTTCCTGTTGAAAATACTTTATCTTTCAATGCGGGATATGAATTTAAATTACAGGCCAATGGATTTTCAATGAATTATGATGATGGATCCAGTTATGATGTCAAAGTGACCTATTCAAATGGGGATGCTGTAAGTGAAGGGGTTGTATTGATAAGAATCGATGGCAGATCTTATAAAGCAAATATCAAAAATGGTGTTGCCTCATTTAAGATTAATCTAAGCCCTAAAACTTATACCGTCACTGCAGAATATGAGGGGGTTAAAGTCTCAAATAAGATTGTAGTCAAATCAATTTTAAAATCTAAAAATTATAACGTTAAAAAATCAGCTAAAAAAATAGTTTTAAAGGCATCCTTAAGCAAAATAAACGGAAAATATCTTAAAGGCAAAAAAATCACATTCAAATTCAACGGCAAAACTTACGCTACTAAAACAAATAAAAAAGGCATTGCCAAGGTAACTATCAAGAAAAATGCTCTTAAAAAACTTAAAGTTAATAAAAAATATGGCTTACAAATTGTCTATCTGAAGGATACAATTAAAAAAGTAATCAAAGTTAAAAAATAAGGAGGTTATTGGTGATAAAATGATTAGGAGATATATATTAATCTCATTAGTTGTAATAGGGATTATCTGTTCAATAAGTGCTGTTTCAGCACATGAAGGAATGGAAAATCCTATTGTTACAATTGAGAATTTGACACCGGGAAGTGAAGTTTCGGGTAATGTCAATTTTCAGATAAATGTGCATGAGCACAATGAAGCAAAATATGTTAATGTTACAGCCGAAAATATGGAATCTCATAAAGTTTATTTCAATAAGCAGGATTCAAATCGTGCTGATGGGTGGTCAGTGTCATGGGATACTTCAGATGCACCCAATGGGGAATACTGGATTACTGCAAAGGCGGTGGATGTGAAAGGATTGGAAGGAAAATCTGAGATGAAACTAATCTTAAATAATATTCCAAAGGAGTCTCATATAATTTTGGAAAACACCACAACTGTTGTAAACAAATCTACAAATATTGTGGCTACGATGTTGGATGCCAATAACACTCCAATTTCAAATAAGGACCTCACATTCATTGTTGATGGAGTGAATTATGGAAATGTGAAAACAACTTCCAGTGGTGTAGCGTCCCTTCCATTTACTCCAAGGGAAATTAAGGATTACACTGTTCTTGTTAAATTTGGAGGAGATAATAAATTTTTATTGTCTCAAATGGAATCAATAATCAAGGTCAGCTCAAACGTTAATGCAACAATTTTAACAACTCAGGATATTACAGGCAATTATAAACAAAAAATCCTATTAAATGCGAATTTGGTAGCTCCAGGGTTTTATACAGCAATTTTTAATAAGAAAATTGAATTCTATATCAATGGAAATTTAGTTGGAAGTGCATTGACTAATGAAAAAGGGGATGCACAATTGGAATATATTGTAAATGAAACTTCTGGAACATATCTTTATACTGTAAAATATCAAAATGAGAATAATACGAATTTCACTGATTATGCTTCATTATATGTTCCTGAATCTCAGCTTTACATGACTATGAGTGCAGTCACATATTCTGTGGATGGAATATTTACCGTGGGAAATCAGTTTAAGGTTACATATACAATTAACAATGACGGTCCTGACAGTGCGGTGAATACTATTTACAGATATAACATTCCAAAATCCCTAAAATATGTTTCATCCAGTACCTCCAAAGGAAAAATAACTGTCAATTCAAATGAGCTGACATGGGATATTGGAGAACTCAATATTGGAAATCAAAATGCTGAAATAATTTTTCAAATAGAATCTGCAGGTAAAAGTAATTTGGCGGGAGTATTGTCCACTGACACTTATGATAAATCTATAGACAATGCAGTTCCTACCAGATTCATAACTGCAAATAGCTATAGGCTAAAATCCAATGGTTTAATTAAATATTTCACAGGATCTGAAAAATATAGGGTTTACTTATATAATCAGGAGGGTAATGCCATTTCCGGAGCAAATATTAAAATAGCTGTCAATAAGCAGGTACTTAATCTTAAAACAAATATGGGTGGCTTTGTTGAATTGGCTGTAAACCTTAAAGTGGGAACATACGATGTTAAAATAACATGTAATAAGATGTCCCTTTCAAATAAAATTGTCATAAAACCATTGATTATTACTAAAGACTTATCTAAGAAAAAGACTAAAGTAATTAAATTTACAGCTAAAGTTTTAAACAATAAAGGAAAAGTAGTTAAAAATAAGAAAGTCACTTTTAAAGTTAAAGGCAAGAAATACAAAGTCAAAACAAATAAAAAAGGAATTGCTACATTGTCTCTCAAAAAATTAAAGAAAGGCAAATTCGTTATTTATACAAGTTATGGCAAGTCAACTGTAAAAAATACAATTAAAATTAGATAATGTTGGTGGTAAAATGAGATTAAATAAATTTTTATGTCTGTTTTTGGCACTGGTGTTCATTGTCTCTGCCTGTGGGCCGGTTTTCGCACATCCTGGTCATGAAGGGGGCCACGCTCCTGATGAGATAACAACAGAAGATGTTTCAGAAGCATCATCATCCGATTCTTCAAGTTCATCCATAGGTTTTTCTAGTGATAACTTTGGCAATGACAATAAAGATACATCTAGTAGTTTTGATTCTTCAAAAAAAGCAGATTCAAGTTCAGATTCCGGTTCGGTAAGTAGTAAAAGTTCAAGTTCCAATTATCAATCTCAACAATATTATGATGCATCTGATGATCACTCAACTGTTGAGGATGATTCAACCGGCAGTACTGTAAATGCAACAAATCAAACAAATAATGCAACAAATGCTACTGCAAATAATACTAATGTTTCACAGGTTGATGGGTCTGGTGATAATTCGTCATTGGTTTTAATCGTTGTAGCATCCATTATTGTAGTGTTGGCTATTATTTTAGCATACTTCAAATTTAGGTGAGGAAATGCATATTCCTGATGGTTTAATACCTTTTGAACAAGCTATGGTATATCTGGTAGTAAGCTTAATCATTGTTGCTGTTTCATTTTATTATGTCTCTAAAAAAACCGACATGGAAAGGCGCTTGGTGTTGTCTGGAGTTTTAACTGCAATAACAGTTGTTGCAACTTCAGTTACAATTCCTTCTCCAATGGGCATACCAATGCATTTTTTCATCATTCCTCTTGTAGTTTTGATATTGGGTCCGTTTAATGCGATTTTAGTATCATTTCTATCTTTATTGGTGCAGGCTTTAGGCATTGGTGAAGGCGGCATCACTACATTGGGAATTAATGTTTTGGATATGGGAATAATTTTGAGTTGTGTAGTTTATTTTGTATATAAACTATTTTCAAGCATCAATGAAAGATTTGCAGTATTTTCATCCACTGTTGCAGGGATTCTTGCAGCTACCTTAATTCAGATATTAATTTTGGTTTTAGCCAATACCACAAGTTTGGAAGTTTTACTTGGAAGTTTGCTGCCATATTATTTGATGATTGGTATAATCGAAGGTATAGCAAATGTTATAATTTTAGAGTTTATTTCAAGAACTAACAATAATATTTTGGAAATCGAAAAAGTATAGGAGGATAATCGTATGAAAATGAAAGTTTGCGGATTATTAATTTTATTTTTGATTCTATTTGTCGGAATTTCAGCCGTCAGTGCACATGGTGCTGATTTAACTGAGGATACAATGATTATGGCAAATAAATCAAGTGGAATACTTGCAAAATCCATTGTTGATGATAATGGATTTGATATAAAGGTTTACAATTTTGAATCCGAAGGTGATGTTGAACATCAACTTGAGCATGCTTTAACAAATCCTAACAAGAGAATTCTAGCAGTATCTTACCAGGATACTGTAAACAAGTATCTTGATGAACATCCCGATTTAAAAAATAGGGTCATTGTCAGTGATGATGATAATAGTTCAATAACATCCAATTGTGAAAAATTGCTTTCAATCGACACAAATGCCAGCTCTTCAGGAGATTTTACAACTCCATTGATTGTGGGATTGGTAATAGGTATTTTAATTGGTTTGATTGCAGGTGTTTTTATCATGAAACAAAAAAACTAGAATTAATCTAGTTTTTTTTTAATTTTTTTTGGTGATGGTTGATTTTAAGTTTAATATTCATTTTGTTTCCGTTTATACCCTATAATGAATGCTAAAACCATAATCAAGATTACTATTATGGATGGTAGTGTAAATTGGTTTTGAGTAATAGATTTTAAAGCAGATATTTCATGAGCATTTGAAGATTGACTATATGGTTCAGGTTCTACATTAAGACTTTCTGAACTTTCACCAATATCTGTATTTTCACCATTTTTAGGATTTGCATTATTTAACTCATTAGTATTATTTGTTTTTACCATGTTATTGGAATCATGATTATTTTCACTATTCTGATTTGTAGTATCTGATGTGAAATTACTATTTTGGCCACTTAGACTACTTTTGGTAATTTTATTAATTAAATTATCATTAGCAGAAGTCTGTTGATTGGTGTGGTCATTTGTAGTAGTTTGTTGATTGGCATCATTGTCTTTAGGGGAATCCTGTGAAATAGGAATATTATCAGATGTTTGTGTATTTTTATTAGCATTATTACTTTGAATGCTAATGGTTGGTTTGTTAACGGTTGGTTGTGTTGCTATTTCATTGGTTGTTTTTCCATTATTGGTTTCAATACGGCGGTTGTCATTTAATCCCCATTCATTATTGTCTTCAGCAACATTTCCACCATGTGAATAAATGGTTGGGCAATAACTGTTGTAGGAGTTTGTATTATCTTTAATGGTATTTCCACTTAGAATACTATCTCCATTTAATACATATACTCCAGAACCCAAACCATGTTTGGCGCTAACTGTGTATGGAACTGAATTATTGGTTAAAACACTGTTTGTCATGTTTATTCCGTCATTAGCTTCAATTCCCGCACCAAATATTGCACTGTTTCCATCAAAAGTGGAATTGTTAATGTTAAGTTGGTAATGTGTTGTTGAATATTGGCTATCGTCACCAACTGATATGGCGCCTCCGGCAAAATGAGCAGAATTATTCTTAAAGATGGATGATTCAATATTTAAATCACCATCTGTTACTCTAACTGCTCCTCCGTTGCCTGCAAATCCTGTGTATCCATTACCTTCTGTTAAACTTGCGGTATTGTCGTAAAATGTTGAGTTTTCAATATATGTGGATCCTTGAATTCTTATGGCTCCGCCTTGTCTTTTTGCATAATTATCATGAAATACACAATTGATGATATTTGTTTGTCCATCGATTACGTAAATTCCAGCACCATTATATTCTGCCTTGTTGTATCTGAAAGTTGAATTAATGATGTTTGCCCCATTGTGTGAATTGATTCCACCTCCTGTTCCGCCGAAATTATGTTCGAATGTACAATTTACAACATCAATATGTCCTTCTGTTTTAACAACGCCTCCCTGTGTGGAATCATCATAATCGTATCGGATTCCATTTTTGAATATTAAACCTATTAAAGTTAAGTTATTTTTAGGATTAGTAGAATATAAGAACCATCCTCTATTGTTTGCATCGAATGTGACCTCTCCATCGTATGATTGAATAATCATGTTGTTGGTAATTTTCATTTCTTTTTCCTTGTATGTTCCAGAATGAATATTAATTGTCACAGGATTTTCTTTGGAATTTCCAAAATTAATCGCTTCTTTCACTGTTTTAAAGGGATGATCTTGACTTCCATCTCCTGACTCGTCTATTTCATTATTCACATATAATTCATCCCAATCATTGCTTGTTTCAACTTCAATTTCATCTGCAGTTATATTTTCGTTATTTGAATCTATATCATTGGCGCAAACAACAGTTGAAGCTAAAATAAGTGTTATTAATGTTATTGAAATGATTATCAATGATTTTTTTAGGTTCGTATTCATTATTTTTAAATCTCCTTTTGTTGCGTATTAAGATTAATTAATACAGTTATATCTTTGAAAGAATAAGTATATAAAGTTTATTTAGTTATTACTTATTAAAAATTCTTATTTTTTAAAATTATCAAGTTTAATGTTTAATTAGTAATTTTAAAATATTTTAATTAACTTTTCACATATTTAAAAAAGTAATAAAATAATGATTTTGAATCATTATTTTTTGATTATTAATTTGCTTTTGATGGTTTTGAAAGTGTATAGTTTACTTCCTTTATATGAAATAGTAATGGTGTATTTTCCTTTTTTATTAATTTTTATTTTTATGGATGCAATACCTTTTTTATTGGTTTTGGCAGTGTATTTTTTACCCTTGATTTTGAAGATGATTTTGGCACCTTTTATTGCATTTCCTTTATTGTTTTTAAGTGTTGCTGTGAATTTTTTATTTTTTGTTTTGGATTTATATGTTTTCTTTTTTGCAGTTAATTTTGGAGCTGTTTTTGTATTTTGTGGAGGTGTTACAGGAGTATTGTCTGCAGTTGGTGTTGGCTCTTCTTTTAATGTTTCAGTTACAATGATTTTTTGAAGTGCAAGAATGGTTCCTCCAGTTGAAATGAATGATATTAAGTTGTCTTCTTTTAAGATGTCTGTTGAATCAATTTTAAACATTCCATTGTGGTTGGTGCTTGAATAATTTTCCCAAATGTTTGAATAATAATTGTCATTCACTTTTAAGTCGCTGTCTCCATTATTGGCACTGGCCGCAAAAACATATAATGTTGAGTTGGTGACATTAGTTAAATCTATATTGATCAAATCATTGGAAGAGATAATTCTATTGGCCAGATTGTAATTGTTATAAAGCAAGTCCGCTTCATTTTTAATAAATACCTGTTTTACATTGTTGCTTTTTGTTGTATTGTATAATGTAATCAAGGTTGAAGGATAAACGGCAGTTAACCCACTTTCCTTTTTAAGAGTTAGTGAATTTTGGCCTTCATAAATTAGATCGCTGACGTCATAAATCATTAAACCATAACCATATCTTCCGCTTGTTCCCAAGTTGGATTGGTCCTTATATCGGCCAATAATTTTCTCATTAATGTTTCTTCCGTTGAATTTCAAATCAAATATGGGATAATCTCTTGTTGAAGTTTTATCCCAATTATATGATATGTATAGGAAACTATTGATGATTTTTGAGTTTTGAGGTAATTCAATTTCCCAATTGTCAATTCTTGAGGTGTCTTTAAGACCCATATAACTTGAATCATCATTAATTTGAATCAAGATGTCTCCACTAATTGTTTTATTGTATGTGAATTCAAGATTATCGCTTGGGTAAGCATAATCCTTTCCGAGATATCCGTTATAAAGTAAAGGAACAATTATTGATTCGGATTCAATGACTGTATTATTTTTATATATTTGTATGGTATAATTGATTTTTTTATTTTCTTCACCGGAAACAGTTGTTTTATCGATTGCATAAATTGTGGGGTCGGTTAATAATATCCTTATCCATGATTCAGGCAGTTCTTGTGTTGTGGCGGTTGTTTCAACGCCGTCTGTAAGCAGTTTAATGGTGTATAATCCTCTTTCAGTTACTTTAATGTTGACTGTCAATGTGTTATTGGTTCCTGCATACGCAGTATTTTCATATTCGGTTTTAATTTCAATTCGTGTTTTCTCTTTAATGATTGGATATTCAAGAACTAAAATATTCTGCAAGGCAAGTATTGTTCCTCCAGTTGAAATGAACTTCAATTGATTATTATTTTTAAGTAAGTTTAAGACGTCTGCTTCAAATGCTCCATGATAGTTGGTACCGGTTGAGTTTTCCCAAATGTTTAAATAAATCTTATCGTTAAAGCTGGCATCAGCCTCTTCATTGCCTGCGCCTGCTCCAAAAACGTATATTTTTGCGGAAGTAATGTTTTCAAGGTTTTCAACGTTAAAAATTGTATTGGATTCTACAGCCCTGTTTGCCAGATTATATGCATTGTATAACAGATCCGCACCATTTTTAATAAAAATGCTTTTTGAAAATTCGCTTTTTGTTTTGTTATACAGGGTAATTAATGTTGGTGGATAAACTGCTGTTAATCCCTTTTCTTTTTCAAGTATAAGAGTGTTTCTACCGTTTTGAAGACAATCGGTAACATTATAAATCAACACTCCATATCCTAATCTGCCGTAATCTCCAATGTTGGCCTGATCACGATATTTTCCGATGATTTTGCTGTTTATGTTTTTATTATTGAATATTAGATTAAATTCAGGATATGCTCCGCTTGTGGTTTTGTCCCAGTTGTATGGGATATATAAGAATCCTGATGTAAATGTTGAGTCTGTTGACAGGACTGTTCTCCATTCGTAGTCTTTTGAAGTGTCTGATGCTCCTGCATAAACTGTATCTGGTTGTATTTGGATTATGATGTCTCCAGTTATAGTTGTATTGTAGTTAAATTCGATATCATTAATTGGATAACCATAATCTTTGCCCAGATATCCGTTATATAATAATGGTGTAAATTTTGTTTCCCGCCCAATCAGATTATCGTTTGCAAAAACTTGAACTGTGTAGTTTATTTGGGTATTTGCAGCTCCGGCAACTGTTGTCGGGGTTATTGGTCTGATTGTATTGTCTGTAAAAAATATTTCTTTAGGTGTTCTACTTAATTGTTCGACATATTCTCCGATTTTCACGCCATCTGCAAACAATTTGATTGTATATGTTCCAAAATCCCGGTTAACGAATACTTTTGCATCAATTATGTTGTTAGTTCCTGCAAATACATTATTTGTATATTCATTGATGATTTCAATTTTTGCGGTTAAAAAAATCTGTGCAACCGTTACTTCTAACTTGATGTTGCCTGCAGTAAGAACATCTCTGCCCATATCAATTGGGGCATAAATATATTGGCCCGTTCCGTTTGTGATATCCACAGGTGTTGTTGTTCTGAGATTATTTGAATGTACATTGATATAGTAATCGTATATGTTTCCATTCACATATTCATTATTGTTTAGATGATTCAAATCAAGTGTATAAACTGTTTCAGGATTCACAACTTCGACAGGTCCTGTAAAGTTTAAAATTATGTATGTAGGCTCATAGTTAAGTGAGGCGATGTCTCTGAAATTAGGATCATTAGTTCCCCAGTAATTCTCATCAATTTTTATTAGGAAACTTGAGGATTCTATAATTTTTTTCGCATCATTTTCAAGAAATAGGTTGTGGGTTATATTAATATTTCCGGTTCCTTTATTGAGGACAATATTTCTTGCAAGGGTATTTGAATCAAACACACATTTCCTAATTGTCAAATTATCTGCATATGTGGTTATTAAAGCATCCTCAAATTCATTAGTTTTAAATATTGTATTTTCTATTAAGATGTTGTTTCCACTTCCTGTCAAAACTCCAAAACAATCGGAATTACTGTTTGAGAATAATCCGGTATTGTTTTCAAATAGACTGTTGTTTATTATTAAAGTACCGTTTTCGTGTTTGATTAATCCTTTAAAGACTTCCTGGGCAGAGGAGGTGAATTGTATTTTATTGTTGATGACACTGATGTTGTTCAATATTAAAGTAAGTCCTGGATTGTTATTGAATAAAATAGGGCTCACTTCATGGGATCTTCCAAGTTTGTTAGTTGGTTTAAATTGATTGTTGTTGAATATGGTGTTTTCAATTGATAATTCTCCAGCATTATCAATGAATCCTCTGATTTTTAAATCATTTAAGTTGGTGTATTGGTTTGAGGTAATCTCGAATGTTGAATCTATGAAGTTACTGTTTTTAATTGTTAAGTTTCCTGCATTGTAAATATCTCTGAAAAGGCCGGTGTCTGCTTTTGAAATGCTTCTGTGGGATGTGAAATTAACATTATTGAAAGTCAGTGTTCCATGATTGTTTATTATTGATGAGGCTCCTGTAAAACTATTAATGATGCATACATTGTTTAAAGTTAATTTTCCATTATTTTGGACATTAAATATTGAATTAATGCCGTTTCCATCAATTGTGAAATTATTTCCGTTGATTGTAACATCCTTATTGATTGTTATTCCATTTTTTAGTGAGGAGTCATATTTGTATTGGTATGTGTAATTTTTCATTAGTGTGACTTCATTTTTACTTTCAATTTCTGAATTTAATTGGTTAAAGTTTGCTGAGTTTTCAGCGTAATATGTATTGGGGGTACTGATTATATCTTCATCAACGATGTCTTCACTTATGATGGATGTTTCATTGGAAGTGTCCTCATGTGCGAATGCTATGCCTGAAAATATAATGAGTATCACTATCAAAGAGATTATGTAAATGTATTTTTTCATTTTTTTCGCCTACAAATTTTATATGAGATATGCTTTGTAGTAATACACTATATATAATATTTTAATTGAATAATTAATTGATTATTTTCCGGTAATTTGGATTAATTGAAGATTAATTTAGATAATATTCATTTTTTGTACATAATTGAATTAATCAAGGATTTTGATTTTAAATTTTTAATGTAATTAATTTTTAAACTAATTAATTTTTCTCTTAATTGGTGTTTTATTCAAATTTAAGTAATACTTTTTGACTTATTTTATTTGTAGTATTACCAAATCCATTGTTTTTTTAAAAAAAGTATTAAATAACTTTTAATACTTATAAATCATAATTATCAGTAATGTTTAAGGGGGCTTAATTTTGTCAATTTATAAAAGTAAAATTGTATTCCTATTTTTATTGTTCATGTTTATCATCTTGATGGTTCCACAGAGTTTTGCTCACGATAATATTGCCGTAAACAGTTCCTCTGATTATTTGGAATCATCACATGAAATTCAAGATGTTTTAACAGTGCCACAGCAATCTGATTTAAAGGGTGCAAGTTATTATTTTAATAGTTCATCAGATACTGATGGGGATGGATCTGCAGACAATCCCTACAATACAATGGAACCTTCAAGATTGGTTCAGTCATCAACTATATATCTTGCAGATGGGGAGTATAATCTATCTCAGGATAGGGTTGTGAACGGCATCACTTTAATTGGTGAAAGTCCAGAAAAAACAGTATTGAGCTATTCTGGAAATGAAGGTACAGGGATATTGATGGTGACCAATGGAAAGACATTCATTGTTGAGAATGTGACTTTGGCTAATTTCAATGTTGAAGTTGCAGGAGGTACTTTTTATGCGAGAAATGTCATTCTCAAAGATGCAGTTGGAATTGCCACATATTCCGAAGCAACAGATTTGGTAAATTCGGCAACAAATTCCTTTGGAGGAGCAATAATTGCTTACAAATCTGAATCAGTGTCTCCGACTGTAACATTAATTAATTGTACATTATTTAACAATACGGCAGAATATGGTGGGGCCATTTATATCAATAATGGTAACTTAAATATCAGAAAGACTAAATTCAGGGATAATTTTGCTTATAATTATGGTGGTGCAATTGCAGCACTGTATTCTTCTGTAATTAATATTGAAGACAGTATTTTTACAAATGAATACTCAATCAACGATGCGGGTGGTGCAATTTACCTTTTAAAATCAGAACTTAGAGCCTCTCTTTTAGAAATTTATAATTCCTCATCAACATTCGGTGCGGCAATAACTTCTTTAAACTCTAAAATCACATTAAACAATTGCCTTTTGGAAAATAATACCGCAGCTTATGAAGGCGGTGCCATTTATTCAATGTATAATTCATTGACCTGCATAGAATCCACATTCAAAAATAATCATGCACGTAACGGAGGAGCAATTTATGGTGATGATTTAAAATTATTTGAACTTGAAAACAACAATTTTATTGCTAATGTCGCATCAGATTATGCCGGTGCGGTTTATTCAATGCTGAACACCGATGAAAAAGTATTTTTCAATACTTATCAGGACAATCATGCAAAGATTGAAAATGACTTTTTCGAGTCCAATTTCACATTTGTAATAAATGGTGATGGGAATTGTACAACATTTTTCTCAACATACGATTATCAGGGATTCATTCCAACTTCATATGATTTGAGGGATTTTCAAATGGTCACTCCAGTTAAAGATCAGCAAAGCGGTGGAAATTGTTGGGCATTTGCAACTATCGCCTCCTTGGAGTCTGCAATTTTAAAGGCATCCGGTGAATTATTGGATCTGTCTGAAGAGAATATGAAGAATTTGATGCAATTGTATTCTAATTATGGATGGGCAAAAACCGAAACTAATGGAGGAGGCAATGATAATATGGCCATTGGATACCTTGTAAATTGGTTGGGTCCAGTAAGCGAGTTTGATGATTATTATGATGATTACAGCATGTTGTCTCCACTTTTAAATCCAATCACTCATGTTCAGAATATAATTTATTTGAAACGCGACAGTTATACTGACAATGACCAAATCAAAGAGGCAATAATGAAATATGGTGCAGTTTCAACAGGCATTTACTTTTCATATTATTACTTCAATGAAGATAAGAATGCATACTTTTTCCCTGCTCAATCCTATGCAAATCACGGCGTGGCGATTGTCGGATGGGATGACTACTATTCTAGGGATAACTTTTTAACAACTCCCGCTGGTGATGGGGCTTGGATTGTTAAAAACAGCTGGAGCTCTGATTGGGGTGAGGATGGTTATTTCTATGTGTCATACTATGATAAGGTATTGGCAGAGGTGGGAATTCCTGATATGACTTATGCATTTGTATTTAATGATACTGCAAAATATGACAAGAATTATCAGTACGATTATATTGGAAAAACAGATTATTTTGTAACTGGCAGAAACACAATTTGGGTTGAAAACATGTTTAATGCAACAGGATATGACATGTTGGCAGGTGTTTCAACATACTTTAGAAAGACAACTGATTGGGATTTGTTTATTTATGTAAATGATGATTTGAGATTAACCAAATCAGGCACATGTGACCCAGGTTACACTACAATTAATTTGGGAGATTATATTCCATTACAGCCTAACGATTCATTCAAAATAAGATTTAAATTAACAAATAAAAACGGTGCTGAATTTGCAATTTCAGAAGGCCGTTTTGCAAATCAGAATTTAAATACAACTGGTGTTTCATTTTTCAGTAAGGATGGCATTGAATGGATCGACTTGTATGATTATGAATATACCACCCTATTGAATGAGGGTCATGAATACATTTCACAGGTGGCTGCGATAAAGGCGTTTACAATTTCATATGAGCTCCAGCATATAATTTCCCTAAATGTCGAGAACACTTTCAATAGGGTAAATGTAACTGCATTTGTCACTGACCAGTTTAAAAATATTGTGAAGTCAGGTAACCTGACCTTCCATGTTGATGGTGAGGATATAATTTCAAACATTGAAAATGGTATAGCTACTCTAAGCTACAAATTTGCTGATAAGGGGTCATTTGAAATTGATGCATCCTATAAAAATGCCATTTCAAACTATACTGTCAACATCATAATTATAGATGCCGACATTGATGTTAAAATAATCGAAGATAAGAACAATGTTAAAATCACATTTGAGAGTCCATATGTTATCGATGCAACATTAAATGTTACAATAAATGATGAAAATTATGCAGTTAATCTTACAGGCGGTCAAGGAGTACTTGATTTAAAAGAGTTGCTTTATGGTAATTATATTTTAACTGCAAGTCTCAATGATTCATATTATGGCAGCATATATGAATCCAGCTTTGATATCATAATAAACAAAACAAAGCTCATTGCAGATGATTTGACCGTTTATTCGACAGGGGATGTTTCATATTCCATAATCTTAAAGGACATTTATGAAAATCCGATTGTCAATCGCCAGGTATTTTTCATTGTCGATGGAAAACAGTACATTGGAACAACTAATTTTGAAGGAAGGGCCACAGTAACTGCAAGATTGGGTGATATTGCAAAATATGATGTTTCAATCAATTTTTATGGTGATGAAAACTACTTTGACATTTCAGACAATAAGAAGATTAAGGTTGAATCAAGTATTTTAAGTTCAAATTCACTTAACGGCGGAAAATATGAGGCGGTTTTATTAACCCAAAATGGTGTTCCTTTAGCTGGAACTGCTGTTGATATTAATTTCAACGGAGTTAACTACAAGGTAACTACCGATAATTTTGGAAGAATCTCTTTAAAGTTAAATGATTTGGAATCCAATAAGAATTATCCTGTAAGCATTGTCAATCCGCAAACAGGCGAATATTTCAAAGACACTATTAAAATTGCAGGATTGTCCGGCAGTAATGTAAATATGTATTACAAGAATGGTGTATATAAAGTAAAGGTGGATAATGCAGGATCTGGAGAAATTGTCAAATTCAAAATCGGATCTAAAGTATTTTACGGAGAAACTAATGGTAAAGGTTATGCTTCTCTAAAAATTAACTTAAAACCTGGAAAATATACTGTGAATGCTTTTTATGGAGGTATTAAAGTTTCAAATAAGATTATCGTGAAAAAAGTGTTATTCACAAAGAACATTTCCAAGAAAAAATCCAAAAAAATCAAATTCAAAGCAACACTAAAACAGGGTAAAAAGGCATTATCTAAAAAGAAAATAACTTTTAAAATCAACGGCAAAATATATGTTGCAAAAACCAATAAAAAAGGGATTGCAAAAGTTAATTTGAAAAATCTGAAAGTAGGTAAAAATAAAATTTACACAACATATGCAGGATTGACAGTTAAAAACACAATCAGAATAAAATAAAAAACAATTTTTCAACCAACCATCATCTTTATTTATTTTAATTTTAGCTAGCATAATTTTGTCTTGCAGAAACAATTCATAAAAATAATGGCATTTCTGTTTAAAATAAAGCACTCTTTGTAAAAAATCAGTCTTCAATTATCTATTCAGATACATTAAAAATAAAAAATTAATAGAGATAGTTAATCTCTATTTAATTTTAATTTTCACTTTTTTGGTGGCAGGTTTGTAATTCTTGTTGCCTTTAAAAGTAATAACTGCTTTAAATTTGCCTTTTTTAGTTAATTTTTTAATCTTAAAGGTTGCTTTACCTTTGGCATTTGTTTTAGCTTTATAGGTTTTTCCTTTAATTTTTAATATGACTCGAACTTTTTTAACAGGTTTTTTGCCTGCTTTTAAAGTTATAGTATATTTTTTAACTTTGGTTTTTGCTTTAAATGTTTTCTTTTTTGCAGTTATTTTTGGGGTTGCTTTTTTATTGCTTTGTGTTTGGGTATTTGTTGGTTTTCCTGCTGTGCTTTGATCAGGTGTGTGGGTATTGTTTTCATTTCCTGTTGAATTAGTTGATGGGTCTATATTGACTTTTTTGATTTCAAAAGTATCATTGACCTCTAAATCTTTCCAGCCTTCAGCACCGCTCAGCTTAATACTGATTGAATATCGTCCTTCGGAATAAGTTTTATTATATTCGATTTGATTGTTTTTTACATAACCTATTTCGATTAATGTATTGTTTTCATCAAATATGGACCATTTATAAAATTCATCGCCTTCGGGACCGGAAGTCACGCTAAATTTCAGATTTAGTTTATCTCCGTAATTGACATCGTTTGCAGTGATGCTGAACGATGGTGTTTTAACAATATCCAAAACATTAATGTTGATTTTAGCTAACTCTTCACCATCTTTCATGACCTTAATAATGTCATTTCCAGTTTTTTCAGCGATATATTCAGTTGTAGCTTCACCATTGCTGATTACAACTGATTTTGGTGTGACTGGATTTAAATTGGACTTTAAATCAACAGCATAATCCGGTAGTTTGTTGAGTGTTTCATCTGTCACATTGTCCTTGAAATTAACGCTGTACTCTCCACGGTATTTTAAATTTTCATCTCCGGAAATTGTTATTGCTGCAATATGGGTCGGAGTGAATGTTTTTGTTGCTTTGCTGAAATCAGGAGTATTTGTTCCCCAATAATTATATTCCGCACTGGATCCGCTTCCTGCATTGATTACATTATTGTAATTGTCATAAAATATGGAATAAGTTATATTTGCAATGTAACTTCCAGTTGCCATATAGTTATAAATTGCAGACCCTCCTTGAGGAGCATAATTTTGTTCAAATATTCCTTTTGTAGCATATATTGATTTGGATGCCCAAGACCCTCTTAAAAATATTGCTCCACCCATTCCGGCTTCATTATTTATAAATATATTATCCTCGATTGGGCATGTTTTACTTCCTATATTCCCGGCTGAGTATATTGCTCCTCCCTGATTGCTCGCTTTATTATTAATGAATACATTTCCTTTAAATAAATTGGAAGTGCTGGACTGCAAATCTTCGGTGCAATATATTGCTCCACCATTGTATGCAGAATTGTCTTCAAATCTATTGTTTATGAATGTGGAAACTCCTTGAGTGTATATTGCTCCTCCGTTTCCCCTATCTGCCACAATATTTTTTTCAAAGGTATTGTTAATAAAAATATTTGGAATCAGTGAGTAAATTACTCCGGCACTTGCTGCTCCGGTTGTATTGATGAATTGGGAGTTATAGATATTGAGGGTTCCCGCTTTGGTCCATATTACTGTTCCCTGCACATTATTATCGGTAGCATCTGCCTTATTATTTTTAAATAAACTATTGTTGATGGTAATTTCACTGGATGAAGATTCCACTCCCCTTATTAGGCCAAGTATTGTTCCGGGGGTCTTCATATAGTTATTGGTAACATTGACCTGATTTAATGTTAGTCTTTTTTCATTGCATATCAAATTGGTTGCAGATATTGTGCTTGCGTATCTTGAACTTTCAATGAGTTTGTTATTATCAAAAATGGTATTTTCAATATTTAAAGTACCTAAATTGCAAATTAATCCTAAATATGTTTGCCTGTTTGTTGTTACGGTGGAATTAACGAATTTGCTATCAAAAATATTTAGCACTCCGCTGTTGTAGAATGAAGCTGATAAAAAGCTTCCTTCATCAATTTTGGTCTGTGTTGTAATGAATGTTACATTATTCAATGTCACGGTTCCTGCATTTTTAAAGCTTGCCTCAATTTTTTTGGTATTTCCGTAATCGCTTAATAAAACCAGATCGTTTAAAGTCAGATTACCATTGGTTTTAACATCAAATAATCGGGATTCGTTTGTACTGTTGATTTTAAATCCGTGTCCATTAATGACTACAGTCTTATCAATGGCTATTCCATCATTATAATCATTGTCGGAAGATGAATTGTAGATATAATCTGAATCTAAATCTATTTCTGTTTTTGTGCTTATTTCGTCATTCAAATCTTTAAACGTTTTGATTTCAACATTTGAATTCAAATCCATCGATGATTCTTCTAATTGTGTATTGTCTGAGGTTATAGTGTCATTGTCAGCTGCAGATATTGCTCCGCATGTAAATATAAGTGCAAAAAAAATCATCAGGACAAATATTATTTTTTTATTCATACTAATCCTCGGATAAAATAAAAAAAGAAAAAATAGAGAATTCAATCCCTATTTTTTAATGGTTAATTTTTTGGTTACAGTATCTTTTCCAAAGGTTACAGTGTATTTGTATTTTTTGCCAACTTTAAGTTTTTTGAGAACATTCTTTTTGACTTTGAATGTTGCAACACCTTTCTTGTTGGTTTTAGCTTTAATCTTTTTACCTTTGATTTTTAAAGTGAGCTTTTTGCCTTTGAGGAATTTGCCGTTCACTTTTTTCAAGGTAACTTTGATTTTGTTGACTTTTTTGGATTTTTTAACCTTTTTGTTTTTAGCTTTTATAATACTATTCACTTTTACTTTGTTAGATACTTTCACACCTTTATATTCTGCTGTTATTGTATATTTTGCTTTCTTAGGTTTTACATCTGGTAACTTGAGTGTTGCGTAACCGTTTTTATCGGTGTTAACATTGTATGTTTTGCCATTGAATGTCATTTTTACAACTTCTCCTGCACCAACTGCTTTACCGTCAACTGTTATGAGTACTTTATAAGGAGTTTTTGCAGTGTATAGCATTGTCACATCCTTATTTTCAGTAATTTTAACAACTGGTTCTTTTACAGTGTATGTGGAGGTTTTAGAAATGCTTGAGTATTTTTCATCACCAGTGTATGCAACAGTAATGTTGTGGTTGCCCGGAGCTAATTTAGGAACAGTTACAGTTGCACTACCGTTAACTAACGGAGCAGTGTAGTTCACGCCATCAACGGTTGCGGTCAAGTTACCTGTAGCATCGCTAGGCAGGTTAATGCTGTATGATGGGGAATCTGATCCTTCAGGAGTAGTTGGGTTTAATACACTATCTCCACCAGGAATAACAGCTTTAGGTATGTTTACAGTTTGATTTTCAGTTGTAAATCCTTTATAGTTGTCATCTCCGCTGTATGCAGTTGAAATATTGTGATCTCCAACAGTCAAGTTTTCAACAGTAATTATTGCACTACCGTTCACCAATTGCTTTTCGTATGCTTTACCATCCACATAAACAGTGAAGGTACCATTTGCATCTTTAGGTAATGTGATGTTGAAACTAGGGCTTGTTGTTCCTTCAGGAATGCTCATGGTAACATTAATTTCATCATCCGGAATTTCAGATCTGGCATCGGTAACATTCTTGATTTCGAATGTGTCGTTTACGGTTAAATCATTCCATCCTTCAACGTTGGTTAGTGCTACTTCAATTGTGTAGTTTCCGATGTTGTAGGTGTTTGTGGTTATGATTTTGTTGTCTGCGGTTACATTTCCGGTTTCGAGTAATAATCCGAACTTGCTGAAGATTGTCCATTTGTAGATGTTTTCTCCGGTTGGTCCGGCTATTACTGTGAATGTTAGGTTTAATGGATTCCCGTAGGTTATATCATTTGCAACAATAGTGAATTCTGGGTTTTGTTTAGGTTCCTCTGGGACATTGATGGTATCAATTTTTGTAACCGGTTTGTAGTTGTCGTCACCAGTGTATGTAATTGTTACTTCTTGTACTCCAGGGGTTAATCCATCAAGAATTATTGTTGCTTCACCATTTTCTAGTTTTTTGCTTTCTGTTATGTTTCCAACACTTACGGTTAAGTTACCTGTTGCGTCTTGAGGCAATTTTATTGTGTAAGTGTAGGTTTTATTGTCGTCAGATGGGGTGATGTTTAATACATCATCTATAACAACTGTTTCTTTGATGGTGAATTTGATTTCTGTTGCGCTTGTAGCATAGTTTCCATCTCCTGTGTATGAAATTACAATTGTGTAGTTTCCAGGAGTTAGTTTGTTTGTTGTTATGGTTGCTTGTCCATTTTCAACTGCTTTATTGTATGTTGTATCTATTTCAAAGCTGATTTCGCCTCCAACGTTGATTGGTTGGTCGTTTGAGGTTATGTTTAAGTCAATTGTGACGGTGTCATCATCGTTGATGGTGACTGTCGGTTTTATTTCGCTTTGCAATGCTTTGATTTCGAATGTGTCGTTTACGGTTAAATCATTCCATCCTTCAACGTTGGTTAGTGCTACTTCAATTGTGTAGTTTCCGGCGTTGTAGGTGTTTGTGGTTATGATTTTGTTGTCTGCGGTTACATTTCCGGTTTCGAGTAATAGTCCGTTTTTGCTGAAGATTGTCCATTTGTAGATGTTTTCTCCGGTTGGTCCGGCTATTACTGTGAATGTTAGGTTTAATGCATCTCCGTAGTTTACATCATTTGCAACAATAGTAAATTCCGGTGTTTGTTTTGATGATGAAACGGTAACATCGAAACTTGTGATTTCAACATTGTCTTTCATAACTCTGATTGTATCTGTACCGTGATTTTCAGCATTGTATGTGAAAGTAGCTTCTCCATCAGCAATCACGACTGATGTAGGGGTTACAGTATTCAAATCAGAGGTTATGTTTACCTCATAATTGTGTAACTGCACTATATCTCCAGTTACATTGTCTTTGAAATTGATGATATAATTGTCGCTACTGGATATGATTTCATTTCCCTCAATGGTTATTATAACAATGTTTGTTGGAATGGTTTTTGTTCCTCCGTTCACTGCAATAATTGCATCGAAATCAGGGGTGTTTGTTCCCCAATAGTTATAATCTGCAGTTGAGCTTCCATAATAATAAATCAATGTTCCGGTAGGGGTGTTTACAACATTGTTGTCAAATATTGAATATGTGATGGTGGATACAGTAGTTTTAGTAGTGTAGATTACAGCACCTTCACCAGCTTCATTTCCTTGGAATATTGTTTTAGTTATTTTTAAGGTTCCTGTGGAGTAGATTGCTCCTCCTTTTTCACCGGCCTTATTGTTTATGAAGACATTGTTTTCAACTGGATAAGTATTGGATCCAATTGAAGCAGCATATACCGCACCACCATTTTTGGTAGCTTCATTTGCAATAAATGTATTTGCAGTGAAGTTATATGATTTACTGGATTGTAAACTGTATCCGGAATAGATTGCTCCACCGGTCATAGCTTTGTTTTCTTTAAATGTATTGTTTATAAATACTGGTTGAGATGCTCCGGAAGCAAGATATATTGCTCCACCACTTTCAGTTGCAACGTTTTTCTCAAAAGTGTTGTTAACAAGAGTTGGATTAATGGCAATGTATAATGCTCCACCACTTCTGGCTCCAGTGTTGTTTATAAATTCGGAGTTTGTAATGGTCAATGTTCCAGCTTCAGCAAATATTACTGTTCCCTGTGCATTATTGGCGGTTGAATTTAGTGTATTGTTTTCGAAACGACTGTTGTTAATTGTGTTTTTACTATTTGTGTATGTTCTAATAAGTCCACGTGAGTTTGATGGTGTTTCCATGTAATTGTTTGTGACATTCACGTTTTCAAATGTTAATGTACCCATGTTATAGATTAATCCATCAAAGTAAAGGGAAGATGATGTGGAATTGTCTATAAATGAATTTCCATTGAAAATAGTGTTTTCAACAGTCAGGGTACCTCCATTGTTATCAATTAAACCGAGGCAGTGTGAGGTGGTTGTATAAACATTTGAGTCTACAAATTTACTGTTAACGATATTGAATGTGTTGGTGTTATATATTCCGGCAGCTAAAGCGCCAGCAGTGCTGGTCACATTTTGATTAAGTGTAAATGTAACATTATCGAAATTAAGGATTCCTAAGTTTTTAATGCTGGCTTCCGCACGAGTGCTACTATAGGTTCCGGTAGCAGCATAATCGGTTACAATAGTTACATCTTTCAATGTTAAATTGCCGGTGGAGGTTATTGAGAACAACTTAGCTAAATCGGTACTGTTAATTTTAAATCCGTGTCCGTTAATAGTTAAGGTTTTATCAATGACAATTCCATTTTCTAGTCCTGCATCGATTATTGCATCGAAAGTGTAATCTTTAATTAAATCAAGTTCGCTATCTGCTTTTCTTATGAATCTGTCTAATTCTTTAAATGTTCCTTCTGCAGTTGGGTCTTCACTAACGATTACATCTAAGCTTGCTTTTTCAACTGAATCTGATGAAGCTTTTATTGTGTCCTCAATTTCATTCAATGTTGCAAAGTAAGTGAATGATGCACTACCTTTTGAGATTGTAACAGTATAGTCGGATAATGCATTGGTTGCAGATAAGTCAACAGTATAATCTGGTAATTCACAAATTGCATCTGTGTCATTAGATTTGAAGTTGATGGTGTATGTTGCTTGTGATTCAGGAAGAACAACACTCTGACCTTCAATTTTCATGATCACATAATTGTCAGGTGTTAAACTGTCAGTTCCATCACTAATTAAAACATTAAATTCTGGACTGTTTGTTCCCCAATAATTGTTATTTGCGGTTGTTTTGTCTGATCTGTAAATTGCAGAGCCGGTAGTTGCGGTATTTCCTTCGAAAATAGCGTTTGTAACGGTCACATCTGCAGGTGTGGCTGTTGTGCCTGAAACATATGTTCTTGCATATATTGCTCCGCCCTTAACTGCGCTGTTATTAATGAATTTATCATTTACGCTGTTAAAAATTACTTTGTAGTTGACATAAATCGCACCACCGCAGCCTCCTTCAGGATTGGCACCTTCATAATTGTTGTTGTTTTCTATGAATGTGTTATTTTCGGAAGTGAATGTAAGTGTGCTGGTTGGTGTTGCGGCGATTGCAGAACCTGTCCAAGCGGAGTTTTTAATGAAATCACAATTTGTTACAGTTACTGTTCCGCCTTTAATACATAGGGTTCCAAAAGCAAGGTAAGTTACTCCGGTTCCTATAGATTTGCTTGATACAACATTTTCCTTAAAAGTACAGTTGTCAATTGATGCAATTGTTCCAACAGCAGCATATACAATACCGTTTATCATCGAATTTCCTGTACCTTCGTAGGTTATGAAGTTATTCTCAAATGTTGTATTGGTCATGTTCAAAATTTTGGTATTGTAGAGAATTCCATTTTGTGTGCTTAATGAACTTCCTTTTGAATAAACTCCGTTATTTGCAAATAATGAGTCTTGGATTATCATGGTTCCCTTGTTATATATTAAACCATATGGCATTACTGTTGATGTGCCTGTATAATTGGAGATGGAATCAATGAACCTGCTGTTTTTAATGGTTATTATGCCCGCAGCATCATTAAGTATTGCAGGTGCAAGTGCATTATCTCCAGTTGGCCTACTCACTCTTTTACTTGTAAATGTAACATCCTCGAAAGTGATGTTACCTTTGTTGAGGATATTTCCATTTGAAGTAGCACTGGAAGCTATTACGAAATCAGTTATTAAGGTTACATTTCTTAAAGTTAGGTTACAATTTGCTGCAACAGTGAATAGTCTTGCAAGATTGGTACTGTTAATTGTGTAGCCGTTACCATTAATGGTTACATTTTTGTTGATTGGAATTCCAGTCTGCAATGCGCTGTCGCTTGATTGGTAAACATAGTCTCTGTATAATTCTAATTCATCGTTTGCAATAATCAAATTATTTAAGTCAGTGAAAGTTCCTGCTGGGCCTGCATTAACAGTAATGGTGTATTCTTCACCATTAATGGTTATTGTATCTTCTCCGGCAATTATTGGCAAGTATTTGTATTGGCCAACACCGTTTTTAATTTCAACATCCTGTGGTCCTAATTTGTTTGAGTTTACGGCAACAGTATAATTAGGTAAAGTAGTGATAGTCTCATCATTTACCTTAAATGCAATGTCGAAGGTTTTTTCTTCTCCGGCTGTTGCTTCTTCAGGGTTGAATGTTAAACTAACATAAGATGCAGGTGCAGTTCCAGTAACTAAATCATTGAAATTTGGATTGTTGGTTCCCCAGTAGTTATTGTTGATGTCTGCAGTTCCTTTGTATTCAACAATTTGTTTTCCTGTTCCATCATTGGTATTTTCATTGTCTACAATTATGGAATTGGACATAATAAGTTCGCTGGTTGTCGCTTCACTATAAATTACGCCTTTAAAGTTAGAATTTGTTGAACTGAAAGATATATGATTATTTTTTATTGTACTTCCATTAATTTCCAGTTTTCCTTTTTCATTGAAGATTATTCCTTCAAAATGAGGATTTCCGGAAGGTACATAGTTGACATTTGTGTTGCTTATCACTACATTGTTTAATAACATGTTGTTTGTATTGTGCAATACTGCACAGATGTCAATTGTTCTTCCTAATTTATTTTCGGAAGGATTGACAAGCTTATTGCCATCAAAAACTGTGTTTTCAATAGTTATTTTATTGTTGTTGTAAATTAATCCGTAAATATTAATTTGTTTTGATGTTGAAGAAATATGATCGCTGTAAATGAGAGAATTTATAAAATTAGAATTGTTTACAGTCATTTCACCATCGTTCTGTATTGTGATAAATTTAGCTCCAGAGGTTGCAGATGATAATATGTGTCTTTCAACAGTAAAAGTGATGTTGTTTAAAATTAAATTTCCACTATTCTTAATCATTGCATCGGTACTGGTGTAGCTGTTTACAATGGTCAAATCATTCAAAGTTAGTTTTCCACTTGAACCTATATTGAACAATAGGTTTCCGTTCGGATTTAAGGTTTGCCCATTACCATTGATGGTTAGCTCACGATCAATAGCAAATCCGTTTTTATATGCTGTGTCTCCATCTGAATAGACATAGTTGGATTCCAAGTCGACTTCTGTCTTGTCAGTTATGTCAGTATTGAAATCGGTGAATGTCTTATTCACGTCAGTTGCTGTAAGTATGTCCTGTGATTCATCAATATCGCTTTGAGCTTCCTCAAGGCCAATATCTTCTGCTTGGTTTAGCGATTCATCGGCTGAATCACTGTCCGCTGCAGATATTGCTCCTAGAGAAATTGTGAATATCAGTAAAATCATAAGAATTATACTTGATTTCTTTACTTTGGTATTCATTTCATTCCTCCAAAATGTAATATTTTTTAATTATTTTGTATTAATTTAATTAATAAAAAAATATAAATTATTAATACAATTATTATATATAGGGGCATGATTTATTTAAACCTTTTTTAAGTATTACTCTTTAAAGTATTAATTTTTAATAATGGGGGTTTAAATCAGTTATTTATAATATTGGTTGGATATTATTAGTTTATTTGAGATTAAAATAATATATTATTGTTAATTGGCGGTATGGTTGATTTTTAGCATTGTTTTAAATAGTATTTTTTTATAATTTATTACTCAATTTTTTGCAAATTATCCTTTGTTTTTTACAATTACTTAAGTATTTAAACATTAAAAATCATAATTAAATATAATATTGACTTAGTCAATGTAAGATATTTTCAAACCAAGAGGTTATATTTTATGTATGTAAAAAAATTTGAGGAGTTAAGCAAATCCGATATTGGAATTGCAGGTGGAAAAGGTGCTAATTTGGGTGAATTGACTCAAGCGGGCATTCCAGTACCACCAGGTTTTGTAGTAACTGCACAAGCTTATAAATATTTCATGGACGAAGCTGGAATTAACGATCAGGTAATGGAAATCCTTGATGCAATCGACATCAACGATACCAAAGCTCTTCAGGCTGCTGCTGAAGAAATCAAAGCGCTCATTATCGAATCCCCTATTCCAGATGATTTAGTTTTATTCATTCGTGAATATTATAATGAACTTTGTCAAAGGGTTGGCGAAGATGACACCGATGTAGCAATCAGGTCATCCGCAACTGCTGAAGATTTGCCTGAAGCATCTTTTGCGGGCCAACAAGACACTTTCCTGCATGTATCCGGTGATGATGAAGTAATTGAATACATCAGAAAATGTTGGGCATCACTATTTGAAGCAAGGGCAATCTTTTACAGAGAAGAAAATGACTTTGAACATTCAAAAGTTTACATTGCAGTAGTTGTTCAAAAAATGGCAAATGCTGATAAGGCAGGAGTAATGTTTACTGTAAATCCATCCACTGGTGAAGAAATTGCATTAATTGAAGGATCCTGGGGACTTGGAGAATCAGTAGTATCAGGTGACGTAACCCCTGATAACTATCAGGTTGACAAAAAGGACAACGAAATCATCAATGTTACAATCAGTGACAAAAAGGTAATGTACACCAATGATGAAGCCGGTACCAGTGTAAAAGTCGATGTTCCTGAAGACAAAAGGAAAGAAAGGGTATTGTCTGATGAGGAACTCATTGAATTGACCGAAATGGGTAAAAGGGTTCAAGCTCACTATGGCGAACCAATGGATACCGAATGGGCATTTGAAAAAGACATGTTATTCTTATTGCAGGCAAGGCCAATCACTACCTTAGGCAATGCTGATGAAGTTGCAGGAGATGCTTCCTCTGATTTAGGTGATGTTTTAGTAAGAGGTCTTGGAGCAAGCCCAGGTATGGCTTCCGGTACAGTTAAAATCATCTTGGACATTGATGAATTGGATAAAATCAAAGATGGAGACATCATGGTTACAACAATGACCACTCCTGATATGGTGCCTGCTATGAGAAGAGCAAGCGGTATCGTAACTGATGAAGGTGGAGTAACCTGTCACGCTTCAATTATCTCAAGAGAACTTGGAATTCCTTGTGTTGTAGGAACCGGTGATGCTACAACCGTATTGGAAGAAAATTCCGGCGTTACCTTAGACGGTAAAAAAGGATTAGTATTTGATGGAATTTCTGAAACTAAAGAAGAGGCAACTGTTGTTGCAGGAACCGTTGAAGCAGCTCCTATCATAACTGTAACTGAAGTTAAAGCTAATGTAAGTATGCCTGAAGCAGCTGAAAAAGCAGCGGCAACCGGTGCAGATGGTGTTGGACTTTTAAGAACTGAACATTTAATGTTAACCTCTGGTGTTCACCCTGGTAAATTCATTGCTGATGGAAGGGAAGATGAATTGATTGATACAATTGCGGACAATGTTCAAATTGTAGCTGATGCTTTCTATCCAAAACCAGTATGGTACAGAACTTTGGATGCACCAACCGATGAGTTCATCACATTAGAAGGTGGTGAAAACGAACCTAGAGAACATAACCCAATGCTTGGTTGGAGAGGAATCAGAAGAGAACTCGATCAACCTGAAATCCTTAAATGTGAATTCAGAGCAATCAAAAAATTGCACGAAAAAGGATACACAAACATTGGTATTATGATTCCATTATCACAAAGTCCAGAAGAACTTAAACAAGCTAAGGCACTTTGTTCTGAAGTAGGATTTGAACCTCACAAAGATGTGGACTTTGGTATGATGGTGGAAATTCCAGCAGCTGCAATAATGATTGATGAATACATTAAAGTTGGAATAGACTTTGTAAGTTTAGGAACCAACGACTTGACCCAATACACTCTCGCTGTTGACAGAAACAACGAGTTTGTAGCAAAACACTACACTGAAGAACACCCTGCAGTAATGAAACTGATTGAAAGAACAATTAGAAAATGTGCTGAAGCAGGTGTTACATGCAGTATCTGTGGTCAAGCAGGTAGTGTACCTCACATTGTTGAAAAACTTGTTGAATATGGAATTACAAGTGTATCATCAAATACCGATGCTATTGCTGATGTGAGAAAAACTGTTGCACGTGCTGAACAAAAAATTATTCTCGACGCTGCTCGTAAACGTCTAGAATAATCTTTTTATTCTTTTTTTATTTTTATTTTTATTAATTATTCTTAGATAGGTTACTTTATGGACGATAAGCCAATAGATAAGCAGGATATATTGAATGAATTGGATGAACTTCACAAATTGGACCATAACTATGCTGATGGCAGAATATTGGGGTCAATGTGTACTGAGGCACATCCTTTTGCAAAAGAAGTATTTTGCAAATTTTTAGACACTAATTTGGGAGATCCAGGTCTTTTTAGAGGCACTAAACAAATTGAAAATAATGTCATCAAATCTATTGGGGAATTATTGTCTCTTGATGAAGCTTACGGCAATATTGTTACTGGCGGAACTGAAGCTAATTTAATGGCAATGAGGGCTGCAAGAAATCATGCAAGAAAATATAAGGGAATAACTGATGGTGAAATAATCATTCCCGAGTCTGCTCATTTTTCATTCAAGAAAGCTGCAGACATGCTAAATTTAAAGATTGTCGAAGCAAAAATCGATGAAAATTACAAGATAGATGTCGAATCTGTTAAAGAGGTGATTTCTGATAAAACTGTGGCAATCGTGGCAATTGCAGGAACTACTGAATTGGGATTGATTGACCCAATTGAAGAGATTTCCAATATTGCTTTGGAAAATAATATTTATTTCCATGTTGATGCCGCTTTTGGAGGATTTTCAATTCCGTTTTTAAGGCAAGCAGGTTATGATTTGCCTGTTTTTGATTTTTCACTTGAGGGGGTATGCTCCATAACTGTTGATCCTCACAAGATGGGTTTGGCTCCAATCCCTGCTGGCGGAATCATTTTCAGACGGGAAGAGTATCTTGATGTGATGGCGGTCGATTCACCATATCTGACTGTTAAAACACAATCCACTATTGTTGGAACTCGATTGGGCGCTTCATCTGCCGCAACCTATGCAATAATGAAATATTTTGGAAAGGAAGGATATTCCAAACTTGCTCAAAATCAGATGGAAAATACTAAATTTTTTGCAGAAAAATTAAAAAAATTAGGTTATGAGATTATTTGTGAGCCTGAATTAAACATTGTGGCGTTTAACCATCCGGATATGAATGCCCATGTTTTGGCCCGAAAATTAGAAGATTTGGGCTGGAAGGTCTCTGTTGCCAAATGCCCTGTTGCAATCAGGGTAGTCTTAATGAATCATATTAAAAGAAATCATTTGGAAGAGCTATTGAAAGATTTGGAAGATATATATTAATCTTCAATACTTTCAACATACATTAAAGGATAATTCAGCTCTTCAATAAATTCAATTCTGATTATTGCAACAATATCATCTACTTTTGTATGGATTTTAACGTCAAGCATGTCCCCGGTAAGTGAAGTGTAGTCAAATTCGGTCATTGATTCCTCTAGCTTATCAAATCTGATTTCAACTTCTACTTTTTCAATTGCAGGCTGTAAGCTTAGTGATTCTTCCATGGCCTTTTCCAAGCTTCCTTTTGTGTTCTTATTTACAGGTGTTCCTACAAACTGGTGGAATAATGCTCCCATACTGATTGCACCTTCAAATATGGCACGTTCACGTGTTGTTATATTTGAAAAGTACTCTTTATCAACATCCATTATAATCCTCCATTTAAAAATATTATCTTGTCATATATCCATCCGGACGGTATTGGATTAATGCAGCAATATAACAGCACGGCTGAAATGATTAACACTGTCGCTAAGATGTATATCCTGTTGTCCTTTGGATAAAAGAAACTGAATATCATTCCCGCTACTAAAAATATTGCAGTAATTATCCATGCATTTGATTCCTGTGGGTTGTCTTCCAGAATTTGTACATTTACTGGGCCTTGGCTAACCAAATCTCCCTGAACAATCATTCTGTTTTCAGTTGAGCCGATTGGATCGCAGGTAATCAGATAAGTAGAATTATCTCCTTCAGGATAAAAGTCATATGTTGCAGGCACAATTGTTGAATTCACTACATTATATTTTAGCTCTCCAATTCCCGGCCATTCAAGCATGAACGTATCTCCTGCGCCCAGTTCATTCAGTCTTAAAAATGGTGACCCCTGAAGTGTCCTATGCCCATATAACGCAACAGAACTTTCAGTCGGAATATTCTCTGCCGGATCACTTAAAACCCCATAATCTAATGATTCCATATTTATTCTCTCATTGACTCCGATTGAGGGGATTATGATTTTGGGAGAATCAACATTGACACTTTTTTCAACAGCGACCTTTGTTGAAAAGTAATTCACTTCCCCCATTGCATATAATCCAATTATCAATAGGCAGATAATAATAACTATTGTTGAAATGCTAGGTTTGTTCATAATATCAACTTTGTCGCATCTACTATTAATATTATATTAATCTTGATATGTTTCGCTGAGTTCTTTCACCATCCAATCGGGAGCCTCTGAAGTGGGAATTGTCAGGACAATATTTTCCATATTATTCAATATGAAATTAACCTTGTCCTGGGGTGTTTCAATTAATAGCATATACTGTGCATCTAAATCGCCCAGGTTGATTTCCCTCTCGTAATTGGATAGCTTCACCCCATAATCCTCAAGCATTTTGAAAGTTTTCTTTTCATCATATCCATTTATGATTGATCCTTTAATCATTTCCAGGACATCAGATGAGAATGCCTTTGTATTTTCGTGGGGGTTGGTCGTGTTTCCCCTTACAGTCATTTTGGATTTTGAATATTCCGAATCGATTTCTCCATTTTCTTCATATCTCATTATTGATATTACTGTGCATCCTCTGATTTCAGGAGAAGTGGAGTTTGTAGTATTCTCAAATGTTGAATTTGAAGTTGCATATATGTCGACAACGCTGCCTTCCTTTACAAGGCCTGCACCTGCCTGAAGGCGTGAAACGAGAATTGGAACTGAAACGGTATTCGGTTCTTCAAACTTGACCTGCGAAAGTATTGTCGCGTCATTTTCATTCACAATTTCCATAGCTTCATATGTTGGAATGATAGTGCTTTTGCTTTCGTTTTCATAGACTGCCATTGTCCGATTGTATTTGTCCTGATGGAGATTTATGGATTTTTTATGATGTTCCTTCCAGTCTTTTGTTGCGGGGGTTAAAACGTTTATTGATTCGACTTCATGTGCGTCTCTTGCATCATTGATTTGGTTTTCAAGTAATAATGAATTTGGGGAGGTTGCCAATGCTCCTGAATATAGGTCATGAAGTTCGTTTAGTTTTGTTGTCTTTGCAAGGGACAATGCCTCCTGATTAGGCTCATAAATTATGAAATAATATGCAGTGATTATTAATGTCAGCAGAACTAGTGTTGTAATAATCACGCCAATTTTCCTTTTTTTCTCATCATCAGTTATATCGATTGATTTTGGAGAGAGATAGATTCCAATTTTTCGATTTAACTTTTTTAGTGGTGTTAATTCATTTTCTTCTTTTTTTGAGGGTTTTTGAAGTTCGCTAGAAATTTGCTTTTTCAATTCCTGTGTTTCTTTAAAACCTCTCGGATAAAGTGGATCACGTGGTTTTTTGGTATTCATTTTCAATACTCCTAAATTCAATTATATGATGGTTAACTTAATTAAATAGGAGTAATAATTCCTTACATTTTAATTAAATTAATTATTAGGTAGTAAAGACAGAATAATAGTAATATTAATGCAGGCACGTTGATATTGAAGATTATGATGTTAATTGGAAGAATCAAAATCAATATCAAAACCGCTGATATTGCAATCACTGGGATGTTGTCGAATTTTGGATATTTGATGTTGCTTATCATAAGTAATGAAATGATGACACTCAGTATTAATGCAATGTATGGGTTGAACAATCCGCTCAGATAAAATGTGGCAATTACAAATGAGATTCCTGGAATTGGAAATCCTATGAAACCTTTTGTATCCAGTTTATCTGCAATTACATTGTATCTGGTTAATCTTAAAACTCCACAAATTACAATAAATAAGCTAATGAGGATTACTATTGCTTGAAATATGCCTGGGGTGGTGTTAATGCAACTGTAAATAAATATTGCAGGTGCAACTCCGAATGAAATGATATCAGATAAGGAATCGATATTTTTCCCGAAGCCTAAATCGTCCTGTCTATTTGTTTTGCGTGCTACCCAACCATCTGAGGAGTCAAATATGATTGCAATAATCATAAGGATTGCAGCAAGTTCAAAATTATGATTAATCGAACTGATGACTGATAAAAATCCTGAACTCATATTTAATAGGGATATGATGTCAGATATTGCTATAAAACTTTTCATCTCTGTGTTCATGCTACTCATAATTTAACTCCAGTATTACTTTCTACTTCATTTCTTATTAATCTTACCTTCTAATTCACTTAATTTTTACTTATATCCTCATTTATTAATGTAGATATGTTATTTTTATCCAGTTTGAAAAATTGTTTTCACTTATAATTATTAACTTTGTATTATATAGTTATTTTGTTTGAAGGTTATTGTTTTCGCCCCTTCGTGTTAAAATCAAGTTTTTTCCAATTTTTTTTAAAAAAAGTCCAATAAACGATAAAATATATATAATAATGTTTTTAATAAATATTAATTGTTAGACTTTATAAACATCAATAAATTTCTTTATTTAGGTATTGAATTTGGAAGTTGCTTTCCTAAATTTCGAATTCTTAAATAATATTTCTTGTTTGTTTAAACGACTAATTTATATCAATATATTGCGAGTAGTTAAATGATAGAAGATAATATACGCATGCTCAGACAAGCTGCAATGGCTACATCAAGTGAAAACTATGAAATTGAAAAGGCTTGGGGTATTATTGCAGGTAATGTGGATTTGGTTGATGATATGGCATATAAGGCCATTGCATCTAATCATCAAATTAAAATACTGTTCAGAGAGCATGTTATATTGACTAGCGGTAAGATTGATAAGAAATTTGATTTTATCATGCTTCATGGTAATGCTCTTAAATTAAATGAATTTAAAGCTGAAACCCAAAAAGAGGGCGGAGCATATATCAAGGTTTCTAAAAATCATCTATCAAACGAGCCCAACTTGATGGTATTGGTTGCTCCTGATGATGTAATTAGGAATATTGTGTCCACCATTGAAAAATCAAAGATTTCCTGTGCAATCTTACAGGAATCTCAAACTACTGGATTCATAGATATTGATATAAGTAACGAAGTTAAATTGCCAAACTTTATTAAATCTCTCCTCAAACCATTTTATAATGCGAATGAGGTTGTTTTATCAACAGTTTTAATCTCTGTTGAAGAAAAAGAGGCAGTAAATAAAGTTCAAAGTATAGCTACATCTAATAAGGTTTTCGTTATCGATTTTAGAGACGTTGTAACGGAGGATAAATCATGAATATTTTTGGAAATGAAGAGGAAGAACCACAAACTGAAAATACTAAAGTTATTAGTAACAGTTTAGGAATTGATTTAGGAACTTTAAACACTGTAATTGCAAAGCCTTCAGGTGATAAATTTGATTTATACCAAATTCCATCTGTTGTTGCAGTTAAAAAAGATGATCCTGCAGAAGTATTGGCTGTTGGTGAAGAAGCTAAAAAAATGCTCGGTAGAACTCCTGAAGATATTCTTGCAGTAAGACCTTTGAAAAAAGGAGTTATAGAAAACGTTGTACAAGCACAAGCATTACTTATTAAAGCAATGCAAATCGGTATTAATGAAGGTGAAACTGTAGGTAGAATCGTCATTGGTATTCCTGGTGATGCTTCTGAAGTAGAGAAAAACGCTGCTGAAGAAATAGGAAGAAAAGCTGGTGCTCAAAACATTTTAGTGATTAGCGAAGGATTGGCTGCAGCTATTGGTGCAGGTTTGCCTATTGCAGAACCAAACGGCACAATGGTTGTTGATATTGGTGCTGGTTCAACTGATATTGTAATCATTTCCCTTGGTGGTATCAATGATATTGAAACCGTTAGATGTGGTGGAGATGATATCGATACTAAAATAGTTGAACTTGTAGCAGAAAAATATGATGTAGCAATTGGTATTCATGATGCAGAGGCTGCAAAAATTGAAGTTGGTATGGTACATTGTTCCGAACAACTTGAAAACTTAAGTGTTGAAGTAATCGGTAAATCTCTTGAAACTAATAGGCCTAAAAAAGTTGTAATTGATTCAATGCTCGTTGCAGATGCAGTAGAACCATTTATGCAACAAATCGTGGACGGATTAAATGTGATTTTAGAAAGGTTATCTCCAGAATTGATGATGGGCGTTTACAATAATGCCGTTGCTGTTGGTGGAACTTCAAGACTTCGTGGAATTAAAAACAGAATTTTCGATGAAATTGGAATACCAATAGAAATTTCTGAAGATCCTATGACTGTTGTAGCAAAAGGTACTGCAATTGTTGCTGCTGAACCTCTTGCATTAGAACCTGAAGTCCGTCTTAGGGCTATGAAATAAATTTATTTTATTTCATTTCTTTTTTTTATTATTTTTTCTGATTTTTATGGATATTTTAGGTATTGATGAAGCTGGAAGAGGGTCTGTCTTAGGTCCGATGGTAATTGCAGGGGTTATTGTTCCCGAAAAGATGGAAAAAGTCCTTGGAAGAATGGGTGTCAAGGACTCCAAAAGATTAGCTCCAAATCGCCGCACTATATTGTCTCGCAAATTAAAGAAAATGTTTGAATATGACATTATCGTAATTACCGCCCGTGAAATTGATGAGATGAGGGCCGATGGAATTAATCTTAATGAGATTGAAAAAAATGCAATGGAAGAACTGATTTTAAGATTAAAACCTCAAAAAGCTATTGTTGATGCTGTTGATGTGAAAGCTGAAAGATTTCAAGAAAACCTTAGAAACGATACAGGCTTTGACGTTATTGCTGAACACAAGGCTGATGATAAATATATTCAGGTAAGTGCAGCATCAATTATTGCAAAAGCTGAAAGGGATGCTCAAATTGCTGAAATTAACAAGGAATTTATCAAATCTGGCGGAATCGGTTCAGGGTATCCATCTGACCCAAAAACTAAAGAATTCTTAAATAATTATACTTATGATGAAATGCCGGATTTCGTTAGAAGGTCCTGGAATACAGTTGCTAAAATGAAATAATATCAATCTTTTTTTAAATAATATTTAAGTATAGGAATTAATAAAATATTCTTATAAACAATTTTTTCAATATAAATATTTAGGGATAAAAATGATTATTGAGTATGTTATGCCGTTAATTGATGGAATAGTTGACATTTTTACTCAAGGTGGAATTATTACTTATATAATTCTTTTTATTGGTATTTATGGTCTTATTATTGCATTGAGAAAAATTGCATATCTTAGAAGAATTAGTAAAGTTGATACAACCGAAATATTCGGTGTTGTAACTGCATCAATGGAAAGGGGCGGCGCTGTAGAAGCTTTAAAACAGATAAACGGATTTAAAAATCCTATTTCTAGAATTATTTCTGAAACTTTAAAAATTGGTTATAAAAACAAAACTGAAGTTGAAGAGAGTATGGAGCAAATTTTCATTGTTGAAGTTGCTAAAATGACTAAAGGTTTAAGCACTATTAAAACCATTATAGAGCTTGCTCCATTTTTAGGTTTAATCGGTACTGTTATAGGTATTTGGATGACTTTTAAATCATTGGGAGTTCATCCGGATTCTGCTGCAATGGCCGAAGGTATTTATGTTGCCTTGACAACCACAATTATGGGGCTTTTAGTGGCTATTGTTCTATTGCCTGTATATACTTATATTCAAGGCCTTATCGAATCTGAAATGGATAAGATTGAACTTGCTACAAAAATGACCAATTGGGGATATGCTGTTGTAAAAATCAGAGTAGATTCCAATGTGGAATGTGCACTTGAAGCTCTTCAGGAAGCTGATGGGGTTGTAAATACTAGACTGATTTCTGATCCTTATGCTAACATAAAGGTTTCTTTTAAGCCAAGTATGTTGGATAAGAGTATTGCAAATATTATTTTAGAAAAATGTAATGTTAATGCTGAGATTACTGAAAGTAAACTAAGACAATAAGGTGATTAAATGGCAATTGATGTAAAAAAACATAAGAAAAAGTTTTTAGATCAACAACCAAGTATCAATTTAGTTCCTTTTATTGATATTCTTTTTACCATAATGATTTTCTTAGTTGTTACAAGTAATTTTTCAGCTACTGATGTTCAAGCGGATGCTGCGGATGATGTTGAGGATACCGGCGGGAAACCTAATGTAACTGATGTTTCTGGGGACCAGGAATATTATGTTATGCCAGTAGCCAACCTGCATAAGGTTACTGTAAACGGTCAGGATCGGTCGGATGCGATAGCGGGCAGTGCCGTGGGTGTTCAAGCTAATGTTATTGATGAAGGACAAGTTACCATTAAACCTGGTGAAATTGTTATACAGACTCCTCCAGGTGTGCCTCCAGAGGTGGCCGTACAACGTCCTGAACTTTAAGGAGATATAAAATGTATACTGGTAGAATTTTATCAACTGGGATGAATAGTGAAGGTAAACCTTTTGTAGCCTACAGGGTATCAAGCAGGTCATTTCCGAATAGGGATTGCTATAAATTTGATGACCATGTGGCTGTTGTCCCAAAGGAAGGTTTTGAAAAAGATATTTATAAGAGCACTTATATTTCTTACAATTGCATCTGTTTTGCAAATGATGTTGCAGTTGTATCAAATGGTTCTCAAACAGATGTTATAGCGGATAAGATTCGTGTAGGAATGAATATCAGGGATGCAATGGCATATTCATTACTTACTATGGATTATGAAAAAGATGATTATAATACTCCAAGAATTGCTGCTGCCGTAACTGCAACCGACAATGAAGATGAATATGAGTGTTATATTGGAATTGTTAATGACAACAAGATATTAGTTGAACAGGTGCCATATGGTGAAGCAGCATTTATTTCAACATACGGCAGTCAAGTGCCTGACAAAGTCGATTTTGAAGCCAAGACTTCTGAAGAGGCAGCAAAATATATTTTTGATGAAGGTACTTTTGCAAATTACGAAAAACCCGTCACATCCAGTGCGGCTGTTTTTGATGGAAAATGGACTACTGCGGTCTATGTTCCATAATTTTTCTTTTTTTTTAAGTATTTTTAGATGATTATTATGAGTATTGAATTGTTTGGTTTAGAGGATATTCCTATTGTTGATGGGAATAGTGACATTTCTCAAATTATTAAAGATGCTGTTGAAAAGCAGGGTTGCGGTTTAAATCATGGTGATATTGTTTTAATCGCAGAGACTTTAATTTCAAAGGCTGAAGAAAATTTCATCAAATTAGATGAATTGGTGCCGTCTGACTTTGCAATCAAACTTTCAAATGATTCAGGCAAAGACCCTAGATTAGTTGAAGCCATTTTAAATGAATCTAATGAGGTTGTACGCATTGGCCCTAATTTTATCATAACTGAAACAAAACAGGGTTTTGTCTGTGCTAATGCAGGTATTGACGAGTCCAATGTTGGGGATGGTCTTGCCACTCCAATGCCAAAAGATGCGGATAAATCTGCCCGTGAAATTCGAGAAGATTTGGAGGATTACTTTGGAGAAGAAATTGCAGTCATTATAACTGATACTCAAGGAAGAGCATTCAGATTTGGTGCAATAGGTACTGCAATTGGCTGTTCAGGCATATCCCCTATTTGGAAACGTGTTGGTGAAAAGGATTTGTACGGAAGGGAATTGGAAACAACTGAGATTGCAACCTGTGACGAACTGTCTGCAGCCGCATCTCTTATTATGGGGCAGGCCGATGAAGGTCTTCCTGTTGTTATTATTCGTGGCTTTGACAGTTTTGACATATTGAGAAATGTTGATTCAAATATTAAACCTGTTTTAATGCCTAAAGAGGCAGATGTATTTAGAAAGTAGCTGATATTATGATTACTGTTTTATCTGGAGGAACTGGTACTCCAAAATTATTGCAAGGGCTTAAGGAAATTGTTGATCCTAAGGATTTGACAATTATTGTAAATACCTTGGAAAACAATTACTTTTCCGGAGTTTATGTCTCAGCAGACATTGATACTGTACTGTATACTATGTCTGACATGATAAATGATGAATTCTGGTATGGGGTTAAGGATGATACATTCATAACTCATGACAGGCTTGAAGAGTTGGGTTGCCCTGAACTGCTTAGAATAGGCGATATTGACCGTGCCACAAAGATACAGAAAACCCAACTGATGGAAAAGTATGGCCTTGCAAAGGCATGTGAAATCCAGGCCAGGAATATGGGAATCGAATCCAAAATCATTCCTATGAGTGAAGAGGAATCTGAAATAAAAATCGTCACCGATATCGGCGAGCTTGAGTTCCATGACTTTTTAATAAAGCACCAATCAGAACCTGAAGTGTTGGATGTCAAATTTTCCAATGTCAATCCAGCAGAAGGAGTTGTTGATGCCATTAGAAATTCAGATGCAGTAATTATCGGACCATCCAATCCAATCACTTCAATTTTACCAATATTATCTCTTGAAGGTGTTCGTGATGCACTAAAAGACACTTATGTCGTTGCGGTTTCACCAATTATAGGTTCAGGTGCTGTTTCAGGACCTGCAAGCAAGTTCATGGAAGCTTTGGATATTGATGTTTCAGCTATTGGTGTTGCGTCACTATACCATGATTTCCTTGACAATATTGTTATTGATGATAAGGATGTTAATCTGAAATCACAAATAAATCAAATAGTTAATAAGGTAACAATTACAAATACAATAATGAATAATTTAGGCGTCAAAAAAAATTTGGCACAAATTATTATAGATAGTATTCCTTAATAGAAAGAGGCGATTATCAAATGATACAAATGACATTAATACAAATTGACAATTATGGGCCTTGGACCGTAACTCCAAGACCAAGAACTGAATCCGACTTACAAATGCTTCAAGCAAGTTTATTTGCAGATTTAAATAATCATTTTGGAAACAAGAAAGGTTTAGTATTCTTTACCAGATTCGATAATTTACTTGCTGTTTCAAATGGTTTGGATGAAGAGGACCATTTAAGAATTCAAAGGTCTATCAGAAACAGATACCCAATTACTATAAGTATGGGTGTAGGTGCTGCTGAAACTCCTCATGAAGCTCAAAAATTAGCTACCATTGCACTTCAAAAAGCAGGAAGTGCTCAATCAGGTGAAAGAAAAGAAATTTTAGCTGTTGACAGTTTGGTAAGTGAGGAAGACAGTTTTGTTCAAGCGGCTCATATTGACATCAACAGTGTTACAGAAACTTTAACAGATATAGAATCCGCTTTTGATACAAGTTTCATGGTCAATAAGGCTCAACACTATTTAATGACCAAATTGATTAAAAAAGGAGCATTATTATTCTTCATCGGTGGAGATAATTTCATGTCTCCATGTAACGGTTTGTCCGAAAAGGAAATTGAAGATATCATGGTTGAAATTGATGAAGAAATCGGCATTAAACTCAAAGCAGGTATAGGTAGAGGTAAAAATGCTGAAGATGCTGCTTACATGGCAGATATTGGTCTTGAAGAAATCAGAGCTAATAATAATGAAATGTGGACTTGGGTAATCGAAAAAGAATATTAAGGGATATTATGATTAGAGTAGTTGCTCCAATGGCCGGAATAACTAACGCTGATTTTTTAAATAAGGTTATTCCATTGGGTTTTGATGTAGCTACTTTAGGCGGATACAGTTTAGATGCGCCTACAATTGAAGCAAGTAAAAAGATCATCGAGAGAGGAAGGGCAGAATTTGATTTTCCTTTAGATGAGATTTTTACCCATATTCAAAATGAAGTGAATTCAATCAAAAGTGTTCACAGTGATGTAAAAGTTTCAGCCAATGTGAGGGCAACAACCGCACAGCCAATTATTGAGGTAGGCAATATCGAAAATTTGGATATTGTTGAAATTAATTGTCATTGTCGCCAAGAGGAAATATTAGCTATTGGCTGTGGTCAGGAAATGTTGAGTCGTCCGGATTTATCTAATTTTATTTCTCAAGTCGTTGATAATGTAAAAAGCCAAGTATCAGTCAAAATTCGGGCAAACGTAGAAGGAACTGATACTTTGGAAATTGCAAAGTTGATAGACGATGCCGGCGCTGACTATTTGCATATTGATGCAATGAAGAAGGGTGTTTTTGAAGCTGACTGGGAACTTTTAAGTGAAATTTCTAATAATGTTAATATTAAGGTTATTGGTAATAATTCAGTTAACAGTAGGGAAAATCTTGAAAAAATGATTAATACTGGTGTTGACGGATTTTCAATAGCTCGTTCAGTTATTTCTGGAAATTTGGATTTTAATATTACTGATTTTTAAAATATTTAAAACAATTGTTATTAGAAAGTATTATTAATAGTTTAAAATAAAGATTAAATCAATAGGTGATTTCATGGATTTTATAACTCTTAAGAATATTACAAAAACTTTTGATGGTGTTGATGTTCTTAAAGATATTAATTTAAAGATTATTGAAGGAGAGACTTTAGGTATTTTGGGACGTAGTGGAAGCGGAAAATCTGTTTTAATCAACATGCTTAGGGGAACAAAGGAATACACCCCTGATGCAGGTAATATTATAATGAATATTGCTGTTTGTCCAGATTGTTTGGCTGTTGAATCCCCATCTCACGAAGGTGAAAAATGTAACTGTGGCGGAACATATGAAGCTAGGGAAGTTGATTTCTTTAATGCTGAGAGAAAATTATTTGCAAGTATCAAAAGAAGAATTTCCATCATGTTACAACGTAATTTCGCTTTGTATGATGAAGAAACTGTAATTGAAAATGTAATGAGGGCAGTGCCTGATAATGTAGAGTATGAAGAAGGATTATATTTTGCTTTGGAATTATTGGAAATGGTTCAGATGAACCACAGGATTACTCACATTGCCCGTGATTTAAGTGGTGGGGAAAAACAAAGAGTTGTTCTTGCAAGGCAATTGGCTAAAAATCCGATGATGTTTTTAGCAGATGAACCTACCGGTACATTAGACCCTCAAACTGCTGTAAAGCTTCACAATACCTTGAAAGAAGGTGTTAAGGACAAAAATATTACCATGCTTATCACATCTCACTGGCCTGAAGTAATGACAGAACTTGCAGACAATGTAATTTGGTTGGAAGATGGTCAAATTAAAGAAGAGGGAGATCCTCATGTAGTTGTAGACCATTTCATGGAAACCGTTCCTGTTCCTGCAAAACCTGAAATTCCTGAGTTTGGTGAGGAAGAAATAATAATTAAAGACCTCAAAAAACATTATTACTCTATTGAACGTGGTGTAGTTAAAGCGGTTGACGGAATCAACCTAAAAATCCACCAAGAAGAGATTTTTGGAATTGTAGGATTAAGTGGTTCCGGTAAGACAACTACCACAAGAATGCTAATCGGATTAACTGAGCCAAGTAGCGGTGAAATTGACATCAAACTTGGTGACGAATGGATTGACATGACAAAAGGAGGTCCTCTCAACCGTGGACGTATTGTTCCTTATTTAGGATTATTGCATCAGGAATATTCATTATATCCTCACAGAACAATTCTAGGTAACTTAACCGATGCTATTAGTTTAAACTTGCCTGCTGAATTCGGTAAGATTAAAGCTATTCATGCATTGACCACTGTTGGTTTTGGTGAAGGTGAAGCTAATGTGATTTTAGATAAATACCCTGACCAATTAAGTGTGGGAGAAAAACACAGGATTGCTTTGGCACAGGTATTAATCAAAGAACCTAAAATCATCGTTTTGGATGAGCCAACAGGTACCATGGACCCTATTACTCGTGTTAATGTTACCGATTCTATTCTAAAAGCCCGTACAGAATTAGAACAAACCTTCATTATCGTTTCTCACGATATGGACTTTGTTTTAGATGTCTGTGACAGAGCGGCTTTAATGAGGGGAGGAAAACTCTTGGATGTTGGTACTCCTGAAGAAATTGTTAATCAATTAACTCCAGATGAAAAAGAAGATATGCTTAAAGACAGATAAATCTTCTTATTCATTTAATCTTTTTTTTATTTTTTTCCAATTTGGACAGAATTCGTCCATAAGCTTTTTAAAATTTTTTCCATGATTGAATTCAATCAGGTGACACAGTTCATGTATCATTACATATTCCAGGCATTCCTTATCTTTTTTTGCAAGATTCAAATTTAATGTAATTCTGCCGTCCTGTTTGCAGTTTCCCCAATTTTTCATCTTTCTAACGGTGATGCTTTTAGGTGTTCTTCCAACTATTTTGCTACATTTGTCTAAAACTTCTGGAATGGCCCTTTTCAGTTCCTGTCTGTAAAATTCGTCTAAAATCTTTTTTCTTTTTTCTATTGTGCTTCTTTTTGGAACGGGCAAATAAAGAGTATTTTCATTTACAAATACATGCTTTACATTATGGTTTGAAATTAGCTGCAGGACATATTCCCTTCCCCATAGAGGGTGTTTTTCACCATTGACATATTTTTGAGGAGCCTTGATGTCATTTTCCAGAATGTATTTTTGTTTTTTCAAAATCCATTCCATTTTTGACTTGACAAATGCAATTATCTCCGCATCGCTTACAAACAATGGTGCAGATACTTTTACATTGCCGTCCGGCGGCTGAATGCGTATATACATATTCTTAATGTTCTTCTTTTCTACGGTGACGGTAATATTTTCGATTAACATTCGATTAAAAAATAAGTTTTATAAAATATTTAAAATTTTTGTAATTGGTGGGAAAGCAAAATCCTATTCTACAAAAAAGATTATATATTCATACTTTAAATAAATTATATTATTATTTTATAAATTTATTTGGAGAAATGAAAATTATTTTTGGAGGATATTATGACTTGGGAAGATGCACCATCTCACATTTGTAGGGGAGGAGATGTAAGAGGACTTGCTTTTTGCTGTCCGCCAGTTAAACCATGCCCAGTTTTAAACGCATTACAGGAAGTTAATTTAACTCCTCAGGAGTTCATTAACATCAAGATTCAATTCGGTAAAGAAACTAGATTAGGTGAAGGGGCTGGAACTTGTTTTGGTTCACTTGTATGGTGTTGTAAACCATCAAAACCTTGCCCATTAAGAGACATGACTTTAAGGAATATGGGAATGAGTCATGAAGAGTATTTGGATTTAAAAAAGCAATTATCTGAAAGATTGGTTGGAGTTAAAAAACCAGATCCAGATAAGAGAGCTGAAGCATTGGCTGAAACATTCAATATTTCCAAACTTGAAGCTATGAATGTTTTAACTGAGTGCAATAATGATTTAAGAGCAGCTGTAAAAGTGTTGCATGCAAAATCTCTTGAAAATTCTGATTAAAATGGATTGGACATCTATTTATCTAAAAACATCAAATTTAAATGTTTTTATTTTAGGCACTGGTGAAGTTGCAACAAGAAGAGCAAATAAATTCTTAGACCATGGGGCTAATGTTAGGTTGGCAGGTAACAGTTTATCTTCCGATTTGATAGGTAAAGGAGCAGAATTATGCTCCGCTGATGATGTTGATGAAATGGTCAAATGGGCTGATTTGGTTGTGGTTGCCAGCGGTGATGAAGAGATGTCTGATTATGTTTCAAAAATTTCTGGCGATAAACTGATTAATCGTGCTGATTTTCCTTTGGAAGGAAATGTAATTGTTCCTACAAGTTTTAATATCGCAGACATTGAAATATCTATTTTTACCAATGGAAAAAGTCCATTGATGGCTCGCCAATTGAGAAAAAAGATTCAATCTATAATCACTGAAGAGGATATTTTAGAAATTGAGCTTCAGGATTATGCAAGGTTAAAATTAAAAGATGTTGTCGAAAATCAAAAGGAACGCAGAAAATATCTTTATGAGATTTTTGAGGATGAAAAGATAAACGAGTTAATTAAAAATCGACAGATTAATGACGCTAAACTATATATTGATAATTTAATAAGGGGATTAAATTGATTGTTAATTTAAGGGTTGACCACAAGATTGCAGATATCCAGTCAATGGAGAATATTTCAAAGGACATGGATGAATTGTTTGGACAATTGCAGGAAAAGTATTCTATAAACGAATATGTTGAGATTTCCACTTGCAACAGGAAGGAATATTATATCAACAATGATTTGATTTCTGAAGATGATGAACTTTTGTCTCATGAAAATCAAAGCATTATAATTGAATATGGTCAGTCTGCTGTGATGCATCTTCTCAGGATGACTTCCGGTTTGGAATCAATGATTGTTGGAGAAGACCAGATTTTGGGTCAGGTTAAAGATGCCAAACATAAGGCGGTTAAAAACCATCATTGCGGCAAGTCTCTTGATGCTGTCTTTACAAAGGCAATCCACGTTGGCCAGGTTGTCAGGAATAAGACCAATATCAACAAAGGTGCTGTATCAATCGGTTCAGCGGCAATCGATTTGGCAGAAAAGCACATAGGCAGTTTGGATGATAAGTCTGTTCTGGTGATTGGTGCTGGAAAAATGGGCAAATTGGTTGCTAAAGCATTGGCCGAAAAGAATTTGAATGCTATTTTTGTCGCCAATCGTACTTATTATGTTGCAGTTGATCTTGCTAAGGATTTGGGTGGTGAAGCAATACTATTTGCAGATTTGGAAGAGTATTTGGCCACTGCTGATTTGGTTATAAGTGCTACCAGTGCACCTCATGCGATAATCACAAAAGAGCGCCTTTTGGGTATAGATATGGATTATGAGAATATAATGATGGTTGACATTGCCAATCCTCGCGATATTTCAGATGATGTTTGTGAATTGGGCGTTAAGTCTTTCAACATTGATGACCTGCGTGAAATCGCTGATGCAAATACTCAACTCAGAATTAAGGAGTTTGGTGAAGCAGAAAATATCATCAATGAAGAGTTCATTTTGCTTAAAGAATCGTTTAAAATAATGGAAGTTGATGAGATTCTTGGTAATTTAAGAGCATCTATGGAAGAGATAAGACAGCGAGAAACACAAAAAGCATCAGTGAAGTTGGCAGATGTAGATGGTAGTGTTAAAATTCTCGATAATCTAACAAATTCTATTGTCAATAAAATTTTCTATGATATTTCTAAAAATGTAAAAAAAGCTGCAAAAGAAGAAAATACAGATGTTATGGATGCAGCAGAGTATATTTTTAATTTTAATTAAAATATTACTCAAACATTCCTTTAACATCACTATTTTTAATTTTAAATGAATTTAATGCGTAATCGATATTTTCCATTGTGATTGTGTCTGAATCATTGGATATTGCATTGTGAAGGGATGTCTTCAATATCTTTTCTTTGATGTCCCTGCCTGACAGTCCTTTGGTCAGTTTGACGATTTTTTCCAAATCCAAATCATAATCAAGAGGCATTGTCATGAGGTTTTTTTCTAAAATTTCCAGTCTTTCATTTTCATCAGGCAACTTGAATTCTATTTCCTCTTCAAATCTGCTTCTGACAGCCAGATCCAAACTGCTTTGATTGTTGGTAGCTGCGATTGTTATGACAGATTTGTTTTCTTCAATGCCGTCCATTTCGGTTAAAAGTGAGTTTACAATCTCGGACACGTCTCCTCTTAATGATTGAAATGACCTGTGAAGTGCAATTGCATCAATTTCATCAATGAAAATTATTGAAGGTGCATTTTCAGATGCTTTCTTGAATAAATCATGAATTTTAGATGAGGAGTCTCCGACATGTTCTCCAATCAGTGATGTTGCCTTCACTAGATACAAAGGTACGTCAAGCTCGTTGGACAATGCCTTAACAAGCATGGTTTTGCCTGTGCCTGGAAGTCCATAAAACAAAATGTTTTTTGGCGCCCATGGTCCAAAGCTTTCAGGGTTTTCCAAATATTTGCTTATGACCTTGACTTTGGATTTGGCATTTTCCTGACCGACAATATCATCTAATCTGATGTCTGATTTTATGTTTTCATGTTTGTTTTCTAGTTTATCAACAATTATTTTGATTTTGGTGTTGTCGGAAATTATTGAATTGTCCGGTTTTGCAGTCACGATTTCAAAACCGTAGTCGGGGATTATTTTTTGGTCGAATAAAAATGAGTTTTCACAAACAACCAAACCTAGCCATTGCTCTCTTGCATATTCCTCAAACAGATTGATGTTGGTAATTTCAATTTTTTCATCCATCAGTGTGAAATCGAAGGGGTAACCAACAGGTTTGACTACAACCAATTCTGCATATTCCTTATTTTCATTTTCAATTTTTGATGCTTTTTGGTTGGTTGTTTTAATTTCATACTTTTTATTGTCACTTTTCAAATAATCACCTCCGAGTTTTTGTTACACATTCAAACATTATCTTTAATAATTTAAATAGTTGTTGTAACAAAATAGTTTTTAGGAGTTTGATTCATGAATTTCACAACAAAAAGGGCCATGGCAATAACGCCGTTTTACATGCTGTTTGAATTTTTTTTGCTTAAATATATCTTTTTGTTAGTTGGCGGTATTGATACTGGTTATATATTGATATTGACTTTGTTTATCGGCTTGATTCATTTTGTGCCACTGTATTTTGAATCTAAAAAATCAAGAGTCATAACCCGTTTTTTCTCGACTCTTGATGGGCTCTGTATGTGGGCGTCAGTGATGTTTCTGATAGACATCGTATTCATATACATTCTTGGGAGATTTGTGGTTCTGCCCTTTGAGATTATTTTAATATTATTGTTAATCGTGCCGCTTTTAGGAATCTATAATTACTGGAAAGCCCATAATCTTGTTGTTAATGAGAAAACGATTGAATTGGGTAACTTGGAAAGGGACATTAACATTGCGCACCTCTCTGATGTTCATTTCGGATTAATACGTCACAAAAAAATTATTGAAGATATTGCCGATAAACTTAATGGCCTTGACTGTGAACTGGCCATCATTTCTGGGGATTTGACTGACGGTACATCAGTTGTTGAGCCGGATGATTTGATGGCTTTTTGCAATGTGGGGATGCCTATTGTGTTTACTCCCGGAAATCATGATTTCTATCTGGAAATTGATGATGTGATGGAGGCCTGTAGAAAAGCGGGGATTATAGTTTTGGACAATGAGTCAATGGAATTTGCAGGTCTGAATATTCATGGTCTTTCATATAGTTTTGATGATAGAAGCAAACCAAAACTTGACGAATCATTGATTAGGCAGAACAAAGTAAACATCCTAAATTATCATGTTCCCTATTATTGGGATGATTTTTCAGCAATGGGCTTTGATGTTCAATTGTCTGGTCATACTCATGGAGGACAGTTTTATCCCGCTGTTTGGTTTGGAAATTTAATGTTCAAGTATAATAAGGGACTTTTCAAAAACGATTTGGGCAGATATATTCATGTAACCACAGGTGTCGGGTCCATGGGCACCCCGATGAGATGGGGAACTGATTCTGAAATTGTAGTCTTGAAATTGAAAAAGGTTTAATAGTTATATTTTATATTATTTGAATATTTAATTTGCCAATATCTTATTATTGGAATGTATATAAACTTAAATATCTTGCAAGTTATTAATTATAACTGGAATGATAATATGGATGACAATACTCTAAAGATATTTGCTTATATAAATATTTCCACATATCGGATAAAAGCGATAAAAGCGATGAAGACTGGAAATGAAACTCCTACCCAAATAGCTAATGATTCAGGCATTAGATTGAGCCATATATCAAAAGTTCTAAAAGAACTGAAAGATTGTGGGGTTGCCGAGTGCATCAATGAGAAAGACCGCAGAAACAGGATATATAAATTGACTGACTTGGGTCAGGAAATAGCGGATAATTTGGACTGAAACTTATACTTTTTTTAATTAGTTTAATCAAATATGTAGTCATGGTAGAAGATAATCATAATCATTTTTGTATTTACTGTGGGGCGAAGCTAGTTCCAAACCAGCATTTCTGTTCTCAATGTGGAAAGGAAGTCTATCACGATCCGGTTCAGGTAATTAAGAATTCTTCCAGATATGAATCAAAAATCAAACAACTTGAAACTGAATATGACTTTAAACAAGCGAAAGCTAAGGAATTGGTTGATAAGCTGTTTGACCCTTCACACATGTCCCATTCTAAGTTCATGGCAGCCATCAAAAAATCCAATCAATTATTTGCCAATCAGTTGAAGATAACTCAAAAGATGATGGAATTGGAAAGCAGCGAGTTGGTCAATAGGCAAATTGAAGATAAAATAAGGGTATTGAATACATTCATTGATAAGATGGAAGAACTGATAAACGAACTTGTAATCCAATTAAGCTCCAATAAGGATGACAATGATGACATAAATGCATTATTTAAGGATATGGATGATCTAATAGGCTCTGTTAAAGACTATTAAATCATTTCTTCATAGATTTCTTTCATTTTCAGAGCATCCAGGTCTCTTTGCGGAGTTTCACAAATTATATTTGCCTTCCACCCATTGTCGATTAGATTTGAAAGAAGATCTCTGATGTTTGGACCGTATTCATCACTTTCATCCAGTGTGTGATGCTTTACCTCTCCTCCTTTGCCGTATTCGATGGTAGTGAAATGGCAGTGAAGGATGTCGATGTCCAGATTATCTTCAATTATTGAAAATATGCAATTATAATCCTCTTTTTCATTTAGAAATCCTCTGCCTCTTGCATGGACATGGGCAAAATCAATTGTCGGCTCGAAATGGTCGAATGTAGCGCATAGCTCAACAACTTCTGAGACATTTCCTAGCTGGGTGCGTTTTCCTGTAGTTTCAGGAGCAAAGGTAAATTCCTCAATGCCTTCAGCTTCAAGCTCTTCAAAGAGTCTTTTAATAGTATTCTTTGATATTTCCATTGCCTTTTCCGGTTTTCTGTTAAGGTAAGCACCTGGATGGAACACCAAACGGTATGCTCCCATCCATTCCCCTGCACGGGCAGCAGCCATCAGATGCCCAATACTTTTGTCGAGTTTTGACTCTTCCTTTGCACATAGATTAATGTAATATGGAGCATGCATTGAAATCAGGATGTCATGCTTTTCAGATTCCTCTTTTAATGTGGTTGCCGCTTTTTCACCAATTCTGACGCCATATGGAGACTGGTATTCATAGGAGTTTAGTCCTTCGGCCTGAATGTATTTGGGAGCCTTATATGCAGCTCCTTTATAATTGACAGGACTTCCGGCAGGTCCAAAAAGTACATTATGTTTCATTTAAATCAGTAAAAAAATAGTAAAAAAAGAGGGAATTTAGAATATTCCCATAGCTTTGTTGGTTTTTGCAATTGATTTTTCGCTGTCACTTTCCATTTCTAAAAGTGCACGAATTGCATCAATGTTTTCAGGTATTACATCAGATTCCTGATGCACTGCTTGCATGTAGAACAGTTCGTTGTCTACGACATTTATGGATTCCCTCCAAACTGGAATTTCGTAAAGGTCATTTCTGTTTCTTCCAAGTTCTTTGGCATATTCCATTAGCTCGGCAGTTGAACCTAATCCTTCTTCAGCAGACACGACTAGTACTCTTGAACGTTTTTCCAATGCTTCAATGATTTCTTCGGTTTCAACATCGTTGTTGATTTCAACCATGATGTTGTGTTGGTGCATTAGGGTAGTAGGCACAAGCAATGCCATGGTTGTAACGTCAATACCTTTCATAACGGTTTTCACGTCAGGTCCGTGGTGAGATGGTACTTTTGGAGGGTTTGGAACAATAGCGTTGATTGGTCCTTTTTTAATTTCAGATGGGTCTGATCCTCTTCTTACCATTACTGCTCTTACTTTTTTAATGTCTGCAATCGGATCAATTGTTGATAATGTACGGGTTAAACCAGTAGTGTTACATGAAACTACTCTGGTGTAGTCTGCGCCGTAGGAGTCATCATAATTACCAAAAGAATTGAATGAAAGACCTGTTAGTTCATGGTCTTCTCCACCTTGGTAGATAGCTTTTACGCCAGCTTTCTTATACATTTCAAGGTTTTGCGGACCGATGCTTCCAGGGGTACAGTCAACAACGACATCAGCTTCCTGAATCATGTCTTCAACGGTACCGGCTATTTCAATTCCTGCATCTTTGAATAATTGTTCTCTTTCTGGAATTCCGATGTATAAAGGATATCCCTTTTCTTCAACAGCGGTTCTTGCTTCGTAGTTTGGTCTAGTTTTACTTACACCAATTACTTTCATATCATCTTGAGCGGAGACAGCATCAGCCACTCTTTTACCGATGGTTCCATAACCATTAATTGCAACAGTTTTCATTTTTATCCCTTTTTTTATAATAATTTAAATATTAGATGGATTTAAATCTGTTTTTTAAATTATATATAATTTGATATTTTCAATTGAGGTAATTTTGTAAAAAAAGAAAAAAAGTTTAGCTGAATTTGATGGATTCAGCCATTGTTTTCATTAAGGTTTCATTATCACACTGCAGTAATATGTATCTGGTGTTGTCTCCGGAAATGGCCATGTCGTGGTAGTTGTCCTCTCCAATGATGTTGTTTCCCTTAAAATGGATCACGGTAGTGTTATTGTAGGATTTTAAGGTGATATTTTCATCGTTTTTAGCCATATCCTCATAATATTTTAACAGATTGTCCTTTGCATCTGTAGATTCAGCGTAAATGATGTTTATCTTTTCAGTATAATTTTTGTAGTTGACGCTGATGTTGATATTATTAGTGGGTGTTCCTTCCTTCTTTTCAAATGTAATTCCTTTCGGAACTTTCATTTTAAAGTAGGAATCGAAATCCTTCTGTTCTATAGTGGAATTGTCACTGGCAAATCCTGTGCCTGCAACCAGAAGCACTACCAATGCCAAAACTGCAATTAAAAGTAAACTTTTATAAATTTTCATATTTGTAATTCTTTTAAATATTTTATAAAAATTTTACTAAAAATTATTATATACTGTCATTTAAATTTAATAATGGTGTTATTTTTGAATGGGGTAAATCTAAATTATATGCTTGAAGGAAGTGGCGAAACGGTGGTTTTCGTTCATGGTCTTTCGGACAATATTTTGTACTGGGAATTTTTGGCAAGCAATCTTCGGCATGATTATCAGGTTTTAAGGGTTGATTTGAGAGGGCATGGTCAGACAGACTTGGGTGAGGATGAGATATCTATTGGCACCTATGTGGATGATTTGTATAATCTTTTATGCGAATTGGGCATTGATAGGTTTGCTTTGGTCGGCTTTTCAATGGGTGGGGCCATTGCACTCGATTTTGCTGTCAGATATCCTCAGATGGTATCCTCCCTGGTTCTGATGTCCTGCTTTTATAAGGCAGATTCTCATCTGAAGAATGTTTTCAATCAGTTAAGGGATGCTTTAGAAATCAGTTTTGAGGATTATTATGATTTAATCTTACCTATGGTTGTGTGCCCTGCATTTATTGAGGAAAATAGATCAGAAATAGTATTGTTAAAGGAGGCGGCATCACAATCTGCCAATACTCAGGCATATATTCAGGCCATTGATGCGTGTTTGGGTTTTGACATTGAAGAGAAACTGTCCGATATTGACATTTCAACATTGATTCTTGCGGGAAAGTATGATGATATGACTCGGTTGGATTCACAGGAAGAACTTCAGGGTAAAATTAAGAACTCAAGATTGATTGTTTTTGATGATGTAAGGCACAACCTTTTAATTGGCAAAAACAATGAAATAATATTGGATATTTTAAAAAAAGAATTTAAGTAGAATGATTATTCTACTTTAAAGCCAGCTTCTTCAACGGCTTCATTAATGTCATCATCACTTACGTCGCCAGACATTGTGATTGTTGTAATTCCGGAATCTAAATCTGCTTTTGCTTCTTCAATTCCGTCAACATCTGTTAAACATAATTCTACAGCTTTTACACATGATGGACAGTGCATGCCCACTACTTTAATTTCTTTTTCAGCCATTATAAATCACCTTATTGTTGATAGTTAATATTATACTTTTGACTTATTTAAATGTTTAGTCATGCCTAACTTTCTTGGGTCCTTGCAGTCTCTTCTTGAAAGCTTGTATTTCACAAGCGTTGAGGAGTAGATAATGACTACGACTGACCCGATATTGTGGATCAGTGCTCCTTCAATCGGGTTTAGGATTCCCATAATTGCCAATGCCATTGCAATGATATTCAGAGACAATGCAAAGCCAATGCCTATGCTAATTATTCTTATTGTCCTTCTTGCAATTCCGATTAAATGTGGAATGTCTTCGATATTGTCATTGATTAAAGCGATATCTGCTGCCTCAACGCTTACGTCACTTCCAATGTCTCCCATAGCTATTCCTACATTAGCCTTTCGGAGTGAAGGTGCATCATTTATTCCGTCTCCAATCATCGCTACCTTGTGTCCAAGAACCTGCTCTCTTTTGATGTATTCGGTTTTATCTTCTGGTAGGCAGTTAGATAAAACATTTCTGACTTTCACTTGCTGTGCAATATGATTGGCAGTATTTTCATTGTCCCCTGTAAGCAGGGTGGTCTTGACTCTCAATCCTTTCAGTTTTCTTATGGTCCTTTTTGAATTTTTACGCAATGTGTCTGCAAGTTCTATGTTTCCAAGTATTTCACCATCCTTTGCAACAAATATTTGAATTTCCCCATTTTGAGGTTCCATATCAGATTCTAAATAAATACTTTCTTCTTTTAGAAGTTTTTTATTTCCGGCTATTATTTTTGAGCCGTTTATGTTTCCACTAACTCCATTGCCGATGTGCATCTTAAAGTCTGTAACATCCGCTAAATCATCATTGTAATATTTGACAATTGATTTTGCAATTGGGTGCTCTGATTTTGATTCGAGTGATGCAAGAAGATACATCATTTCCTTTGGATTGTCAGATGTTATCTTAACGATTTCAGGAGTGCCGTTTGTCAATGTTCCAGTCTTATCGAATACCAGTTCGTCAACTTTCGCCAGTTCTTCCAGTGATTCGCCATCCTTAACAAGAATTCCATATTTTGTCAGATTTCCAATTGCTGCCATTATTGCTGTTGGTGTCGCCAGAACAAGTGCACATGGGCAGAATACAACCAGGATTGTAACTGATCGGGATATTTCAAAAGTATAGAGATATGTCAATACAGCTGCAATAAATGCTATTACAACTATGATTGTTGCCCATTTGTCTGCAGTCCTGACGATCTTGGCGTTTTCAGGTTTGGATGATTCAACCAATCTTATTAATTTTTGAAAGGAACTCTCTTGGCTGATTTTTGTTGTTCTCATTGTAAATGATCCGTAAAGATTGATTGTTCCACTGAATACTTCATCATTTTCTTTTTTGTCTATTGGGAGGGATTCTCCGGTTAATGTGGATTGGTTGATGGAAGTTTCGCCTTTTATAATGACTCCGTCAGTAGGGATGCTTTCACCGGGCAATACTTTTAGTATGTCTCCAATTTGAACTTCTTCAACAGGGATTCTTTCTTCAATTCCATTTTTAATTCTTGTAGCGAATTGAGGAGTCATTTTTACAAGTTCTTGAATTTTTCCCTGTGTTTTTGATACTGTATACCCTTCTAGAAATCCTCCTATTGCCATGATTGTTGCAATTTCACCTGCCGCAAAAACTTCGCCGATTATTATTGATGCTATTATTGCAATTGAGACAAGCAAATCTGCTTTGATATCAAATTTGGTTATTAATCCTTCACAACATTCTTTAATTATTGGTGCTCCACATAGAATCACTGCAATCCATGATATATAATCGAGGGATAGAATAAAACTTGTGATTAAACTTATTGCTGAAATTGCAATAATTATGATGTCAATTTTTTCTTTCTGTGTGAGTTTCATTTTTATCAACCCTAATGTATAGGTATACCCCATATGGTATAAATTTATTTTAAAAAAAATTAAAGTCTAGAGTAGTATTCCAAAATTGTTGAAATGTCACTTATTGCTTCATCGGCATCTTCCTCTTTAATGGCTTGCTTTACGCAATGTTCGAGATGTCCTTCAACAATAATGTGTCCAACCTTGTGCAATGCGGATTTAACTGCATTTACCTGCATTAATATCTGTTCGCAAGGGATGTCCTCATCTATCATGCGATCAATTGCATTGACTTGGCCATTGATTTTTTTGAGTCTTCTGTGAAGGTTGTCACTATCCATACATTCTTTCATGATATCACATCCTATACCATAGGGGGTATATGTTGGAATTAGTATATAAACATTTGCATTTCTGAAAAATTAAAAAAATAAAAAAAAGGAGGAAAATATCAAGACTATGCTTGATTTTCCATTTCTTCAAATTTGGCTGGGAAATATTCGTCTACAACGTATTCAAGCCCATATTTTGAGAAAGATTGTTGTTCTGCTTTTTTACCAATTTTAAGCATCTTTTTGATTTCTGTTTGCCAGAATTCATCTTTATACCTTGGGTCTTTAGAAAGCTCTTTGAGTCTTAGCACGTCAACATCTTTTAACTTATCGGTTGGTAAATCATAATTGATGATGTCGGATGCTGTTACTCCAATGAATTTAGCGTCAGGTGTTGCTAAATCCTTATTAACGTGAGCTAATTTTGCACTTCCAGAGATAATTACCTGTGCAATGTGGAATCCCCAAGGGTCTCCGTCGTTACAGATATATACTGGTAAGTCAAGTTCTGTATTGACTCTTTTGAGGAATCTTCTTGTAGCACGGGCAGCCTGTCCTTTGAGCCCAACAATCAAACAGTTAAATCTTTTATGTGCATCTTCCTGCACTAACCTGTGGAACATTCCCATGGTTTCCACTGCAAGTACTTTATCAACATTATGGTCAAGGAAATCCACTTGATCTATTGTTGGTGAGATTGTATAACCTGATTTTCCCATTTTTGAAGCGTTGATTTCCACTTCATCATGTAAGGTCAGGTCTCCATAAACGGATGCTCCGTCCTCTTCAGGCATTAATCCTAAATCTTCACGGGTAGTACCGAGGGTTACTTCCAGGTCTTCTCCAACAATGTTTGATTCCTGCTGGTTTTTAAAACTGATTCCCCAACCTTCGGAAACGTAATACATTTCCCTGATGGTTGCGGTTTTTTCACGAGCAACAAGATCTTTACAGAAATTGGCAACATAAACCATTTGGCCCATTTTTCTTATTTGCTTTACGTTACCTAATGATCTTTTACCGTACCTGTCACCTAATACGTAGTACCTTTTAGCTTCATCATAAACGATGTTTCCAGTACCACGGGATGGAACTCTAACTGAAGGAACTTTATTCTTTTCAATGTCTTCAATAATTTCCTGACCTAATCCTTTGAGCTTATTGAAGGTATATTCTTTTCTTTTTTCTTTATGTGATTCTCTTCTTTTTTCGTCAGCCATCTAATCACCTAGTCCTCAAAACCATCTTCAACATCATCTTCTTGGAAGTTGTCTAATGCAGATTGACCTTCTTCAACGGCATGACCGAATTCATCAACTTCTTCCATGATGATTGCATCAAGTTCTTCTTCTTCCTCTTCCTCTTCAACTGTTTCACCAAGCAGCTCTGCAAGAGCCCTTTTAGTCACTTTTGCCAGCACTTCATGGTATTCAGGAACTCCGGTTTCACCGAGCTTTGCAGCTTCTTCAATAATGACCGGAACATATTCTTCAAATACTTTTGAACGTTTTTCCTTTTCTTTAGCGGCTCTTTTAGCTCTGATATGCTTTTGAAGTTTACGGGCTAATTTCATGGTTGCTTGTCTTATTTCATGAACGATTTCAGGCTCAGGGGATACACTCTGTTTACCTGTTGAGAGATATGGGACCTGAGTTGAAATGATATTGACAAATAAAGTTAATGGAGTATTGTCCATGTCTTTTAAACCGTAACGTTTCCAGTCAATACTTTTGAGAGCTTCTGTAATGGCACAGCTTCCTGCGTCGAATGTTAACGGAACCCTGTTTGCAAATCTCATGATTTCAGATTTTCTTTTCTCGTTAACTACTCTTCCGGCGTCTCCACCATATGCAAGACCTGCTTCGATAATGAATGAAACACCACCCTGATATGTTACAGGCTTTCTTGTGATTGTTGTAACGAATTCCGGTTTAAGGATTTGTTTCATACCTTTTTCCACTTGTTCGGATCCGATTGGTATAAGTCCGTCTGTTGGAGGTGCCATGAATTTCATTTTCTTAAAGCAGTGGACGATGGCCTCTGCTTCAGGGAATGTCATGGCTTTCGGACGTTTGTTCATGTCGATTCCAGTCATCTCGGCAATTTCATCAACCCTTTTGTTGGACATTCTTGACATTGATGAAGTCAGCATACTTTTGTATCTTCTGCTGTCGGTATTTTTTGCCATTGTCATTAAATCGTCAGCGCTTACACCTTTAGGGTGAGGCAATACTTCTTTTGGTTGTACAGGAACAACATTTGCTGCCCTTTTGAAGATGTATTTGTGTCCTGATGGGTCTCTGAAAGTGATTTTTGCGTGAGGGTTTCCAATCATGGTTCTTCTGATGTATTCAAAAGCACCCTGTTCTGCAAGAGAGTATGACACATCTTTAAACTGCAGTTCAATGCATACTCCAGTCTGTTCTGCAGGATAATCTTCCCTTTCCATTAGAATTCCACGGTTGTTTTCAACATCCATTTGGAATTTCATTTTCACTCCTTTGATTTCATCTCCATCCTTGTAGCATGAAATTACGCGGGCAGGCTTACCAGTGGTCATTTGTGATAAGAGCACACAACCACTACAACCTAAACCTTGCTGTCCTCTGGATTGGATGTTTCTGAATTTGGATCCTGCAAACATCATACAGTATACTTGCATCACATATTCTTCTGGAATTCCAGGTCCATTATCTCTGTGTCTTAAGATATAATGTTCTTTATCAACACGTTTCAATTCGATGTCGATATCAGGTAATATCTTTGATTCTTCACATGCATCGAAACTGTTTGTAATCAATTCGTGGAAAACGATTGTTAAAGAACGTATTTTACCTGTGAATCCCAACATCTGTTTGTTTTTTCTAAAAAACTGGGATGGGGTTAATCTTTGAAAGTCCTCTTCCCAATCAAGTCCTATTTGTTGTTGAGCCAAAATT
>NZ_JBGUPC010000005.1:0-17335 GCF_045130115.1 Methanobrevibacter sp.
ATTCCAACGGTTGTTGTACCTTCTAGTATTTTATCATCCATTTAAATACACCTCATATAAGTATTTAAAATATCTAATTTCAACTACTCATAGGTTAATTTAACAAAATATAAACTAATCTAGCGATTAATTTTATTTAAAATCAGAATCAATAATTAGTATAAACTAACAATATTAATATTAACTATTTGCATATATAAACTTTTCTTTTGTGAGGGTGTAGATGAAATATAAAAAAATTGGAGATATCCTGATATTGGATAATGATTATCCTGGTGATGATTTTGAAGAGTTATCTAAAAGGCATCATGTTAAAACCATCATGAAGATAGACCATATTCAGGGAACTAAAAGAGAGCCGGTTTATAAGGTTCTTTACGGCAGCGAAACTGAAACAATCAATAAGGAAAATGGTTGTCTGTTTAAATTGGACTTGTCAAAGGTAATGTGGTCAAAAGGAAACAACAACGAAAGATTAAGGATTGCCAAATTGGTGGAAGATGGGGAAACGGTAATCGACATGTTTGCGGGCATAGGCTATTTTTCCATTCCAATCGGCGTTCATGCAAACGCCCGTGAAGTCATCGCAATTGAAATCAATCCCAATTCATTTCATTTCCTTTGCGAAAATGTCAAACTGAATAAATTGGATAACATCACTCCGGTTTTGGGGGACTGTAAGGATGTCACTCCCAATTTCAAGGCTGACAGGATTATAATGGGTTATGTCAAGACAACTCATCATTACCTGAAAGTGGCCATTGGCAGTTTAAATGAAGGGGGAATTCTTCATTATCATGAAACGGTTCCCGAAAAGTTAATGAATACTCGGCCGATTGAAAGAATCATTTCTGAAGCTGGCGACCGTGATGTTGAGTTATTGAAAATAAATAAAGTAAAAAAATACTCTCCGGGAGTATGGCATGTTGTTATTGATGTCCGGATAGATTAGAGATCTTTTCTAACAATTTGTCATTCAGCCATTCTTTGTTGACGTATTTGTCATATACGCATAGCCTTTCAATTAGTTCAAAGCCATCATCTTCAGTCAGTTTTCTAAGCTCATCGATTCCAGGCCATGGGGATGTGATATTAACGTAATCCGGACTTATCGGTGAAACGCCGCCCCAATCATCAGCACCGCACAGTAGGAATACCTGTGCAGTATCATTGTTCAGATTAGGAGGAACTTGAATACTGACGTCTGTATCTTTAAATAACAATCTGGCTGCGGTAACAGTTCTAATCATGTCCAAAAAGCTTGGTTCTGGCCAATCTTCCATTTCAATCCCAGGTATAGGTGTGAAATTTTGAATGATGACTTCCTGTATATGGCCATACTTGTCATACAGGTCTCTTATGGCAAGCAGGGATTCGGCCACTTCTTCATGGGTTTCGCCAATTCCAATCAGGATTCCTGTTGTGTATGGAATCTTAAGTTTTCCTGCATTTTCTATGGTTTCCAATCTGATTTTCGGATCTTTGCCCGGACTTTTATTGTGGGCAGGCAGTTCCATCAGTCTTGAAGATGAATTTTCAAGCATCAATCCCATTGAAGCATTGACCTCTTTAAGCCTTTTCAAATCTTCATAAGAGTAATTTCCGCCGTTTGTATGTGGCAGAAGAGAAGTTTCATCCAATGTCATCTGACAGATGTCGACGACATAATCGACCATTCTTTCATAGCCATATTCAGCCAATTTTAAACGAACGGCCTCTTCTTCATCAGCATCTTCGCCGAATGTAAACAAGGCTTCCTTGCACCCATATTTTTCAGCTTCTTTCAAATCATTTAAGACTTCCTCTTTGCTTTTTAAAAGAATCACATCTGGATCATCAGGATGCTTTTTAAAATTACAATATCCGCAGTCATTTCTGCAGATTTCAGTCAATGGTATGAAAATATTTTTAGAATAAGTAATAAGATTATTCTCCCTATATTGAACTGTTTTTGACATGTATTTAAGGATTTCACTATCAGTAGCATTTAATATTTGGAGAATATCCTCTTTAGTTAAATTTGTTGTCATGTTTAATCTTCACGTTCAGAAACGGTAACTTCCACATAAAGCGGAGGGATTTCATTTTTGTCTTCCCAAATTGCAATAATAACATCAAAGTTTGGAAGTTCAAACACTTTGTATTCAACAACAAGACCCATGGATTCCAGTTCCTCTTTCATTCTCATGAATCCCTTGCTGTCGACATCGCTTGTAACGTTTTCGCTTCTTTTGATGTTTTTATCTCCCACTTCAAGAATTTCTGAAATTTTTTCAGATGTGGCATCCAATTCAGTTCCGCCTAGAATTTCGCCAATTTCTGCAAGCTTTGATTCGAATTCGTCGAGGGGCAGAACTTTTCTGGATCTGCCTCTAACAATCAATATCCTTTCGTTATCTATTGCAGGTCTTGAACCTTTAAAGGCATCGAAAAATCCCATTACCTGACCTGCAAGTTCATAAGTCTTTTTCATCAAATCATATCCTTAGATATTCAATTCTTCTTTTAACTCCCCAAGGGTTGTTACTTTTTCTGCGTAAGCATTGTGTCTGTGGATACTTTCTTGATTTTCTTGACGTGCTGTAATTAGTGTATCATCTGGGAAATCAGAATATTTTTTAGCGATTTTTTCCATCATGTTTCTAACGCAATCTTCAACGAAAACAGGATTTCTGTGTGCGTTCAGCACTGTTGCGTTTTCATCAGGTCTCTTGAGTAATTCACATACTGGAGAACTCATTGAAGTTTCAATGATTTCAATCAAATCTTCCGCTTTGACATACTTGTCTTCAGGAACTTCTATCAGTAATGTTCCAATTCCCCTTTGATTGTGTGAAGCGAAAGTAACAGTATCTAGAACTTTTTGAGTTGTTTCCTCATCTAAAAATTCTAATAGTTTTGTCTTGTCTGATTCTCTGACAGATTCCTGTGCACATGGACACACTGTCATTCCAATAAGTTCTGCACCTATGCTTTTTCTAATATCTACGTTACCGTTTTTGTCTCTTAACCCAATGGCTTTGGCTTTTAGATGGGCCATTTCCTGGGTCTTGTTCTTGGTAACAGGAGATTCTTTCATGAACATAAAATCAGTTGTCATTGATATTTCAACACGTTCTGCATATTCGTGTTTAGTCATCATTCTGTCAACAATTTTTGCACATAATGATTCAACGTCTACGGTAGAGTCTTTAGCTACATCTTCGAGGACTTCACTAATGGCTTCCGGGTTCCTGGACATATGTACTCCTTTTTGATCACTTGGTAAATCTACAAATGCATCAAAGGTAGGTACTAGTATTATAGGTCTTTTATTTGTTCTTTTAAGTTGTAATAATTTTTTTACTCCAGTTACACCTACTCTTGTTAGTTTTATAGGTATATTTGGAGTATCGTCCTGAGTATCGGGTAAGCAAACTGCCAATTTTATAACCTCTATTTAAATTAATTTAAATATTATAATATTTGTAACTCTTTTTATTTAAATACTTAATAAAAATTAGGCCTGTATAGTAATATTTTTATTGCATTGAAAAAAATTTTTTACAAAAAAAGAATAAGAAATAGTTAAAAGTAGTTTAGTTTAAACCACTTTTTTTTAAACAAAATTATAAGATATTGGATGATCCCATATCTTCTTTAATAACATCAAGAACAGTTTGAGTATATGTTCTTTCTATAATTGGGTCTTTTAATAATTCTTTAATGAATGCGTTTAGTTCATTGGTGTTTCTGAATTTGGCAATTAAGAATGCGTCGTATTCTCCAGTTACATCGTAAATTCCAACAACATTTTTGTTAAAGAAGGTTTTTTCTTCCCAATTTTTAAGTTTTCCGCCTTTAACTCTCACGCCGATAATGGTGGTTAAAACGAAACCTAACTTTTCATGGTCAATGACTGGTGAGAATTTTTTAATTACTCCAGATTTCACCATTTTGTCAATACGGTTGTGAACAGTTCCAACAGAAACATCTAAACTGCGTGATATTTGTCTGTAAGAAGTTCTTACATCCTCATTAATAATTTTTAAGATGTTGATGTCAGTATCATCAAGTTTTACTATATTATCTTTAGTTTTCACCGTTTATATCTCCCTATTATATTATTTTTAAAATATTCGGCTAATTTGTAGATTAACCATATAATTTATAATAGTGTTTTTATAATATATAAAACTTGTCTATTTTTTTAATTTTTTATCAATATTTATTAAACAATAATTATATAGAAATTTTTACATTATTCCTTTTTATAAAATTTGATTGAAAGAGTAATTATGTTGGATTTTTCATGTTATAAATATATGATTTTAAAATTTATCTAAATATCATTTAACTTAATCAGAATATTTTTAATTTTTTCAATTCCTGCATCACTTTTAATGCCAATTGGGTTAAAATGGGTTCTTATGGCTTTGAAACCTTCATTTTCAAGTTCATTTAATATAAGTTCAAATTTAGGTGCACTGATTTTCAATGATTTGCATATGCTGTGAACGTCATAAAATGTTGCAGGAGCATCACATTCCACAAGGCATTTGTTCAATAGCTTTAATGCCTCTTTTTCACTGTTGATTTTCTTATTATCTGCTTCGTCAATCATTTTTTGGATAAATTCACCATCCTGAATTTTTCCCAGCCATAATGGTCCTGCATGAACTAACTTTTCACCGCAGATAGGGCAAACATCATCAATTGGGCTGGCCAGTCCGTTGCCGGTTTGCCTGTGCAGGCAGTGCTTACAATAGCTGATATACCCAATGTTTTTCAGGGATTCGTCAGTCCTTTTTGAACCTTTTTTAATTTCAAGGTATAATCTCATGTAATGTTCAGTGCTGTGTGACATTTTCACTTCAATTAATTTGGCGTATTTTGAAAGAGTGAGTGCAACAAAACCGGCCAATATTCTGATTCCTGTTTCATGGCAGTATTCGCTTTTATAAGGTTTTGAATTGTATTTTCGGATGCAGGGTTCTTCGTATGTTCCGCACAATGCTGATGTATCGGTTGCGGTAACGCACATCAGTGAGTTTCTTCTAGCACAATATCCTGCAGAGTCTAGAAATGGTGAGGGTGTGCCGAATGGATCTATGTCGATGACATCGAATTCTCCACGTTTCATCCTCAAGAACATGCTGGCGTCATGCTGGTATACATGAACATCATTTAAGTTGTTCAGTTCAATGTTGTGCCTTTCATAATGATTCGCTGTTTCGCTTATGTCATTGATTGAAACCTCGCCGACACCATCAATCTCATTTTTATATCTCACGCCTCTGATTCCACTTCCTCCAAACAAATCGCAAATGTTTATTTCACGGTCTTGTTCTTTTTGAAATGTTTGTATTGCAAGAATAGATAAGTCTCTATTCAGTTCCATATGAGGATTGTAAAATACGGGTGCAGCTGATGAAACCTTTTCGTATTCGGGAAATTCGATTTTTGTCAATCCCTCTTCGATACTAACTATTTTATATTCGTCCATTACTTCTCACTCTTAGTTTTTTTTTAATAACTATATTTCAATATTATTATATTTAAATAATCCCATTGGAAATATCTCATACTTTTCTTTCTAGGCCTTATATCCGTGGTTTGTAGTATTAATAACTTTTTTTTCAGAGTGTGTTCAAATTATCAGAATTTAAGCTATTTCACAAAATCTTAAAAACACAATTTACAATTTGTGCAAATCAGCTCAAATACAATAAAAATAATGATTTCTACAAAGCCTTAAAAAATTTACATAATGCCAATTGGCATAAATATACAACATGAGCAAAGACCGTGGAAGCATGAAGGGAACATACTTCATCTCTTCAATTTCAACAACTTCACATCTTGTTGAATATGGAGTATTATCAATTTTTACTCATTGTTATACTCCCCCATATGATAGATTAATATATCATAACACAATATATATCTAAATAGAGCGAGCATTTGATTAGTAATAACTTTTATTACTTGAAATGTGTAAGTAATATTTTAAATTTTATTTAAATATTAACATGATAATTTAATTAAATTGGTGATAATTTTGTCAGATATTAAAGTTCCCATTGCTAAACCAATAATTGGTGAAGAAGAAATTGAAAATGTAGTTGAAGTATTGAAATCAGGAATGATTGCTCAAGGTCCAAAAGTTGAGGAATTTGAGCAGGAATTTGCTGATTGGGTTGGAGCAGAATATGGTATTGCTGTCAATTCCGGAACTGCAGCGTTACATGTTGCATTGCTTTCATGTGACATTGGCCCGGGAGATGAGGTAATAACAACTCCATTCACATTCATTGCTAGTGGGAATTCAATTGTATATACTGGTGCAAAGCCTGTATTTGCAGACATAGATTTAAAAACTTACACTTTAAATCCGGATTCAATTGAAGATTTAATAACTGAAAATACTAAGGCCATCATGCCTGTCCAGTTATATGGTCAAGCTGCCGATATGGATAGAATCAATAGGATAGCTGAAAAATATGGATTAATCGTCATTGAAGACGCTGCACAAGCCCATGGAGCAACTTTCAATGGTCAAAAGGTTGGAAGTATTGGGGACATGTCCTGTTTTAGTTTTTACCCAACAAAAAATATGACTACCTCTGAGGGAGGAATTATCACCACTGATGATGAAGAGTTGGCTGACAGCGCAAGAATGTTCAGGGCGCATGGGGCAACAATGAGATATCACCACAATGCAATTGGTTACAACTTTAGAATGACAGATATTTCTGCAGCGATTGGCCTTGCGCAATTGAAAAAAATTGATGAGTTCAATGATAAAAGGATTGCCAATGCAGCATACTTGAATGAAGGTCTAAAAGATGTTGATGGGGTTATCACTCCGTATTGTGCTGAAGGATCCAAACATGTATACCATCAATACACAATCATGGTTGAAAAAGGGGACCGTGATGATTGGGTTGACATAATTAATGATTGTGGTGTTGGAACCGGAATTCACTATCCAATTCCATTATATAATCAACCAATCTATAGGACTTTAGGCTTTGAAGGATATTGTCAGAATGCAGAACTTGCAGCTGATAATGTAATTTCCCTGCCTGTCCATCCATCATTAACCCAAGAAGATTTGGATGCTGTTATTGATGCAGTAAAAACTGCTTCTAATGAGTTAGATTAAATTCTAACTTTTATCTCTTTTTTTTTAAATCAATTCTCTTATTTCAACATTTCGTTCACTGTATCTACTTTTGCATCCAAAGTCCTGTTTTCTAAATCTCTTCTGTCATCAACTTTTATGACGGTATACACTCTGCCGATTCCAAGTTCAAAAATGGCCTCTTGAGCGGTAGCTATTGCAGAGTATAACTCTTCAAGACTTTCCGCTTCTATTTGTGTTCCCATACCGGTTAATTGGTAGTTAAGTCCGGAATCTTTAATTGACTGTACTGCGGCAGTTACATAATCCTTACATTCAGTAGTTTCGGTTCCTACTGGTAATATTGCAAAATCACAAGTTATCATTTTTTCACCTATAACCTATTTATTTATCTTATTATAAATTAATTTAGTAATGGTTAAGTTAGACAAAGACGAATTTAATGAAATGATTTTTACAAGAATCAATAACCTGATTCGTGATTATGAGTTAATAAAAGAAGGCGAATTGATAGCTGTTGCATTGTCTGGTGGTAAGGATAGTGTATTGACTTTGCATGCCTTGAAGAATTATCAGAAATTTCTGGATTTTGATTTGGTTGCAGTCAGCGTTGATGAGGGCATTGAAGGATACAGGCAGCATGGTATTGATTCGGCTGTCAGAAATGCCAGTGATTTGAACGTAAAGCTCGTCCAAAAGTCATTCAAAGCTGAAGAGGGTTTTGCCTTGGATGACATTTATTCTGATTTTAAAAGTGCTTGCATTCCATGCGGAGTATTCAGAAGAAATATTTTGAATAAAACTGCATATGAGTTGGGTGCAGATAAAATAGCTACTGGCCATAATCTTGATGATGAAATACAGTCTTTTTTAATGAGTTTTGCTCGTGGGGATACCATCAAATTTTCCAAATTCGGTCCGGAACTTGACGTGATCCATCCCAAACTAGTTCCAAGAATCAAGCCGTTGTGGAACACCCCGGAAAAGGAAGTTGGAATGTGGGCTGTAATAAACAATATTGATATTCATCTGGATGAGTGTCCGTATTCCCATCTGTCCCTAAGGGCTAAAATCAAGGAATTTTTAAATGTAAGTGAAGACAATTATCCTGGTGTAAAAAATAATGTGATGGAGTCATTTAAACAGATTTTAATGTTTGAAAATGATGTAACTCCAAGCCTTAATGAATGTGAGGTCTGCGGTGAGCCGACTTCCTCTAACATTTGCAAGGCCTGTGAGTTAAAAGATTTAATTTCTCAGAATTGCGAAAGCCATATAGATTACAAATAAAGCAACTAGAATAGCTCCCTCTTTTTTGTCATATTTGTCCTGTGTCTTGCCGAATACGAAACATAATATGGTAACAAATAACATGAACAGGACGTCAATGAGCATACTTGAGTCAAGAGGTATTGCACTTATTGCACTGCTTGCACCAAGTACGAACAATATGTTAAATATGTTTGAGCCTATTACATTACCTATGACCAACTGGTTTTCCCCTTTCTTTAAAGCGGTAAGTGAGGTCACAAGTTCAGGTAAAGAGGTACCGATTGCCACAATGGTTAAACCTACCAATGTTTCACTCATTCCGAATGCTATTGCTATAGCTGAAGCGCTGTCTACAACCAAATCTCCACCAATTATGATACCTGCAAGTCCTACAAGTATGAAAACAATGCTGTATGGGAGACTGTATTTTGGTTTTTCGACATCACTTGCTCCTCCGGATTTTCTAGTGTCATAAACAAGATATGCAATATATGCAATCATGATGACAAGTAAAATTATTCCTTCAATGTTTGTTATGTCCCATCCTATTATGATGAAAACCGCCCATAATATGGTAATTCCTACAAGGAAGGGCAAATCTTTATCAAGAACCTTTTTTTCCATTAATAGTTCACTTAAAAGTGCAGCAATACCAATAACCATTAGTATATTAAACAGATTGCTTCCAATTACGTTACTCACAGCCATTGCATTGCTTCCAGTAATGGATGAAGTAATGGAAACTGCTGCTTCGGGAGCGCTTGTTCCCAATGCTACAATTGTCAAACCAACAATGATTGTAGGTATCTTTAAAAGAGAAGCGATACTGCTGGCCCCATCAACAAAAAAGTCAGATCCTTTAATCAAAAATACAAATCCTACAAGTAATAAAACAACTTGTATTATTATTGATGTATCCATGTTCTATTCCTCATTAATTTCTTCTTCAGGCCCCAAGTCAGTAACGATAACCTTATCGATTTGATGGCCGTCCATATCTATAATTTCAAAGATGAACCTTCCACATTCAAATGTGTCTTCCTCATCAGGAATTGTACCGCTTATGCTTAGTATGAAACCTGCCAATGTGGTATAGTTATCTTCTTCTTCATCAGGTAATGAATCTTTAAAGTCAAATAATTCCTTAAATTTATTAATAGGATATCTTCCGTCGATAAGCCATGTGCCGTCTGCTCTTTGAATCGCTTCAGGCTCATCTTCCTCATCAATTCCAGGAATGTCCCCTACAATTCCTTCAAGCAAATCGTTCAATGTGATTAATCCTTCTACACTTCCAAATTCATCAACCACAAGTGACATGTGGACATATTCCTGATTTTCCTTAAATTCCTTAAGCAGTTCCAATGTTTCAAGATGCTCGGAAACCACTAATGGTTCCTTCACGATTTTGTGAACATCAAATTCATCATCAGTAAACATTGCTGAGAGGATGTCCTTTGCCTGAACGACTCCAATGAAATCATCAAGTTCTCCGGATGCTATAGGGAAAATTGACCTTTTACTTTCGATAATTTTTATCTTATTGATTTCCCTGTCATCCTCCAAATCAATCCAGATTATCTCGTTTCTAGGAGTCATTATGCTTTCGACTTTTTGGTCATCAAGTTTGAAAACCCTTTTGATGATGTCCTCTTCCTCTTTTTCAATGGTTCCGTCTTCTCTTCCTTCCTTAATCATAAGTTCGATTTCTTCTTCGGTTACAACATCTTCACTTTTATCTTCAATTCTCATCAACCATAAAAGAAAACGGCTTGATTTGGCTAAAATGAAACTCACAGGCTTTGAAACCTTTTCAAGAACCACCATGCTTTTTGCAACTTTCAGGGCAATTCTTTCAGGGTCATTCAATGCAATGACCTTTGGCACAATCTCTCCAATGACTAATGTCAGGTATGTGGTGACAATAACGACTATAGCAACACTTACAGGACCGCTATATGGTATAAATGAAATATACTGGGCTAGTGGATCAGCTAATGTTACTCCACCAAATGCACCTGTCAAAACGCCGATTAATGAAATTCCAATTTGCACTGTTGATAAGAATTCATTAGGATCTTCTAATAAATCAAAAACAATTTGAGCGTTTTTGTTTCCTTCTTCCAAGTATTTCTGCATTTTTGCCTTTCTAATGGATACGACGGCAAGTTCGGCCATTGATAAGTATCCAGTAAAAATTATTAAAACTAATATAATAATTATTTTGAGTGTCGTCCCAATCATTTTTAACAAACCATTAAAACTATTTTAGTTCGCTGGCTCTCATAAAGCCAGTGTTTCCATATATTTTGTCTTGCATTTCCTGAACTGCTTCGGAAGCTTCTTCTCTTGTGGCTACCTTTTGGAAAATACGTCTTGATTTAACTTTCAAGGTCTTTCCGCATACGCATTTGCGTGTAGCAACTCCTTCCTTTGCATATAATGCTCTTCCACAGTCACAACGAAATATTAAATACATGGTCTTTCCATTTATAAAATCAATAGTAATTATATTATTATCAATATATTATTTAAAATTAATTATTACATCCCGAATATTTTCATGAATAATGGTATGAAAACTTTGGAAGGCAAAATTACCAAGGTCGCAATGCTGACTCCAAGGTTAGTTCCAATGACTACCAGCAGTATTCTGAATATGTTATTGTGCCATAGGTCCTTAAAACTTTCAATATGAGCGAGATTCTTGATGTCGCTTTGTCTTACTTTTCTGAACTTGGCTTCACACAATCCTGAAAACCATCCTGCTGCAAGCAATGGGTGTATGATGGTCAGTGGAGCAACCACTCCTCCAACAATTGCGGACTGGATTTTAGACCCTGAAAGGATTGATCCGATAAATCCCATAAGCATGCTGATGACAATGAACTCATAGAGGTTCCCTGTGATGTTTATCCCGCTAAAATATGCCAGAAAAAATATCACAACAAACAAAATAGGAATCAATGCCAAAATTATTTTTGCCCATGGAATTCCATTTTTTTCCTTGATTACTTCCAAATCCCTTAAATTTGGCAATGTTTCAGGGTTGTCCAAGTATCTTTCGATTCCAGGCTTGTGTCCTGCTCCGACAACTGCAATGACGTGGTCCTGTGGGATTCTCATTATGCTTCCCGCCAGGTATGCGTCCCTTTCATGAACAAGTACTTCGTGGACGCTAGGGGCTTCATCCTTAAACATTTCCATTAGTTCATCCAGGTTGTCAGGATTTTTAAGCTCCTCCACATCGACTTCCTCATCATCACCATATCCGAAAGCGGAAGCTATCAGGCTAACCATGAATTTGGCCTTTTCCATAAAGCCCATCTTATTCAGGGCCCTTTGAAGGGTAATGCTGATGTCTCTGTCGATTAGGGCAATTGGGATTCCCAAATCCTCACTGGCTTCGATGGCACCAATCATTTCTGAACCTGGTGCAACATCCAGATCCGCCCCAACCTTGGATTGGAAGTAGCTTAAAAGTGTGGTTGTGAAAAATAATCCTACCTTGTTTTCTTTGATGATTTTAGTAACTGATATGGTATCATCCTGTTCAATACCCATCATTTCCTGTTTTAATTTGGTGTATCGACCTCTGTCAAGCTCGATAGCAACCACGTCAGGTTGGTGTTCGTAGATTGCATCCTTCACTTCTTCAACACTTTCCTGTGATACGTGAGCAGTACCTATAATTTTTAAACATTCTCTTTTCAAAAAAACACTTCTTTGTAAATTTAATTATCTAATAATATTATGAAATTTAAATATATAAAGTTAATTCATTATCTTGATATATGGCAACATTGTCCGTTATGTTTCTCATCACTGACAGCTCAACATCATCCCTGTAACCGAGTTCAGTCAGTCTTTTGGCAGTTCTTGAATTTAGAAATGCTTCCTTTGCCAATTCATAGTCTCTGGTTGCTAAAATTGCAGTTTGTGCATATTCGCTCAACTCGCATTCTTCCAGATTCTCACTTATCCAGTACAAAATCTCGCCTGCGGCCAGATAATCTTCGATTGCAAATTTTCCTTTCACTCCGGCCATGACTACATCAATATGATCGGTTGCTAACTGAATACTTTTTTTCCCGGCGGATTCAGCATTGACCATTGAACCCACCAGCACTTTTGAGTTCATTTTTTCAAGGATTCTGGTTCCGTTGGTAGTTGTTAGAATCAGGGTGTCTTCAGAAGCTTTAAAATCCTTTATGGCAGAAGGGCTGTTTCCAATATCAAAACCTTCAATTTGCTTTCCGTTTCGCTCGCCTGCAAGGGTTCCCCCAACCTTTTCCTTCAAGTCCAAAGCCTCTTCGGGAGTAAAACATGGAATTATCCTTTTGAAATTGTTCAACGCCAGTGTTATTGTTGTGCTTGCCCTCAGGGCGTCAACCATGATGGAAACGTCACTGCTTGAACTTTCCTCAAAACTCAATGTCACCTTCATGAAGTAATTTATATTGAAATAATTATATAAATAATATTCATGAAGATAGTCACAACCCCAATGTGTGAAGAAATCGTAAGGCTTGCAGGCATCAAAGATTATGCCGTAAACAAGTTTCCCCAAAAAGGTGAGGGGGATTTGGCAGTTCTGCTTTCAGAAAGCAGAGTTGAAATGGATGCAATTCAAATCAAAATCAATACCTCCACACAGATTTTTGAAAGCATCAAAAAGATTTCTGGCCTTGCAGGCAATGAACAGAGCGATGAGGAAATATTGTCCTATTTTGATGATTATGAACTTTGCATGAAATACCTGAATTCGGATTTCAAAAGGGATGTGAATGTAAAGGTATATTCTGAATTTTTAAAGGACATAGTTTCAGATGTAGGTTTCAATATCGTTACTGATGGCTTTGATTATGTGATATATCCAGATTATTTAAAGGATAATGTCATAGAAACCGAAAACACTGTTGAAATCCCGTCACATAATTCAGTTTCCAAAAATCCCTTTGATAAGGCAGAATTGAGATATGGCATTTTAGAAAATTTAATATAATATATAAATTATAAATCTATTTATCACAATTGCATTTTTTGAGAGTGTTAGAGATGTATGAAACATTGATATTTACTGGTGGAGTTCACAAAAGTGAAGAGATAAGAGAACTTATTGAAGATTTGGGAGGATTTATTCTTCAGGACAGCATTCAACAGATGGAACTGGTCTTGAACATGGCTGTTCCTCTGGAAGATGTTGACAAGATTGAAGAAAAATCCAAAGAGTTATTGGCAAAGTTATCTGTTGCTCCTATGGCAGGTTCTGAAATAGCTATTGTCTCACCAACACTTGCAAGGCATCATTTACCTCACGCTGCATGTGACATTTCCGAGTATTTGCGTGAATATGGTGCAAAGGATAATATGATTGGTCTTGCAAGGGGAGACGGCAAAGGAACTTCAGGAATCACTGAAGAGGAACGTGATTTGATTGAAGAGCATGACATTGCCATTTTTGCTTTAGGCAGCTTTGAAAACTGCATCAAGGAAAAGGCTTTCCTTTATGATAATATTGACATACCTGTAATTGTGACAGGGGCGCCTGAAATCGATGTCAGTGAGCTTCCAGGTGCTGATGCATATGTTGGAGGCCTTGGAAGAATACCAAGAAGGCTCAGAAGAGGTCCGGACATTCGTGCACTTGATAAGCTAGTTGAAACTATCGAACAGATTTTAAGTGACAAGAAACGTGAGATGACTCTTGATCCACCATTAGTGCCATCCATCGTTGTAAAAAATGCAATTGAAAATCAGATTAGAGAAATCAAGGATGTTATTTCTCCGGCACCGGTAACTTCACAGCTTAATGGTGTACGTGTAAAATTGAATTATGACACCTATGCCGAAGACATCGGAAACGTTGTCATTGACGGCAAGAAGTTATCAGAAATTGCCGAGATTAAAAAATCAAAAATGTATGATTATATCTTGGTGAAAATTAATAGTGAGAGTTCTCTTGTTGAGGATTCTGACTAACTCTCTTTTTTTTTAAATTCTTCTCATACCAAAGAAGTTGACTGCATCAACCAAATCGTTGAACTGTTCCAGTTCCCTTTCTATGACATTTTCATCAGTCATGTCAATGCTCAGTTCTCCGTCCACTGTCAGGGTGTCAGGACCACGGCCGATGAGTCTGTCAACACCGTCTGCACTCAGGATTCTTTCGGCATCAAGCTGGTGAACAAAAGATCTTCCGGGAATTATGACGGAATCCTGGATTTCGGATAGATCAAGCTGCTCCAAATCCTCTTTTGTAATCAGACATGCAATTTCCTTTTCAACAGCAACGACATTTACATTGTTTTCGACGTCAATCTTGTCAAAGATCTTGCTGATGTAGGGTTCAGCTATTTTTGAGGTAATGATTGTTGCCTCGCCGGTAATTGGTTTTATGAATTGCAGGAACACTTCGTTTTCATCTTTTGCGATTGCAAATGGTCCTCCTGTTTCAGGATCACATATTGGGGTTCCGCTGACTCTGAACTTGTATTCTGAATTGATTTGCCTTACAAGCTCGCCAAAGTCTTCAACAGGCTGTGATTCAATGCCTTTTATGATAGGCTCATTGCCAAGAATCAGTCCTTCGTTGAATGTGTTGGCAAATCTCATCAAAAGCATTCCCTTTGCGCCCCATTCCTCAAGGGAGTTGCAGGTTTGCCTTAACACATCGCCGTCATTAACTCCAGGAATGATTACTGCCGCACCGGTTAGCTTAATGTTTTCACAAAATATCTGGCAGGCTTTAAGGGCCTCTTCAGGGTTAGGGTCTTTTACCCATTCCTTTCGAAGCTGGGGGTCTGTTGAAAAAACGGTAAATGAAACTTCATTGACTCCATTGTTGATTAGTCTTGTAGCCATTTCGGAGTCGCTTATGCCTTTGCCGCAGGTGTATCCCAATACTGAAGATATTGAGAACTGGTTTAGGTTGGCTGTTAAGGTTTCAAGATGAGGGTAGCAGCTTATGTCTCCTCCGCCGCTGATGTATGCGCTTACTTCTCCTTGAGGCATTCCCATCATCATTGCGGTTTGAACCTGGTTGATAACTTCAAAGGGGGACTTAAAATCTCCTTGGGTTTCGGAAACGCCTTTGCTGCATCTTTCACACCCTATTTTATTCGGTAGGCAGTGTGCACATCCGAAACTTTTCATGTCCTTTACCTTTCTGAAGTAACAGTATTTGCAAAAACCGTTACAATCCCTTCCAGGTATTCCTCCAACATCTGCTACAAGTTGCATGTTAGTTTATTTTATTTTCATTTTATTTATAAATTTCATGATTTTTTTGAAAAAATTTTTGTATTACTTTTAGTATTATTTATTACTATGAACCTTGAAAGTAATAATTTTTTATTTCCTTTAATTTTTAAAAATAAAGATTTTAATCGATTTATATGTATCAAAAGATTAATATTTTAGTTTAATTATTAATTAATTTAAAAATTTCTAAAATTTTCTAAAAAAAATAGTTTTAATTAATAATCAAAAGTATTACTTTTGAGTAATTTTTTCTTAAATGAAAAATCTTTTATTATACTTTATAAACTTTTCTAAAATATTTCATAGGTAATCTTTATATTATATCTTTTATAAAATAAAATTTGTATACCATATGGCTGGCTATTGCAAAAACTTGCTTTGTAGCTCAACTCAATTTGGCGGAAAAAATTCGCCATTGAGAGTGGTATATTAGTTAAACTCTATTTATTTAGGAGGGAAAAAATGGCAAAGTTTGATGATAAAATCGATTTATTCGATGATAGAGGCAATGAAATTGCATCTGACGTACCAATCGAAGCTATCAGTCCATTAAGAAACCCTGCAATTCAAAGCATCGTTAAAGGTGTAAAAAGAACTGTTGCAGTAAACTTAGAAGGACTCGAAAAATCTGTTAAAACAGCATCTGTTGGTGGAGACAAATCTAGAATCTTAGGTAGAGAATTAGATCTCGCTATTGTAGATAATGCAGAAGCAATTGCGGACAAAATGAAAGAAATTATCCAAATTTCTGCAGACGATGATACTGTTGTAACACCTATTTCCGGAGGAAAAAGGTTATTAGTACAAGTACCAACTAGAAGAATTGATGTTGCTGCTGAATATTCCACAGCTCCATTATCAAGTGCTTCCGCTTTAGTACAATCTGTTATTGACGTTTGTGGTGTGGACATTTACGATGCAAACTTCGTAAAAGCTGCTGTATTAGGTAGATACCCACAATCTGTAGACTACAAAGGATCCAACATAGCAACCATGTTAGACATTCCACAAAAGCTCGAAGGTGCAGGTTACGGTTTAAGAAATGTAAAAGCAAACGACTTCGCTGCTGCTACATTGAAAAACACTTTCCAAGCTACTGCATTAGCAGCAATCTTCGAACAAACTGCAATGTTTGAAATGGCTGATGCATTAGGTTCATTTGAAAGATTACACTTATTAGGTTTAGCTTACCAAGGTTTAAACGCTGATAACTTAGTATATGATATGGTTAAAGAAAACGCAGACGGTACTGTTGGTAGTATTGTACAAGCAACTATTGCTCGTGCAGAAGCTGACGGAATTATTGCTCCTCAAGAACAATTAACCGATTTCGCTATTTACAACACTGACGACGCAGCTAAATGGAACGCATATGCTGCTGCTGGTGCTGTTGCAGCAACTATGGTTAACGTAGGTGCAGCTCGTGCTGCTCAAGGTATTCCATCTACTTTATTATACTTCAACGACAACCTTGAATTCGCTACTGGTTTACCTGGTTTAGACTATGGTAGAGCAGAAGGTGTAGCTGTAGGATTCTCCTTCTTCAGTCACTCCATTTACGGTGGTGGAGGTCCTGGTCTCTTCAATGGTAACCACGTTGTAACCAGACACAGTAAAGGATTCTGTATCCCTTGTGTAGCTGCTGCTATGTCCTTAGATGCAGGAACACAACTC
>NZ_JBGUPC010000006.1:0-123985 GCF_045130115.1 Methanobrevibacter sp.
TTCTGAAGGTAGACCTAGCTGTGATAGAGACAGATGTATTAAATGTGGATCTTGTTATGCAATGTGTCCAAGAGCATGGTTACCTATAAAAAGAATTAAAGAGGAAACTGGATTATAGGAGGAATGAACATGCCATTAGGAACTTATAAAGAAGCATTATCTGCAAGAGCTACTGATAGCAAAATTACTGATGTATCACAAGACGGAGGAATTGTTTCAGCATTACTCTGTTACGCAATTGATGAAGGAATCATTGAAGGTGCAGTTGTAGCTGGAACTCCTGATGAAGATTGGAGACCTATTCCTACTGTAGTAACTTCCGCTGATGAAGTTATCGCAGCAGCAGGTACCAAATACTCAATGTCCCCAACCTTATCCGCTGTTAAAGAAGCTACCCGTCAATATGGTTTAGAAAAAGTCGGTGTTGTAGCAACTCCATGTCAAACCCAAGGTTTAAGAAAAGCACAAGCTTATCCATTTGCAAGATTTGTTGCTGATAAAATCAAATTAATCATAGGTATCTACTGTATGGAAAACTTCCCTATGGCTTCTCTTGATACTTTCGCAACCGCAAAATTAGGATTTGACTCATTACAAGATGCTACTAAAATGGACATCGGTAAAGGTAAATTCTGGTTAACCAAAGATGGTGAAGACTCTGGTTTAGCTATTAAAGAAACCCACGGATACGAACAAGCTGGATGTAACATCTGTATGGATTACGTTTGTGAATGGGCTGACGTATCAACCGGTTCTGTAGGATCTCCTGACGGATGGTCCACTGTTTTAACCAGAACCGACGATGGTGAATCAATATTCAAAGCTGCTGTTGACGCTGGTTTAATTGAAACAAAACCAATGGATGACGTAAAACCTGGTCTTCCTTTACTTGAAAAATTAGCTAAAGGTAAAAAAGACAAAAACGGCAAAGAACGTGAAAGAAGAGCAAAAATGGGATTACCACTTCCTGTGGAATACTAATTCCACTTCTTTCTTTTTTTTATTTTTTTAATCGACTTCTCACTTGAGGCATACTTTTTTTAAATTAATCTTTAAATATTATGAGTCATATATATTTAACAGATGAGGTGACTATATGAAGATTAACAAAATACTTGTTTTTGCAATTGCAATAGTGTTTCTGGTATCAATAAATTTTGCAGTTGCAGTTGATGAAAATGCCACTCATGCAGTATCTGAAGTTGATGACAATGCAGTTGAACTTCAGGATGCTCCACAGAATTCAGTGGCTGATGATTCTGAAGATATGATAAGTCAGGATACATCTAATGATCCGGAACCGGTTCAGACAATTAAGATGGGCAAGGTTACCAAACGTTATAATGGAGCCATTGAATATCAGGCAACATTTTATGACGCAAACGGCAATCCATTAAAGAATACTGAAGTTTATTTTGAAGTGGATGATTCCACTGACTATTCAGCAGTTACAGATTCTAACGGTGTTGCATTGCTGACTATTCTAATCAATAACGGCAACCATAAGATTGCTGCATTTTGTACTGATCCTGTAGGAATTAATTATGATAATATCAAGGTGTTTGATGTTTTAAGAGGCAATAAAAACATCAACATGTATTATGAAGGAGGAAACACTTATAAGGTTCGTGTTTTCGATGATAACGGCCAACCTGCAAAGGCTGGTAAAAAAGTTACTTTTGCCATTGGAAAAAAGGTAGCGTACAGATACACAGATAAGAACGGTTATGCCCAAATCAAGATTCATTCAACACCTGGAATATATGAGATTGGGGCAAAATATCAGAACTTTATTGTAAAGAATTATCTTACAGTCAAACAGGTCATAAAACCATTGACTTCATTTAAAGATAGGGCAATTAAATCAAAAATTAAATTTAAGGTTAAATTATTGGGTAAAAACAATAAAAATAAAGTGATTAAAGTCAAATTTAACAAAAAGACATATAAAGCCAAAACCAATAAGAAAGGAATAGCAAAGTTCTATCTCAAAACTCCTAAGAAGGTAGGAGTATATAAAGTCATTACATCCTACAAAAAAACAAAAGTAACCTCAGTATATTCCAAATATTATGCATAATGAAGAGATTGCTCTCTTCATCTTTTTTTTTTAAATGGTTGTAACGGTACAGCCTTCTTTTTCGATAATTAGGGTGTGCTCTTTTTGGCTTACAAAGCAATCCTGTTTTTCACGCAGGGGAGCATATGCATAGACTGCCATTGCTTCTGACAATTGCTTTAAGGCGATGTTTCCTTTTCTCTCACCGAATTCACTGGTAATCCATCTTCCTGAAAATGGAACAAACCTGTGATTGTTTTGAATATATTTCAGCACTCTTTGTGTGCTTTTCATTCTGAAAGGCCTGTTTTTTAGGTATGAGAATATGTAATGTCCCGGTGCATCGTTCACGATTCCCTCTCCGTTTGTTGCAAAGGGTTCGATTGCTACCGCTTGTCCTTCCTCTAAAATGTAGTGGTCATGATTGTCATAATTTGGGATTGAAATTCCTGCATGCAGGTTATTCTGTTCCAGACTATGGCCGGTTAAATTGAATATCGGATTTAATTTGTATTCGGAAATTGCTTCATGAACTGCCTCACCAATCTTTGAGACTTCAATCCCTGCTCTTGCGGTTGCGATTGCGGCTTCAAGGCCCGCTTCTGATGCTTCAACTATCTCTTCATGCAGATTGATCTCATCTTGTGTGTAATTTTCATCAATGTTTCCGTCAGCTATTATTGTAATGGCAGTATCTGCAATATATCCATCAACCATTGCTCCCAAATCTAATTTTACCATGTCTCCTGCCCGTATTGCGGTTTTGTCATTGGCTGGAGAGGTATAATGTGCAGCCACTTCATTCAATGATACGTTGCAAGGAAATGCAATTTCAGCACCAGATTTTAATATTTCGCTTTCTACATATTCAACTAGGTCAATGACCAATGTTCCTTCTGTAATCATTTTTGAAGCTTCGTCACGTATTTTGGAAGCGATTTTTCCTGATTGTATATAAGATTCCATCATAAGTTTTTACCTTCTATGTTAATCAATTAAATATTTAATTGATAAAGTTTATATATTAATTTATTAGTATACATTATATATTAATTGGAGGTTAAAAAATGGATATTCCTACAATACCTGACCAAATGTTTTTATTAATTGTATTGGTTATCATAGCTATTGTATTAATTATCATTGTTTTCCAATGGAGAAGCATTGCTCAATCCAAAAATTCAATTGCAATTCTTGAAAAGGAAATTGAGCTTAAGAAAATGTCCATGGTTGAAAAAGACATTGAATCCAAAAGATTAATGGATAACCCTATTCCATTACCGCAGGACCAACAAGATCGTCTTTCAGAAATAAGACAATCCACTACTGAAGCTAGAAGTCGCGTTGGCTTCCTTCATTCTGAAATCAATGAAAGATTAGCAAGGTTGGAAGCTGAAACCGAACAGAGAAAACTTGAAAAGATGCTTACAGAAATTGAAGAAAAAGAAAAGAAACTTAAAGGAATGAAATAGGTGAGAATATGGAAGCTATGGAAGTAGTTGCAGTCATAATTTTAGTTGTTGCAATTGCAGTATTAGTTTATTATTATTTGCTGAACAGTCCTGGTACTATGGACAAATTACGTTCTTATGTTCCAACAAGTGCCGATGCACATATGGATGAAGTTTTAAGCGGTTCTTCAGATTATCCAGATTTGTCCAAGGACGGATCTTCTGGAAAAGGTAATTCTATGGGTAAAAGAATCAAGGTTAAATTAAGCGACATTGACATGTCCTCTTTGAACACTGATGCTTTTTCTAACAAAATTGATGCATTTCTGGATGCTAAAAGTGAAGAATTAATTAAAGATTGGTCTTTAGCCACTACTGATGATTTGGAAGATCTTCAAACCAAATTTTCAGAAACCACAAGCAATGTGGATAATTTGGAAAAAGATTTCAATGAATTTAAAAAGTCTTCTGAAGAGTTCCAAAAATCAACTGAAGAAAAGTTAAATGACTTGGATAAAAGAATTGAATCATTGGAAAATAACTAATGTTATTTTCTTTGATTTCTTTCAATTTTACGAAAACTTTATATATTATATGAATCATATTTAGTAATGTTACTGATTTTCATATAGCAGGGTGGGGTAGTCTGGTGAACCCGCAGGGCTCATAACCCTGAGATCCCTAGTTCAAATCTAGGCCCTGCTAATTTTAATTAATATTTTTTGGCAAGTTAAAGACAGCTGCTGGTTATATTTTAACTAAGGAAACTCCGCACATCAAACAAGACTATGGCGTTGAAAAACGTATACTGAGAAGTATGACTCTGGAGCAGAAACGACACGGCTTTTAATGGTAGACGATGATATTTAATTGAGGACATTAAAAGAGGCGGTGAAACGGCCATTCCATAGGATGCAAGAGCAAAGTTGCCGATAATCACTTGTGTAGGCAAGGTAGTTCGCTAAGATGAATGCTGACAAACAGAATGTGGGTTACTCTTAACATGCCATACCCTAATGTCTGGGTTACTATTAAAATAGGTTGAAAGATTACCTATTTTCCAGACATTATTTTTTTTGTTATTTATTGATACTCTAAGTGGTCATTTTTGGTGGGTAAAAATAATAGTTAACAATGGAAGAATATCTACCAACCAGTATTAATCCATTTGTTAAAATAGCCATATTTTAGTTCAACAGATTTAATCTAACCTGATTATATAAACTTATTAAATAACTGTTAATTGATGTTCTTACGAAGTTTTTTTAAAGAAGAAAAAATAAATATTAAATAAGATTAATATGAGCTTTTGAAATAATCAAAGGAATATTAAAAACAATTCACCATTGGTGGAATTATGGAAAAAAAGGTTTATTCAGCAATAATTAATAAATATTACAAAGCTGTTCGTGAAGTATATGAACTTGGGAATGTGGAATCATCATATAATCCACATATTATCCAAATGTTCACAGATATAGGTTGTATTGCTCAAGACTTATCTGGAGGAAGATCAGGTACTAGTGGAGAGAACATTGATATCAAATTGTGGCATAGTGAAGATGATGTTACTAAAATTGAACCATTTGCAGGTGTGGAAGTAAAGAAAATTAATGGTATTGATAAAAGAGCATTAGGGCAAATAGTAATAGAAGTAGAAACATATGGTAATGCCATTTTGACCGATAATTTAATATGGAAATTCTGGCAAGCTGGCGATACCAAAATGTATGCGGAAATAGAGCTTTTAGAATTCAAAAATGGTAAATTAGTTCTCAAAAAAGAAAATATTGATTTATTTGTCAGTATATTAGAAGACTTTTTACTTAAAAATCCTGCCCAAATCAAATCTTCAAGCAAACTTGCTGAATATATGGCTATCCACGCACGTACCATTCGAAGTATTGTTTTAGGAATACTTGGTGAGGATGATAATGGACAACCTTTGGATAATAATTATCAGTGGAGTCTTCCAATGTTTCAGGAACTATATGGCCTTTACAATAAAATTAAATCTGAACTTTCACCATCAATGAATACAAAAGAATTTGCTGATATGTATGCGCAGACTATTGTCTACGGACTTTTTATTGCAAGATACAAGGACACTACACTTGATACATTTGATAAATATGAAGCTATTGGTTATTTACAAGACGAATCTGAATTATTGAAACAATTTTTCATTCACATCACTATGGGGAAAATGAACCCCACTCTTGAAAGTGTTATAGATAAGTTATGTGAACTTTATAAGATATGCGACATATCATTTTTACTTGGAAGAGATGAGCATAAAGACACAATCGTTCATTTTTATGAAGAGTTTCTTACATATTATGATCCTGAATTAAGAAAGTCTCTTGGTGTTTTTTATACACCAATTGAAGCAGTGCATTATTTAGTCAATATGGTAGATGAAATTCTGATAAATGAGTTAAATGTAGATAATGGGCTCTCCAATAATGAATACATAACAACTAATGTCCCTTGTGCTCCTAAAGAGATTAAAAAAGGAAAATGGATAACAGAAGAGGAAATTTCTGTGCCTAGCATTGCTATTCTTGACCCTGCTTGTGGAACGGGCTCTTTTGGAGCAGAGATAATCAGATGTGTTAAGGATAAATATTTCTCTGGTGCAAAAGAAGTCTTTTATGAAGATTACATTCAGGATAAAAATGGTCTTCTGTCTCGAGTCATTGGATTTGAGATAATGATGACTAGTTATGTTGTTGCACACCTTAAAATGCGTCGTATGCTGAATTCAACATTAGGACATACTCCTCATGTTCAAGTACCAATCAATATTTTTCTAACTAATACTCTTGCTCCTCCTATGTCTGACGTTGAGCGAGGAAAACAGTTAACATTGTTAGATTTCTCTGCTGCAATAACTGATGAAGCTTATCATGCAGACACTTGGAAGGCTCGACGTCCTATAAAAGTTGTTATAGGGAATCCGCCATGGCTTTCCACATCGTCTAATCCTTATGATATCTCATCATATAAAAAAGAAACGGATGGTGTCACTGATCTCGGCGAAAAAAAACATTTGTTGAATGATGATTATGTTAAATTCTTCCATTTCGCAGAACAAATTATAGGTAAAGATGATGGAGGAATTCTTGCTTTCGTTTCAAATAATGGATATTTAGAAAATCCAACTTTTAGAGGAATGCGCGGAAGTTTACTAAGAACATTTGATAAAATTTGGATTGTAAACCTCCATGGAAGTGCAAATAAACAAGAAACTACTCCTGATGGAGGCAAAGATGAAAATATATTCGACATAAAGGTAGGAGTATCTCTTTTCATAGGTGTTAAAAAAACTGATTCAAAAGAATGGGCAAATGTGTATTATACTGATTTATGGGGTACAAAAGATTATAAGTTAAACACGTTAGAAAAAGGAGGTTTAGACTTTACTGAGTTGACTATAGATTCAAAAATGGCCTATTTCGTTCCATTTGGAAGTGATGATAAGGAATACTATGATGGGGGAGTTAGCATAACTGAATTGTTTCCAACCAATGTTACCGGAGTTCAGTCAGGAAAAGATAAGGTTGCCTTAGCTCCAACAAGAGAAGAACTCGTTAGAAGAATGGATATTGTTAAACACTCTACGACTGATGAAGAAATAAAGGAATTATGGGGAAAATTTACCGCCGGACAATCTGCGGAAAAAATTAAAAATGATGTGCTTTCAGATGGAGTTATAACACAAATTTCATACAGGCCATTTGATTTGCGTTGGACATATTATTCAGGAAAATCTAGTGGTTGGTTACATAGGCCTCGTGAGAAAAGTACAATGGGGCATTTACTTGCTAAAACTACTTCTCCAATAGGTGAAAATATTGGATTGGTATTTGGTAGAACATCTCGACCATATTTCTCACCATTTGTCTCAAAAAAAATAATTGCTCACCGCTTGTTTTCAGCAAAGTGTGAAATTACTTATGTTGCACCATTGTATTTAGTATCAACTGATGAATCTGGTGTAGAAACATGGAAAGATAATATCGATGAAATGGCATATAATAAATTGACACAATATCTTTTGGAAAAACCTTCTCCAATTGAGGTTTTCGATTATGTTTATGGTATTCTTCATGATCCGATATATGCAGAACAATATGAACAATATTTATGTAGGGATTTCCCACGAGTGCCTATAATTAATGATAAAAACATAGAAAATGAGGATGGGGCATTTTTTGTCAGTACCGATTTATTTTATGAATATGTATCAATCGGGTCTAAGTTACGAAAACTTCATTTAATGGAATCAAAACATCCTATAGAATTGACATTAGAACCTAACACTTCTGAAGATATGGAAATTGGCGCTATTAAATATAAAAAAGGTGTTCTTCAACTTAACGATAACAAACAAATTTTAGGTATTCCAAAAGAAGTGTGGGATTATAAAATTGGTGGTTATAAGGTGCTAGATAAATGGTTTAAAGAACATAAAGGAGATACATTAACAATTGATTCTTTTACTCATATTGAAAATATTGTAGGAGTCCTTGAAGAAACAATTAAATTAAAAGAACATTTAAGAAACCTACATTAAACAGTATAATGGCATCATAGATTAATCTAAATGTTCTACAATCTCCTCTCCCAAACTTGTTAGTCTGTATAAGCGTCCTTTCCTAAAATCCTCATTGATGCATTCTGCAACTCCAGTTTCCTTAAGCTCTTTAAGGACTTTTGAAATATGATTTGTCCTGATTCCTGCATCTGCAGCTATATTTGTTGGCGTCTTAACGTCATCTTTTAGTGCTTTGACAGTCTTAACACGGTAAGAACTGATATTTACATAAGCGTAAGTCTTTAAAGTTTCATCATCGATAGTACCATCCCCAGTTTATACACATAATATTAACTTGATTAAAATATATAAGTTTATCTACACGAACTGGAACCATTAGATGGATTTTTCATAATCTTGTCATAATAACAAATATGGCAATCATTAAAACATACTTCCAATCAACAACTATCAAAAATACGAAGGCATTCCTTCGTTAAAACAAAGCCAATGTACATAGGAGACAATCATGATGACAATGATTATTGCAATTAAGCAATCCTTCGCCACATGGTAACCACAAAATATGGCGGTAAATTATTATGCGCTGCCCCACCACCGTTGGAATCATGAGTATGGGTAGCATTAAGATGGAATGTTTGAGCTCCAAAAGCACTTCCACTTGACATTGTCCTATCAGCAGCATTTGATCCGCTTAATGATATGATACCCGTCTGACCAGGATTTGATTTATAAGTTATAGGTCTGAAATTTCCAGTTAAACTTTTACTTCCATGATTGTGGCTTGGCATTTCGTTAACTGTTAGTGTATGGCTTGCTTCACCACCAGTTGAGCCATTAGTGTAAGTATCTCCCGCTGCAAGTAGGAATTTATCTTTAATCTGTTCCCATTGGCCACCAAAAAGAGTAGAAGGATTTGTGTTATTAACAGATATGTATATGCTACCAACAGGATACACTTTGTTGATATCAAAAGAATTTAACTCAAATAGATACATCAGATAATCAAGAGCTTGACCAATATTTTTGTTTGAACCAAGACCTTGCCAAGTTTCTCTTGACCCCGTGAAAGATACGTCTTCATGAGAATGAGTATGCTCTTCATCCGCTTTGTCATTTAATGTAGATTGAAGATTCGTAATGTTAGATATACTGTGTGTATGACTGGAAGGTGTAAAAGAAGAAGGTTTATTAGTTAAATTATTATATGAACAAGTATGAACGTGATCTGCCCTTGCATAATAACCATTGTCTGTGCCCGCACTTGAAGATGTGCCAATAGTTTGTGGTGCTCCTCCTGCTTTGACATGCCCAAAATTAGTTGAAGATGCATGAGTATCGTGATCAGATATTTTTCTATCAATTATATTGGATATACTTGTTGTTAAATTTGTTATTGTTTGTTTCATTGAATTTGATAATGCCATTTAACCACCACTATAATTTTATAATTTTAACATCTCTATAGTGCCATGTGGATCCTTCAAAACTGGTAAATCCCCAATGTTTAAGCTCCTGTGTACCAGTATAAGTATATTCTGACTCACGAGTAATAGTATTAGTTGTTAAATCAGTTATTTTGTTATAAAATGTATTTCCACTTCGTGTAACTTCCAACAAATATTCTCTGTTAAAAATCATATCAGAACCTGCAGTTGATTGAGCCACAACATATTGCTTATGTTGACCATTTGTACCATTATAATTACTGCCAGCTAACAATATTCTAAAATTATTGTTTCTGTTCGTTGTTGTATCTGTAATTGGGTTTCCATAACATATTGACAGTCCCGCATTGTACCAATTACCTGAAGAAGTTTGTTTAACTATACAAGAGACCTTAACATCATCAGTTGTCGTATACCAAATATCATAGTGGTAATGACCGATATTATTGTTTACAGAATTAACACTATAATAATGTGAAGTTTGATCGCAATATATACAATTATAGATTGCAAATTCATTAGAAACTAAATCACCGCTTTCTGCTACAATTTTTACATTCTCTGGAGATGTTAAAGAAAAATCAAGATTTGCATTTCCATCATCATTAGTTTTTACTGTACCTATTAATTGTTTTGCCATGTTTTTTCACCATTTACTGTATGTGTTTTCTAATGTTCAAAAAAAAGGTAATTGGGAGCTACTCCGATATAGCCCCACATGGTGAATTGTCCATTAATAAGTACAGATATTAATTTCAGATATAAAGTATAAAAATAAAAGGACCCTCCCACGACACGAAGATGATCCACGCTAATGCATAGTCCATTATCACTCAAATATGAACTATAATATCAGTTATGTGGAATTAATTATATAATGCCTGTCATTATTTTTTGGATAAAAACACAGAACATGAAATCCTCGCCATTTCGTATATATGCAATACTACAAATAATGATGCCTGCAAACATGGCAGTTGAATCGTTATAAACGTGATGCGTAAAAATAAGCTTTGACAATCATGGTTCACTTTGGCGAAGGCTTGAAGTTAAAATAAAAGAAGGAAGTAATTACCTGAGTAATTACTTGACGATAATTTTTGCTTTTTTGGTCACTTTGTTATAGTATTTGTTACCTTTGTAGGTGACAGCAACATTATATTTGCCTTTTTTGGTTAATTTTTTGATTTTAAAGGTTGCTTTGCCTTTTGCATTAGTTTTGGCAGTATAGGTTTTTTTATTAACCTTGATAGTGACCTTAATGTTTTTCATGGCTTTGTTCTGATTGTCTTTCAAAGTTACAGTGTATTTTTTGGTTTTAACAGATTTTTTGAAAGTCTTTTTGTTTGCAGTCAGTTTTGGAGTTGCTTTTTTGACAGTGACTTTTGCGGTTGTAGTTGATTTAGCGTAGTTAGTGTTTCCTGCAAATGTTATTGTTGCAGTGTAGGTATTAGGTGCTAAACCGTTAGTGGACAATTTAACTTGACCGTTCTTGTCAGTTGTTAGATATTTGACACCATTAAGATTGATAGTAACTTGAACACCAACTATTGGTTTGCCGTTAATGTCTTTTAATGTTGCAACTAAATATTTTCCCCCATTGTAGGCAGTTGTTATGGCTGAACTAGTTACTGTTGTTGGAATAATTTTAGTTACACTAATACTATTAGTTCTACTGAATGAAGAATATTTGTTGTCTCCTGAGTAAGTTATTGTGAAATTGTAGTTTCCTTCAGTTAATTCTGGAACTTTAACATTAGCCACACCATTAATTACATCAAAAGTATAAGTATCCTTACCAATTGTCAAGTTAACGGTGCCTGTTGCATCACCAGGTAATCTGATTGCAATATTATTAGCTTGACCAGCTTTAATATCAGGAACAGAAATGCTTAGGTCATCATCATTGATTTTTAATAAAACCTTAAATGTAGTAGAAGCACTACTGTCAATGTAATTATTTCCTGCTGTGAAATTAGCTATTACTTCATATGATCCAATAGGTAAAACACCAAAGTCAAATGAAGCAACATTGTTTGCGGTTACATCAGCAGTTTTGACAATGTTGTTGCATTTAATTGTTACTTTACCATTTTCGGTTGCTGTGACATTTACAATAACATTTTCTGTTGACTCATATTCTTTTACAATCAATGTCAAATCTGTCTGTTTAGGTGAAACAGATATTTTTGTTGAATTGTTATCTGAAACATAATTGCTGCCTGCATTTAAATTTAGGGTTATATCATAACTATTAACATCAAGAACACCAAAGTTAATAGACATAATCTGATTAGCAGTTACATCAATAACTTTGGTAATGTTTCCAATTTTTGCTGTTAAAGATCCATCAACATTAGTTTTAACATTAACAATTACATTTTCACCATAAATCTTATCTAATGCTTGAATTTCGGTAATTTTTGATTGTGCTGGTGAAATTACTAAAGAAGTATCATCAAAACTTTTTTCATAATTGTTTCCACCATTAAATGTAGCATTAACTGCGTATGATTTAGCATCTAAAATACCAAAGTCGACAGAATATAATTTATTTGCTTCAACATTAACATCTTTAATGATTGTTCCCACTTGAACAGTTATTTTACCATTCTCACTTGCAGTAACATTAACAATAACATTTTCTCCATAAATACTATTCTTAACATTGACATTTACAGTTGTTTGTTTAGGAGATACTGTTATTTGTGTTTTATTCAATGGTTTTGTATAATTATTACCTGCATTCAAACTTACTTCTATATCGTAAGTTTTAGCATCCAATATGCCAAAATCAAATGAAGTTAATTTATTTGCAACAACATTAACTGATTTAATTGCAGAGCCGGCTTTAACTGTTAAATTACCACCAACATTGGTTTTAACTTTAATAATAGTATTTTCACCATAGACATTGTTTGGTGCTTCTATAGTAACTATTTCCGCTTTGGCTGGGGATATGACAATATTGCCATTATTGTTACTTGGTTTATAGTTTTCTCCGGCATCAAAGGAAACTTCAACATCATATGAATCAGCGGCTAAAACGCCTAAATTGATTTTTGTTAAAGTGTTGGCCAATACATCTTTCTCACGAGTAATATCGCCAACAGTGATAACCACTTTTCCATCAGCACTTGCAGTAACATTAACGATAACATCTTCACCATAAACTGAATCTTTAGCACCTAATGTAATTGAAGTTTGTTTTTTAGCTACTGTAAAATTAGTATTGAAGAATGAGTTACCATAGTTTTTATCAGATGGGTGTAATATAACTGAAACATTATGCTTTCCTGCGAGAATCTTGTCATAAAAAGTAACAGGTACTACAGTATTTGCTATCACATTAACCTCTTTAACGTAATTGTTATCAATTTTGACAGTGGCAACACCATCAACACTACCTTTAACATTAATTACTAAATATTCTGAGTAAGTTATATCATCAACACTAGCGACAACATTGGTAGATACTTTAGTTATTGTTAATATTGCATCCGCTGTTTTAGTATTATAATTGTCATTGCCATTGTATTTTACTTTAACATCATATGTTCCAGCGTCAATATCGTTGATATTTTGCACTACTCTTTGATTTCTAATGATAAGATCATCATATGTTCTAACTGATACGATTGTGATAGTGATATTGCCTTCAGCATTACAATTAACAACTATTTTTGCAGTTTGACCATATTCTGCGTTAGTTACTTCAACTGCTATTACAGGGTCAATTTTAAATACATTGAAAGTTTTATTTTGAGTTGTTGAATAGTAATTATTATTTCCACCGTAATTCACAGTTATCTTATATTCGGATGCATTTAAATTGCTTAATATTCGACTGAATTTACCTCCACTAAGAGTTACATTTGAAAATTTGATTTCAAAACCTGCATTATTGGATATAGTAACATTTGCAATACCAGTAATATCATTTAAATAATTTATAGTTAAATTTGTAGATTCATTATAATTAACATCATCGATAACAATATCAAAGGTAGGTTCGCCTTTAAATATTGTTAAAGTACTTCTAGTTGTTGCTTTATCATAATTTTGATTAATAGGAATGAAAACATATTCCACATCATAATCTCCAACATTAATACCTGATAAATTCAAATAATTAATATTTGCATTGACATTGAATGATTTAAAATACTTATTAGATGCATTAATATTTAGAACACCACTCAAAGAGCTATCAAAACTGATTTGTGATTTACCATAAATCATATCAATAAGGTTTATGCTGTCTGTAATATCAATTTTCTTTTTAAGCACTTCAAAAGTGATATTATTTTCACAAGAACTATAATTGGCATTACCATTATAAACAAGCTTTATAGTATGGTAACCTGCATTTAATCCATTTATTGACAATGAATCATTAATATTGATTGTTTTATTTAAAACAGAATCAATATAAACACTAATATTGCCAGTTACTCCATCAGTAATATGATAATTAATATCTGCTGCCTCTCCAAAAGTAATATTGTCTGAAGTTGAATTGAGAGTTAGCATATCGATTGTTGGTTTGATTTTTAATACTTTAAATGTAGCAGTATTCTCACATGAGCTATAATAATTGTCTCCACTATAAACAAGTTTAACTAAGTAATTGCCAACAGGCAAATCATATATGTTAACTTCTTCTCCTAATGCAACATTTTTGATAAATGTATTATTAATATACACACTAATGCTTCCGGTGGCATTTGCTGTTAAATCAAACTGAACATCAATTGTTTCACCAATTGTTTTATCACTTACATAAACAGTTATCTCGGATTTTTTAAATTGAAGTGTGAAATTGTAATCATGTGTTAATGAGACATAATTAGAATCTCCTTCGTAGATTATTGTGCAACTATGATTTCCTGCAGTTAAATTATGAATAGTAATGTTTGTTTTACCTTCTATGAGTTTTGCAGAATATGAATTATTATTTATAGTTATAGTTATATTTCCAGTTGTTTTTTTATTTAAAATAACATCAAATAATACATCTCCTGCCAGTTCAGATGAATTAATTTCAATTGTAGGTTTTGCTTTTAAAACTGTTATTGTAGCAGTATCATAACAACTTGAATAAGAGTCATCGCCGCTGTAAATTACTGTAACATTGTGACTCCCAACAGTAATATTTTCTAATTCAAATATGTCTCCAACAGTAATATTAGCTTTAAATATATTATCAACGAATACACTTATGATACCCTCACAATTTGGCGTTATTGTGTAGATTACGGGAATATTTTCATCAAAACTAGTATTTTGTTTTAAGTTTAAGGTTATATTTGATTTATATAAAATTTTAAATGTATTAGTTATATAAATTGGATTATATTTATCGTCTCCTTCATATTTGATTTTATAAGTATTAATTCCACCATTTACATATGGAATATCAAAACATGTTTTACCATCAGCTAATTCATTAATAAATGTGTAATTAGCTAAAGTAATCCTAACCCTACCAGTTGCATCTTCATTTAATGTTACATTAATAATTACATTATCTCCCTCGACAACCCCACCAAAAATTGTAACTTCTTGAGAAGAGTTCTTACCAACCTTAAAGAGATTGTTTGCAGAAGTTCCTGTGTAAAAACTGTCACCAGAATAATCAAGAACAAGTTGATATTCGCCCTCTTCTAAATTATTTACAGTAAATGAGGATGTTAACTCTTCAGAAGACATGGAAAACTGTTTATATAAAGAAATTTTATCTGTAACATTATATATTGATACAGAAATATTATTTACCAATGGAGTGACATCACAAATTATAATATAATCATCATTATTATAAATTGAAGAATTGTGAATTAATAATACAGGATACACATTTTTTTCAGATTTACAAACTTCCCGATAATTATAGTAACTTCCATTAAAACTACAATTAAACATGTTTCCTTCATCACCATACCAGTAAATAGCGCCGCCCGAATTAGTTGTAGATGCAGAAGCATAATAATCCTTAAAATTACAATTAAATAGGTTTCCTTCATCACCATACCAATAAATAGTGCCTCCATAAGCATAACTGGATTTAGTTCCATCGCTAGAACCATAACTGGAACTAATAATGTGGGAACTTTCAAAATTACAATCAATTATATTACCATCATTTCCCATCCAATAAATAGATCCTCCATAAGAATAACTGTAACTAGAACCAATACGTTTATAACTATAACCATAGCTATCACTTGTACCATAAGAAGTTTTAAAATTACAATTAACCATATTTCCATCGTTTCCATTCCAAAAAACAGATCCTCCATAACAATTACTATAACTGTTGGTATTACTGGCAGTACTATAACCATAACTATTACAATAACTAGAACTAGACACATGTGAATTTTCAAAATTACAATTAGTCATATTTCCATTATCTCCATACCATGAAACAGCACCACCAAAACTATTACTTGAACTAGAAACTGTGCCAGTATTAGTTGTAGAAAAAGAAATGTATACATTATTGGAGCTATAACAATTTTTAAAATTAGAATTTATAAGTTTACCATTATTTCCATTCCAATAAATAGCACCACCAGTACTACGACTAGAAGTAGAACTACTGACAGTAATATTAGCATAACTATAGCAATAACAATTTTCAAAGTCAGAATCTAAAATATTTCCATTATTTCCATCCCAATAAACAGCACCACCATTATTAGAATAACAATCTACAAAATCACAATCAATTAAATTACCATCAATACCTGTCCAATAAACAGCACCACCAGACAAAGGAGTATGGCAATTTACAAAACTACAATAAAGAATATTACCATTTGCACCATTCCAAACGATTGCACCTCCTGTAGAAGAACAGTTACAGTTTTTGAATTTAATATTTTTTAATGTAACTCCACTTTGCGCAACATTAAATGCAGAAGCTTGTTCTTTTCCATTTATAACAAAACCTTTTCCATTAATTAATATTTGTTTATTAATATCAATACCATTTTTGTAACGTGAGTCTTTACTCGGATCATAAACATAATTTTGAGTTAAATTTAATTCACCATCAGCATTTGCAATATCATTAGCTAAATCAGTGAATGTACCTGTTGTAGCACTTAATTCATTATCTTCAGTTGCCCCCACTTCACCACCATATTGCTCTTCAATTGCCAGTATATCATCTGTTTCATCTATTGTTATTTGATTCTCGCTTGATATGTCAGTTTCATTGACATCACTAGCATACACACTAGCAATACTGAACAAGCAAATAATCAAACAAATGAATACTAATCCCTTTTTATATTTCATATCATTGCTCCCAATTTTTTTATTAATTGATATATATTATGTTTAAATTGTTATTTAATATTTCCGACTATCACTAACTATTCAAATAATTAATTTCACGATGTATTATATTAACATTAATTGATAAAAGTAGTTAAAATTTCAAGCATGCATGCAATTAAACATGATGAGTATAAAAAATGAATGTAAACATGATGACGAATGTATACGAATTAGTAAAAAAAAGAAGAAATTGTAGATGTTAAACATCTACTTTTTCACTTTTGCAGTCTTTTTAGCTATTGCATTACCATAGCTTGCTTGGTATTTGACTTTTTTACCAACTTTGAGCTTCTTGAGAACATTCTTTTTAATGGTTACTTTTGCAATGCCTTTCTTATTAGTTTTTGCAGTGTATTTCTTGCCATTGAACTTGAAAGTAATCTTTTTGCCGCTTAAAGCCTTGCTACCCTTTTTCAAAGTTGCTTGCAAGACTAGTTTCTTAGCAGATTTCTTGACTTTAACTGTTTTCAAAGATATTGTTGTTTTAGCTACTTTTTTTGTAGTGGAGGTTGGTGTATTTTGGTTTGTTGGAGTATTTGAATTATTTTGATTTGTTGGAGTTATTGGTTTGCTAATGGTAAAACTTCCGGTTTTTGTGAAAGATGTGTATTTTGAATCTCCAGAATAAGTGAGGACATATCCATAAAAGCCATTATCTAATTCTGGAAGTTGAACATCACAAACACCATTAACTACAGTGAAATTATATGGTTTACCAGCAATGTCTAAAGTAATAATTCCATTTGCATCGTTTGGCAATATAACTGTTCCAGATCCCCCATCTAGTGACGGAATAACAATATTCTTATCATCAATAGGTTTTGGATCTGCTGCTTTAACAATTAATTTGTTAACGATTGATTCACCAGTATAATCATTGATTGAAGTAATGTTATACTCTCCAGGATTCAATTCAATTGGCAATTTTGCAACACCGTTTGAATCTGTTTTGATAGGTGTTTCATCGTTGTTGATTTTGAATGCAACGTATTTGTTGGATAATGGTGCTCCATTACTTTCATAGAATGTAGCTATGAAGTAAGACTGCTCACCATAAGTTGTTTCCATATCATTTGCATTAATTGTGGCTATGTGACCAACCTTCAGATTGCCATTACTTTTAAATGGATTGTATATTTTGTTTCCAGAATAATTAATTTCATAGTCATAAGTGCCATTTGGCAATTCAGATAAGTCTATAATTGCTTTTCCATCATTGATAGTTGAATTATAGGTTTTATTGTTGATAATAAGAGTAATGTTACCAGTTGCATTTGTAGGTAAATTGATTATCAATTTTTTTCCATCATCACATGAATCCGGCACTTCCACAATTAGATCTGTCTTTTTATTTACATTGAAATTAATTGTTTTCTGAAAGTTTCCACATTTGATGGTTAGAGTTGAAATTGGCGAATTATTTAATGTAAAATTATATTCGCCATATCCACTTACAAATGGAAATGTATCTAACATACCTAAGGATTCAGCAATAAAATCAACACTTAATACATTTGAATAATCATAACTATTCATATTTCCAATATAATCTATTATAGAAGATAAATTACATTTGATTTGAGCAATATCGCCCACATATAACATATCTCCAATACTTGTTATGTTTAATACTAACCACTTTTGGACAACTAATTTATTCACATTTGCAGGTTTTTGTCTTGGATTGTCAAAAGTATTGCCCCACCAGTTATAATTACCATCAAATTCTTTTTCTGAATAAACAATTGGATTAGAGCCATATTCTGAACCTAACAAAATACAATTATTAATACGGCCTTCAGACAAATGTGTAATGTCTTCTACATATATTCCGTCATCTAAAGCACCAGAATTGTCTAAAAATAAAGAGTTATCCATGTTAATCTTAACATATAAATCATTTTTATTTATTGCAGTAATATATATTGCAGCACCTTTAATTGCATTATTGGAAATAAATTTTGAATTATGTATTTCAATTTTATCCATATTGGAATAAATTGCACCACCAGTATTTGATGCTGAATTATTAATAAAAATGGAATCGGTGATGTTTAATTCACAACTAGCATAGGAATTACTTTCTTTATCCACATCTATTCGTATTGCACCCCCGTTTCCTTGATTAGTATTGTTAACAAATGAACATTTTATAATATTAAAATAGATTTTATTTGAACCAAAATTATCTACATCTATTGCTCCTTGTTTAGAACCACTAAAAATACAATTTTCTATAGTATAATAACAAAATGACAATGGATTAATACTAAAACTTGATGAAACCCCAATACTATTAAAAAAATAACAATTTTTTATTATAACATCAAGATGCATATAATATGTATTTGAAGAACTGGAACTTGAAAGCAGAATGCCTCCACAGTTTGTAAAATTACAATTCTCTATGGTGATGGCATTATTTTCTGAAAACTGATCCCATCTGACTGCATATGTCCCATTGACAAAATTACAATTCTTAATTGTTATGGAATTTGAATATGTAAAATGGAATGCATTAGTATAATAATTGTTAAAATCAATTGTATGTCCATTTCCATTAATGTATGAATTCAATACATTTATTTCTTTATTTTCAGTATTAATATAATCCCTAGACAATATTTTGCCTGATTTAATATCATTACTTAAATCAGTGAAAGTTCCAGGAGAATCACTTATTTTATCATTGTCTGTTGATTCAAGTGAATCCATTTCATTATTTTCAATAGTTATTGTCTCATCACTTTGATTTTCAACATTTATTTGTACGAAATCCGTTTCATCATCCACACTAACAACATCCCCCGTTATATTATCCGCAGCAGACACCGTTGAAGCTGCCAATAATATGACAAATAATATTGCTAATGTTAAAATAATTTTGTGTTTAATTTTAATTCCTCCTTCGAGTGCGTAAAAGTGCATTCAATGGTTATACTATATATATTTGATTTATTTAAGATTATGGTTACCCAAAACAAAAATGGATATATGAATGAAGATGTTGTTAAAGACCGTATTGGATTTGTTAAATTATCCCCATATCGTCTTGAAATATTAAAATACCTTGAAACTGGAATGAAAATGCCAGTTGAAATAGGAAAACATCTTGATATTAGAACTTCTCATGCTTCCAATGTCCTTCAAGGATTAAGTAAAAATGGACTGGTCGTATGCATCAATCCGCACCGTAAAAAGGGCAGATTATATGAAAATACAGAATTGGCAAAAGAAGTTCTAAAATATTTTGACTGAAAAACTAGTTATGTTTCTTGTTTTATTCTTTTAACCACAGATGATGCAGAATAATACATAGAAAAATACTACCAGTTGGAATGGTGGAAAAATCCAGCATAAAAATAATACTAGACCTGCACCAATCAGTAATCCTGTCCATACATTCATAATTGATCCCTCCTTGTTGTAAAATCTTTTATCTCATATTTGGATCTCGCAAGCAACTCTAAAACTTGGAAGCAAGTATCCAAATCAAATGTGCCTTCATACACTATGATATCTTTAAATTTATACATGGCCAAAACACGCAAGAAACCATTTCCATTTTCTAAATCATCCACATTCACATACAATCTTGTATATCCTAAATCTAATGCTTCTTCAATCCTATCTACAATGTCTAATGTTATTTTAACTGAATCCATAGTAACAACTCCAAAAAGTAAATATTTGGTGATGGTTTTTAGTTTAGTGTTTTAATCGATTGGTTTGTTCAGATATCTGCAACAAGCCCTGAAATACTGCTTAGCTTTGGATTTACCTCCATAACAGTGAAGAACCCACACCATCACATATGCCTCATTATTTGCTGCAATAGGCACAACCTTAGGCCTTTGCACAGCCATGTCCCCCATAAAGGTCTTCTCATACAATTCATCAGCCAAATCTCTAACAAACTTCTCATCAAAGAAAGCATAAAATTCCTTTTCAAAGACAGATTCACGATTAGACATTGGATTGGATAAATATTCCTTGTGTGCTTTATCATATTCATCTTTCCAATGGTTACTAATCTTATTTAATTCTCGTTGTCTGACATTTTCATAGTGGTTGATGAAATTTTCAATATCATTCTCAGTTGTATTAGGTTGTCTACGAATATATGAAGTACAACGTCTCCATTCACCTTCAGGAAGGTATTTCATCCCATCTTGTTTCTTTCGAGACACATAACATACTCTTAAGACATCTTCAAAGTCCCTGTATAAATTATATCCAGTATTTCTAACTCTCTTATCTGCATTTGATGCTTTCATATCTTTTGCAGCACCAGATAATGCTGATGCAGCTATCGCCATACTTGCTAAACAAAGCAATAAACTCATAGTTTCATCTCCTATTAATTATTTAACTCACAGTTTAGTGACTTAAGAGCCATTGGTCAAAGTTCGACAGTCTAATTACACCATAGTGAAGTAAGGTCTCTTATCAATAATTTCAAGATCAAAGATTCCATTTGCACATTGTTCACGCTCCCATATTAGGCGACTAGAAGCTTCCTGCGATGTGGTAATGTAGTAGTCGAAAAGCCTCCATCTGCCATTTTCAAATTCGTCAATTCTAAAGGATACTTCATATCCAGTACGTGGACTAATTGTTATTCTAAATTGTTTCATTTAAATCACCAAAAATAGAATTTTTAGATTTTAAAGACTCACTATGTCATTTCAACAGTCTATAATACCCATTGTTCAATTATCTTAAGCATTTTCTTACGAGATTCAATGCCTTGAGCATGAACTGAATCATTTTCTTTTTCAATTGGTGTTGACCTAGAATAAATAAAATCATCAACAATATGTGCTTCAGACTTAAATTCATCTGTTTCCAAATAGTTACAGACATTTTTAATCTTACCGAAGTGACGAATGACGGCCACCAATTCAGAATCCATTTGCCATGCGAATATGCTGTCATAGGGGATTAAATCAGGTTCAAAGATTCTATTAAAAGAAGTAGTGCATTGCATTTCCCACATCTGCATAGGTGTAAACTGTATAATGAACATATGTGGAATTAATGACACTACTTCTGAAACAGTAGCATCAAAGACTTTCACATGATCAATTAGCTCACCTTCAATAGTTAAAAAGTAAACACAATGGTTAGAAGTGTTATCATCACTTACAATTTCAACAAGACAGGTTTTATTTGGGACTGGTATTTTATCTAATTTCACAATATCAACTCCTTACAAGTAAGAATAATCTCTACAACAAAGTTTAATGGAAAATTCAGCAAGAGAAGGCATATTATGTTCCTGAACAAGCAATCTGCAGCCAAGAGTTATAACATACATATTCACAGGCACTTCACTATGTTTGAAATATACTGATTCACAAATTGCCTGTAAATGCTGTAATGTGTCTTCAGTAATTTCTTCATGAATCAAGTCCATAACGACTGCAATCTCACCATTGTCCTGTCTGTAGGTCTTAACTTCATCTGTCAAGTCATCTACAAATCGGAAATTATTTCTAAAAAATCTGTTTACTCTTGCATTGTCTAATACGATTTTTAACACAAAAATCAACTCCTAAAAATAGTTATTGAATAGTTTTATGACATATTCAGGTCACAATCTACCTACAAATACTTCTTACATAAATCAAATACTATTTGGCCATGAAATTTTGCAATCTCTTCGATATCTACCTCCCCATATTGATCCCGATGATAACAGACATCATCTCTTATGTGTTGATACACACATTCAAATTCATCATCAGAAATACTTCCGTCATGGATTAAACCTTGAATGAATTTGTCTGCTTCAGATTCACAAAGAATCAAAGCATCAGATTCATCTGATTCAAGATTATCAATAATGTCGTCCATACAAATACTAGAGCCAATGTTTAATTCATTGTCAATTGCTTTCTCGATTGTTAAATTTTCAAATTTCATAATTATGCCTCCATTAGATTAACTGTTTTCTTAAATCTCTAATCATCTGTTGAGTTTCAGGTCTTTCAGCTTCCCAGTGCTCTTTTGGGTAGTCACCAATCAAGTAATGAATCAACCATTTAGGCGAACACCACTTAGTGTGATTACTGTGCTCATAGTCATCAAAGGCAAGCTTCAAACCATCAAAATTGATAGATTTTAACAGTTCAGGACCTGTAAATTCTGCATTCTCAATTGTGACCTTGCTGCAATAGAAACCATTGTCAGTATAGACACAAATGTTTGCAGGATTAGTTGCATCAGTGACCGCAATAATGATTTCAGCGGCACCAAATGGCAGATTTTCAACAATATCGTTCATTTTAGGCAACATTTTTTCTAACAACAACGTTAAAACCTCCAATAAATTGTGGTGATGGTATACAGGTAAAAGTAACAAAAAGAATAAAAATTAAAGAAGCCAAAGAATTTACTCTTTGGCCTCAACGAAATCATAGAGTTTCATCTCCCTAATGATTTTCTCACAGGTAGAAATGATTTTACTGCCTTGACCTTCCAAGTCTTCAATGGCATGTTCTTTGTTCCAACTTCTGATATATGCAGCAGATTCAGAATTTGTCACATTACAAAATTTGCATAGATAATAAGAACCAGCTTCAGCCATAGTTTCTTTTACAGATGTAGAGAGCTTTTTACCTTTTTCTGTGAAGTGACAAAGGTAATGAATGTACTCATGGAAAAATACTGCTACCTTTTGGTCATCGGGAATCCAAGAACTGATTTTTATAATAGTGCCATCTGTACTCCCTCTAGTCAATTGCTTGTTACTCATCTTAATTTCAACAGGAGATCTTTCAAGAATGTCTTGAAAAGTAATTATTCCCCTATTAACAACCATTGACTCTTCCATTGGCTCTCCATCAGTCATTGACAAATCCCACACATTCACTTTGACAAAATAAAGGATTTCTTCAATTTCTCCTGATTCTTCGTCTTCCTTTTTCCAAATACGGGGTGCTAAGATCTTTAAAGCTTTCTGGCCTTTACGTACGAAGCGTCCATGCTCCTGCCAAGCACGATAACCCGCTAACAGCTCCGTGGTTTCTCCAGTCCTAGCATACAGCTGTTTATCAGCAAGGAGGACATTACCAATAGAATAGTTGTAAAATCCTTCACGACATCTTAATTGTCTTTCGATAATTCTATCTAATTCATCTATATCAGTAACCAATTGGTCGCATAATTCTTTTTGCATTTTTCTTAACTCTTTTACTTCAGATTTGCTCATTTTAAAACCTCGTTTATTTAAATTAGAAAAGCAGTTTAAAATGACTTGCTCAGGTCATCGTTCAACTGCCTTAAATTCTTGAGAAACTGTCCAATTTAACATTTAATGCTAAAGTTGAGCCGTTTTCCCATTTCACATGTATCTGTCCGATATCATCTACAAACATGACTTCGCCAACAGTTCCAGAAGGTGGAGCGAAAGGATCGTCCATAAAATGAAGTTTGACTTTACAACCGACTGGATACATTTTCCTTAAAAAATCTACTTTGTTCATTTTGAAAACACCTCAGAAAATTAATTAATTGAGTCTTTTTGTGAGAATCCTCCAGCTCAAATAATAAAAAAATATAAAAAAGTATTACTTCAAAATTTGAAAAAAAAATAATCACTCTTTTTTGTCATATTTGCAATATTGATGTGTCCAACAGTCAAAATCGCAGTCATCACATTTGGATAAATCGATTTCATCATCATACCATGATGGATAGACTTCATAAGGACTGTAAATTCCCATAATTACTCACCTCCTGTACATCTGCAACCTTTTTCAGGTAATTTTTCAACAGCCAATGATTCAGATCCATTGTAGATACATTTAAATCCATACTCGAAGTGATAAATGTCATCTGCAAAAGGGCTATTTGCTTTAAAATCTATCACCTTGATAGGTTCATCTGTCATCAACATCTCACACTTAAAACATTTACACATCTAATTCGCCTCCAGTAAAGTTAATATCAATGCGTGCTTCATGGTAAGGACATAATTTGTCTGCTTCATACTTAGTTAATGTAGCAGAGTATCCAAATTCTTTAATGAAGTCTTTAATATTCCTCATTTTTGAGAAAAATTCATCTGCACTTTCACCATCATCTGTGAAACTGATACTTCCTTTGTAGTCATCAGTCCATGCTGTGACATCAATCCAGTTCAAAGGACCAAATTCTTTTTGTATTTTTAAATTCATATCCAAAAACACTTTTATAATATCCATACTTTCACCACAATTAAAAAGAAGAGTTTATAAATACTCTCCTTCGATTATACTCCAAATTTCATATGCTCTATCAGGAATAGGTCCTGAAACAATATTGAGCTTATTGCATATTGAAAACATACATTCCCGATAGAAATCTTCATCATTACAATCTTCAAATTCATGATACACTTCACCTGCAATCAGACAATTCTCTTTGAATTCTGAAACATCAATTATGACAGAGATCTCTTCTTCGTTGCTTCCAAATATCGAATCTGAACCATATTCAATCGATTTAATATGATAAGTATCCTGTACTTCTGTTCTTCCATCAAAACTATTTTCATAGACTTGAATTCCACCAATTACTTTACCATCTTTTTCTACAATCTTAACAATCATATAAAACACCAATTAAAATATTAAAAAAATCCAGTTTAACGACATGGAGGTCGCATTCAACCAACTAAATTAACTCACAGTATTTATCAAATAAAAGACCTGCAAGTGCTTCCATATAACCTTGATCATAACTTATGTCGAGTTTGATTCCTGACCAAACAAGTTCCCTATAAGTTTCGACCAAATATTGTACTCGTTCAAAATGCTTTTTAATCACTTTTGGATCATCAGAAGTTTCCAAATCTTTCCAAATTTGATTAATATCTGCATCCAAACCATACATTTTCAACTCAAAGTCCATTTTACGAAGTTCTCTGTTTTTTGCAAAATTAGTCATGATTTCACCTCATTTTAATAAAAAAATGGAGCATTTAATGGCTGCTCCAAACCAAAAACTATCGTTAACAATGTTATATTGATGATTTAAAAATTTTTCAATGGAGAAAATACTCATAGGAATTAATAAATCTATCAATATCTGTAACAACTTGTTTTATCAATTCTTTTGCTTTTTCGTTCTTGTAGTAGCGAGAAGAGTTACTGCAATAATATGAGAAATCAAGCAATGCTCCATAACTACATTTGTCAATTCTATCGAATCGATTTACAAGCTTAAAACAAGATCTTTTCTCATAAGAATTGCTTCTCACAAGAAACACCATTTCCGCAAAGCTGTCATAGACTTTTTCGGAAATATTTGCTTCAAGTTCTTTGTTACTTGGCACATACACATTTAACACCCCCTTGAATGTCGATTTAACCATAATTCACAAGCTTCTCTCATTGTTGCACTTTCTAATGGTCGTGCTACTTTATGAGAACTGGCAAATAATGATACAGCCATCCTGTGGCTATCAAATTCATAATCTACTTCGGAACCTGCAAGTAAATCAATTGCAAGTTGTTCTGTTGCTACAATAACCTCTTCAGGATTAGTGTAATTGGCATTGCAACGTTCATTTACAAAATCTAAACCGATTTCAATTTCATTCACCATATTATCACTTAAAATAGAATGGGAAGTCTTATTTACCTCCCATTCTCATTGACTTTAAATCGACAACAACTTTCTGCAACTCTGCAACAATTACTTTCAAATGTTGAACCTCTTCCTTTAAGACATCAACATCGTTGCTGGGAGCAGTATCCGTTTCCAAATCAATTGCCCTTTTAAATGTAACCTCTGAAACATCTTCAACAGGTTTATTAGTGTAACTATACTTTCCCTCATTGACTTGTAAATATAAACAACTTGAAAACGCTTTGATAACTTCTCCATAGAACTCTTTGCCTGCGAAATCAATATTCCCTTTAAGTTCTGAAGCACTGATGTTCCCATTTTTCCTATTGTTAGGACTTAATGTGCGTTCTGAGTTTGCTACATGGCCAATTAACTCGCCGTCAGAGTTGTAGACAGCAATAGCATCTTCATCAAACTGATTATTTTCATCTGCTTTCAAAATTACATATTCACCAGCTTCAACCTTATGAGAAGGATTATTGAAGCATAGGCCAACAGTTTTCACCTGATATACTCTATTCATATAAATCACCTCAGTAAATTCCCATTCCTTCAAAATCAATTGTGGAAACAATTAATTCCTCAGGAGTTAGTGAATTCCTGTATTCAACAAAGAATTCAAAGTCGACAGCATTGTACATTGTAGTTTTTAAGTTTTCACCATTCATTATATCACCTAATTCGTGTTTAAAATGTTCAATATATGCTACAAAACCGTGAGATTAGCACACAGCATATATCAACATCACCAACCTCACGGTAGGCTTATTTGGCAAAGTAATAAATCTCATACTGTCTTACGTCTTCAAGCTTTAAATTAAAAATAGCATTTGTTTCTGATGTTTAGTGTCCTACAACAGAATATAGGGACAGTGATGACTGTCCCACGCATTCTTTGTTTCTTTTAATACATTAGAAATAATATTACTATACAAGTGGTATAATGACAAATACAAAAAACAATACAAACACATTCACTATTAGGTTCAATAGTGAAATACAAAGTAGATTAGACTTTTTACAAGAAAAAACGCAACTGAGCAAAGCTGCAGTAATAAAATTAGCGATTTCAAAAATGTTTGAGGATTACGGTGGTGAATAATGTTGTCACTAAACGAAAAAGTTAATTTAGAAGAAATTCAATTTGGATTTGATGACATAACTTATGTCCAATCGGGAGCAGGATTAATAAAAAAAACATATAACTACGAATCTTCAGATGATGAAGATATTGGTAAGATTTACATTTACCAAATAACCGTAATTAGAGATATTCAAGACCGATTCGAGCCTTTATATGCTCTTAAGTATGAAGATTTAGTATTTGATGAGACAAAAATTACAAAAAAAAGAACTTTTGATGATTTAGTAAATTTCATTGACAAGCAAAAGTTAATAATCGATGACAAAAAATCTCTTGAATATATTCTTTCGTATTCAATTAATTATTTTAGCCATGATGTTATTTTTAACGATATCCCCTTTGTTGTTAAGAAAGTTGTCGATTTTGAAGATGTTGAATTGCCAATGCATCCAATGTAATTATTGTTATATTAGAAATGTTCTACAATTTGCAGAAAAAAATGAATTAAATGTTTTGTGAGATATTGCCTTTGAATTGAGTATGTTTTATTCCCCTTAATATCTCATATTTGTTGTAAAATTATTTATTGTATGATTAAGCTCATTATTGGTGGAACCTAATGTCAAATAATCAACAACAGTCTTATAATGGTCAATTAATAAATATCTGTCATCTTTTACATGTTCGTAGAATCTTTTATTATTAGCAGTGCCACTTCCATTCAATAATAAAAGAACTTCATCCCTGTAGGATCCACGAAGATGATTTTTACAAATGTCTTTAAACCTATTCCTAACATATTCCGATTTTATATCTAAAGATTCATCATTAGGAAGATAGTTACTTGCTTTCTCTCGTGCCCTGCGAAATATGTAAGAAATATGATCTTTACCAGCCATTGGTTCATTGTGGTGATTCAAAAATACATAATCTTTATCACTATCAATATTGAGGTTTTTTCTATAACGTAAATATTCAATTGTTAATTGTAAAGACTCAGGACTACAACAAGTCATTCTTGGACGTGATTTCATTTTTAAATCAAAGCATGCAATGTAACCATCATTTTTAGGATTTTTCTTAACCAGATTATGGATAGTTTTTAGTTCATCGTACTTAAAATATGAATCACAAGCATCTAACAATTGTTCATAAGTCAATTCTTCTATAAACTTGGAGGGTAGCCCTGATGATAATAATAATGTTATAATTGCCCAATCATTTTTACCTGCACCCATGGACATGATTTTGAGGATATCTTCTTCGGTAGCAATTGTCATGAAAATATTTTTGGCATAAAAAATACTTAAACTCATCGACCTAAGTCTGGAGTTAGGTTGTTTTGTAAATTCACCAAAATACCTGATTCCACAGTCAGGACAAAATGAAATTTTAACTCTTTCACGATGCTACAATCCCAAAAAATACAGTTAACCCGAGCCCAAACTCATGAAAAATCTTTATATGTCTTTAAAAACCACATAATAATTGCAAATACAAAGTTTTAAATAAAATCATGATTTTACGTTAACTTTTGAATTTGTAAAAAAAATTAAACAAATTCATTAGGAGGTCATAGTTATGGATAAACAAAATACTACAAAATGGGATGTGTTGATGAAACTGGAAGAAAGTCAGGAAAGCATTGCTCATTTGAATAAATTTTGCTTAGATATGACTTGTTTGTACGAAAGTTTGAAACATAGCATCATGGATTATGCTGACGGCAAAGAAGAAGGCAAGGATCTTTATGTACACAATGATAAGCTGACTAAAGAAACTGCCATCTACGCCAATATAATTGATAATGCTGTTAAGGACTTGGAAGGCTGTAAAACTTTACTTGATAAATTTTTAGATAACAACTGAAAGTGGTGATAATATGATAACTGATAGTTTTTGTGAATTGCAATATGATGAACAGCACCAATGTTGCTATTGTAAAAATTGCATATGTAAAAAAGGTGATGTTTATTACGAAGGGCATGAGCCAACAGATGCAGAAATTGAAGCAGAAATAGAAAGACAAATAGCTAAATCAGAAGCTATGGCTGATCGAATGTAGGTGATAATATGAACGATATTAACGAAATATATTCAGATTTAGTAGATAAAACTGGAAAATTCATTAGTATGAGTGTATTTTTTTGTACAGTAGTAGAAACCTTTGTTGATTTCAATTTTAATATAGACAAAAATGAACATCCATTAACAGATGATGGAGAATTCGTATACTGTGATTGCGGCTACACTGATACAAAAGAAGAATTTTTAATCGAATTAAAAAAGTTCAAAGAATACATTGAAACTATAGATACTAAACTTACAGAATTATATGAAAAAGAAATTAATAAGACAGAAAAAAGTAGTTAAATGAGATAAGTAAACCCCAAACAACTACTACAAGTTTATTAGCATTTACTTTTTTGTTGTTTGATGGTTAAATACTTTATCTTTTTTTCTACTTTCTTCAACTAATGGAGGAATTAACATGGGCTTTAGTACCAAACAAGAAGAAAAGGAACAATCAATTTATTATGTTAAAGAATTAGCGGAATTAGGATATCTCGATGATGATATTGGAATTTACATACCTTATCCTGATAAAGGCAATCCGACTGTATTTTTAAAAATTAGCAGAACTGAGGGTTTAAAATCAGAAACTGTTTATACATGGGTAGAAAAGGAAAAAAATGGGTTTCGCACGCTAGCTATGTATAAAAGTAGAAAATTAATTATTGAAACAGACCAAAACTTACTTGACAAACTAAAAGAATCAGCAACCAGTGTTGATATTAATATTATTGAAAGTTTTGATGACTTTGTTGACGATGTTATTAAAAATATTAGAAAAACAAAAGGTCTTGATGTATTAAAAGATGAACATTTTGAATTTCCAAAGTCTCCAAGAGACAACGAGGATATGGAAGAGGCAGAAGATGTTTTCGGCTTTGATAGTTATCCTGATTTAATTCAAAAAGAAGCATTGAAAATCATTAATGATGGTTCTTTGTATGAAAAATATGTTGATTCAATTTCAATTACTCATGCTGGCAATGAAACAACAAAAGACCAGTTAGCTTTAATTAGTGTTTCTTTATTCATTGGTGAGCCAACACATACAGAATTGGATGCTAACACAGGGCAAGGGAAAACAGATGTTACAACAGAAACTGTTAAAAACATACCTGATATTTATGTGCATCATTTATCAACGGTTTCTCCAAAGAACATATACTACGACCGAGAGTCATATGGCAGATACAACATTGTAATTTTTGATGATGTAGTGCTAACAGATGAAACAATTGGATTACTCAAAGTATTATCTGATAATAACAAACCAGTTAAAGAATTAAAAACAGTGATTGATAAAAAAGCAGTTAATTTTACATTACCTGGGAAATTTTTAGTCATTATCACATATGCTAAAGACAATCCTGATGAAGAATTATTGAATAGATTATACAAGCTAAACATGAACATTGATGAAGATAGTAAAAAAGTAATTAAAAACAAAATCAAATACAATACTATCATCAATGCAGATAATAACGAGATTATATCACGATCCAGATTAATTATTCAAGCAGCAATACAATATTTAGTTGAACAGGAACTTGAGATTTTCAATCCATTTGCCGTATTGTTTGATCCAACACCATTAGAAAATCGTAACATTAAACATTTTATTGCAATGGTAAAATCGAAAAGTTTTTTCCATACTAATAAACTTAAAAAGATTGATTTTGCTGGTAAAACCATTTATATTGGTTCCTATGAGGATTTCTGGCATGTTGCAGACATATGGTCAAAAGAAGCAGATACACAGAAATACAAACTCAATGACAAAGAAAAAAATATTTTATCTATTCTTGATGAAAAGACTCGTAAACAAGCAATTGAAGATGTTGAAAGTAAATTAAAAAAATATAAGGAGTCATTAGCAGCAGATCAAGCAGATATCTTAGATGAATTAGATACCCGTAAAACAATATCTAAACGTATTGGTGTTAACGAAACATCTGTTAGAAATTATCTTGATAGGTCACAAGGCACTTCTAAATCTTTACTTGATTTAGGTTTAATTGGTAGAATTAGATTTAATACTGAAAATGATAATTCACCATGGGTTTATTTTAAGGTTAAAAATGAAGATGATGAAGATATAAAAACCCTCTGGCATAACTGGCAAATCGAAAACGCCAAGTATTTCGATAACTTTGAAAGCAAAATAAGGATTCTCCTTTCTTTTCTATACTTGGCAAATATTACAGTAAATGAAAAAGGATATGTATATCTAAAAAAATATTGTGAAGATGAAACTCATTGTATAGACTTGAATGATTATGATAGTTATTATAATTTTATCAAAGATGCAATGAACTATTTTGATTTAAGAAGATATGCTATTAAATTAGAAGATGCTAAACATGATGATTTGAAGTACATGATTGACTTATTTTCATCTCCTTCTAAAAAAGTTGAGGAAACATGTTCTGACCAAAATTCTGCAAGTTCTGCCGACCAACTGAAAATGGTGGAAAATGCTCCAAATGAAGATACAATATCAAATTCATATGGCGATTCCGATTTGCCAAGTGCTGCCAAGGAGCAGGACAGTACCTCCAAAGACAACCTTGACATAAATGACTCAAAATCTAATTTAAAAGATAATAATAATTTTGAAGTTTTGGATTATGATAAGGATTTTGAAGAGAGAATGAAAGCACAAGAAGAGATGGAAAACCCCCATGCTCTTTTAAACACTTATACTCTTGATTTTACTGTTGAAGATTGTCAACTCAAGATATGTGATTGTTTATCTAAAAAGAAGTTGGATTCACAGCAACTTATGGACAAGGTATTGCCTAGAGAAAATGGACATAAAATCGGAATTGGATTATTTAAAAAATCATTACGCAAGTTAAAATCTGCAAACATCATATCAAAAGATAAACATGGCAATTATTGTTTAAATGATTCTTCTAAGGAAATAGAAAAATCCACTATTTTGATAAGCAATTTAACTTCACAGGAATGCCAACTGCGAGTCTGTGGTTTGTTGGCAAAACAAGACATGGCTAAAGATGTTATACTCAAAAAATTAAAGAAGAGTGTTAATATTGATGAGGGTGAGTTAAATTTGGTGTTAGATAATTCATTGGAATCTCTTGAAGGTAAAGGTGCTATAGAATCAAAGGAAATTGATAATATTAAGCATTATCATCTGAGGAGTGATTTTAAGGAACAATTAAATTAAAGGAGATGATAATTATGGCAAAAAGTAACAATGCAGGAGTTGATATTGTGGCTATAACAAATATTTATAAAGTAACAAGCGAGTTGAAAGAAAAAGGTTATCTGTATGATGATACTGGCGTTTATGTGCCTTACACACATAAGAATGAGGAGTATCGTGATAACAGAATGGTATTCCTTAAGATTGAAAGGAGGTCCTCAAAAAATGAGTTAAGGTACACTTTTGTTAAGCTTGAAGAGGGATTATTTTATCCTATTTCAAGTTCTTATATATCAAAAGTATTAATTAATGAATACGATGAGTATTTGGTGAGAAAAATATCCTCCAGAGGTTCATACTGTGGTTTAAATACACAGGAAAAAGTATTCATTAATTTTGTTTTACAATTCAAAACTGCTATTATTAATGCTGATTGCTTAGATGTGTTAAAAAATAGTGATTATACTATTGTAAATGAAGAAAATATAGTGAATTTAACTGTTGATAAGAAAAATAGCACTCATCATAATTTTATGAATATGAAAAATTTAGTCATGAGTGTGACTGGGAAAATACCAAAACGATTTGGCGATGTGCACAATACTCATGTTAATCTTTTTACAAAGGGTGATAGTGTTGAAGTGTTCCAATGTGTTCTTAAATGTTCAACAACAAAGAAACAATACGATCAGACTGAATTCTTGATGAAATGGTTTGATTTGGATACACCACAAGAAGCTGAGGACAAATTTCAGGAGTTGAAACGCAACACCTAATTATTTATTTTTTTATAAAAATGTACATTCCCCGTTGTTATAGCTATACGAATATAAGCTTGTTTCAATGTTTGCGGAATTGCTTTTAGTATTTCATAGTAGCAGCATATAATATGTAGTTTGTATTAACCTAGCCTTGATTTAATTAGCCATGAAATCAATTAAAGTAACGCATTATGTAGGCTTTGTCTGCCCAAATTATGAACCCATGCAAAACACTATAAAATCCTGCATGAATGCCCCAAAGCCGCAATACGTGTAGTATCCACACCTGGCCGAAAGAGGTATTTTGCTGAGTTTTGACCGCACACTTTGCTATCTTCATAGGTCAAAAATAACGATTAATTCTCATTATACAAATTCCATTAGTACTGCACTGACTATTTCAGTTTTGTCTGAATCAGTTAAGTTAGTGATGTCATAGTCTGATTTTTTAAGGTAAGTTTCTATTGCATCTTGCAGTTCATAGTAATCCTCATCACTAATGATTTCCATTAATTCTGTGTTACTTGTCATGGTTTTCATTACTTCTCTTACAGCGTTAGTCATTTGCTTATTCTTTATGTAGTCTTTATTATTTTGTTCCATAATTTGGTTGAACAATTCTTCAGTAGTTTTTCCAGACATACTTATTTTGATTCTGGCCTTTTTGATTAATGAGGACAGATATTCATCAGTATTTTCAAAATCTTTTTTGTTTTCTAAAGCCATATCTAATGCTAATTTACGAATAACGAATGATTTGTTTTGGTCTTCTTCGTTTAGGTTTTCTTGGCAATAATTATTGATAATGTGTTCTATGTCTGTTTTTGTTTTTCTTGAGGTTATTCTGTCAAAGGCTTCTAATTTTTCATCTACTTGTTCTTGTGTCTGATGAATAAGTTGTTTTAATTCTGCTATTTCCTTATCTTTTTCTTCCATTTCTCTTTGATGTCGGATGTCTTTTTGTTGATTTTGTTCTTCCAATATGTCGATTTTTTCTGTAAGTTCTGTTACCTCTTTTGAATTGATGTGATGTACTTCGGTATCTTTAATGCTTAAATAGGGCACTAGTTTGAAGTATATTTCCCTTAGATAGCTATCTTCACTATCATCTGGTATTGCTTCATATGCTTTTGAATTTGATTCATTTGGCGGCACATGGCCAGTAAATATGCTCACTACATCCATTTCGGTTGTTTTATCAGAATTTAAACTAATATTTAGCATGTTTTTTCTACATGTTGTTGAGAAAAGTTTTCTCATGGAATGTTTCCTAAACTTACCATATACTCCATTTTTGTCTTTTTCATCTCCTAATTGCTTATTTAACCGTTGAAACATTTTTTCAAGAGATCCAATCTTTATTCTTCGATTACTACGATTAGCAAACAGTGGATCACTTGGTTTTAATTCTCCTTTTTTGTCTATTCTTTCTTTTAAGTATTGCCATAAATATTCACTACACTCGGGGGTGTTAAATGTCATGGCTAATTGTGATTTGTCATCTGTTTTTGTAGGCATTATTTCATAACAAGGAATTATTGATTGGGGGTCTTTTTTAAGTAAATTTTCAAGAGTATGTTCTTCGCCATCATCAAAGTATATTTTACAACCTGTTATTAAATCTTTGATGTTTAAATTTAGCATGTCGGTTCCTCGCATACCAGTTGTGGCTAAAAATGCTATTATGGATTTTTCACGAATTCCTTTGCTAATATTCATGGCTTTTTCGACATCTCTCCAAGAAATAATGTCTGATTCTCTAATTCTATCTTTTTTAATTTTTATTTTTGGTGATTTGGGTTTTTGTATATTGTATTCTCCTAATAATGCTCTGTATGTATCTAATTTCAATTTTTTAGTGCTTTCCGCATTTCCCTTTTTGTCTAAATGGTCTTTATATTTTATTTGGTATTCTGTAACTTTCCGGTCTTCTAGATCAAGTATATCTACTAATCCTTCATCATTAATAAATGGTTTTTGTTCTTTTTTCCCAATTTCAACTATTTCTGATGGAGTAACTTTAAGGAGATTATATATCTCATTGAAAATGGTATCATAATTCTTTTTAGCGTTTTTTGTAAGGCTCCTTCGTTTAACCATGAGCATTAATTTGGGGTCTGTTTCGGTAAATTTTATTCTATCGTTATTTTTTGGCATACGTTTTAAATTATGCGTTTTGCGTTATATATATTTTTTGGTAACCCAGACAATAAGATATAGGTTACTCTTAACATGCCAAAATATTAATTATTCTTTTTTTTAAAATTTTTCAGGATAAATGAAAGATTCCTGGAATTATTATAAGTTGTCATCGTTCATTTGCTTTTATCACGAATTTATTAAAAAATTATTTAATAGAATTGAATGATAGGTAAACGATGTTTATTAATTTATTGTAAATATGGGAATGAATGTAAGAAAAAGTTTTATATTTAAAAATATAATTTAATATTATGTTTAATTTAACAAAAAGGGAATTGATTGAATCAATAATTGCATTTATTGTGCTTTCTATTTGTTTTGCTATATCAAATGTCAAATTTGATGTCCATGGATTCATTTCAATTTTGCCTGTTGTCATGATTGGTGCCGGAATTGGATGTGTATCTCATGAGTTTGGGCACAAATTCATGGCTATGAGATATGGTTACAAGGCTGAATTTAGATTATGGCCTATAGGATTGCTGATTGCATTTGTAACCTCATTTTTTGGAATTGTTATCGCATTGCCTGGTGAAGCTCGCATCTATGCTGAAGATCTGTCTGATGAGATAGTTGGGAGAATTGCAGTTGCGGGGCCAATGCTCAATATTGCATTTGGATTAATTTTCATAGTAATTGCCGTTTTGATATATCCTCTTACGCCATATTCCGACATTCTTTATTTCATATTTTTGATTGATGCAGTAGGGTTCTCTGTTAATATCTTTTTAGCCACATTTAACATGCTTCCTTTTTATACACTGGATGGGATTAAAGTTTTTAAGTGGAACATTAAAATTTGGTTTGTCATATTCGCAATTTCAGCAATGCTGATGGCCGTGTCTATAATGATTGGGCCTGAAAACATGGTTAAAATGTTTTTAAGGATATAATATGCTTTTTTGCATGTAGCATTTTTTCTTGAAACATCTTTTTTGACATACTTAATTGATTTTTGTTGTCACATATAGATTTCACAAATTGAATTTTTTGATTCGGTTTTGTAATTTAATTTAATGGCAATAACCTTTACTTAAATTAAATAAAAATCATTAGGGCACTATTTAAATAATTGTATCTTTAATAATTTTATAAGAAAAAATAGATTGATTTAAAAAAATAATTAAAGTAAATGTTTAAACATTTACTTTTTAACTTTAACAGTTTTTTTGACAATTACTTTTCCGGAAAATGCTTTGTATGCCGCTTTATAGGTAACCTTTTTTCCAACTTTAAGCTTTTTAAGCACGGATTTTTTGATGGTTACTTTAGCAATACCTTTTGAATTGGTTTTAGCCTTGTATTTTTTGCCTTTGAATTTGAATATGACAGTTTTACCTTTGGCAACTTTACCGCCTTTTTTCAATTTGGCCTTCAATACAAGTTTTTTTGCGGATTTTTTCACAGCAGTTTTTTTCAATGCTAACTTATAATAAAGGAATTTGCATTCTGAAGTGGTTCCGCCATACATGTCCCTGCCTTTTTCAGCTTTGTTTTCATCAAAGGTACATTTGACAGCTTTGGCGCCATGTTTTTTATCGGCATCATCATACTTGAATCCATATATTGCTCCACCCTTTTTTGCAACATTCTTTTTAAATGTTGAAGACTGGATGGAATTGGTAAAGTATTTGACATCTGAAACCCATTTTCCGTCCTTATAATGACCACTCAGTGCATGGCATTTGAAGTAAACCGCCCCACCATATTTTTTCGCTGTGTTGTAGTTGAATTTGGAATTTTTTATAAAGAGATTTTTACATCCAAATACTGCACCACCTTCATCACCTGCTTTATTCGAATTGAATGTGCAGGAATTGATGTCTATGTGGGAGAATGCATAAACCGCTCCTCCGCCACGGCCATTAGCCTTGTTGTTGGAGAATGTGCACTTGTATATTGTGTCTTTACTCGGTTCAAGAACTGCCTGCATTAAAGTATAAAGGAGGTTTGTATCCTCTGTGGCATTTTTGCCCTCAAAATATTGGTAATAGAATGCTGCACCTTTTACTATTGTCAGTGAAAAGACTGCACCTGCATCCCCTCCTGCTGAATTCTTGTTAAATACAGAATTTTTTAAGGTTAATGCTCCTAAAGAATTAATTGCTCCTCCAGCAGTGTCTGCCTTGTTGTTTGTGAAGGTACAATGGTCAACTGTCAAATCTGCAAAGTTTAATATTGCCCCTCCATAAATTTTGGCGTTACCGTTCTTAAAAATGATATTCTTCAATGTAACTTTGTGAAACTTTAATCCGTCGCCATAATTAATGTTGAAAATTCTGGATTGGCCCATTCCATCAATGGTGTGTCCATTGCCGTCGATGGTTATATCCTTATTGATGAAAACTCCGGTAGTGAGTCTAAAGTCGCTGTTGTACTTATAGTCATTGGCTAGGTTAATTGTACTTCCGGCATCCGCTTTTATGACTTTCAATTGCAGTGATGTGAAGGTTCCATCATCTGTACTGCCGCTATCTTCTGACAGCTGATTTTCATCATTGCTGGATGCTGCTATCTCATCAACTTCACTGTCGACAACAAACTCATTTTCTTCACTTGATAGAGCCGTATCGTTAACCATTGCATCATTAACGTCACTGGCTACCGCACCAGAAACACTAAAAAGCATACAAGCAACCAATAAAATAATCAGTAAGCCCTTTCTTTTCATTTGTCATCTCCTTCAATATCTAAAAATTATTAGAAGTTATTGAAATAACTTCTAAAATAATCCGCTTTCCTCTAAACGTTCTTCAAAGTATTTTGAAGATTTGTCTGCTTTTTCCTTAATAAGCACTGCACAAATAACAGTTGCAATACCAATTCCTAAAAGAATGGCCAATGAAGGGATATAATTTGACCAGACAACTCCAAGCTGTGCTTCACGCAATAGATTGATCGCATACGTCATTGGCATGTATGGATATATGCTTCGGAAGAAACTGCCCATGATTTCGATAGGATAAATTCCCCCGGTACCAGATATCTGAAGTACTAAAAGAAGTACGCATAATCCTTTTCCAACAGTTCCTATAGCCGAAATAATGGAATATATCAGTATCATGAACACCATCGATACCAGTATCGCTGATAAGTAGAACAGAAGATAATTATCGACATAGATTCCAAGTATATGCGCTCCAATCAGTGTTACGCAGGCCTGCAGTATGCTCAATATCACATAGATTAATAGTTTGCCTGAATACATCTCGAATGGGGAATATTTTGTTCCCACACTTGATTTAGGTTCAATCATTACGCAAGTGATTAAAGCACCAACCCACATGGACAATACGATATAGAATGGGGATACGCTTGAGCCATAGTCTGGAACTGAAAATATCTCATTTGTTTCCAGTTTCACTGGTGAGAAGAAATAATCTCCGAGAAGGGTTTCGTTGATTCCGGTAATGCTTGAAAGCGCATCTGCAGATGAGAAAAGAGCAGCTGATGCAGTGAATAATGCTTGTGCTGCAGCATTTGAAAGCATTTCCGCTCCTGCTGCAAGGCTCACTGAACCTTCAGCCAATTGACGAGATCCATCTGCCAATTCTCCGGATTTACTTGCCAGATATACACTACCGTTTGTAATCTGTGATGACCCTTCAGCCAGTTTTACAGAACCGTCTGCCAGTTTGCTTGAACCTTCAGCTAATTGACCACTTCCGTCAGCAAGTTTTGCATTTCCTTCAGCATATTCTTTAACAGGTCCCTCAGGTATTAGAGAGGGATCAACAGTTGATTGAATTTCCTCAGAACCCTTTTCAAGTTCCTCGGATTTTTCTTTAATGAGTTCAGAGTTTTCTTTAATGGTATTTTTACCTTCATCTATTGCAGTAGATTTTTCTTTCAATGTGTTGGATCCCTCTTTTATTTTTCCGGATCCATCTTGAACTTGTGCGGCTCCATCTTGAACTTGGCCGGCACCTGCGGAAACCTGGTCTGCGCCTGATTGAAGTAGTGTTCCTCCGCTAGATAACTGTTGAGCTCCTGAAGCAAGCCCTTCCTGCAATTCACCAAGCTTGCCGTATGCAGCAAGGTTTATAAATTCAACAATCTTTGCATTAAGATTAGTATAAACTGTATTGGCTGCTGTATTTGTCAATTTGGCAGCCACAGGGTTGGCTTTAACGTTAACAACATATTCCAATTTTGCCTGCTCAGGGTTATCCGTCGCAATCGAAACAATGTTCTTACTCAGGTTTTTGGGTATTACTATGCCTGCATAATAATCACCCTTATAGACCCCGTCTCGTAGCTCGTCCTCCGTAACAAATGTCCATTTGAATTTGGTATTGTTCTTCAAGTCCTTAACAAGCTCGTTTCCAACATTTATTTTTTGGTCTTGGAAGGATGTGCCGTTATCGAGATTAGCAATTGCAAATTCCACATCGCCTGTGTTTCCATAAGGGTCCCAACATGCGTATATGTTCAAAAGAGCATAAAGGGAAGGCAGAATAATTATTGCAACCAGTATTAATGTTACTATAGGATTTGAAAATGCTGATTTGAAATCGTTTTTCATTATTTCAATAATATTACTCATGTCTTTTCTACCCATTTTCCACCTCTTCAAATTAATTTTTAAAAATAAATGTTAATTTTACATACCCATTGCTTCTAGCATGGATTGTGCACCTAAAAGAATAATGGCTACTCCACCGAAGATTTCAATATAATCTGCATATTTGATGGCTACTCTTGTTCCATATGTTCCAAGTAATAACCATATGATAACTGCAATAATACTCAATATACTCAAGATGACTGGATCCACATGAGCTACAGCACCTTGTGAAGCTAAAATAAGGTTTTCGATGTTTCCAAAAATTAGCAGTCCTGTGAACGGAGCATAATCTTTCCAATTAACCATTTTATTCACCTCGTTTAGTTTCCCTGATGTGGTGTACTGCATCTCTAATTGAAATAATACCTAAAATCACTATTGCAAGGCCTCCAATGAATGTAATGTAATTGGAGTATTGTATAGCGATATCAGTTGCTACAAATCCAATTATGAGCCAGATAATTACTACAATTATACTTAAACCGCCTAAAATCTTAGGGTTCACACCTTCAACCACTCCTTGAGAAGATAGGATAAGGTTTTCTATATTTCCAAAAATTATTAATCCCACAAAGGGTAAATATTCTTCTAACATTAAAATTCACCAATTATATTTATCATTATGTATATTATAAAATAGTTTCTATTCGTTTTAACTAAAATTATAATATATTTTATAATTAAATAATGATATAAATGGCTTAGAGCATATTTTAATTCAAAGGTGCGAACATGAGAGAAAAAATTACATATGATGATTTAAAGGAACATGAACATCTTTTTTTGCTAGCTCCATCATTTATATTGGGTGGAATGGCAAAAAGGAATTCAAATCTTATAACTAAGTTCAGACCAGCTGTCGAATCACATTTGAACAAATTAAGTGATGATGAAAGGTCCAAATTGCATGTCATATTGGACAGTGATATTGATGATTTGCAGAAGCTGTTGAGGCAGGCATATATCAAGACAAAAATAAGGCAATATGCGATATTGTCCGATCCAAAAAATAGAGATTTCATTGAGCTTAATCTCAACGAATTGAGAAAATTAATCTAAAAAAAAATAAAGTATGGATTATTCAGTTGAATAATCCGTCTAATAATCCTGTTTCATTGCCGGCATCGGTGCTGTTCAGTATATCGGACACTTCGTTTTGATAATTGTTGATGTCCCCTTGCACGTTTTGAATTTGTTCAATGCTTGTTGCAAGGTTTTCGATGTCGCTGTCTGTAATGTTTATGTTGTTTATGACAGTATAGTTGTTGATAATGTTCACGATGGTTGTGTGATCTGTAACATTATTAACTTGCACTTCTTCTTTCACGTCATCAACCAGTTTGGATAGGTCATCAGCATCCACATCTGAGTTTTTGACGATTTCCGCTTGGGTGTATATTTCATTGTTGGCAGCTTCTTTTACAGTTTCCGGAATTTCAACATCGGTTGCCACTTCATATGAATTCATGATTCCTGCAAGAGCGGATTCACCGGTTGCTTCCACAGGACTGGTCACATAAACGTGTCCTGCTGTAATTCCTGCTGATTTTAGGGCAGAAATGTACATGTCCCCTGTAATTGTTGTAATTTTGGATTTATCTACACTAACTTCCAGATCATCATTTTCATTCAAATCCACAAGTGCAGATGAAAATATCTGATCTGATGAGTAAGTTTTTCCGGTAATTGTACTGGAAATCTTGTTTACTTCAGAAGCTGTGATGATTTTTGAATCTACATTTTTAAGGTCAAATCCAGCATTGTTTATGAAAAATGTGTCTACAATATTTTTATAATTTGCATTGTTGTAGGTTGTCTCTCCATATGTTGCTACCACTTGGGTGTCGCTAGTTGAAAATCCTGCTGGAATGAGCATTCCAACAACGATTATGGCTAGCAAAATCATTATCTTGCGCATTAATATCACCTCTTATAATTATGGTAAATTTTAATTAGTTATTTAAGTATTTAAATGTATCTTTTCTGTGTATACAATTTTTGAGTAATGGATAAATTTAATTAAGTTTAGTTAATTTTATATGTTTTCAAATCAAATTTAAACTTATAGTAAATATAATATTTTGCTATGTTTCAATTGGGCATGAAGGAGGTGAAAAAACGAAAACGGATAAAAGATTATTATTTGCATTAATTATTTCAATATTGCTTGTATTTTCTGTAAGCTGCGTATTTGCAGGAGATAATGAAACAATATCTGATGTGGTGAGTGCTCCAAGCGAGTTAGAAGAGATAACGCAAATCCAAGATGATGTTCCGGGTGTCCAGTCTTCTCAATCAGATGAGGGAATCCTTGAAGCAGGGAATAATGTAATTAATGTTCACGTTTATGATTCTTTCAATGAAACAGGCAAAACATGGACGGAAGATGGAATTGAACTTAAGGGAGCTACCGTAAAGTTGTATGAAAATTCTACAAATAAGTTGATTTCAACTCAGACAACCAATAATAAGGGTATTGCAACATTCACAGGATTAGGTTCTCAAATATATAATTTGGAACTTACCTACCTGACATACAATCCGATTTATCTCAAAGGTATTGATTTTACTAAAAACAGCGGTACATTGGACATTAAGGATGTGATGTTTGTTCCAGACATGCTATTATTGGTTGATTACGCTTCTCACAACGAAAAGGTTGACCTGCTGATGAACATGTCAAGGCGTGTTGCATACATCAGTACCACTAACTTCGACGAGTCAAGGGCATGGTTGGCAGAATATGCAAACTACATCCACATTGACATGTTTGCTGAAAACTCAGCGTATAATAGGTTTACAGCGGCATATCTAAAGGAATTGTTGAAAAACTCTCCGGCTAATAGAAACTATAAGGTTGCATATACTTTTGGAGTCTACTCCCAAGAGATATTAAATACAACAGGTATGCATATTATTGGTGCCAATTCAACCAATAACTATTACGATACCATTGAAAATACCTACATTGGATCATATTTCCAGGCGGAAGACATCAAGGACTCAGATGTTCTGGTTAAAAACATGAAGAATTACTTTGATTATGTTCGTTATCTAATTGAACCGGATAAGTATTCCAATCCTACATTGACTGCGGACGGAATTCCTATGATGAGTCCAGAATGTGGTTTTTACCATCCAGATTTGGGAATGTACACTCTTGTCCCTAAACCGGATTTGATTCATGAATGGATTACAACAAATCCGGGTTATACAAAAACACAGGACGGTAGCCTCAATTGGATGAATGAGAACTATCAATATTGGGTTGAGCACACTTTAAACCCTAAAGAATTATTCAACAGTTTTGAAAATAATTTTACTGCTAAGCTTAATCCAGATAAAAAACTCATAGCTATCGCTACTTACTATTGTGGTGGAGATGTTGTTGATGCTTTAATTAGAAGTTATGCCGCAAGCGGTAGACCTGCCTTTAACGTATTCAAGACAAGTACTACTCCTTCAATGTCTTCTATTTTAAACAGCATCACAAATTCCTCAAAAATTGGAATTTCACTGATTACTTCACTATATAGTTGGTCTTTAAGTTATGCTAATGGTTCAGCGGAACCTGATTTGTCTGAAATAGATTTAGCGGTTCTTAAAGGTGTCAATGATATATCAGAATACAGTTATAATTCTGAATTGGGTCCACAAATCGAATGGACATATGCAGTGACCTATCCAAGTTTTGAAGGTGTTTACGGACCTGTAATCCTATCATATGTTGACGGTGCAGGTAAGACTCATGTAATCCAGACCGGTGTGGATAAGATGGTCAAGTTAAGCTGTGGCTGGGCAGATTTAAAGGATTTCGATAATTCTGACAAGACCATAGCTATCGTACTATACAATTATCCGCCAGGTAAAGCTGAAATTGGTGCTTCATACTTGAATGTAACTCAATCCACTTATGATTTAATCGTTAAATTGTATGAGCAGGGATATGATACCGGAGGAGACATCAGGGAAATGATGACTCCACAGGAACTTGAAGAGCGCATTTTCAAAATGGGTAACAAGGGATCATGGGCTTATGGTTTGCTGAAACAGTATGTTGAGGAAAACTATGACGAGCTGGTCAGACACAACCAACTGATTTCAACAAGGGACTTCCGTAATCTGATTAAAGACATTCCAATGAATCTGATTAAAAACATGACCGATTATTGGGGTTCAGGGTTAGGACCGTCAATGGTTTACAATGGTACTGACGAACAGTACATGATCGTTCCGGGAATGTGGTTCGGTAAGGTATTCGTGACATTCCAGCCAAGTAGAGGTTGGGAAGAGCTCAAGACTGTTGAAAATTACCACGATTTGACTCTGCCTCCAACACAATACTATGTATCATTCTACAAATGGTTGGATAAAACCGCAAAGGTAAATGCAATCGTGAATATGGGAACTCACGGAACTCTTGAATGGTTGCCGGGTACTAATTTGGGTGCCGTTGAAGGCGACTGGACATTTGAGCTAACCTTGAATCCGACCCTATATCCTTATATCGTATCAAACCCTGGTGAAGCAATGGTTGCACGTGACAGGATTGCTGCATTGCTGATTACTCATATGACTCCGGCAATGGTAACATCCGGTTTATATGGTAACTATACAGTGTTAAATAATTATATTACATACTATAAGGACCAGGTGGCTCTCAATGTAACTTCAAATGCGGAAGAGTATAAGGCAAAAATCATCAAATTGGCTCCAAGCTTAGGTTTCAGAAACTATACCGAAGCCGAAACATTTGAACAATGGTTGGATGACCTTCACTTGTATCTTGAAGCGATGAGCGATGATTTCATAAGTTACGGTTTGCATACCTTAGGTAAAATATTGACTGGTGAAGAGCTTGTGGAAGAGGTCATTACAATTACAACTTCCCAGACCAAAATCTACACATACATCATGGAACTCCTGTATCCTGAATTAAAGGGATTGAATTTCTATGAAGACATTTCAGGAAATCTGAATTATCTGGTTGAGGCCAGTGCAATCAAGCAGTTCCTAAAGGATTATGTAACAGATTTGGTAAACGGTTCTTCAATAAGTGAATTGACACAGAAATATGGAATTCCAGTCGGATCTTCATTATACAACTCAACATTGTACGCAGCACAGGTAATCGTCAATATTCAAAACAACAATGAATGGAATGCAATATTGACTGCTCTTGAAGGAGGATATGTGAAATCAGGACTCTTTGCAGACCCTTCCTATGGGGATTCAATTCCTACAGGTTATGACGGTTATGCATCAGACCCTACAAGGATGCCTTCAGAGTCAGCTTATGAATCTGCAATCAAGATTGTTGATTTGCTTCTGTCTGAATATTATGAAAAACACGGCAAATGGCCGGAATTGACTTCATTGATTTTATGGGGTACTGAAATATCAAGGACAGAAGGTATTGGTGTTGCCGAATTCCTGTATTTCCTCGGATGTAAGCCTGTATGGGCAGACAACGGCAAGGTCATTGATGTTGAAATGCTTCCTTTGGAAAAACTTACAGTCAAGCTTTCCAACGGCACTGTTGTAAACAGGCCTAGAATTGACGTGTTTGCAAGTATCGTTACAAGCAATAAGGATTGGCTCACATGGATGTTGAAGGCTGTTAAATTCGCAGCATTTGCAGAAGGCGAAAATGCAACCAACAACTTTGTGAAAAAGCATTATGCCGAAAACCCTTCACTTGACAGGTTGTTCGGTCTTCCGGGCAATGTCCTTGAAGGAACAGGTATGTCAACACTTATTCCGAACACAGCTGACTGGGATATAAATACTGTAAATGAGTTTGCAATGGACGTGTATCTCTCAAGGGTATCCTACTCCTGGACAATAGACGATAACGGCAATATTGTAATAACAAATCAAAAGGACAACTTCATATATCTGCTCAACAAGACTGATTTGATTACTCAGAACTTTGACAGTACATGGAGACTCTTCGATTCAGACGATTACTATGACTGGTTTGGCGGATTGTACAATGCTGCTAATATATTGAAAGAAAGGTCAGGTCAGGAAAGGCCGGACACTTCATTTGTAGATATAAGAAGCAAAAACAATTATATTGCAAGAACCTATGAAGAGGAAATCGATTTTGAAATAAGGACAATGCTTTTGAACCCTAAATATTACATGCCGCTCATTACCGGGGGTGGTGCCGGAATGAACTCCTATGCGGCTAGAATCCAAAACATGTTTGGAGGTTTGACAGTAAGTGGAAACAATCTTGATACCCAATTGGGTAATCAATTGGCCAATGAGCTGCTGGGCATGGACGGATATGTCAACAGTGCAACAACAGCATCAGGTTATCAGACTTCACTTGCTTGGATGATTTACCTTGCAGACCAAGGAACCTGGCATACAGACATGAGGACATATAAGGAGCTGGTTGACAAGTATATCGATAACGTAAACAAATATGGTGTAGCATGTTGTCACCACACATGTAAAAACCTTGCTTTCAACGCACAACTTATCCAAATGAGTTCATTGACTCCTGCTGAAAAACAGAAATTCGCAGAGATACTTGCACAGGCAACAAATACTGATCCTTTATATCAAATGCCTGAGGAAGATCAAGGTTCCAACTCACAGCAACAAGGCGGTTCAAGCAGCGGTGATTCAAACTCCGGTAATCAAAACTCCAATGCGCAGCAATTGGTAAACGGAACATCAAATGACAGGTCCAGTAGCAGCGACGGAGGAAGAACTGCCGTTGGTGCAGACGCTTCAGAAAGTGGAGATGCAAGATCTGCCAGTGAACTTTCAAGTTCTTCAAGTTCAGCTTCTGACAGTGGTTCTGGAGATTCAGGTGCTAAGGCATATGAATTGTCCGATAAATCTGCAGCCAAATCTGCAAGTGCAACTGAATCAAGCATGCCGATATTTGTTATCATTGCAATAATTGTTCTGATTGCAATATTCCTTGTCGGATATGTAAGAAATGATGAAGACGAATATGATGATTATTAATTAATCATCAACTTTTTTTTATTTTTTTTAAATTTAGTAATTTTTAAATATACTTTATTTCAATACATAATAATAGTATAGATTATTTATGTAAGAGAGGTATATCATGATTAAAAAAATTAATTTTTTATTAGTTTTATTATTGCTTTTAGTGTCTATCGGCGCTGTGAGTGCTGTTGACGATTTGAATGACACTATTTCAAGTGATGATGGAACTGTTTTAGAAGAAGTTGCATCTGAGGATGTTGTGGCTTCTGATAGTGAGGATATTGTATCTGCTAATTCCCACACTGTCAATAAATCAAATTATTATAATTATTTTGATGCATCTACAGGGGAATTAAAGGATTCTTCCGCAAGTGAAGGAGATACAATTAATCTTGAAGGCGATTTTTCAAATTTAAAGTTTGTTTTTAAAAAATCAATAAATGTTATTGGAAAAGAGAATGTCAGATTATCCAATTGCATGTTTACATTTTCTGATGGGGCTTCCGGAAGCTCTATTTCAAAAGTGAACATTTTCAATACAAAAGAAACAACATATGGTATTTTTTTAAATGGTGTAAGCTATTGTACCATTCAGGATTGTTTTATAAACAATACTGGGGCTTCATCTTATGCGGTTTGTATTGCAAATAGTGCAAATTATAATAATGTCACTAACAATAATTTAAATACATATGGAATTACTTACGGTCATGGAACTCGTTCAACTCCTCCATTGCTTATAAGTGGAGCTCATTACAATTATATAGCAAATAACCTAATCGATTGTGATGATGCAAATGCAATTTACTTATCAAGTTACTCTGGAGGTCCTTTGAAGGGAGGAAACTCTAATTTTAATTTGATTTACAATAACACTGTAAAATATCATGTTCTTCCTACTTCCTGGAGTTATGGAATTCAATTAATGGGGGAATATAATACTGTTGACTCAAATAGGATTATTGGAGCTTATAGAGGAGTATCTTCACAGGGTTCAGGTAACAGAATCATTAATAATTGGATAATTAATTTAACAGGTGCTGATTATAATCATCCTACAATTGAGGTAGGTGGAGATATAGGAATTGTTGGAGGCACTTATTCAACTATTGCAAATAATACAATTTTAAATTCAAGAATATTATCCAGTGGTGCGGGAATTTCAGTATTGGACCATTCTACTGTAGAAAACAATATTGTCCAGATAGCTTATAGAGGTACTGGAATACACCCACAGGGTTCTGATATAATAATTAAGAACAATAATATTTCAACACTTTCAGGTGTGGGAATTTTATATAATTCTTATTCTTATAACCTAACAGTCATAGGTAATAACATTACAAGCCAATCTGGTGTCGGTGTTCTAATCCAAAAATTAAGTTCAAAAAGAATGCCTGGAAACATTACTATCGTAAATAACTATATATTTACAGGTAACACTTACGCTATTGATGCAAGGGACGCTGATGCTAATTCGGTAAATGTGATAGGTCCGAACAATATTCCAAAAAATGGAGGTAAGGTTTTAACTCCTGAAGGTGAATATGATCCATCAGTTCCGGTTTACAATTTTAATGGAACAACCTATACAGTAACTCCTTCCAATTTAAATACTACTTTCTTGGAAGACAATGGAGCATTCAAATCAGATATTAAAGACGGAGATATATTAAATTTTGAAGGTGAATTCCACAATCTAAGAATCCTTGTCAATAGAGGTGTCAAAATCAATGGTCAAAATGCAATCTTCTATAACACTACCTTCCAAGTATCTTCTGACGGTGCATGGCTTGAAAATTTAGTGATTAGAAATAATGATGCCGGAGGATCAAATTGTTGGGGAGTAGTTGCCTATAGGGTATTTGGAGCCACAATTAAAAATTGTGATATTGAAGTTTGTGACCTAAATTCTGCATATGCAGTTTATGTGGTGGAATCAAGCAATGTTGATGTATTAAACAACAGACTATTCTCCAGTGGCAGTTATTTAACTTACACACTGCTCGCCCACACAGTTGAGGACTGTAATTTTATCAACAATACCATTAAAACTGAAGGTACAGGTAACCTTTATGTCCTTTCCGGTGGTGAAACTTGTATTGATGGTAACTGCATTGACGGTAATTGTCTGGATGGTAACTGTTTGGATGGTAATTGTTTAGACGGTAATTGTCTGGATGGTAATTGTTTAGATGGCAGTTGTCTTGATGGCAGTTGCTTTGACGGAAATCATTATGTTACAGGAATTTTCAGAACTTACGGAATTTTAATGATTTATGCTTCCGGAAATAACGTTTCTGGAAATAGGGTTAATGTCACTTCTAAATTAAATAGAACAGTTGGCACCAATCAATCCACAAACTCTCTTGTAGGTATTGATTTGTACTATAATTCTCATGATAATACCTTCTCATCAAATAATGTCTATGTATGTGGTAATGATAATTATATCTATGGTATGGGCGTTTTAGGATATACTGAAGGACATAATGCTCCTGAAGGTCAAGGTGCAACAAATACCAGGTTTATCAACAATCAAATATTATTAGAAGGAACATATTTTGTTGAAGGATTTGTGATTGGTCAGGAATCTACAGATACACTAATTACTTCAAATGTTGTTAATATGCAATCTGATTGTGTAGCTTATGGTATTAATTTAGAAAATCCACAAAATTCCACAATCAATAAAAATACATTCGTAATAAATTCCGATGTGGTATATGGAATTGAATCTTTCAATTCAAATAATAATAAAATTAGCGAAAATAATTTTGAAATCAATGCAAAACTAGCTTATGGATTTGCACTTGCCAATTCTGTTAATAATGAAATTGTCAAAAATAAAATCATCGCTAATGGAACCGGTGAAGCAATTTCATTTAACAATCATGATGTGATCTCTGAAGGAAATGCAGGAATTTATCTTGATTCTAATTCAACTAATAATAACATTAAAAACAATGAAATCACCTCCAAAAAAGGTTATGCCATACTTCTTGATGAAGATGCAATCAATAATGTAATTGAGGACAATTATCTGGATTCAGAATTAGGAATAGGTGATGATGGAGTAAATAATGCTTCAAATAATGTTGTAAGGAACAATTATAAGTATTTGGTAAATGGTAGTCTTCAAGATATCAATATCAATTACTTGGAAAATGGAACATTTGTTTTCACAACTACTGATGCTGCATTAGAAGGTGCAACAGTCAAATTTATGGATTTGGACGGAAATATAATTGGGGAAGCCATTATCGCAAATGGTGAAGCAAAATCCGAATATAGTTTTGTTGACTACACTCCCGCTTCATATACATTTTCAGCAATAGTAAATAAAAAATACTTCAGATTAACTGAATTCTCTGCTCTTTTAAGTGTTGAAGATGGAGACTTGGATGTAGTTTTATACAATACAACCGGTGCAATGTATAGAAACGCCGAATTCATGGCAGTAATTAAGAACATTTTAGGCATTGGGGTTGAGGGAATAACTGTTGAATTCTACATCAATGATGACGGTGATGAAGTTTATGAGGGTAAGGCAATTAGTGATGTCAACGGTATAGCTTCTCTCATTAGAGAGATACCTAAAATATATGATGATTATCCAATAATCACTGCAAAAATCATTAATCCGGATTATTTCAAATCAACTTCTGCAAATGCTAATTTAACTGTTTATAAATTAGTAAGCACAACACTCACAGTCAATAAAAATGTTTATCCTGGCGGTGTTTTAGCCATTTTGAAATATGAAAAAGATAATTTGTTATCTAATAAGTTGGTTTCAGTTAAAATCGGTTCAAAAACTTATGATATTTCAACCAATTCCAAAGGAGAAATAATCATGCCGGTTATCTCTAAAGGCAGCTATTCAGTTTCTGTTTCATTTGCAGGCGATGCACAGTATTATGATTCTAAAAATACTGCGAAAATAACTGTCTTGCCTTCAATTGTTGAAAGCAGAAGTTATACTGTATATTATGGAAACACAATAACCTATAAAGTGCGCGTAAAAGGATCTGACGGAAGCTATGGTGCAGGAAATGTTGTAACCATTAAAGTAAACGGTCAAACTTACAAAGTCCAGACAGATAAAAACGGTTATGCCACCAAAGCACTCAAACTGAAAGCCGGAACCTACACAATAACTGCAGAGTTTAATGGCGATAAAGTTTCAAACAAGCTAACTTTCAAGCCTACTCTGACTGCAAAAAATATCGTAGCGAAAAAAGCTAAAAAGATTAAATTTTCAGTAAAAGTTGTTGATAAAAATGGTAAGGCAGTGAAAAAGAAAAAGGTTACTTTTAAAATCAAAGGTAAAAAATACACTGCCAAAACAAATAAAAAAGGCGTAGCTACTGCATCCATTAAGAATTTGAAAGTAGGTAAATATTCTATCAGTTCAAGTTTTGGCGGATGCACAATTAAAAATACAATCAAAATCAAAAAGTAAAGGTTTTTAACCTTTATTTTACTTTTTTTTCAAATGACCTTTAATAACATTTAAATATATTTAATTACTATTTTTTAATATAGTCAATCTATAATTTTTATTCATCAAATTTATTAGACTATACTTTAATTTAATAATAATAACGAGGTGTAAATATTAAACAAAAAGCCCTGATTATTTCATTGCTTCTACTTTTTTTAATGGTTTTATCAGTTAGTGCAACTTTTGCGGCTGATGAAAATGTAACATTATCAGAAGTGGATGATGAAGTAACCATTGACCAAGATGTTCTAAGCGTTCAAGAAGATAATGCACCGCTTAGTGTTGAGGATGAAGGAGTTGTTGAAGCTGATGATGGCTTTGATGATGTTTTGAAAGCGGAAAATGTTGTAACAAATAATACGTTCCACAATTACTTTGATGATTCCGGTAATTTGTTGGATACCGTAACAGATGATGAATTAATTTTTGAAGGGGACTTTTCAGGAATTGATGTAAATTATATTACCATTGATCGAGAAATTAAGTTCACAGGAAAAAATGCAATATTTAACGGAGTATCCTTTGTAATTTCTTCAGATGATGTTGAAATAAGTGGTTTTGATTTAACAGGTTCAGATTATGCATTAATCACTATGTCTGAAGTTTCTAATGTAATAATTTCTGATTGTAAAATAAATTTCACTGCTGTTGAAGATTCTGATAGTTATGCAATTTATGCATTTTCTGTCGATACTTTGAAAATTATTAACAACAATATAACTTATGTTGGATGCACAAATGGAAATTACATAAATAATGTTATTCGTATTGAAGGGGATGAGGATGAAGAATTGTCTTCGAATGAGATTGTAATTCAAAAAAACAATTTTGATATTACACTTCCTTCAGTTGCTATAAAACATCCTGACATGTATTCACTTGAAAATACTAAAATATTCTCTGCAGGTATTGATTTATTTTATTGTTACGATGTAAATATCATCGACAATGAAATGAATATTAAATATAATAATCATTATGGTAAATTAGATTCAATAGTCGGTATTTCTGTTAGGGGAAATCCAATGAATTTGATTTCAGAGGATCCTATTGTTTCTGAAGATGTTTTAATTAAAAACAATGTAATTAAAGCAACAGGTTACAATTATATTTATGGTATTTTGATTGCAGGAAACGATTTTGAAGTTTCAGACAATCAATTAACAATTTCCTCTGATAATTATTATGCAAACGCTATTGAAGTCGAAGGACCTTCTGAAGAGGGTACTGTAAAAAATAACACAATCTCACTTAAAGCACCTGGCGCAACTTATGGTATTATTAGTGGTGTTTTAACTATGGGTATTATTGATGGTGTTAATTATGTTGATAACACTATTGATGTTGAATCCTACTTTGCCTGTGGTATGGAGTTATCACAATGGGATTCTGAAGTTACTAACAATAATATTTCAGTAAAAGGTAATTACACAGTCGGAATTTGTGACAGTGTTCATAATGGTGAATCCACTATTTCTAAAAATACAATTGACTGTTTTGGTACAAATATTGGTGATGACTATACAGGTGACACTATTTTAGGTAAAGAAAGTATTGCTATTGCTGTTTTAGGTGATGTAACTATTGAAAATAATAATATCTCCTCTACTAATGTAGGTATTAAAGCAGTTGAAGAAGGCACTGTTGTTATCAGAAAAAATGATATTAATGTGATTGCTAATAGTGGTAAAGTTGATAATTTTGCTATTGTTGCTAGTGAGATTGATGATTTAACTATTATTAATAACAATGTAACATACGCAGGTATGGTTGATTACCAATTCGTAACCATTGGCTATGATGATTGGGGTTATCCTATTTATGATACCAGCAATAACACTCACACCTATGGTGTTTTCATTAAAAATACTGATGTTAAGATTGTGGATAATAATTTTGATATTGCCATTCCTACCTTTGCTGTAAACTGGGGCGCTACCCGTGAATCTTTCAGTGAAGGTATTGTTTTAGCAGGTTGTGATGATGCGGTATTAAGCAACAATAATATTACAATAAGTGCTAATGGCGGTAATAGTTGGGATACTATTTACGGTATTGATATTTTGAATTCCGCTAATCCAACCATTCTGGTTAACGATATAGTTCTTAATGGTGCAGGTTATTCCTATGGTATCATTATTAATGATGAACTTTTCAAAATATATAGTAATAACATTACTGTAACTTCTGACGAATATGCCTGTGGCATTGATGTTGAAGGTGCAGCTAAAGGTGAGATTGAGAACAATATTGTCACTGCTACTGCAACCAATTCCGCTTATCCGATTTACACTGGTATGGTAGCAGGTCAGGACGTAGTGGTTTCCATCAATAACAATGAAATTAAAGGTGAAGCTTACTATGTTGTTGGTTTAGAGATTGCTGCTTCAGAAGCTCATATTTATGAAAATGTTATTTATGTAGATGGTAATCATACTATTGGTATTGGAACTAAAGTTTCCAAGGTTGAAATAAAGGACAATATTATTAATGCTTTTGCTTCAAATGTTGGAGATAATCCTGTTTGGGATAGTATGAAAACTGATAACTGCGGTATTAAAGTAATTAGTGGTAATGCAATCATAACTGATAATAAAATCGCTTCTAATGCCATAGGAATCAATGCTGATTCAACAAATGATATTGTGAAAATTATAGATAATGATATTGTTGTTAATGCTAATAGTGGTAAAGTTAATAATTATGCTATTGTTGCTGAAGAAGTTAACTTAACTATTGTTGATAACAATGTAACATTCAATGGTATGGTTGATAACCAATTCGTAATCATTGGCTATGATGATTGGGGTTACCCAATTTATGACTCATCCAATAATACCAGATCATATGCTGTTTTCGTTAAAAATAGTGATCTTGTAATTAGGGATAATGATTTTGACATTGCTATTCCTACCTTTGCTGTTAACTGGGGCGCTACCCGTGAATCTTTCAGTGAAGGTATTGTTATAGTGGGTTGTGATGATGCGATATTAAACAACAATAATATTACTATAAGCACTAATGGAGGCACTAGCTGGGATACTATTTATGGTATTGATATTTTGAATTCCGCTAATGCAAAAGTTGTTTCTAACGATATACTTGTTAATGGTGCAGGTTATACCTATGCTATCATTATTAATGACGAGTATTTTGTTATTTCAGACAACAATATTGTTGTAACATCTGACGAATATGCATGTGGCATTGATGTTGAAGGCACTGCTGAAGGAATAATCGTTTCAAATAATATAGACACTACTGCTGCTAACTCTGCTTACCCGATTTACTCTGGAATGAATTACATGCCGGTCACCATTACTATTCAAAAGAATAACATAACCGGTGAAGCTTATTATGTTGTAGGTATTGAAGTAGGTGGAACCGAAGCAGAAATAATTGAAAATGATATTAAAGTAAGTGGTAATCATACTATAGGTATTGGTGCTTATATTGATGAAATAACCATTGATAACAACAATATTACTTCCAATGCTTCAAAAGTAGGCGATAAATCTATTTGGGATCAAATGGGAATCGCTGATACTGGTGTTGTAATCAAAAAAGGTAATTTCACTATTACAAACAATGAGATTGAAACAACCGGAGATTATGCGGCTAAATTAGGTGACAATAATGGTACTATTGCCGATAACAAAATGACCAGTAATGAAGGTGAAGGCGATATGACTATTTATGGAACAGGTAATATAACTGAATCTGGAAACACAGGTGTTCCTACCGATAAGCTCAAAGTTGTTGTTGCTGCTGTTGAGTTTACCAAAGTTTACGGCACTGATGATCTCTTTACAGTTAAACTTTTAGATGAATACGGTCGTCCAGTGTCTAATAAAACAGTTACTGTATCTCTTGCAGGTCAAACATTCGCTAACGTTACTGATATGAACGGTAAAGCCACATTCAACATTAATGTGGTTCCTGAAGAATATCTTGCTTTGATTAAATTTGAGGGCGATAATAACTACCTTTATAAATCTGTTTATAATTATGTCGCCATTACCAAAGCACCATCAGCAATTACCGCTCCAGACAAATCACTTTTAGTAACCGCTACTAAATCTGGTGTAAATTACCAAATTGTCTTAAAAGACAACTCAGGTAATGTTTTAGCAAATCAGAAAGTAACTATCAACGGTAAAGAATATACCACTGATGATAAAGGTGTAGTTAATTACAAAATCACTGCTTCTAAAGCTGGAACTCAAAAGTTAACAGTTAAGTTTGCTGGAGATGCATATTATGCAGAATCCACCAAGACTGCAACTATCAAAATCAGCAAAGAAGCAGCCAAATTGACTGCTAATAAGAAAACTTTCAAAGCTAAAGTCAAAACCAAAAAATATGCTGTAACCTTAAAAGACAGTAAAGGTAAAGCAATCAAAAAAGCTAAAGTCACTTTAAAAGTTAAAGGTAAAACCTACAAAGCAACCACCAACGCTAAAGGTAAAGCCACCTTTAAAGTTAAAAACTTAAAGAAAAAAGGTAAATACACTGCTAAAGTCACTTTTGCTGGAAACAACCTTTTCAATAAAGTTGCAAAATCAGTTAAAATTACTGTTAAAAAATAGGGATTTTTAATCTCTATTACTTTTTTTATTTTTTCATATAGATTACTCAATTTATAATTACTGTTTTTAAAATATCGCTTAATTATATTCGATAACCCATAATTTATTGCAGATGATTTCATTATACAACAGCATTTAATGCATCGTTGCTTCAATATTTGTGGCACTTATTTTTGCCCTGAAAATCAGTAATAAAAAATAGTAAAAAAGTAAATTAGTGTTGACTAATCTACTCCATTGCATCCTTGACCCTGTCGAAGAGTCCTTTTTTGACCTGCTTGATTTCATCTCCGCTGATTTCAGCGAACTGCTTGAGCAAGTCTTTTTGTTTTGAATTTAATTTTTTAGGAACTACAACACTGACGGTAACGTACATGTTTCCTCTACCTTTGTGCCTGACGGAGTTCATTCCTTGGCCTCTTAGCTTGAATACTGTACCGCTTTGTGTTCCGGGAGCAATCTTGAATTCAACCTCTTTTCCCTCAATGGTAGGAATGCTCAACACATCCCCCAATGCGGCTTGCGGGAAACTCACTTGCTGTTCCATGTACAGGTGGTCGCCTTCACGGGTGAATTTCTTGTCCCTTTTGATGTGGATAGTTACAATCAAATCCCCTTCAAGGCCTGCTTTTTCACCGCAGTTTCCTTCGCCGGAAACCCTGAGGTGATTGCCTTCATCGACTCCTTCAGGAATTTCGATTTTGATTGTTTTTGTTTTTCTTTTACTTCCCTTACCGTGGCAGTCTTCACATGGCTCTGTAATGATCTTACCTGTTCCTCCACACTCTCTGCATGGCCTTACGTTAACCATCTGGCCTAGGAAAGTATTGCTGACTTCCTTGATTTGACCTGTTCCTCCGCAGGTTGTACAGGTTTCGGGATCGGACCCAGGTTTTGATTTGGAACCGTGGCATGTTGGACATAATTCGCTTCTTGTAATCTTGATTTCCTTTTCACAGCCTTGGAATGCCTCTTCAAGAGTGATTGGAACTTCGGTATATATGTCTGAACCTCTTTGAGGGCCTGCATTCCTTCCTCTGGAGCGGCCACCGCCTCCTCCGAAGAACATGTCGAATATGTTTCCGATATCGAATCCCTGGAAAATGTCGTCGAAGTTCACGTTTTGATAGAAATCTTCAGCTGTAAATCCATCCATTCCTGCATGACCGAACTGATCATACCTTTGACGTTTTTCATCATCAGACAAGACAGCGTAAGCTTCACTTACTTCTTTAAACTTATCTTCTGCATCTGGTTCATCACAAACGTCCGGATGGTATTGTCTGGCTAATTTACGATAAGCTTTTTTAATTGTTTTCTCATCAGCGTTTTTGTCAACGCCTAAAACTTCATAATAATCTCGCTTGTCTGCCATTTGTTCACCTTAAAAAAATAATAAATAGAATAAATAATAGTTTTATTTTAATTGTTAGTTTAACTATTTTTTTGATTCTGATTCTGATTTTGTATTAACCTAACAATCCAATAAAACTGTATTATTTAATCTAATCGTCTTTTAATTCATACTCTGCATCAATAGTGTCATCATCGCTGTTGTCGCCAGCACCTGCATTAGGGTCAGCTCCAGCTTGCTGTTGAGCTTGTGCTTCTGCTTGTGCTTGTTGGTAGATTTTTGCACCAATTTCCTGAATTACGTTGGATAATTCATCAGACTTTGCTTTAATGGCATCAACGTCATCGCCAGCTATAAGTTCTCTTAATTCAGCCACAAGTCCTTCGACTTTAGTCTTTTCATCTTCAGATACTTGATCTTTAAGTTCATCTAAAGTTTTTTCTGAAGTGTAAATTAATGAGTCTGCATTGTTTCTGATTTCGATTTCTTCTTGTCTTTTCTTATCTGCTTCAGCATTCATTTCCGCTTCTTTGATTTTTTGTTCGATTTCTTCGTCGGACAGTTTGGTGGAAGAGGTAATTGTGATTGCTTGTTCTTTGCCTGTTCCTTTGTCTTTAGCGGTTACATTGATAATACCGTTTGCGTCAATATCAAAGGTTACTTCAATTTGAGGAACGCCTCTTGGTGCAGGTGGGATTCCCACAAGTTGGAAACGTCCAAGTGAAGTGTTGTCTGCTGCCATTTTCCTTTCGCCTTGAAGTACGTTGATGTCTACTGAAGGCTGGTTATCGGCAGCTGTGGAGAATACTTGGCTTTTCTTGGTAGGAATAGTTGTGTTCCTTTCAATTAAAGTGGTTGACACTCCACCTAAGGTTTCGATACCTAAGGATAATGGAGTTACGTCTAACAATACGATGTCTTTAATTTCACCAGCTAATACTCCTCCTTGAATAGCAGCACCCATGGATACACATTCCATTGGGTCAATACCACGTTCGACTGGTTTTCCTATGAATTTTTCTACGAATTTCTGTACGATTGGCATTCTTGTAGGTCCGCCGACTAAGATGATTTTATCAATTTCTGATTTGCTCATTTTAGCGTCATCTAATGCTTGTTGCATTGGTTTGCCTGATTTTTCGACAATTGAATCGACGAGCTCTTCTAATTTTGCTCTTGTAAGTGAAATGATTAGGTTTTTAGGGGTTCCGTCAGTTCCCATTGCAATGAAAGGCAAGTTAACTTCGGTAGTTGTGGTAGTGGACAATTCGATTTTTGCTTTTTCTGCAGCTTCCCTTAACCTTTGTACTGCTTGGTCGTTGTCCATCAAGTCAACGCCTTCTTGTGCTTTGAACTCATCTGCAAGGTATTTGATTAATACGTTATCCATATCGGTACCACCGAGTTGGGTGTCTCCGCTGGTGGATCTTACTTCAAACACTCCTCCACCGAATTCCATGATGGTCACGTCCAGGGTACCTCCACCTAAATCGTATACCATGATGTTCATGTCATCTTCTTCGGCTTTGTCAAGACCGTATGCGAGGCTTGCTGCGGTTGGTTCGTTTACGAGCCTTACAACATCCAATCCTGCAATGGTTCCTGCATCTTTGGTTGCGGTCCTTTGGTTGTCGTCAAAGTATGCAGGTACGGTAATTACAGCTTTTTGGATAGGTTCTCCGAGGAAGGTTTCTGCATCTTTTTTGATTTTTTGTAAGATGAATGCGGAAATCTCTTGTGGAGAATATTGTTTTCCGTTTACTGTAACTTTGTGATCGGTACCCATGCTTCTTTTGATTGCTGAGATGGTATTTTCAGGGTTTGTTACTGCTTGTCTTCTTGCTGGTTCACCGACTAGCATTTGACCGTCTTCGGTAAATGCAACGTAACTTGGGAATGATTTACCGTATTGGCTTGCACCTTCTGCGGAAGGGATTGTGGTTGGTTTTCCTCCCACAAGCACTGATGCAGCTGAGTTACTTGTACCTAAATCAATTCCAATAATTTTTTCTTTTTTAGTATCAGACATAGTTTTCACCTTTACATTTTGTTTTTTAATAAAAGTTATTTTGATTTTTTTTAATTTTCAAATATTTCAATCGTTTAAGATATTTTTAAGTTTTTAAAATATTTGATAATAAAAATTATTTTAATTTTTATTTTTTTAAAATAATTTATAAATATGAATTTTAATTTTTATAATAATTTTTTATCATTGTTTTTATTCTTCTTTTTTAGCTTTTTTGCAAACTCTTACTTTAGAGTATTTGATTACCTTATCCTTTAAGGTGTATCCTTTCATAAGTTCATCAACGATTTCGTTGTTTTCATGATCTGGACTGTCTACAGTAAGCAAAGCTTCATGCTTGAATGGGTCGAACTTTTCTCCTACTGCAGGAATCTCTTCAACACCCTCTTTTTCTAAAGCATTTTTCATTTTGGAATAAATTAATTCTAAACCTTCTCTAAGTTCCTCTTCATTGCTTGAGTTTTCAAGAGCCCTTTCCATATCTTCATAGATATCAAGGAATTTAACAATAAGGCCTTCATTTGCATATCTTATTAAGTCCTGTTTTTGTTTTTCTCCTTGTTTTCTAAAGTTATCAAAGTCTGCTTGAAGTCTTTGAATATGGGATTTTAGCTCTATGATTTCTTCATCTTTCCTCTCAAGGTCTTTGTTTAATTTATCTAATTCGCCGTCTTCATTTTCATCATCTTTTGATGGTTTTTCTTTGCCATCTTCTTGTGAAGACTCATCTTTAGATTCAGAAGGGCTTTCTTCTTTATCCTGAAGTTTGGATTGATCTTCCTCATCAATTTCTTCTTCAGTTTTTTTAGTTTCATTTTTCTTAGCCATTTCTTCACCTTTTATGAATTTATCATAAAGTATTATAATTAGAGAAAGAGAGCGATAAGCTCCTTTAATATTTTGACTTTAATCAAAGAATTTTAGATTTGTTTTCTATCATATGGGTTAATAGAAAAGTGTTTTATGATTTTTAGATTTAGGGTGTGGACTTAAATCTAAAAAAATCTTTGTTTATAGTGTGATTTTTTTAAGAGGATTTTTGAAATGTTCTTTGATTTGTGTTTATCCAGTTTGTTATTATTTGTTAGAATTTTATAGGTTTCTTATAATAACTTTTTGAGTTTAGGCTATTTATCAAGTGAACTTTGATTTTTTGATTTGTTTAAGCTCTATTTTTAATAAATAACCATCGGATTTAGATTTTATTTTGTCAATTTATATTAAAGTAACAAAATGTTATCTTTCTCTATACTTATTATAGTAACAAAATGTTATATAAAGATTTCGGTTTTTAGTAACAAAAAGTTAATATAATACTTATGTCCATATTTTAGTATAGGGAGATTAATATGAAAATATTAATTTGAATCAAGTATAGGAATATCAATATAAAGAAAATCAATTTTAAATAATATCAATTAAATTCAATATATTATTTACTTTTTTAAAATGGTGGAGGTCAAATTATGGAACAAAACCAAAATCAATATGACGATGTTGATATGGAAGCGATTCTTGATGTTATGGGATGTAAGACTAGACGTGATATCATGGATCTCTTAAGGGAAGAGCCAAGATTTGTTAGTGAAATATCTCAAGAGCTCCAAATAGGTCAGAAAGCTATCATTGAGCATTTAAGGGCTATGGAAGATGTCGGTATTTTAACATCTTCAACAAAAAAAGTGGTTAGAGGTCGTCCACGTAAGTATTATGATATGCCAAATGATGTGAATGTGCATATTACAATTACTAAAAACTCATTCAATGTATCTTTTTCTGAAGATTTATTAAATCCTCATAATGATATCAAACAATTGCCTTCTGGTGATGAGTGGTCTAAATTATTGGATATTGAAAAGAGAATAGATCAAGGTCATACAGAAGCTATTGAAGAATTGAAAGCTCAAATACGTTTATATGACAACTTGAAAGAAAGAGCAGAATACATTTTAGAAAGAACTTATAATAGATATTAGATATTAAAAAAATATATTATATAATTATTTTTATTATATAATTATTTTATGAAGAATATTAATAATATAATATTGTTATCTTTTTATTCTCTTTCCATTTTTCTTTCACTTTTTTTATAAAAAAATAGATTTAATAATAAATAATAGATTTAATAATAAAAAATAGAATTATAAATAATAATAATATTATTATAATTTATTTTATCTTATTTTCATCAGCTTATTTTCAAAGATTCTTTAAGTTTACTCCTGCAACTATCGCTTGTCCTAGTGATACTGATCCGTCTCCAGGACAAGAGTTGATGTGTTGAACAAATTCAAATCCTTCTTTTTCCACATATTCTTTAATATGTGCTGTTATTGCTTCGTTATAGAACACTCCACCAGTTGCACCAATTGTTTTGATTCCCTTTTCCTTAGCTGATTCTACAGCAAGCTTTGCAAGTCCAATGCTAACTGCCTTTTGTCCTGCAACAGCTATCTTATTAAGGTTTTCTCCTTCTTCAATCTTATCTATAATGTATCTCATTATTGCTGTAGTGTCAAGGATCATTCTTCTTCCATTCTCATCTTCGTATTCCTTGATGATTATTGGGAAATCTTCGAGAGTGTCCTCTTCCTTGTAATCATATGCATATGATTCCAATTTCATTGAAGCTTCACCTTCGTAACTACGTTTGTCACATATGTGAAGTGCAGTTGAAACAGAGTCGAGAACTCTTCCTGTACTGGTGTTTATACCAACGTTAAGATTGGTTTCCAGTTGCCTGAACAGGCTTTTTATTTCAATTGCCCCATGCTGGAATGAGTCTATGTAGTTATTGTTCAATAGTTCCTTTACATACTCTTCAGTGTACTTTTCACTTTCGTAGTCACTGTTTGGGTTAGACAATATTGCTGCCATCATTCTAACAGGATATTTGGTACATAAGTCTCCACCAGGCATCTTCTGAGGCATTAAGGAAACTGTTCTTTCATATTCCTTAATGTTTGTGTATAATATTTCTCCTCCCCATGAGTTGCCGTCTCCACCATATCCTACTCCATCAGCAGCTATGATAATCATTTCATTGTTTTGGCCATTTGTGTAATGGTCATTCAACAGTGAAATTCCATGAGCATGATGGTGTTGAACTGGTATCAATGGGCAATTGTATTCCTCAGCATATTCCTTTGCAAGTTTTGTTGTGAAGAATTGTGGATGCAAATCGCATGCTATTGCATCGAAACTGTCTGTTTTTGTAATCCTCATCATATGCTTGATTGCTTCTTGCAGGAACTCATAGGTTCTGTACTTGTTTGTATTTCCGATATGCTGTGATACATATGCTTTTGAATTCTTAAGGATTGTAAATGTAACATCAAGTTCCGGTCCAAGTGCAAGAATGTTGAGATTGTCGAATTCAGGATTAAGATTGGTGTATTTTCCTTTTAAGTCATAAGGCTCTGGAGTGTATCCTCTTGATCTTCTTATGAACGCAAGCTCATTGTTTCTGAATCTTGCTACAGAATCATCGCATCTGTTCAATATCCTTCTGTTGTGAATGAGGTAATAGTCAGCTATTGTGTCGAGATTTTTGAGTATTTCCTCATTTGTAATCATCATTGGCTCTCCAGGAACATTTGCTGAAGTCATGATGTAGGCTGGAGTTTCTGTATGATTGAATAAAAGATGATGCAATGGGGCATATGGCAACATCACACCAATGTTATGCAATCCCGGTGAAACTGACTGTGCAAAATCATAGCTTTCACTCTTCTTGAGGATTACAATAGGTCTTTCTTTTGACAATAATGTTTCCTCTTCAGCATCTGATACAATCGCATATCCTTTAACGGTTTCAATGTCTGGACTCATAACTGCAAATGCCTGATTTTCTCTTCCTAACCTTTCCCTTAGAAGGTTTACAGTGTCCTCAAGCATTACATTTGCCACTAAGTGTGTTCCTCCAATTCCCTTGATTGCAAATATCTTTCCTTCATCGAGGAGTTTTGCGGTTTCTTCCAATGGGTCTTCGCAATCAACCTTAACTGGAGTTTGATCATCATTCTTATACAATTCCAAAGATGGTCCACAAACTTCACAACAGCTTGCTTCTGCATGGTAACGTCTGTCTAATGGGTTTTTGTATTCCACCTCACATTCATCACATAATGGGAAGTCATCCATAGTGGTCTTATCCCTATCATATGGAACGTTTTCAATTACTGTAAAACGAGGTCCGCAATCGGTGCATGCATTGAATGGATAATTGTATCTTCTGTTGTTTGGATCGTTTATCTCTTCCAAGCACTTATCGCAGATTGCCAAATCTGGCGGAATGACGGATGTTCCAGAGAAACTGTCTGAACTTTCCTTGATTGTAAAATCAGCATATTTTTCGTCATCTGAAAGCTCTTCAGTTTCCAGATTGTTTATTTTAGCTATTGGCGGAAGCTCATTTTGAAGTTTGAATATGAAATCAGCTATTTTATCATCTGAACCTTGGATGATTATCTCAACTACATTTCCCAAGTTTCTGACATAACCTGAGAGTTCCAATTCAGTAGCTATCCTATATACGAAGGGTCTGAATCCTACTCCTTGCACAATCCCTTCAACCAATACCTTTTCTGTTTTCATGGTCACCATCTAAAATAAAATCATAAATAAAAATTAATATTCATAAAAAATATCATAATTAATATTCATAAAAAATATCATAATAAATAATCAATATAATAATTATATATTATAGTAATTATAAATCTTTTTAATATAATATTTTCGATTGAGATTAAGATTTAATAAAATTTTAAAAATCTATTTCAATAAATTTTATAATGTTTGTGATAAAATGAAGGAAATTCTTAAAAGTCTTGCTGAAGGTAAAATTTCAATTGAAGAATGTGATACTCTTTTAAAGGCTGAAAGCATTCGCCAATTAGATGATGTGGCTCAAATTGATACTTCTAGAATGGATAGGACCGGTTTTCCAGAAGCTATTTTGGCAGATAGTAAGGATTATGATGATTTGCTAACCATCATTAAAAGATTTTTTGAAAAACAGGAATCTGATAGTGATTCAATTGAATTGAAAAACAATATTATCATTACAAGATTATCTAAAGAAAGGTATGAATCATTGGAAAAGGATTTGGATTATCTTTTTGAAAAGGGAATTAAGTTTGATTACAATAAGAGAGCTAAAATTCTGATAATCTATAAGGATTCTTTAGTTGACTTCAATCCGGAATATGGCAAGGTAGGGCTTTTGACTGCAGGAACCTCTGACATTCCAATCGCTGAGGAAGCAAAGGTTATTGTTGAACAGGGAGGATGTGAAGTCATTAGTTCCTATGATATCGGTGTTGCAGGGATTCATAGGTTATTCCCACAGATTGCACATATGGTTGAAGAGGATGTCTGTGCATTCATTGTTTGTGCAGGAATGGAAGGGGCATTGCCTTCTGTAGTTGCAGGATTGGTGGATGTTCCAGTCATTGCGGTTCCAACATCTGTAGGTTATGGAATCGGTGCAGATGGAAAGGCGGCATTGTATTCAATGTTGCAGTCTTGTGCTCCCGGATTGTCAGTTGTCAATATTGACAATGGGTTCGGTGCAGGAGTTTGTGCTTTGACCATTGCTAAGAATATTGCTAAAAAGGTAAGAATGTCTAAAGAATAGGTATTTTTATTTTATATTACTTTATATTATTTTATATTATTTTTTATCAATTTTGATTATTTTAAATTGTATTATTTTAATATTTTAATTAAATTAATTTTTTATATTGGTGTTTATATTGATTTTTAGAGATTTCAATCCGGAAATTCATGATGTTTATAAAGTGGCTGAATTAATCTATGATGTTGATTATAGAACATTCAAGCATGTTTTCAAATCAAAGGAAGAAGGTGTGGAAGCCATTAAAAACAGATTGCTTTTGATTGATTTTGCAAAAGATGCTGAAGCGGATGAAAATGATTTGTTCTATGTCTTCTTTGATGATGAAGACACAGAGGAAAAGGAAATTATTGGAATGTTCAATGGTGGGAAAGGAGTTCAGCATTCTCTTTTCGGAGATATAAAAAATCAATTCAAAACTCTTAAGTTTTCTGAAGCATTAGGTCTTTCCAAAGTATCTTTCATGGATAATTTCGTTTTGGTTGATGTTGAGGATGATGACTTCTACATTTGTGAATTGGCCATTTGCTCTAATCAAAGGGGAAAAGGTTATGGGACAGAAGCATTGGATCAATTGATTCAACTTGCAAAGGATTTGGATTGCAAAAGAGTGGTTTTGGATGCGGACTTTAGAAATGATGGTGCATTCAGGTTATACAGTTCCAAAGGATTTAAAACATTCAATAGAAAATCATTTGGTGTTCCTGGTAAAAAAAGAGGGATGCGGAATATGGAGCTAATTCTCAAATAGCTATTTGGCTATTATTTTTTTATTTTTTAATTTTATTCGTAATTATTCAAACTAATTATTCTTTCATAAAAAAAGAAGATGATTATTGAAAGAATTATTTTCTCCTTCTTTCAAATTCTTCTAGAATTTCATCAAATTCCACTCCTTTGTATGCTAAAAGGAGCAATGTATGAAATATTAAGTCAACAGATTCATAAACCAAATTCTCATCATTTTTAGAAGCGATGAGAGTTTCTCCACACTCTTCAGCTATTTTTTCAAGGATCTTGTCCTCTGCCTTTTTATCGCTGTTTTTCATAATATTGGAGGTGTATGAGTCTATTGGGTTGTCTCTACGACTTTCCAATACTTCATAAACATCTCTTAAAATCTTGTCATCTACCATCAATTCACTTCCAATATGATTAGTGTTTTTGTTGTGTATTTTTAATTGTTTCAGTTAGTGCAATCAATGGATGTTGATCGTCATCAATGATGGTTATGTCATTAAATGAATTTAATCCTTGTTTTTCAGCGGTTTTTTCCATACCTAACTTAATGTCCTTATGGAAATCCACAACATAGGAGTCAATCTTATCCAAACCTAATTTTACAGAAGCCACTGCTCTATGGTGACCATCCACTAAAATGTACCTGTCCCCAGTTTTAACTACAATGGTTGGTTCTGCCAATCCTTTTTCAAGTTCATAGGTTCTTCCTTGCAATTCATCTGCATAAACCCTATCCTGTGTAGGTCTTATTTTCTCTACAGGAACTTGCTCTCTTGTTAAAGTGGTTTTAATGTCATAGAGTTTTTCCATGGTTTCCTTAAATGCATTTACTTTAGTTGGAGTTGACCTTTCAATATGTGACCTTACAATATCTGTGTTGGTCATAATCCCTTTTACATGTCTTTGCTTATCTACAACAGGAAGTCTTGAAATACCATGTCTAAACATCACTCTTGATGCATCGTTGATATGCATATCCTCTCTTGCAACAATTACATCAGTAGACATTATTCCGCTGACTTGATCAGTTACCCAATCCTTTAGCAATAAGTCGTATGCGGTGATAATTCCAACGATTTGTCCTTCTTCATCAACAACAGGATAACCGTCGTGCTTTGTTTGTTTCATTAATTTAATAACATCATTATTGAGAGTATCATATTTTACTGTAAATACGTCTTTTGTCATATAGTCTCTTACTGTTGCCTTTTCTGTATCCATAATCACCCTCCTATTTTGTAATTAAATTTTTGATAATATAAAGAAAAATTGAAGAAATTTATTCTTCAAGCAATTCTTTTAAGATTTTTACAGTTTCTCTTGGGTCTGCTTTTCCTTTGGTTAATCTCATTACTTGACCCATCAAGAAGTTCAATGCACCTTTTTCACCATTGTGGTAATCATCTACAGCTTTAGGGTTTTCTTCAACTGCTTGTTTAGCTGCAGCTTGAACTTCATCATCTTTAACTACACCAATCAATCCTAACTCTTCAGCTATTTGTTTTGGAGTTTGCTTGTTGTTTGGCATTTGTTCAATGATTCTTTGACCTGCTTTAGTGGTGATTTCCTTATTTAAGAGCATATTCAAGAATTCAATCAAGTCATCTGCCAAGATTCCACTTTCTGCAAAGTCAAGCTTATTGTAAGTCAATACCCTTTTAAGTTCGTCTCTCATCCATTTAGCGGCGAATTTAGGGTCAACTTCTTTAGCCACTTCTTCGTAGCATTGAGCCAAATCAAGTTCTGAGGTAAGCACTTTAGCGGATTCCTCATCGATTCCATATTCTTCAACAAATCTTTTCACTTTGTTGTGTGGCGCTTCAGGCATCACATCAAGAACCTTGTTGATTTGCTCATCGCTGATTTTCATTGGTGGCAAATCAGGATCTGGGATGAATCTGTAGTCATCTGCATTTTCCTTATCCCTCATTGAAACGGTAATCATTTGGGATTCTAAGAAAGCTCTGGTTTCCTGTTTGACTTCACGACCTCTTTTCAAGAGATTTTTCTGTCTGATCACTTCGAAGTTCAAAGCCTTGTATGCACCTTTGATGGAGTTGATGTTTTTCATTTCCACTCTGTTTCCACCATTGATGGAAACGTTTACGTCTGCTCTCATGGTACCTTCTCCACGAGCCCCTCCACTGTATTCCAATACTCTGATAAGCTCTTTTAAGAAGTTACGAGCCTCTTCTGGAGAGTGCATATCAGGTTCAGTTACGATTTCGATAAGTGGAATTCCAGAACGGTTGAAATCTACAATACCCCTATCCGGTTTGAATTGTCCAGGATCCTCTTCCATGTGAATTTCTCTGATTCTTACACCATTCAATTCACCTTCGTAACCTATTGGAACGGAAGTTTTCTGGTATCCACAAGGCAAGTCAGGATAATCATAGTGCTTTCTCATGAAATAAGTAAAGTTTTTATCAATTTTACAGTTAAGCATCAATGAAATCATTAAAGCGTTTTCAATAGCTTTTTCATTGGTTGGAAATGGTTTAGCACCTGGTTGGTTTAAACATACTGGGCAAACGTTTGTGTTTGCTGGTGCTTCTTGATAGTTTGTTGGACAGTTACAGAATAACTTTGAATCAGTTTCAAGTTGTACGTGAATCTCAAGTCCACACATCATATTTACGTCTATATTAATCCCTCCAAGGATTTTTAAATATTATATTAGTTGTTTTTTAATTAAATAAGAATAAGTAGTTAATAGAAATAAGCAGTTAACTTAAGAAAAGTTTTTAAAAGTTATGTTAATTAACTATAAATTCATATTATGTTAATTTATGTACTATTATATTTATAAAGATTTTCTTTATATAAAATATTAGATATTAAAAGAATTATTAAAAGAATTAAAAAAATAAGAATTATTTATATTTGTTTTTCAAGGAATCCTTAATGTATCTTTTTATATATTGATCCAATTCGGGACTGATTTCACTTTTTTCTGGACCTAATTTGCTTTTGTCTGTAAATGTTCCCTTAAGGGTTCTTCCAGTCCATTTAACTTCTTCTTCAACTCTTTTACCATATTTGGTTCCAAACATTTTAAAGAGTGGGAACTTAGTGATTCCATTGGCTCCACTTAAGATAAGGATTCCTATATTCGCCAAGTTGTCAGTCCATGTTCCGCAGATGATTTCCAAATCCGGAAATTCAAGCCTTATTGTAGAGACTACCTTAGCATAGTATAATGATGCCGGTTGGGAACTGTTTACATATTCAGTTTCCGGATGAGGATTTAATGAATAAAAGATCACTCTATCAATTTTATGTTCTCTGATGTAGTCCTTTAGGTATTCCACATCTTCAAAGCTTTCTCCAAGGCCTAAGATTATTGTAATTGCTTTTTTGAATCCCAAATCCCCTGCCTTATCCAACATATCACTGATTTGGTCCAATGGCTTGCTTGGGCAAACGGTCTTTTGAAATTCTGGATTTGCAGCTTCAACAGCACCAGTGATTCCTTTTATCTCAGAACCATATTCCTCCAATTCAGAAGTGATTCCAGTGTTTAGCCAAACTCCATCTCCAGTGATTGCATGTATGTTTTCAGCTATTGACTTGATTTCTGCAGTTGTGAATGATTTATATCCTCCAGATAGGAATTCTATATTCCAGCCAAGCCTGCTGCACATTTCAGCTTCTGCCAATATATTGTTCACTCTGCGCTTTGCTTTTGTCGGATCCTTGATTTTATTTTTTTGAGTGCTCATATAGCAGAATTTGCAGTCTCCCTTATCACACCACCATGATAAAAAAACAGCTCTTTCTAAGCTTATTTCATCGTATCCCTTTTTTAAGCTAAGATTGTTTGCTTTGGTGATTAATTCAAGTGCTTCAATGCTGTTTATATCATTCATGGTTTCACCTTTTGTCTTTTTTCTTTTGTCTTTATTTCTTTAATAATTTATATTTATTCTCATATATTAAATTTATATTAAAATTTTATTAAATTTTATAAAATAATGGGGAATATGGTATTTTTTCAAATTTTTTTGATAGAAACATTTATATACTATGTTAATCAACATAATATTACTGTATTATTCAGTATGTATTTTTTAAAACTATGATTTGCAAGCATGGGTTGTTTTGCCGTCGTAGCTCAGTAGGTAGAGCGTTCGGCTGTTAACCGATTGGTCACAGGTTCGAGCCCTGTCGACGGCGCTTATGGGCCCATAGCTTAGCCAGGTAGAGCGCTCGGCTCATAACCGGGATGTCATGGGTTCGAATCCCATTGGGCCCATTGTATAATCTAGTTTTATTGCATTCGTATTTTTTGCTCCGATGGTGTAGTCCGGCCAATCATTTCGGCCTTTCGAGCCGAAGACTCGGGTTCGAATCCCGGTCGGAGCATTTTTTATATTTGAAAGATATTTGGGAATCTCCTTCCCTCTCTTAGTAGCGGGGGTGTCCGAGCGGCCAAAGGAGACAGGCTTAGGACCTGTTGACGCAGGTCTACCAGGGTTCGAATCCCTGCTCCCGCATATTCTTTAATTTTTTTAGTTTTTATTCCTATTATGGTATTCATTTGCCGGGGTAGGGTAGGCGGTCATCCTACGGGACTGTGGATCCTGTGACTCGGGTTCAAATCTCGGCCCCGGCCCCATTTTTAAACTTTTTTTATTATTTCAACTCTTTTTAAACTACTTTTTCATTGCTTATTTTCTTTTTAAAAAAGTTATTTATTCCAATTTATTGAATATTACTTTTCAAATGCTCTAACTGCTTTTATTTATATGTAAAAAAATAAACTAAATATAATTAGGTTACATTTTATTAGCTTAAATTTTAATTAGGTTACATTTTAAGTGGGTTTTAATATGGCTAAAAAAGGTTCAGCTGAGGAAAGAGATTTAGTTCACAAATTATGGGATAGAGATTTTGCAGCTATGAGAGCTCCAGCATCTGGAGGGGCTACTAAAAAGCCATTGCCTGATGTTATAGCAGGAAATGGTAAGATTTACTTAGCTATTGAAGTAAAGACAACTACTAAAGATAAGATTTACATTGATCATCCTCAAATTGATGCTTTAATAGAGTTTTCAGAGACTTTTGGTGCAGATCCCTATCTTGGTGTTAAATTCAAATACACAAAATGGTTTTTCCTATCACCTGATTTAATTGAGAAAACAAGAAATGGAAATTATAAGGTGGAGAAGAACTACTGTTTGGAAAAGGCATATGAGATTGATGAAATATGTGGATTTGACAAGCAAGTTAAATTCTAGTCATCAAATTCTTATTTTATTTTTTTATTTTAACAATAAGTTTATATATTATTAAAACATACTTTATAATACTGTATTATTATTTATGCCAAGATAGCTTAGAGGCGAAGCGGTTGGCTGCAGACCAATTACACGGGAGTTCAAATCTCTCTCTTGGCTTTAGGTTAGCATATTTCATATGTTAATCTATTAAGTATGGGGTTATGGTGTAACCTGGCATCATCTGGGACTCCAGTTGTCTTTGAAGAAATACGCGTAGTCTGATGATCAGTATACATTGGTTATGTGATGACCAATTGGAGTACTGAGGCAAGAGAAATCCTAGGATCGGGGTTCAAATCCCTGTGACCCCATTTTTACTTAATTTTTTACTATTTTTAATAAAATATTTTTACTTAGATTTTTTCAATTTTTTCAGTTTATTTTAGGTTAATTTTTCAGTTTATTTTAGTTAAATTTTTCATATATTCCATTTTATTCGTGTTTTCTAATCTATTTTAGGTAAGTTTATTTACTATTTCTTAAAGAATATTTAATAGATTTTAAATTAATTTTTTAAGTGATACTATGGATAAAATCAATAATGTTTATTGTATTGAAGGAGTGATGGCTGATTCCAATTCCTATTTGATTGATAACACTGATTCAGATTCTGAATATAATTACATTTTAGTGGATGCTGGAACAGGCCAGAGCAATTCAAACTTATTTTCAAAAATCAAAGAGATAGGCATTGGTCCTGAGGATATAGAATTGATTGTAAACACTCATTGCCACTACGACCATGTTGGTGGAAATGACTTTTTCCCAAATGCAAAAATAGCTATTCATAAAATTGATGCTATTGCACTCAGAGATCCTGAAAGTGAATTGACTGTTTCCTCATTGTTCGGTTCAATTGTCAGAAGGCATGATGTTGATATTGAACTTGAAGAAGGGGATAAAATAGCCAATTTTGAAGTTATAAACACTCCTGGGCATACAAAAGGTGGGATATCATTGTATGATGGTGAGATTCTCATCAGTGGAGATACCATTTTTGCAAATGGTGGAGTAGGCCGTATGGATATTGGTGGAGACCCTAATGACATGAAGGAGTCATTAATGCGTTTAAAGGATTTGGATGTTGAATATTTGCTTCCAGGACATGGTCCTTGGGTAAAAAATGGAAATCAGCATATTGAAATGTCTTGCATGATGATGGGAATAAGATAATGATTATTTTATTCCTTTTTTTATTGGAAAAATAATTAGTTTGAATCTTTACGAATGGATATTTCATTCATAAAAAAATAGTGGGATTGGGGATTTAAAATCCGAATAATCCTCCAGCGCCCATAAATTTCTTTTCAGCTTTTTCAAAGGCATTCCTTTTTACAAGAATTGAAATCTTATCCCCGTTGCTTAATATGTCATCAGGTTGAGGAATTTCCAATTCGTGATTGTCATTATTCTTAGAGATGATAATGTAATCCTTGGTTGGAGAGAATTCAGAAACTTTCTTTCCAAATACCTTTGGATTTTTAATTGTCATATCTAAAATTTCAGCATTACCTGCACCAAAGGCGGTTAAGTCCGCTACATTAGGTCTTGTAATAATTTTTTCAAGGAATCCCGCAGCGGTTCGCTCAGGGCTAATTACCTTGTCAATTCCAACTTTTTTAAATGCCTCTTCGTGATCTGGATTACTTACCCTTGCAATAATTTGTCCATCAGTATACTCTTTTACTAAAATGCAAGATAATAAGTTTGATTCATCATTACCGGTAGTTGCTACAAAAACGTCCGCTTCTTCAATGTTCGCTTCTTCCAATGTTTTTGTATCAGTTCCGTTTCCACAAATAATCATAGCATCCAATTCTTCAGTTGCTTGATCACATAAGTCCTCATTGCTTTCAATAATTGTTACATCATAACCATGAATAATTAAACGGTCTGCAAGTGAAAGTCCTACACGACCCCCGCCCAAAATCACAATATACATAACAAACACCTAAAAACTTTTTTTTCAATGAATAAAAGATTCTATAATATTTTTTAAAAATCATTAATATTTATAATCATTATTTTTGTTGTAATCTTCAAAAATTTTAATGAAAATTAACATATTGTTTTAATATCTTAATTTATATTTATAAATCTTTCGTAATGTTAGTTTTTATATATTAAAACAATAAAAAAAGGAGTGTTTTTAAGCTTGTTTTTAAGAGGAATAAATGGTGTTTTTTATTCAATTGAACCATTTTTCTTCATGTTTTTAATTCTTCTTTTTGGATTTATCAATCCGCCGATTGTTCTAAAGACCACTAAGACTGGGATGATTTCCAATCTTCCAATCCACATCAAGAAAATCAAGGTCAATTTTAAAGGTGTTGGCAATCCTCCAAAGACTATGCCTGTACTTAATCCATTATTACATTGTAAGGAAACGATGTCAAATAATGCTGTAAATGGGTCATATCCATAGAGAGTCATTATTATCCATCCGCATATCATGAAAAATAGGAAAATCACTATATATGCAGATGCCTCTTTAATTTCCCTTTCATTTATTTTCTTTCCACCAATTCTTGTACTAACAACCCTTCCTTCCGGTGAAACAAGGTTAGTAACAGTTAAGTTCATTCCTTTAAGCACTGTAATTACCCTAATAAGCTTTAAACCACCACTAGTGGATCCTGAAGAACCCCCTATCAGCATTAAAACCATTAGAACAATAAGTGAAGAGCTGCTCCACCTTGCAAGTTCATATGGAGGAACTACATTTGCACCGGTAGTTGTAATTGCAGAAACTATGGTGAACAATTCTTCTATAGGGACCATTTTATTTGTTATTAGAATAAATGCGCTTGCAATGACAATCAAGCAAATAAGCAATTGGAACTGAACATCCTTCAAAACAGATTTTCCTCTTGTTTTGACAATCTTATAATGGATGGAAAAGCTTGTTGCACCTAAAATCATTAAAGCCATAGTGATAATGTAAACCAAGCTGTTTTGATAGAATCCAACATTTGCATTTTTGATTGACATTCCTCCAGTGGAAATGCTGGTAAATGTAAGATTTACAGCATCGAATATTGGAAGTCCTGCTAAAATAAAAAGAACTATTCCTGCCGCTGTATAAATCAAGTAAATTTCCAAAGCCTTTCTCAATGTATTTGCAATGTTTGGCTTAATTTTTTCCTCTCTTGCCTCTGATTTATATAATCTTGATGCAGCAGTACCTGATCTGATTAGAATTCCGATAAATATAATTACGATTCCCAATCCACCTATCCATTGTTCCAAACTTCTCAAGAATAAGATAGATTTAGGTAAGATCTCAACGTTTACAAAAAAAGTCATTCCACTACCTGTCCATGCAGACATGTTTTCAAAGAGTGCATCAACAAAGTGGATATCTAATGAAAGAGCCATGATTGAAGCCCCAATCAATGAAGCCCATAGCCATGCAAAGGAAGATATCAACATTCCATGTTTCAATCTAAGCTTATTGTAATTTTTGAATTGTTTAGTGAAAACAGTTCCTAAAATGAATGATATAAAACAAGGAATGAAAAAAGCGCTAACTTTTATGTACTCTCCATAGATTAATGCAACTAGGATAGGGACTAATAAAACGATACCTAATCCTTGCATTATGTATCCTAAATAATGGAGCACAACCAATAAATCCGCTTTAGAGATATATTTCCTTTTCATACAAATATTGATTATATCTTTTATATATTTAAATATTATTATGCTTTAGTTTTTATATATACAAACTATACTCGGTTAAGATATTATCTGAATGTGATTTTTGTTTAGTTAGTTTTTATATGTGCAAACTATACTGAGTTAAATATATAATTTTAAATAAAAGATTTATTAAATATTTTATTATTGAGATTATTTTCTCATTAAGTAATATGTTTTTTTTTAAAATCAATATAAATTATGAAAAGCAGTAGTTGATAAAATGAAAAACAAGAAAGTCCTTATATTCTTATTTATCGGTTTGGCAATAATGGGTGTTATGCTGTACTTCATTGGTATCGATGAGGTCATTGAAGCACTTAAACTATCCAATTTATGGCTTGTTTTGTTAGCTATTGTTATACAGATTTTTACTTATTTTTTATACACATGGAGATGGAACATCATCAACAAGACTGCTGATATGGATTTGGGTATAAAAAAATCACTTCCTATGGTTTTAGTTAGTTTGGCTGTAAACAACATCACTCCAAGTGGTCGTGGTGGTGGAGAACCTGTAAGGGCTTATCTCTTGGCAAAAGAGGGGCACTTCAAATTTGAAGACACTTTTGCTACTGTAATAGCGGATAGGGCTTTAGATACATTTCCATTTGTTATACTTGCTATTTTGACAATTATAGGAATAATCTTTACTTTTTCATTGGATATAAAATTGATTGCTTTTCTTGTGATTATGGTCACTCTAATCACAGCAGGAGTTATTTTACTGCTTTATGTATGTATCAATGAAGCTTTTGGTGTGAAGCTCACCTCATGGATCATTAAAATCGTTAGCAGATTCTATAAGAAATTCAATGAGGACACTGAAGAAAGAATTATTGATGCTGTTAAAACTTTCCAAGCTAGAATGAATGCATTGCTTAGAGAAAGATCCATCATATATTATGCCCTCCCATTATCATTTGTGATTTGGGTTTTTGAAATCTTAAGGGTTTATGTGGTCTTTTTGGCATTCGGTGCAAAAGTCAGTCCAATCGTCATTGGTGAAGTGTTTATTCTAGCATCATTTGTAGGTATGGTGCCACTCCTTCCGGGTGGTCTCGGTGCTGTAGATGGTATAATGATTCTCTTCTATGCTAATGCAGGAATCACTGCATCATTAAGTGCTGCAGCAACTGTTGTGGAAAGATTGATTTCATTTTGGATGACAACATTTATTGGATTGATATTCCTTACAATGTTTGGAACAAGTGTTTTAGACAAGGCATTTGCACTTGCAGGATCTAGAAAAGATGATAAGGAAGATACGAAATCCATTGAGGAATTGCCTAAGGAAGAGGAATCAATAGATGATAGCGATTCTGATGAAGAGGAAGAACCTGCTCTTGAAGTCTTAGAGGATGAAGAGTTAGAGGAAGAAGCGGTTCTTGAAGTTTTGGACGATGAAGAAAAAGAAGTTTTAGAAGAAAAAGTTCAAAACTAATTAATTAATAAAATAAGTTTAAGAGCTAAATCAATAGCTCTTTTTTTAAATAATTCTTTTTTTTAAAATACAATCTTTTTTTTAAAAATTTAATTTGGGATTACACTTACATTTCCAATATATGTGCATCCTTGATACTTGTCATCACCTGCAAAGGTGAAATTGCCATAGTAATTGTCTTTACCTGCATCTTCCAGGTATTGGGCATTTTCTATAAAGAATTCACCATTCTCATCCGTTTGCGTATCCACTAGTGTTCCCATTTGATATCCAGGCTTATGGTATGTAATTGTTTTATTAGGCACAGACATTCCATAGGCATCAATCAATGCCCCCTTGAATGTATCTCCCTCTTGAACTTCAGTATTGTTGATTATCATGAAGGTAGCCACATCATTGTTGAACTGGAACCAAAAGACACCAATGCATATTGCAAATGCAATTAGCAGAAGTAAAAAATAATAACTTTCTCTTTCCATTTAGACACCTTAATTTTAGTTTTAAAATTATAATTACCTTATAATTACATTATAATTAATATTATATTAGAAAATATTTTAAATAAAGTTTACTTTTATTTTATCTAAAGGTATATTTTAAAATCAAATAGGAAACTTTATTTTAATGAATTAATATATAATTAATTATTAGTATAAATTAGATAACTTTAATTTTTTTAAATTAATCTCGAGATTTTAATTTATTCTAATTCAATATTTAAATATTTAAATGGTGAAAAAATGGAAATTAACGGTGTAGAAATTAAAGATACTTTCGCAGAAGGTTTCGGAATTAAAGTAACTAGAATCTTAGTAACTGCAGCAACTCCAAGACTTGCAAAAATCGCAGCAACTGAAGCAACTGGTTACGGAACTTCTGTAATCGGATGTCCTGCTGAAGCAGGTATTGACTGTTTTGTACCAGCTGAATGTACTCCTGACGGAAGACCTGGTTACGCAATCATGATTTGTCAAGGTGGTAAAAAAGCACTCGATCACGAATTAATGGAAAGAATCGGTATGTGTGTATTAACCGCTCCTACCGCAGCTGCATTCAACTTACTTGAATCTGAAGAAACCTTAAAAACCGGTAACAAACTCAAATTCTTCGGTGACGGTTACGAAAAAGAATGCTGCATTGATGGCAGAAAAGTACACTCCATTCCAATCATGTCTGGTGATTTCTTAGTAGAATCTGAATTCGGTTACAAAGATGGTGTAGCTGGAGGAAACTTCTTCATTTTAGCTAAAGACGTAATGGCTGGAGTAAAAGCAGCTCAATTAGCTGTAAAAGCAATTTCCCACGTACCTGGTACTATTACCCCATTCCCTGGTGGTATGGTTGCTTCCGGTTCCAAAGTAGGATCCAATAAATATTCCAAATTCTTAAACGCATCCACTAACGAAAAAATGTGTGTAACCTTAAAAGACCAAGTAGACTCTGACATCAGACCAGATGCAGACGGTGTATTTGAAATCGTTATTGATGGTGTAGATGAAGAATCTGTAAAAGCAGCTATGAAAGCTGGTATTATGGCAGCTTGTACCGTTGATGGTGTACTCGAAATCAGTGCAGGTAACTTCGATGGTAAATTAGGTAGTTACATAATGAAATTACACGAATTATTCGAATAATTCTGTAATTTATTAAAATTTAACTTAATTAGTACATTAGCTTAAGATGGTGTATTAATATTTTGAGATAATTTCATTATCTCACTCTTTTTCTTTTTTTATTATATTTATTTTATCAATTTTTTAACAAATTTTTTTGCATTGCATTACAATTTATTGAGTAGAGGGATGGTCTGAATGAAGGAATATTTGCTAAAGACAAAAAGCATTGATTATATGAATCCACATATTCAAGAAAAGGTTCAGGAATTAAAAGATCAGTCATGTGATGATGCAGATTATATTAAAAGAGCTTATATCTTTGTCAGAGATGAAATTCCACACTCATGGGATATACAAACAAGTATAGTTTCAAGGACAGCTAGTGATGCATTAATAAATAAGACAGGGATATGTTGGACAAAATCATGTCTTCTTGCAGCACTTCTTAGAGCAAATGGAATTCCATCAGGAATCAGCTATCAACTTCTTATAATAGCTGAGGATGATAGTTTAGGTCATATTGTCCATGCCTTGAATACGGTCTATATTGAAGATTCAAATAAGTGGATTAGGCTTGATGCTCGTGGAAATGTCGGAAATGGTGATGATGAGTTTAGTTTAGAAAAAGATTGCTTGGCTTTTTCACCTAGAAGCGAATTTGGAGAAATCGATTATAAAGACAATAATCCTGATTTGGATGAAAGACTAGTGAATAAACTTGAAGAAACTGAAAATCTAATGGAAATGAATATAGATTTTGAGTTTTAATCGTTCTGATTATAAAAAAAGAGTTAAGAGTTTACTCTTTAAATTGTTTAGTAAACTCATTTATTTCATCAAAGCTTAAATTAACTCCCAAAACAATTCCCTCATTTTCAAGTTCTTTGATAGCCATATTTAAAAAGAATTGATCAGGGCCAGATATCCAATGGGAATGAACTTCATTTACAGTGCTGTAAATAGTTTCTAAGGATTCTCGAACATTTTTATCCGTGCTTATTCTTTCAATGAAATTGTCCTCTTCACTTTCATCCAAAACGCCAATGGTTCTTGAGACAGGAGTTTTGATTCCATAAAAATGGTATTCTATATTTTCGAGATGGCAATTGTATTTTCTAAGGATTTCCAATTCCTTTCCAATAGAATCGACACCATGCCTTTCAGTGATATGGACTAGATTAGGTTGAACAGCAGCGAAGTAAATGTCAGTTCCACCACTTGATTCTGGGGAGATTACCTTATTTGCTCCAGCATGCTTTAATCTGTTACTGCTTTCCTTTTTACTTGCCCTTGAAACGATCCATGAATCCTTATACAATTCTCTTGTTGTAAGAACAATGAATAGGTTATCAACATCGCTTCCAGTTGCAACTATCACCCCTAAGGATTTGTCAATATTAAGTTTCTTAAGTGTCTTGTCTTCAGTTGCATTTGCATTAAGCAAAATCACATTTTCATTTTCTTCAATATCCTCTAATTTTTCCTCATTTTTTTCTATAATGATTACTTTTTGGTTTCTTTTCATTAATTCTTCATAAACCGCGACGCCAACTCTCCCATATCCGCATAAGATATAGTGATTTTGCATATCTGCTAATTTCCTTTCCATAATTCTTCCACTCCTCATATCTTGCAGGTTTTGTGTAACTGAACTAATGATAAATGTAACGATATAAGCTAGAACTCCGACTCCTGAAAGCGCTAATGTGACAGAAAAGATCTTTTGCAATGGAGTTATAGGGGTAATGTCTCCATATCCCACTGTAGCAAGGGTTATTATGGTGTAATATATTGAATCGTATATGTCCAATCCCATAATGTAAATGGACCCTAAAATCCCATATATTAATATTAAAACAATAATGAGCACTGCATAAATTCCTGTTCTGTCTCTTCTAGAGTAATTGTATATGATTTTTATGCCCTTCATAAGTAGTCCTCATTGGAATTCCAGTTTTTATTTTTTTAATAAAGTTCTATAATGATAATTTTTAGCATTTAAATTTTTTATAGCATTAAATTTTTTAGCATTGACTAATATTTTTCAATTATTGTCCTTATATTTAATTATTAGATTGATTATATAATATAATGTTTATGTAATTTTTATTAGTTTACTGTATTTTATGAGTTTACTGTAATTTAAAAAATTTTATTTTAAAATGATTAAGGTGAAACAATGGATCCAATTGACATGATGACAACAGACTATAATTGTGAGTATTTAGGGCTTTCTCGTTTGTGCTTGATGGAAAATGCAGGCAAATCAATATCTGATGAGGTAGCTACCCTTTCAACTTTCAAGTTTTCAAAGCCTGTTAAGATTATAATATTTACAGGCTCTGGAGGAAACGGTGGAGATGGCTTTGTAGCTGCAAGGCATCTATTGAATAGGGGATTTGAAGTTGCGGTATACTGCTTATATGCACTGGAAGAGATTAAGTCTGATGATGCGCTTACTAACCTTGAAATTCTAATGAATATGGAGCCAAGAGTTTCACGCTTGTCTGTAGATTTCATTAAGGATTCTAGTGATTTGGATAATCTTGATTTTGACTCAAATAGTGAATATATTGTGCTTGATTGTCTTCTTGGAACTGGAATCAAAGGTAAACTTAGAACAAAGGTTAGAAAAACTGTAGAATTGATCAATGAAATAAACGGTTTGAAAGTGGCTATTGATGTTCCTTCAGGTTTGGATCCATTGACTGGAGAAATATCAGACATTGCAGTTGAAGCTGATTATACAGTAAGCTTTCATAAAATCAAGACTGGAGTTAAATTAGCCGGTGAGGAAAAGACCGGTGGTGTTATCACTTGTGATATTGGAATTCCTATTGAAACTGAGCTATTTGTTGAAGGTGGAGACTTACTCAGATTAAAGAACAGGTCTAAAGACTCCCATAAAGGCAATAACGGAAAGGTCTTGATTGTTGGAGGAAGCAAGGACTATTACGGTGCACCTGCAATTTCAGCTAAGGCAGCCATTGCAACAGGTGCAGATTTAACTTACATTTACACTCCTCAAAATGCAGCTCTTGCCATAAAGTCAATATCTGAAGACTTTATTGTACAAGAGGCAAAAGGGGATTACTTGTCTTTAGATGATTTAGAGGACATTTTAGAACTTGCATCTAAAGTTGATGCAGTATTGTTAGGTCCAGGTTCAAGTCAAAATGATGAAACAGGCAAGCTATTCAATGTATTGGCTATGAAGATTGACAAGCCATTGGTATTGGATGCAGATGCATTGAAATTGGTGGATTTAAGTCTTGTTTCCAAAAAGGAAGACTTGATTGTCACACCTCATTTATCTGAATTCAAGTCATTCTTTAAGAACGCTTCAAAAGAGGATATTAATAATCTTGAGAAGTTTGTCAAATTGGAAGATAAGGAGAATTTGGACTTTAGAAAAGTCAACGATAAGATTGATGCTATTCATAAGATTACAAAAAGCATTGAAGGTTCCGTTATCTTGAAGGGAAAATATGATTTCATCTTCAATGGAAATAGATTGAAGATCAATAGAACAGGTAATCCTGGAATGACTGTTGGTGGAACAGGAGATGCATTGGCAGGAATTTGCTTAAGCTTACTCTCTCAAGGATTGAACAGTTTTGATGCAGCGCTACTTGCTCCATACCTTAATGGAAAAGCTGGAGATTTGGCTTATGAAGCTCAAGGATATGGTTTTGGAGCTCAAGACCTGACACAGTATTTAGGTGTTGTTATGAATGGTTTAATTGAATAATAAATTTTCTTATTTTTTATCTTTTATTTTTATTTTTTATCAAGTGATTAAATGACTGATTTAGTAAAAGCTATTTTTAGAAACAGGGCGAATAGATTCATTGCAGAAGTTGAAATTGATGGGGAAATAGTCAGGGCTCACTTACCAAATACCGGCAGATGCAAGGAGCTATTGATTGATGGTGTTACTGTTTATCTTAAGCCAAGCGATAATCCAAACAGAAAAACAAAGTATTCTCTCCATTTGATTGAAAACAATGGGGCACTTGTTGCCATGTATTCACAGGAAGCAAGTAAGATAGTCATTGATGCCATCTTGAATGAAAAGGTCAAGGAATTGTCTGGTTATGATATTGTCGAATCTGAAAAGACTATTGGAAATTCAAGGATTGACATTTATTTAGCCAATTTGGATGAGTATGAAAACCCAATTGATGAAACATATGTTGAAGTAAAATCAGTTACATTGATCAAGGATGGAATTGCACAGTTTCCAGATGCCCCTACTGAAAGAGGCAGAAAACACTTGGAGGAGCTTATTTCACTTAAAAAAGAAGGGATCAGGTCAGTTGTATTTTTCTTAATCGAGCATCCGAATGGAAACAGCTTCAGGCCTAATTGGGAAAATGATCCTGAATTCTCTCAAACTTTGAATAAGGCATATGATGAAGGTGTGGAAATTCTTGTTTATAAAACTGAGAACACCTTGGAAAAAATAGAATTGGTAGGAAATTCACTAAAATTTAATTTAGAAAAATAATGTGCATTTGATTAATTTTTAATCTAAAAATCGCTAATTTTGCTTAAAATTTAAAAATAATGAAAAATAGTTTAAAGAAAAGCGAGAATAATATGCAAAGGTTTAATTTTTAAAAAAAACATATGTAAAGGGGGTGATATGTAATTGAGTACATATTATTCTCGGATTATTATTTATTTTTTCATATTTATATAGTTTTTGCATATTTTTTGAATTTCAATTTTCTAATTTTATAAAATTTATAAAGAATAAGCTATTTAATCTGGTTTATTAAATTTATTTTAAGTTTTTAATGAAATATCTTAATTTTGTTTAAAAATAAAGAATATTGTTGAGTTATTTAAGTTTAAAAAAATATTGAAAAAAAAAAGAAATAAAAATAGTAAAAAATAGATAAAATCAATTATCTATTTAATTTTTGATAGTTAGCAGCTTGGAGACCGTGGTACTTAATCATACCTTCGATTTCTCTTTGGTCGGTTTCCTTGTCTTCAAAGGTGATTTGTTCAATGCTGTGTAAGCTGAAAGGTGATTTTCTGCTTAATGGCTGAATTGAACCTTTGAATAATTTCATTACAACTTCTCCGCTAACTCTTCTTTGCATATGGTCGAAAGCTTGGTCGAGGTCTTCTCTTAAAGGCTCTTGCCATAATGCTTCGTAAACTAAATCAGCATATAATGTGCTCATGTAATCTGCAAATCTCAATTCATCTACAGTTAAAACTAATTGTTCTAATGCCTTGTGAGCAGCAATCAATAATTTAGCACCTGGAACTTCATAGGTTTCTCTACTTTTAAGACCAATCATTCTGTTTTCGATGATGTCAACTCTACCTACACCGTTTTCACCAGCAATTTCATTTGCCTTGTTGATTAAGTCTACAAGTCCCATCATTTCTCCATTGATAGCTACTGGAACTCCTTCCTCGAATTCAATGCTTACTTTGGTAGGAGTGTCTTTAGCGTCTTCTGCAGATTTGGTCCATTCATAGATTTCTTCAGGCGGCTCATTTGCAGGGTCTTCAAGAACATCCCCTTCAATAGCTCTTCCCCAAAGGTTTTCATCAATACTGTAGATTTTATCATAGGATAAGTTTAACCCATGCTCTTTTGCATAAGCAACTTCTTCAGTTCGGGTCAAATTCATTTCTCTGATTGGAGCAATGATCTTAAAGTCAGACATGGATCTGATGATAGCTTCAAATCTGAATTGGTCATTTCCTTTACCGGTACATCCGTGTGCAATTGCAGTTGCACCTTCTTTTTCTGCAATTTCAATGATTTTCATTGCGATTAAAGGTCTTGCAAGTGCAGTGCTTAATGGGTATCCTTCATATTCTGCATTTGCCTTGATTCCTCTTGCAATGTATTCATTAGCAAATTCATCTTTTGCATCAATGATATAATGTTTGCCTGTATTGATCTTGTCTGCAGAATTTTGGGATTTTTGCAATTCCTCTGCAGGTTGACCAACATCAACACATGCAGTCACTACTTCATAATTATATTCCTCTTCTAATAATTTAACACATACAGTGGTGTCTAATCCTCCACTGAATGCAAGAACGACTTTTTCCATATTATCACTTTTTTATTAGTAAATTAATTAATTTTAATTTTAAATTTCATAATTAATATGTTATTCATTATAATTTAAGTTTAAATTATACTTTAACTTTTGTTTTTTATAATATATAGTTTTTAAGTTTAAATAAAATAAAAAATAAATAAATTATTGATTTAGAAACCATTTTTTAATATTAAAGACTTATTTTTTTTAGGCGATTTGATGAATGATTTAAATAGAAACAATTTAGAATTGGAGATTATTTCCTCTGAAAGCGGAGGATTCATATCCGCTAATAGGAATATTTTCAACAGCATTAAATTATCCGATAATTCTAAATTCATTTTAAATCAAGCCATCAATGGAACTCCTATGCTTAAGATTGGAGATGGGGCCACTAAAGTCATGCTTGTTGCAGGAGTTCATGGAAATGAATTGGCTCCCCAAATTGCTGCTTTGAATCTAATTGAATATATTTATGATTTGGAATTGAATGGAAAGCTGGATGGCACTGTTTATGCAATACCCTTTGCATCTCCAAAGAGCACTATGGAAAATTCAAGATATCTTGATGGAGTCGATTTAAACAGGTCCGCTCATTTGCCTCATACAGTAACAAATCTCATTCTAAAAAAGGCAAAAGATTTGGAAGTTTCAGCTATAGGTGATTTCCATTCATCTGCACCTAATTCCAATCCAGGTAAAGAGGGAATCTTTTGCACAAAAGTCCCTTGCTCAAAAAGCTATTTCATAGCAGAGCATATATCCGAAAGGGTAGGTTCTGAAAAGATCTTATACCCAAGTGCAGGTGTTCCATTTAAGGGAGCTCTTGAAGATGAGGCAAACCTGATTCAGATTCCTGCAGTAACCTGTGAGGTCTTATCAGCTATTGGCTATTCAAATGAGAAAATCTGTCAAAGGTCTTATTTGCAGATGAAGGCATTTTTAGAATACTTTGGCATAATTGACTAATTCATTGATTCTAATTTTCACACATCATCTATTTTTAACATATTTATCTAATTTTTATAGTTTAATTTAATTTTCTCATATCTACTTTTTTTAATGGTAAACTATTCCTATCATTATTACTTCTCAAATGCTCTCATTTAGTTTATATTAGCTTAAAATCAAATATTTAATAAACATACTTGCATGGAGTGTTATAGAGTATGTTAATTAAATAGGATGTGTTAGTATTTCCTCTTATAAAGGCCATACGATATTTGCATTTGTTCTTTCTCTATTCATGTTTTATGATCCTTTGGCTATTGCATTAGCGGTAATCTCAGCAAATATTCCGGACTTTGACCATGAGTTCAAAAGAAACCATGTTATCACAATCATAGCTCTTGGAGCATTGATTTCATGTTTTTTGTATTTTCTGGGATTGCCTTACTATTTAGGTCTTGTGATCATTTTGCTTGGAGGCATATTCCTGGTTTCAAGCCATAGAGGATTTACTCATTCTATTTTAGGAGCATTTCTAATAACCGTTTTCCTGTCATTATTTTTGTTCTTTGGAATTGGATTGTATTCCTATAACCTTGATTTCAACAATTCAAGAAACATTATGATATTATTGATATTGATAATTGCATTGGCATTGTTGTTTCTTAATAAAAGATTGTCTCCTGTATTTTTAGTGGCAATTGCGGTTTTGGTGGTAGCGGTTAATTTGGGATTAATTCCTCCATTAAAGATAAATTTGACATTGCTTGCATTTTCAATATTTTTTGGGTTATGCAGTCATATTGTATTGGACTCTTTCACTCCCTCTGGAGTAAAGGCATTCAGCCCATTTAGAGACAAGGAATACCATAAGAAATTCGGTGTTTTACTGTTTTTGATTTTAATAGGGATGTTTATTTTATTGTTTCCTAACAAGCTATTGTTTTACCTTAATTTTTTATCTCTTTAATTCCTTCTTTTTCAATAAATTTCTCACTGATTTTCACTTATTTTTTAATATTTTTTTTATACTTAGTATTACTATCGCGGTTTATCCATTAATTTTCATGAAAATTATAAAAAGATTTATAATAAATAATCATGATAAATAATAGTGTTTATAATATATTAAAAAAATTAATTTTTTTACTATCATTATATATAATTTATATGGTGCTTTTATTGCATATTTTTCTGCGCAGGATTTTGTCATAAAAGTGTCATGAATATTTATGATAATTTATCATGATTTGTTATGATTGGTTAAAAAATTTTAACTTATTTTCTGCAAATTTTTGACTTATTGTAAATATTAATATAGTTTAAAACATTATGGGGTTATTTTAATGTTTTTAAGTAGAATTTATTATGCGATTGCTTATTTAGTGGTTCTTATTTTAGAGATTATCAAATCTACAATAGATATGGCTTTAAGGGTCTTTAAGGTGGATGGCTTTGAGCCTATTGTGATTGATATTGATACTGAACTTAAAAGACCAATATCCCAAACAATTTTGGCCAACAGTATTACCTTGACTCCTGGAACCTTGTCTGTAGACTTGGATAGTGAAAATCAAGTCATAAAGGTAGCAGTTATTGCTCCGAGGGATGTAAAGGATATCATTCCATTTGAACCTTATATCAAGGGAATGCTAGAATAATTTCTAAAATTCATTTTAAATTCATTTTAATGATTGATTATGATTTTTAAAATGATAAAAATGATAAAAATAAGCGATTTAATTTTCAAATTATGTTTATTGTGTAAATTTATAATCATAGAATGTGATGATAATGGATATTTTATTGATTTCTGAGTGTTTTTTAATAGTTGCATTGATTGTATTTCTAATTGCAACATTGAGGATTATTACATATAAATCCACATCTATGGGACTTATAGGTACTTCTTCATTCACTTTAGCACTTACTTTGCTACTTATAACAGTCGGTACAATACATAATATCGGATTTTTCAAGGATATTGCTCTAGCATTGCTTCTATTGGGTATTGTTGGAACAATAGCTTATGCAGCAGTTATGAGGAGGGCTTAAATGATGTTTGGAATTGATCCAGGAATAATCAATATGATTCAATCAATCCTGCTTGTCATTTCTGCACTTCTGATATTGATTGCAGTAGTAGGTGTTTTAAGAATTGATAGAAACTTAGATAATGTAGTCTACGCTAGAATTCATATTTTAGGTATTGTTGACGTTGCAGGAATAATTGCATTCCTTGCTTTAGGTCAGCCTTTATTTGCCCTTATTTATTTATTCCTAGCGCCATTATTGGCTCATGCATTAGCTAATGCTTATTTCCATAGTGAAGATACTCTTAATAATCCAGTACTTAATCCAAACCTTGAAGAAACTTCTGAAAGGGAAGAAGATGAAATTGATTTAATTGATGAAGTGCTTCTTGAAGATAATTTGGATTTAAGTGATGATTCAAGTATTGATGAAAATTTAGATGAAAAAAGTGAGGATGATGGCAATGATTGAATATATAGTGATTTTTGTTGCAGTTTTAAGCGCTATTATCGCACTTTTACAAAATGACTTGCTTAAGGCAGCTATTTTAACTGGTATCTCTGGTTTTTGTGTAGCGTTCTTATTCCAAATCTTGCTTGCTCCGGATGTAGCTTTAACCCAAGCTATTGTAGAGGGGGCTATTGTACCAGTCTTTATCGCATTGGCTGTTTTAAAAACTAGAAGGGAGGAGGCATAGTTATGATGGATATTCAATTGGCTTCTTTATTCGCTTCTGGTGCATTTATAATTATTGGACTATTTGCAGCAATTTTCATTGATAATCTAATTAAGAAAATCATTGGTATTGCTTTTATTGAGGAAGGTGTAAACCTATTCCTGATTTGCTTAGGATTTAAAGCAGGTGGAGTCGTGCCTATCTTCTTGCCAGGCATGACTGCAGATTGGTTTGCAGCAAATGCGGCATATCCTTTGCCTCAAGCATTAGTTCTTACAAGTATTGTAATTGGTGCAAGTACTTTAGCAGTGATGTTGGCTTTGGCTATGGTTTTATACAGAAAGCATGGAACCTTAAGCGTATCTGAAATGATGGGGGATGAAAAATGAATTACTTGATTCCTTTAATGGTTGTCATTCCAATATTGGCTGCTTTAATCGTTAACATATTTGGCGGAAAGGACAAAACAGTTAAAGCCATTTCAATTGTAGTGGCTATTGCAATTCCTGTAATTGCAATTATTGCAGCTGTCGGCATCCAATACTTCGGTGGTCACGATCCAGCGCTTCTTGCAAGTTCACTTCCATCAAACTTAGTTGGCACTCTTGTAGCAAGCTACAATACCGGTATTGTCTATGTCTTTGAAAATATTGAAAGGATATTCATATTCCTAATGGGCATCGTTGCATTCTTGGCAGTATTGACATACTTCTCTGAGAAAAAGGAAGTATCCGGCCCTTACTTATACCTTATCTTTATGGGCATAGCATCTGTAACTGCATTGATGTTATCCAACGATATTTTCAATATGTATGTTTTCTTTGAAATTACAGCTTTAACCCAAGTTGGTATCATTATAGCTTCAAGCACTGAAGACAATTATGAAATCGCTTTGAAATACTTGATTTTAGGTGCAATAGGCGGACCAATGCTATTGTTAGGTATTGGATTCATTCTTGGAACAATCGGTTCAGTAAACATCAACGATATTATCTTTGCAATAAGCAACAACTATGTAAACCCTTATGCTCCAAGCTTAGTGATTGGTTTTGCCTTGATATTGTTTGGATGGCTATATTCAGCAGGATTGCCTCCATTCCACACTATAAAATCAGCTGTTTACTCAAAAGCAAGACCTAACGGGTCTGCAATATTACAAGGATTTTCAGTATTGTGCATGCTTGCATTCGGTATTGCAATGTACAAGATATTTGCATATATCCCTTACTTCAATACAGCAATAATCGTATTTGCTATTCTTGCAATGGCTTTAAGCATTGCAATGTCTGCAATGGAGGTAGACTTTAGAAGAATGATAGCATTCCTTGCTGTAGGGGAACTTGGTTTCATTGCATTAGGTTTTGGTATAGGAACACAATATTCAATTTCAGCGGCATTGTTCCAGGCAGCAAATGAAATTGTCATAACTGCATTATTGTTTATCGGATTCGGTACTGTATACTACCTCACAAAAACATCCGATACAAGAAAGTTAGGTGGATTGATTGCAGTTGATTCAAAAATGGCAATAATGGTCTTGCTTGGAGGATTCGCTTTAGCTGGTGTTCCACCATTCAATGGTTTCCAAAGTAAATTGATGCTTGTGCAAGCTGCATTGGATGCAGGATATACTGAACTTGCAGTTCTTGCTATCATTGTAAGTGTTGTAATATTCTTCACATTCGTTAAAGCGTTCCATACAGTATACTTGCAGCCTAAGCCAAAAGACTTGAAGTTTGCTCATGACAAGATTCCAAAGGCTACCGTTTTCTCTGTAGCTGTATTGCTTATAATCTGTTTGGCTTTAGGTATTTTCCCAAATATAGTAACTGATGTATTCATTCCATTTGCAGGAGGATTGATCTAATGGCTTTATATCAAAAATTCCTAGATTCAATTAAAGGACTTAAGTCAAGTTTATCTAAAGACCCTACAACTATGGATAATGTTTCAGGAGCAATAGCTGCTGAATTCCTAATATTCGTTTCATTGATTCTTGCAGCATTATTCCTAAGGCATGTCAGTGTAGTTGCCTCAATTGTTGTAGTGCTTTTAGTTGCAGTTTTATTCTTTACAAATATGCCTCTTGCAGGAAAGATAAAATCCGAGCAATCAGATTCCTTGGAAAAAATGACATTCTATGTTGTTGTAGCTCTTGGAATTCTAGTTGCAGTAATTTATTGGGGGTTAAAATATGTCTGATAAAATTACTAGTATTAGATCATTGATTATGGCATTGGCAGCAATCATTTTTGCATCAACATTATTCGATGCAATCTATGGATTCAAAAGCTTGATTCAACCAGGAATCAGTTTGGTTTACAATGCCATTGGAACACAGCTTGCTCCAAACATGGTTACTTTGGTTGTATTCGATTGGAGAGCATTTGATACTTTAGGAGAATCATTGATTCTTGTTACTGCAGTCCTTGTTGTATTGCTTGTATTCGGCAAAGGAAAGATTTTAGACAAGAACATAAATGCTGATATGAATGAAGGGGATGATGAATGATGGCTGAAGGAAAAAAATCTCCAAATTGGAATAAGAATGACAGCAGCCCTATATTGAAGATTATGGCTCTTCCAATAGCTATTGTGATTATCGCTTTAGGTATCATGACCATTTTAGGAGGGCATATCACTCCGGGTGGAGGTTTCCAAGGTGGAGCTATGATTGCAGGGGCAATCATCTTCTGTGTTATTGTTTATGGTGTTGACGGCACTCCATTGAAATTGTCTCACAGGTTCATTTCCACTTTAGAATCAATCGGTGCATTGGCTTATGTATTGATTGGTTTGGCAGGGCTTGCATTGACAGGCTCCTACCTTTATAATGTAGGTGGAAACCTTTATGGACAAGTTCCTCAAGCTATTGCAACATTATTCTCATATCCGGATTTAACCCATGCAGGAATCGTTCCTTACTTGAACATTGCAGTTGGACTCAAGGTTCTTGTAGGTTTAAGTGCAGTGGTAATTGCATTTTCACAATTTAAGAAATTAGCGGAGGAAGAGGAATGAGTATCGCTAATATTGTAATCGGACCTGTTATCATTGCAATCATATTCGGATTCATTGTAGGTTCAAGGGTTCACTTGAATCTGGACAATAGCTTTAAGTTTACAGCAAGTGGAATTTTAGCCCTTATAATTGGTGTTCTGATAATGTCTTATGGATTAGGACAATTCCCTGTTTATAATGATTTGCCAATTGCAACCACCTTTTTGGGTGCAGTCATTGGCGTATTGATAGGCAGTGCATTATTAGGAGGACGAGCGAAAGGAGATCATTAGGTATTGGGATTATAATGGTTTTACTTATTATTTAGGAGAAGAATCATGTATTTAACAACTAATAAGTGTGATGGACAAGGAGATTGTATAAGAAATTGTCCAAGTGAAGCAATACGCTTTGTTGATAATAAGGCTTTTAGCTGTATGTGTTGTGGTGCTTGTTTCGAAGCTTGTCCAAATCATGCTATTTTCAAGAACAAATACGGCGGATATGTTGTGGATAGGGCAAAATGTAATGGTTGTGGTGTTTGCCAGTTCACTTGCCCTATAGAAAGCATCCATCTTGATGATGGAATAGTTAAAGGTATCTGTTCACGTTGTGGTGTTTGTGAAGATGTCTGTACTAAAAAGGCAAGAGTGGATACTGATAACCTTGTTCTAGACAAGCAGAAAGTCTTGCTTAATTCATTGAAAATGGTTGCAAACACTGTCGGATTCGGTGCAGGAGTCAAGAAGATAGAGAGCATGAAACTTCCTGTAAAATCCGACAAGACCGCTGACAGGATTTGCATCAGCACCGATAGCGAGAAATGTGTGAAATGTGGAAGATGTGCATACTACTGTCCTACCAGATCAATTGAAGTCATTATACAGGATGAAGGATACTGTGTAGGATGCAAGGTTTGTGAAGATGTCTGTCCTACAGGCGCATTGAAAGATGGCGAGTATGACAAAAGCATTTGTACATTGTGCTTGGCATGTGTTGAAAACTGTATCAATGATGCATTATGTGTTGATGACTTTAAGATAAAGAGAAGCATTAAGGATGACACCCTGTATTCAAATGCTGAAGGAAGCATTGTAAGTTGTCTTAATTGCGGATTATGTAAAGAGACATTTGATAGCCCAGCACTCATTAGGGATGAAAATGCATTGAGGTATGACCCTTCACTTGATGAGGATACTGAAGAGAATAAGGCTAAACGTCTTGAAGCGATTTACAACTGTCCGGTTTCATCATTGACAGAAAGTGAAGACAATAAGCTCTTTGGATACTGTGTATCCTGTGGAAAATGTGTTAATGAATGTAAGGAAGAGGCAAGAAGCTTCCAAGTAATCTCTTGGGATGGAGAAGTCAATGATGACTGCATTTCATGTGGTATATGTGCTGAACTTTGCCCAGAGGATGCAATAACCCTTCAAAGAGGAGCAATCAATGTTGACTTGGATAAATGTATCATGTGTGAAACCTGTGCAATTCACTGTCCTAAGGATGCAATTCCAAAAACAACAAGCGTCAAGTATGAAATCTCTGGAGGATTCAATTACATTGATGAAAACTTATGTGTAAAATGCGGATTATGTAAGGACATATGTCCAGAGGAAGCGATTTATACAGTTGAAATTCCAAGTGATGAAGTAAATCTCGGAACAAAGAACAAGAATCTTAAATTCGTTGTCGATGACGATAAATGTATTTACTGTGGAGCATGTATGAATATCTGCCCATCTAAGTCATTTATTTTCGAAAGAGAGTTTGAAAGGGTGAATTAGGAGTTTGGTAATTATGAAAGATGTATTGAAGATTATGCTTAATGGAGCTTACACTAATTTCAAAAGAATTCTCTTTGCTGCAGACAGAGTGACTGACATGGAACTCCGCAATGCCATCTTGACAGGAACAGTTGAGCCTGACAAGAAGGTGGATGAGGAAGCATGTATCGGTTGCGGAGGTTGTGCAAATGTCTGTCCAACCGGTGCAGTTACAATGAAACCTCTGCAAAACCCTGTAAAGCTTAAGGAAGGATGGGTAAAGACTGAAGTTCCAGAACTTGACCCTTTAAAATGTGTAGTTTGCTATTGGTGTCATGATTTCTGTCCAATCTATTCATTCTTTGAAGAGGCAGGAACCATTCACCCTGGTAATGTCGGTGAAATCAATGTTGACACAAGCGAATTGTTAGAGGAACCTATCAAGATATCCCATGACAAGATTGCATTTATTGCACAATACTTATCCGACAAGTCATTATTGTCTGAAAATATTGTTCAAGAGGATGAAAAAATTGAAAATGTCGGTGTAGCTCTTGAGAAGGTATCCAAGATAAAGGACATTCAAGATAACATTAATGAAAAGTATGAGAAAGATGTTCAACGAAGTGCTGAATTGAATGAAGAGGATTCAGATGATGAGGGAGGTGAATAGATGAGTCTTAAAACACTTTCAAGGTCAAAAGCAATCCATATTATGTTGGTTTATACTGGTGGATGCAATGGCTGTGATATTGAAATTGTAAATGCAGTTTTATCTCCTAAATTTGATATAGAGCAATATGGTGTCTTTTTAACATGGAACCCTCGTGAAGCTGACATTCTTGTTGTAACAGGGCCTGTCACTCATGACAATAGAAAGCCATTGGAGGATATCTATAATGCCATTCCAAATCCAAAGCTTGTTGTTGCAGCAGGCGCATGTGCAGTGATGGGTGGTGTCTATAAGAATTGTTATGGAGACATTCCTTCAGAGGAAATCGAAGGGCCTGTTGAAAATGTGATTCCTGTGGATGCTAAGATTCCAGGATGTGCTGTAAGGCCTCAAGATGTATTGGCAGGAGTAGTTGCATCTTTGCCGCATTTATTGAATGCGGATTAATAGGTGGATTTAAGAGATTATTTTTATTTATTCATTAAAGGGATGATGAAATGGAAGAAAAGAAAGCTAAAAAGCAGGAAATCATAGAAACTGAGATTCAAATGGGTACAGTTCACCCTGCTGCTTTAGAACCTTATAGGGTTAGATTTTTCGTAGAAGATGAGATCATTAAGGATGCGGAAATCACAATTGGTGTAAACCACAGAGGTATTGAGCGTATTATGGAAGGTCTTCCAGTGGAAAAGGCAAATATGCTTACAGAAAAGATTTGTGGTATCTGTTCAAATGCACATACATGGAACTCTGTAAGAACTGCTGAGAAAGGTCTTGGAGTTGAAGTGCCTGATAGAGCCGTTTATATTCGTGTAATCGTTGGAGAGCTTGAAAGATTGCACAGTCACTTATTGTACTTAGGTCACGGTTGCGAAACCTTGGCTCATGAAACATTCTCCATGAGAGTTTTCTTCATTAGGGAAACCATTATGGACCTTTTGGGAATGATTGGAGGAAACCGTGTCCAATACGGATGTTCCATCATCGGTGGTGTAAGGCCAAGATGTGAATTGGATGACAATAGAATCCGTAGGATATTGGATGGAATGGACTTGGTGGAAAAGAACGTTGCAGACTTTGCAGACAGATTCGTTCATGATTCAATTGTACTGTCAAGGATTACTGGCACTGGTTACATTCCGCAGGAACAGGCTCTTAAGTTAGCTGTATCTGGCCCTACATTACGTGCTACCGGTGTGAAAAGGGACTTGAGAACAGACATGTATGAGTATGATAACTTCGATTATGACATTATCACTCAAGATACCTGTGATGTTAAAGCTCAGCTTCTTATGAGAGTCTTTGAAATATTTGAAGCAATCAAGATAATTCGCCAAGCCATTAGGGACTTGCCTGAAGGAAAGATCACTGACAGGTCTTGGGAAATGGTGGATACCGGCTTGATTGAAAGTTATATTGAAGTTCCAAGGGGAACATTGTATCACTCCTATGCAATTGAGGATGGAAGAGTGCGTCATTCTATCATTAGGACTCCTTCCATGAGTAATATTGGAGCTATGCAATACGCATGCATTGACAATCATATCACTGATGGCCAGTTATGTATTGTACAGTGCGATCCATGCTTTACCTGTTCCGATAGGGCAATAGAGGTTTATGATACAAACAATAACAAGTTGGATAAATCAATTTTGAAATCCAATATTCATTAAGATTTAATTATATTGGGTCAATCAATTGAAATCCAATATTCATTAAAAATTAAATTATTCAAATTTACGTTTAACGGTTAATTAAAAATTATTATGAGGAAAGAGAAATGGCTTATGAAATATCACTTATTTCAATTTTAGAGGTTATCCTAACACTTATCATAGCTTTGTTCATAGGTGTTTTGATTCCTGGAATTGAAAGGAAATATGTTCAAGCAAGGATTCAACAAAGAATCGGGCCTCCAGTTACAAGTCCTGGGCTATGGGCATCAATAAAGTTCCTGTTCAAGGAGAACATAAAACCTAACTCTCCAGCACCAGGATTATATAAGGCAATGCCTATTCTTTGTTTCATTGCAGTATTAGCATTATTCTTGGCATTGATGCCAGAGAATTATCAGTTCATGGCTTTTGCTAGCTTAATAGCTATTGTTGGATTCTTAAAAGTTGAAGAAATCGCTTATGTTTTAATGGGTTCCTTATCCAAATCAGTAATGAGCATTAACTTAAGGTTCCCAGACCATGTAAAAGGTGCTGAAAGACAAGGATTGCTTGTATCATCCATTGAAGACATCAGTTCAAACAGATCACTTAGGATGATTATCTTTGGTTCATTCCCATTGTATTTGGCTTTATTCATACCTGCAGCATTATCCAAAAGCATTTACTTGGCGGATATTGTAGCTTATCAGCAAGCTAACGGTCCGTTCCTATTCACTTTAGCAGGTATTATCGGAACTGTAGTGTTCTTTATTGGATACATGATTCTATTGAATGAATATCCATTCTCCTACATCAAGGCTAAATCTGATGTAATTGAAGGGCCATATATGGAACTTGCTTCAAAATACCGTAGCTTTGTATACATAACCAGAGGATTCCTGATATTCACTTTAGGTTTAATGTACTGTGTACTGTTCTTAGGTGTTGCACCAGAACTGTTCTCACTTAAATTCATTGTATGCATTATCGTATCCATCTTGCTTCCTGTCATTATGGCAATTGTCAGTGCATTCTCCCCAATATTCACCAACAGGCAATTATATCCTACAATATTGGTGACTTCCGCACTTGGAGTATTGGCTATGGTCATTGCATTATTCTAAATTTTAACGTGGTGATTTTATATGAAATTTGTAATCAGACCTTATCATATCATGAGTCTTGGAGGATACATTGTGGAATATGATTTCCCATACAGGGATTTGATTATTGTCAATGAAACCGCTGAAGAGATTAAGTTTGAGATTCCAGTGTTTGACGGATCTTATATTGAAGAGTATGAAAAGTTAGGTCTTAAGGTCATTCCTGTCAGCGAACATGACAGCTATTTAAACTTATATAAGAAAGCGCATGCGGAATTAGATGCGTTAAAGGCTAAATTGGATTAATTGGAGATAAACTTCATATTTTCCTCATAAATAGAAATCTTTAAAAAAATTTTTATCTTCAATTAATCTTTTTTAGCATTTTATATTTTTGATTTTGATTTTAAGATAATCTTTAAATAATTGAATATTTTAAGTATTATTAGGTAATATTATGAATAGTATTTCTTTAACAATTACAACTAAAGAAGAGAAAGGAGTTCTTGATGAGATAACCGACATTCTTTCAAGTCATGGAATCAATATTTCCTATGTTCATCTATACGTAAATGATGATGTTGGGACATTGAATCTTGAGCTTGATCATGTTGAGAAACTCGATGAATTAATCGAAGACTTAGAGTCTAAAGACTTTATTTTCGACATTGAAATTCATGGTTCCTTAAATGACATCTTCGGTAAAAGGGTTCTTATTTTTGGTGGTGGAGCTCAAGTATCTCAAGTTGCAGTTGGTGCTATTACAGAAGCAGATAGGCATAATATACGTGGAGAGCGTATAAGTGTGGATACTATTCCTTTAGTTGGTGAAGAGAATATTGCAGAAGCAGTTGATGCAGTAAACAGATTGCCTCGTGTTGGTGTGCTTGTTCTTGCAGGGTCCCTGATGGGCGGTAAGATCACTGAAACTGTAAGAAAGTTAAAGGAAAAGCATGAGGACTTGATTGTCATCACTTTGAACATGCCTGGAAGCGTAACAGATGAGGCTGATTTGATTGTTACAGATCCGATTCAGGCTGGTGTAATGGCGGTTATGGCAGTTGCAAGCACTGCAGTATTTGATGTAAAAAGATTAGCAAACAATAATAAGTTCTAATTATTTTTCTTATTCTTCTTTAACATAAGATTTATTAGTCTATTTGACTAATATTATTCTATACTTTTATTTTTGATATTTTATCAGAAATTCTTATTTTATTATTATATTTTATTTTATGGATGTGTTTTGAATTACTAGAAAGGAAAAGTTTGTACATGGTTTAAGATTAGGTATTCCAATCACATTTGGATACATTCCAATGGGAATTGGATATGCCGCTTTAGCTATTAAGGCAGGGCTGACTCCATTTGAGACAGTTTCAATGTCTGTACTCATTTATGCAGGTGCCGGACAAATCATGATAGCGACCATGTTGGCTCAAGGGGCAACTCTTTTCAATATTGTCTTGACTTCATTTGTGCTTAATTTCAGATATTTTGTAATGAACACATGCATTTACAACAAGGTTGATGACGCTTCCCTTGCTGTCAGAATACCTTCATCACACCTTGCTGTTGATGAGGCATTTGCAATGTTCATGCTAATGGAAGAGTCTTCCATATGGACTTACATAGGTCTTGCAGGAATTGCATGGCTCTCTTGGATTTTTGGAGCAATCATTGGTGTTATAGTCTTGAATGTGCTTCCTATAATTGTTGCAAACAGTTTCAATATTTCTTTATATGCTCTATTTGTAGCGTTATTGGTTCCTGCAGTTAAGGAAAGCAAGGAATTGGCTATTCTAGTTGTAATAACAGCTATTTTAAATGTTGTATTGCAGTTTTTCATTGGAACTTGGTCATTGATTATTGCTATTCTTTTAGGCGCTCTCATTGGAATGTATATCGTTGATGATGATACCGTTTTAGGAGATGCCTATAAGACAGGTGATGAGACTTGCAGTAATGAGGAGGTGCAATAATGAATATTACCTTACTTATTATTCTTTGTGCACTTGTTACCTTCATCCCAAGGGTAATTCCAGCTATATTTATGGAAAGATTGAATTTCTCTCCAAAATTCGAGAAATTCTTGAATCTGATTCCATACACTGCACTTGCTGCACTTATTTGTCCTGGTGTGTTGACTGTAGACCCTAACTTATGGTATATTGGACTTATTGGAGCGGTAATTGCAGGAGTTTTAGCTTGGAAAAAGGTACCTCTTGGAGCTATTGTCATTATTACTGTGATTGTTTTGATTGCAGTTTACTTAATGGTGCCGTTCTTCCCGGTTTTGATTTAATTTTTACAATCTTTCTTCTCTTTTTTTAGCTATTGTCACATAGCTCCTTATATTCACAGTTTTCACACTTTTTCAAGCCAGTTTTAACTGTAGGTATTTCTCCTTTTTCAATTATCTTGTTTACATTGGTCAGCACTTTGAAGAAGCTTTTTCTTGCATCCGTATCTATTATTACAGTTCTTCGATTAGCTATTTTCAAGTAATCAACATATGCAACTGTAACATATGTGTTGAATTCCTGTTCTATGAGAAGTGCATTAGCTATTGCTTCCATGAAATCACCATCCCAAACTCCATTTACTGGAGGATTTGATGATTTTAGTGATATTGGGAAGTAATTTCCCTTCTCTACTTCAATCTTATCGATAACTCCGATTAGATCTAAACCGATGTCTCTTATTAGATAGTTATACATGCTTGTTGGAAAAAACAGGTTTTGAATTTCGCTTCCATCCCTATCAAGAACTTTCATGGATTGGGCAACTTTTAGAGAAAGTATTTTGAGATTCAGGTTTATTTCATCCACTAATTCCTTTTTTAATTCATTTAGATTATCGTTCTCTTCCTCTTTCTTTTCTTCATCAATGAATTCTATATCCTCATCCTTTTTCAAATTGCTTTCATCTGTCTCTTCTTTATCATTTATCTCTTCGATAATTTCAAATGTTGCTTTTATTTGATTGTTTATTCCAATTGAAAGCCTCTTTTCAATTTCATTCTCGTCCATGTCCTTCTTGATATGCCTTAAGTTTTTATGAAGAATGTCTTGTATGTCTATTCTAAGATCCTTTAATGTTTTTGAGATAAAATAATCCTCTTCAACATCTTCATCAATATTGCTTTGGAAATACAATTTCAAAGGACAAAACATATAACTTTTGATTGTAGATACACTTATCATATTTTTAACTCCATATTATTGTTAAATTATTCTTTATTTTTCATTTAATAAATAGTATGCAGTTATTTTTGATTATAATTTGTTAAAAATAGTTTATTTTATTAAATATGTGTTATTTTTTAATTTTATTAGAATTTAAGAGTTTTAAGTTAATTTTTATGTTGGATTGGAAAATTGATTTTAGGTAGTGATTTTTCATACATTTTAATTACAGAAACGATTAATTAAAATGATGGTTGTTAATTGAACACTATTAATTTTAATTCATTTTTTAAAAATAGTTTAATTTATATTAAAATTATAAAAATAGTTTTGAATGTAGGTAGATAAATTAGTTAAAAATAGTAAATAAAAAAATAAAATAAGAAATCCAGTCTAAACTGGACTTTCTCTTAATTTAATATACTCATTTAAAGATTCTCTAGTAGTTCCAACAAGAATTCTATACTTTTCAAACTCTCCGTTCTTAAGCACTTTTTCTATTTTTCCTCTTGCGACTACTTCTTCTCCATCAACTACTTCCCCAGCATATGTGTGAGTAAGTGATGCTAGTTCTGAGATTTCAATATCAGGTCCTTCAAGGATTTCAACATCTTCTATTGTGTATACAGCAGGGTTGTCAAAAGCTCCTAATGCACTCTTTATTGTGCAGTTGACTTTCGCAAATCCTTCTGGTTCGTATACGGTATCTCCCCAGGTTCCTTCAATCTCATCATAGTTTCTGGTTGCTAAAATGTCGAATAATGTTTCTCTAATGAGTCCCCTATTGCTTTTACGTTCTTCATACCAAGCAAACTCTTCTTTTGTTAGGGAGTCGTCTTTTATTCTCTTATCATATACAAAGTCCCAGAAATCATCATTGATTCTGTTTAATGTGATTGATTTGTCTAATTCGTCTATGAAAACAGCTTTGTCCTTGTTATCCTTGTATGCCTTGATTGCATTTCTATGGTTTTCAAGTCCGTAAACTACAAAGTCAAGATCAGAAGTTCCTGCCTTTTGAAGTCCTGGCAAGATTGATCCTGAGATTCCAAGGTCATCATAGCTGATATCTGCTACGTAATGGAAAAAGTCTGATAAGTCAAATAATTTGCTTAAGAGTTCCTCTTTATAGTCAAGTTCTTCACCATTTGCCACTTTAGTGTTGATTTCGTCATAATAGGTTTCTCTAAGACCTTTCAATCTTTCTTCCGGCTTGATGATTCTTTCAACCTTATCTATAGGAACTCCCATCATTTCAACGTTTGTAACGTCACAGAAGTATAAGTAATCTGGGTGATTTTCTCTTAGGTATGCATAAGCTTCTTCAGATCCAACTTTGGAATATCTGATTCCGTCCTTTTCCCTGTCTCCGTTTTCATCTGGAATGTATCTTAAAAAGCAGATAATCCTATCTTCAGGGTGAATGTAATTGGTTGAAGCAAATAATAATCCATCTGTACTAATAATGAAATCTCTTGTTCTAACAGTTTTTTCGATTTTGTTCATTTCAATCACTAATTTTGATTTAATAAGCATTATTTATAATATAGTATTTACTATATTCCCTTATTATTAATTAAGTTTTATATTTTTATTTTTTCTATTTTTTAAGCTAAATTTTCAATAGTTTTTAATTTAATAAAATAAAAGTTGATAATTTTTTGAGTTAATTTTTCAATACTTTTTAAGTTAATAAAAATTAAATCGATAATAATATTAACTATCAAAACCTAACTAATATTGTAGTTAGTTCTATGTCATTTTTTCAAATTTTGTATTTGAATTTCTAGAAAGCTTTTAGCAATAAAAAGCTTGAATGAAGGAAATAATGGCATACGTGAACTTCCAACAAATCCATAATTTCAAAAATAGATTATGAATCGTTAATTATTGTAACGGCTTAATTATAGACTTTATTTCTATATTGTTAAATTGGATGTGAATCTAAAAGTTTTTTAGACTCTTATGAATATAACAAAAAGCAATTGGATTTGTCATCTGGTTAATGGTATTTCCCAGAGTTCTATAACTTGATTGTTATGATATGATTTGTAATTTAGACCTGGAAGAATTATTAAATCCGGAGGTGTCGATATGAAAGACAAAAACACTAAAAACTTGAGAAAATCTATGAATCGTGGTTCTGTTGAACATGAAACAAAAGTAGCTGATAATGAGGGCGAAATCATGACTCTCGCTAAAAAAGATGTCATTAGCATCCCTCCAACCAAGACCATTAAGGAAGCTGCTGAAATGATGATAGAACATGGATTCAGAAGATTACCAGTAACCCATCCTGGCTCAAATAAACTTTTGGGTATTGTAACTGCTATGGATATTCTTGACTTCCTTGGTGGAGGAAGCAAATTTGATATAATAGAAAAGAAACATGATGACAACTTCTTGGCAGCAATCAATGATCATGTTAAAGAGATTATGACAAGAGATGTTATTTCTATAAGTCCTAAATTTTCTATTAGAGAAAGTGTCGATTTAATGACCGAAAACGGCATTGGATCCTTACCTATTGTAGATAAAGAAGATAAATTAGTGGGAATAGTCACTGAAAGAGACTTCGCATTAGCACTTGCAGGTTCATTGACTAATGAGACTGTAGGTGATATCATGATTAAGGATGTTATCACTACCACTCCTGGAACTCCTATTGAAAGCTGTTCCAAAATTATGGTAAGAAATAACTTAAGAAGAATTCCTGTTGTTGAAGAAGATAAATTAATAGGAATTGTTACTTCAACTGATATCTTAAGATTCTTTGGTGATAAAGAAATGTTTGCTTCTATGACCTCTAATAGTGGTTTAGATGTTTTAAAAAGAAAAATTTCTGAAATCATTAAACCAAACATATTAGTAACTGAATCTACTGTTAGATTAGGAGACTTATGTGAATTATTAGCTGAAAAGAACATTGGTGGTGTTCCTGTAGTTGATGATGATCAACTTGTAGGAATTGTCACTGAAAGAGATATTTTAAATACAGTTCTTAAAGAATAATTAGATTGATTTCTAATGGGATTATTAGTTAATTCCTTTAAAATAATCAATTTATTCCTTTAAGTATTGTGATGTTCTTCTTTAATGGAGAACAGGTAGCTATTGTTGAACTTTTAAGAGATAGCTATTGGTAGGTTAAGTTTATATCTTTGATTAGATACGCTATAAGATTTAATTGCAATCCAAATTGAATTAATTTCATTTGGATTCTTTCTAATAGCTATTTCATTGGATTTTATCGTTGGTGTTATTATGAAAATCAAAAATATAATGTCTGAAAATGTGGTATCTATTGATAAGAATTTAAACATATGTGATTGTCTAAGAGTGATGTATAAGGATAACTTATCTAGAATACCAGTCACTAGTACCAATGAAAATAAAAAAGTTTTAGTCGGAATTATCTCAGAAAAAGATATAGCTAATAAGTTAGGCTCCGCTAAATATGGTAATATGGCTCCTTCACATTTCCACGTATCCACTGTAATGGTCAAAGACTTGATCACAGTAGATGAGGATGATGATGTGACTGAAGTGGCAAAAATCTTGATTGACAAGAATATTGGTGCCATTCCAGTTTTATCTGATGGTGAAATGGTTGGAATCGTAACTAAATCTGATTTCATATATTTATGCAAAGCTAAAGCATATGAAAAGATTTCAGTTAAGGATATTATGACAACAGATATTATTTCAATATCTGCAGATGATCGTTTAGTTCACGCAAGAAAAGTTATAATGGACTCAGGTGTCGGACGTTTATTACTTACTGAAGACAATGAGCTTGCAGGAATTATTACTTCAAAAGACATTGCAAAAGCATTTGTTTCATTCAGGAAACACACTCCTGACAAGTATCAATCCTCTCAAATCAAAGAGTTGATTGCAGGAGATTACATGTCTGCAAATGTGGAAACAATCTCACAATATGCAACAGTTCCACAGCTTGCTGATGCAATGTTGGAAACTGGTTATAATGGTTACCCTGTAGTTGATGATGAAGATCAAATTATAGGAATTGTAACTCAATCAGATTTGCTAAAATTGATTTATGAAATGGAAACCCAATAGAGACTGTTTCAAGATTGATTTTGGTTTTAAGCATAAGTTTTCTTATGCTTTATTTTTCTTTTTTCTATTTTTTATTTAAATTTTAATTAATTGTTCTTATTTTTCTATTTTGTACTATTTTTATGCATTATTTTGAATTTACTTAGGTTATTTAAGTTTTTTTACCATATTGCTTTTTATACTATGATTAATATATAAAAAATAGTAAATAAATATCATTTTTAAATTAAAATTATTTAACTGGAGTTTTATTATGATAAATGATAAAGTTGCATTTTTAGGACCTCAAGGAACATTCTCTCACGAAGCTGCATCATTGGTCAGTGACAATTTGATTTCCTACTGTTCAATACAGCAGGTGATGGGTGCTGTAGAAAGAGGGGAATGCGTATGCGGTATTGTACCGATTGAAAATTCTATTGAAGGTCCAGTTAGCTTGACTTTAGATTCCTTGATTCATAATTTTGACTTGAAGATCAAAAACGAGATTGTCATTCCAATCAACCATAATTTATTGGCTGCTAAGGAAATGACTGTAGATGAAGTGGAAAATGTCTATTCACATTCACAGGCTTTAGGCCAATGCCAGCCTTATTTGGAAAGGCATGGAATCACTGCTCATTATACATTAAGCACTGCTGCAGCTGCTAAAAGGGTTGCAGAAACCGGTGAAGATGCAGCTATTGGAACATTAAAGGCAGCGGAACTCTATGGATTGAAGGTTATTGATACAAACATTCAAGAGAATTTCAACAATGAAACCCGTTTTGTTGTTTTGGATAATGAGGATTCTCCAATCACTGGAAATGACAAGACTTCAATTTCATTTTCATTGTTTGAGGATAAGCCAGGGGGACTTTACGAACTTTTAGCTCTATTTGCAGAAAATGATGTAAACTTGACTAAAATTGAATCCAGACCTTCTAAAGAGGGATTAGGTCATTATATATTTTTCATAGATCTTGAAGGGCATAGATTGGATGATGATATAGGACGTATTTTAAAGCATTTAGAGGAAAACACTTCATTCTTTAAGATTTTAGGTTCTTATCCTGTATTTAGTGAAGATTTATTCAAATAATCTTCTATTAAATCTATTTTTATCCATTAGAATTTTTTTAAACTTCAATAATTTTTCAATATTTTTCTATTTTTTAACTTGCATTTAGTATAATTTATTAAATATAAACTTCATATATTAATAATATATAAATACATAAATATATAAAATGAAAAAAGTTTGATATTTTTAATGTATAATATTTATTTATTCAATCGATATAAGGAGTAAAAGTATGAATCCAGATAGAAAGAAACTTATGCAGATTTTAGATAATCTTCAAAGAGATTATGAAGCTGGTTTGATTTCTGAAGAGAAATACCTTTATTTATCTGACCAGTATAGGCATAAGATTGAAACTATTGAAGTTAGTGATAGAATTCGTGCGATGCAAGGAAAAGAAGAAACTCCTTCCTCAATCAGATCAAGACATGATGATTCTCAGAAGTATCGGGAAGAAAAGGAAAAGTTAGTTAGAAAATACATTCATAATCCTGAGACTTATACAGTATCAAAAAAAGAAGAGGAGTCTTCAACTACCAGTCCATGGTATATTGCATTGGCAGTTGTATTTTTGCTTGTGGCATTCGGTGCTGGAATTACTTTTGGAATGTCCAGCATAGGTTTAGATGGGGATGTTGGAAATATGCTATCTGCTAGTGCAACTATTAATGACACTGCTTTTCCTGAAGTCAAGGTAAACAAGTCTCTCAGTTACAATTATACAAAATCTTACTCAAATACCACTAAATATGGTTCTTCAGATGATGATTCAAGTTCTGATTCCTCAAGTTCCTCATCAGATAGTAGCTCAAGTTCTAGTTCTTCCAGTTCCTCAGGTTCTGGTGGCAGTTCTAGTAGTAGTTCTGGTGGTGGTTCTTCTAGTGGAGGATCTTCTGGCGGTTCTTCAGGAGGAGGTTCATCTGGTGGTGGCTCTTCTGGAGGTGGCTCTTCAGGTGGTAGTTCTGGAGGAACTGACGAGTAAATTTATTGATGGTGCTACTATTATTTTTTTGGAGTTATAATATGAAAAAAATTATTGGTATCGGATTAGTATTAATTATATTGATTGTAGGTGTTTCATTTTTCATAAATAATCCTATAGGCAATAATGATGGAGATGACCTTTCACAGCAATCAGTGGATTATTCAGAAAATGGAATATCATTATCAATGCCTGGGAATTGGGTTTCTGCAAAATCCAACTCTAATGAAACAGTTTTAGCGGTTGCAGACCCTGATGCAAAGGATTCCTCAGGTTTTAATAGTATTAATGTGAATATTGAAAAGAAATCAAATGCAAGATCCCTACAATCTGAATTCACTTCCAATTACAATACATTGGCTCGTAATTCTGATTTTAATATTTTATACATGGGTAATGTTTCATTCAATGGTGCAGCTGCTATGGAAGCGGATTACACTTCTGTAGCAAACAATCAAACAAAACAGCATAAAGCTATTTGGATTCAAAAGGAATCTGACATTTATGTTATCTTATGTTCTGCACCGGAATCTGAATTCGATAATGTTGTAGGCACTTTTGATTTCATTATTAACAGTGTTCAATTATAATAGTGATATTTGATAAAAATTCACTATTTTTATTTTTTTAGATTATTATAGACTATAAGATTTTAATTATTTGTTATTGCAAAATTTTAAATGTTTATTTAAATATTTTAGATGATTTATTACAAGATTTTAAATTTATTGAAGTGATTTTATGGAAATTGTTTTATGCGTTACTGGCAGTATTGCAGCAACCGAAACCATTAAGTTAGCAAGGGAATTTAGAAGGCAAGGCCATTCTGTTAAGGCATTCATGACTACAGAAGCTACTAAAATTATCCATCCAAATGCTTTAGAGTTTGCTACTGGCCAAGAAGTTGTATTGGAATTGACTGGAAAGATAGAGCATGTGAAATACTCTCAACAAGATTTGATTTTAGTTGCTCCAGCTACTGCAAATACCATTTCCAAATTTGCATATAAGATTTCTGACAATCCTGTTAACACCCTTTTGATAACTGCTCAAGGGCATGACGCCCCTATTGTCTTCGTTCCTTCAATGCATGATTCAATGTATGATGCAGTAAGTGAAAATGTTGAAAAGCTAAAAGGAGAAGGAATTAAGTTTGTCAATCCTCGCATTGATGAAGGAAAAGCCAAATTCCCAGCTATTGAAGATATAGTCCTTGAATCTGTAAGGGCGGTCAATTTGGATAGGGTAAATAAGGGCATTGCAGATGATGAAGTGTCTAATATTGCAGGTAAAAACATATTGATCAGTTTAGGGGGAACCTTTGAGGAAATCGATCCTATAAGAGGAATTTCCAATAGGTCTTCTGGAAGAATGGGTTTGGAATTGGCTAAGGAGGCATTCATCAGAGGCGCTAATTTAACTGTTTTAGCTGCACATCATGAAGTTTCAATTCCAAAGGCATTTAATATAGTTGATGCAGAATCCACTACACTTATGAATGAGAAAATAGATGAGTTGATTCCTGATTTTGATATTTTCATAGCTACCGCAGCTGTTTCTGACTTTACTCCAATCAGCAAGGAAGATTCCAAAATATCTTCATCCTACAATTTATCTTTAGAATTTGAGCCTGTTGCAAAAATCATACAAAGAATCAAAAAGATCAATGAAGACATATTCTTGATTGGATTCAAGGCGGAATACAACATTTCAGAAGAGAAAATGATTGATTGTGCTAAGACTCAAATGAGAGAAGCAGGAACTGATTTGGTTGTAGCAAATGATGTTTCCCATGATGGATGCGAATTTGGATCTGAAACCAATGAGGTAATCCTTGTAAGTGATGAAGTCAAAAAGGTTTCATTAAATTCCAAAAAAGAAATCTCCAAATCCATATTTGATGAGATCTCTAAAAAATTGAATTAATTTCAGACTTTAAAAGTTTGATTCAATTTTTCTTTTTCTCATTGCTTTTTTATTTTAATTTTTTATTTTTCAATTCTATTTTTTTTGGATGATCATATTCTCATTATTTTTTATTCGTTATATAATTTTTTTCTCATATTCTTCCTTGTTTTTCTATAAAAAATTTAAATATTTTTTCTTTATTTTTTTTAATAGGATATTGTGCTCTTATTTAGATAATAATTAAAAAAAGTATTACTTCTTTATAAAAATTAGTAGTTCTTTCTTATTTTTGAAAATAAAGAAAAATTAGAAATATTTTTTAAAATTTTGATAAAAATTTAGTAAAAAAGAGTTAAAAATAGTTTATTTTGCAAAAAAAGTTCAATCCTCTAAGCTATTTAATTATGGAGTGTTTTTTATGAGTGAATTAACCTAGAGGATATTTTTATGAACTCTTTTTTTATTGCATTAGCAAATATATATTTGTAATATTCTTATATAAAAAGCTTTCAGTAGTAATACTTTTTTGAGATTGTTCGTTTTTATGCTAAATTCTTATTTTTACTTAAAATTACTAATAATTATGTTAATTTATTCTTAGATTAATTTTTAAAATTGCATTAGTTTTATTTCTTATTTTCAGTAAATTTTAATCTATTTTTTTTAAAAAATCTAATGTATATTTCTCTTTTGAAATCAAATTTTTTGAAAAAAGTAATACTTATAAAATAAGGGTTTTTAGAGCTTAGAATTGATATCTATTCTTTTAAATTTCTTGAAATATCTTTATAAAAAATATATGTTTTATTTTTTTGATGATTCTTTATATTTTTTGATAAAAATAATTATCTGAAAAGCTAAATTTTTATTTTATAATTTCAATAACAAAATGGTGGTTTTGGATTAAAATAGCAGTTATGTATGGTTTTTGAAAAATGTTTTTTATCAAAAATGAATATATGTTCTTTTAAAAAGATTTCTCCACAAGAAAAGCTATATGGTCCTTTTCATAAGGTTCTAATTTAATCTTTTCCAAAATGGAATAACCATTCTCTTTTATTTTTTTAGCTTCATCCTTGAATATTTTTTTAGGCTTTTGAATAACATCAATGCTTCTTGCTTTTATGGTAATAAGCCCTTGTCCATCTTCCTTTAGGAATAAATCCATATTGTCCATGAAGAGTTCGCTCTGTTTTTCCTGAGCCACATCACAGTAAACCAAGTCTGCTTTTTCCACTTTGTTCAAGTAATATTTAGGTTTGGTAGCATCTGCAAGGAGAGGCACGATATTGTTTCTTTTTTGTGATAATCTGACCAGTTTTTTCATGCTAACTGGTGAAAACTCTACAGCATAGATTAAGCCTTCATCGCAAATGTCAGATATGTGTGAAACAGTTGTTCCTGTGGAAGCGCCTAAGTATAATACTTTAGAATCATTGTTCAAGTCGAGCCTTTCCAATCCATTCAATAATGCTGCCGCTAATTTGGATCTTCTTGGATTCCAGATTCTGTACTCTTCATCTCCCTCTTGGATAAGTCTTTCATCATAGACTTTAATCCCTGGACGTAAGTTTCTGGTAGCTATTTCACCATCTTTGTAAAATATGTTCATTTTTTCACATCTTTATATGAATTTGATAATTTGGAATTTTAGATTTTTAGATTTTTAATATTGGAAAATTTAGGTTGCAATCAAAAGTCAATTGCTTATTTTCTTCTTTTCTTTTTATTCTTCTTGTTTTTCTTGCTTCCTTTATATTTCTTGCTTTTTCCTTTCCCTTTGTCCTTTTCGGCCTTTCTTTCCTTTGCCCTTTTTTGGCTTGTCTTTTTAGGGAATGGATTTTCCTTTTCGATTTGCTCAACTTTTTTAAGATAATCTTCAGCAATGCTTGGGTCATACTCTCCAGAGAACACATCCTTTCTCACAGCGAGTGTAATCTTCAAAGCTAAGTTTCTAGCTATTTTTCCTCTGTTCCACCATTTAGCGCCACGAACGCTTGGGTGTTGGAAGATCAATCCATGTTTTGGAGGACGTTCTCCAGTTTTCAAATGTCTGAATATTGCCTTTTCAGCACCCATTATTTGAATAACACTTGCTGGATAAGTTGCTAATCTTTTAATGCTTCCGATATGTGCAATTAATTTGGCGCCTAATGTGGACCCCAATAAGTCTCTTAAGTTTGGAGCAATAGATTCCATTTTAGAATCGATATAATTTTCAAGTTCCTTTCTTGACTTTTGAAGTGAATAGATGGATTCTGCAAAACTCTTTAACATGGCCAAATCGGATTCTTCAATGTCAGCACCTGTGCTTTCTTCAATTTCTTCACTGAAATGCTCATTGAAGTTTTCCAAAATATCCTCTCTGTTTTCACTTTCAGCAATTAGCTTTATGTAAGTCTCATTATTGCTTATTGTATCCATTTCAGGGAAATAGATTGTGTACCAGTCACGAATACGTTCAACCAATTTGCTGATTGATTCATCAATGTCATCTACAGAGTTAATTGCTTGGATCAATAGCTTGTCCTCTTCCTGTGAAGATTTTTTGATTTTGTGGATTGCAAGCTTTTCATAAATCTGAATGATTTCATCCTGACTTTTTGAAAATCCTATTTCTTCAAAGACATTTTCAATATTGTTTCTTAAGTGTTCTCCACCTTTATTAGGAGTTTTCACTTCAATATTTCCATAATTTTCAAGTTCCTTGTATTGGGATTTCCTTTTGGTGGTTTCTATAATGATCTTATCTCCACTCTCTGAATTCAATTTCATTCCATTAATGAGTTCGATCTCTTCGTTTAATATCTCATTTTCCTCTATTTTAATGAGATTGGAAACCACTTCATCTTCTTTGAATAATTTATAATCAGCAATTTGAAGGTCTTCATCAAATGCAATAAATCCTGCAATACATTGTGTTATATAAAATTCCATAATCTTATTTTAATTTTTTTATCTAATATATTTTACATTATTTTAGATAATTTTTCCCCATTTTTGTAAAATTTTAAAAAATTTTCCTTTATTTTTCACTTTCAAATCAAATAATTATATATCATATAGTTTTCATATATTAAAATAGTATAAAATTATATTATAATTATAAAAATAATTATGAAAAATTATATTTATAATTAAAAGATTAAAACTTAATAATTTTAAGATCATATTTCAGATTTCATGTTTTTATTGGAGGTTATTCATGTTAAAAACTAAGTTATGTGGTGTCAGGTTAAAGAATCCATTGATGCTTGCAGCAGGAGTATTGGGGAGCCATGCATCTTCCCTTAATTGGATTTTAAAATCTGGTGCTGGTGCAGTTGTATCCAAATCATTTTCAAAGGAACCTAATGATGGTTATAAGAATCCCACTACAGTTGCTGTAGAGGGAGGAATCATTAATGCTATTGGTCTTTCAAGTCCTGGAGTTGAAGCTTTCATCGATGAATTGGAAAGGGTTGATCGCATAAAGGGCAAGTCAATCGCTTCAATTTATGGTGCAACTCCTGATGAGTTCGCATATGTTGCAGGAAAGGTAGAGGACTTGGTGGATATGATTGAATTGAATGTGTCCTGTCCTCATGCAATGGAAGGTTATGGTGCATCCATTGGACAAAACCCTGAATTGACTAAAAATGTTGTAAAGGCAGTCAAGGATGCTGTTGATGTGCCTATTCTTGCAAAATTGACTCCAAATGTAACTGACATTTCAGAAATTGCAGTTGCAGCTGAAGAAGCTGGAGCAGATGGATTGACATTGATCAATTCCTTAGGTCCTGGAATGAAAATTGATATTGTAACTGGAAATCCAATACTTGCAAACAAGTTTGGTGGAATGAGTGGGCCTGCAATTAAGCCAATAGCTGTTCGTTGCGTTTATGATGCATTTGCCGCAACTGACATTCCAATTGTTGGTGTTGGTGGAATACGCAATTATGCTGATGTTATAGAGTTCCTCTATGCAGGTGCAAGTGCTGTTCAAATCGGAACTTCAATCATGTATGAAGGTCCTGAAATATTCGGAAGGATTACAAGTGATTTGGAAGAGTTTATAGAGGAAAGTGAATTTGATTCAATTAATGATATGGTGGGCTTTGCTCATAAGGAGCCATAGTTTTAGTGGGTGATAGAATGAATGTACCTCAAGTTTTAGAGATTAAAAAGATTATAGAAGAGACTCCTACAATCAAGACTTTCATTTTTGATTGGACTATGGTTGGTGAAAATATTCCAACTCCTGGTCAATTTGTAATGGTTTGGAATTTCAAGGATGAAAAGCCAATGTCCATTTCCTACATCGATGTCGGCAAGGGCGAGCTTGGAATAACAGTTAAAAAAGTTGGAGAGTTTACTGAAAACTTGCATACACTTAAGGAAGGTGACAAGTTAGGTCTTAGAGGTCCGTATGGAAACGGGTTTGACACCGATTTAAAGGGCATGAGAGTTTTAGCTATTGGTGGTGGAGTTGGAATGGCTCCTATAGCTTCATTCACTGAAGCTGCATTGAAAAATAAGGCTCAAGTGGATGTTGTTTGTGCAGCACAAACCAAGGATGAGCTATTGTTCGATGAACGTTTAAAAGCTAAAGGTGCAAAGGTTTATACTTGCACTGATGACGGATCATGTGGGTTTAAAGGATTCGCAACTCATAGGGTATTGCAATTGATTGAGCATAAGGAGTATGACTGGGCTGTTGTATGTGGTCCTGAAGTTATGATGAGACCATTGTATGGTAGCTTAGAATCCAATATGATTGAAGGTGAATACTCTATGGAACGTTATATGAAATGCGCTATAGGTGTTTGCGGTCAATGCTGTGTAGACAATACCGGTTGGAGAATATGTGCTGAAGGGCCTGTTTTCTCATCTGATCAGGTTTCTGAAATCGTTGAGTTCGGTAAATTCCATAGAACTGCATCTGGAATGAAAGAGTATTTCTAAATCAATTAACGTTTCAATATTATTTAATTTAAAAAAATATTAACAATAATTTATTTAATGATAACATGTTTAATCTTAGTGAAAGCAAATATGGCCTACATATAATGATTATAATAATTTTCTTATTATTGTCATTATTTACAGTCATGCCGGTATTGAATATGATTTTGCTTGGAGCAATGATTGCTTATGGTATCACACCAGTTGCCAATAGGATTCAATCAAAAATCAAGATCACTTCAATTTCAATATTCCTGGCGATAATAGTGGTAATCATTCCATTGATACTATTGTTCATATACGTATTTTGGGAAACAGCAGTTTTTGCGAATATGTTTTTCGCTTCCCATAATCTTTCTGTAAGTTCCGGGATTGATTTGAATTTGGCTATTAACACATTTGTCCAAGCATTGCCTGTGGAACTTCAAGGATTAGTTAAACCTTACTTAGGGCTATTGACTAGTGGAGTGCATGAAGCCTTAACTTACATATTCAATTATGCCATAAGGTTCATAAGGAATTTTTCAGATGTGCTGGTTCAATTGTTTGTCCTAATCTGTTCCATTTATTATTTCACTCGTGATGGCGATAAGGTTATGGAATATATTTTCGTATTCATTCCAAAAGAGCATAGGGCTTTCTTTGAAAGAACCTTGGATGATGTTGCAAATGTTCTAAAATCCATCTTCTATGGTCATTTCCTGACAGCTATTGTTATCGGTGTTATGGGAGGTATAGGTTATTATCTCTTAGGATATAAGTTTGCATTGTTTTTAGGAATCATTACAGGTATTGCACAGTTGATTCCTATCTTCGGTCCATGGATAGTTTATTGGGCATTGGCAATCTATGCATTCTTTGTTGCTGGAGACATAGTTCAAGGAATCCTTACAATATTATGGGGATTCGTATTAAGCTTGAGTGATATGTACATTCGTCCAATGCTTGCAAGCAATTATGCTGACATGCCTTCCTTAATCCTTTTGGTTGGATTTATGGCGGGACCTTATGTATTTGGAATTGTTGGTTTCATATTGGGTCCTTTGATTTTGGGAATTGCATATGCAGTTATCAAGTCCCTTAAGGAAGAGTTGGAAAAGGATAAATTAGAGAGAGAAATTGGAAAATAATGAATCTGATAATTATTAATTATTATAAAAAATTAGGTCGATAGGATGGTAAAAAGAAATATTGTTCTTTTAGACATTGATTATATCACTCATGATGAAAAGCCCGTCGTGAGATTATTCGGTAAGGTGAAGGGAGAAAAATCCAATGACTTGATTGCATTGGATGACAGTTTTGTCCCTTATTTGTATATTTTGCCTGTAAATGATATTGATGAATGTATGAAGGATTTAGTAGAACTTGAAAAGGAAGAGGAATTGGAGTTTACAAAAATTGAAAAAGTCCTTAAAAAGGATTTCCAAGTTCCTACCGAATTCATTAAAATCAGTTTTAACCATCCTCAGGATGTTCCTAAATACAGAGACAAGATTTGGGATTTGGGCTCTGTAAAACAGCTTAGGGAGCATGACATTCCATTCTATAGAAGATATCTTATTGACAATGGTTTGGTTCCTATGGCTGAATTGGAGTTAGAAGGGGAAATTATTGACTCATTTGAAACCATAGACAGTGATAATGATTCCCTTGAAATCCTTAAATTGAATGAAGCTCCTAAAACTGCAAACACTGATTTCCAAGAGTTCAGGATGATGAGCTTTGACTTGGAAGTTAGAAACCCTCATGGAATGCCTAATCCTGATGAGGATGAAATAATCATGATTGGAATCGACAGCAATGTAGGAGTTAGAAAAGTCATTTCCACTAAAGGTGATGAGTTTGAGCATGACCCTGAAATGTACTTTATAGAAAAGGTTGACTCTGAAAAGGAAATGATCGAATCTTTCATCAAGACTGTCAAGGAAAACAATATTGACATTATCATAGGGTATAACTCTGATGTCTTTGACTTCCCTTACCTTAAGGATAGGGCAAAGATATGGGGCCTTGATTTGGATTTAGGTGTTGATGGATCAAGCATCAAGTTCATTAGAAGAGGCTACAATAATGCAGCTACATTCAAAGGACTTCTTCATGTTGACTTGTACTTGGTAATGAGAAGATACATGTCTCTTGATAGATACACTTTAGAGAGAGTATACTTTGAGTTCTTTGGAGAGGAAAAGATAGATGTTCCTGGAGACAGGATTTATGAATTCTGGGACAATGGAGGCAAGGAACTTAAGAACCTGTTCAAGTATTCCTTGGATGATGTCGTATCCACATTGAAGATTGCTCAGGAAACATTGCCTTTGAATTTGGAACTTACCCGTATAGTTGGACAGCCTTTTGTTGATGTAACCCGTATGGCAACCGGTCAACAAGCTGAGTGGTATTTGGTTAGAAAAGCTTATGAAGTTGATGAGGTTGTGCCGAATAAGCCTAACATGACTATGAAAAACATCAAGGAGAGAGGCAGCAACTCCGGAGGTTATGTGAAAGAGCCAGAAATTGGTTTGCATGAGAATTTGGTTCAGTTCGACTTCAAGAGTCTGTACCCTACTTTAATCATTTCAAAAAACATTTCTCCAGATGTTTTGGTACATGACAATTCATCTTATAATGCCAAATTTGAAGACTTTGAAGATTATGAAACTGGCTATGATGAAATAGATAATCTTAAGGAAGAGGAAATCTCTTCTGCGATAGATGATGATGAGGAATATTATATTTCACCAGAACACTTCTTCAAGTTCAAGAAAGAGCCTCAAGGATTTATTCCTTCAGCTTTAGAGGATATTCTTAATGAAAGGTTTGCTGTTAAGAATAGGATGAAGGCAACTGATGATCCAATCCTGAAAAAGAGTTTGGATGTTCAACAGCAAGCATTGAAACGTTTGGCAAATACAATGTATGGAGTTTATGGATTCTTGAGATTCCGTTGGTATTCATTTGAATGTGCCCAATCAATTACTGCTTGGGGACGTCAGCATATTAAAAAGGCAATGAAAGAAGCGGAAGATTATGGTTTCAAGGCAATTTATGCAGATACTGATGGTTTCTATGCAAAGTATGTGCCTGAAATGAAAAAGGAATAGAAATTTAAATTTTATCAAAATAAAAATTATATTAAATCTATTAAAATTTTATTAAATCTATTAAAATTATATTAAATCTATAAAAATTTATTAAATTTATTAAAAATTTATAATCTATTAAAATTTTATTAAATCTATAAAAATTATATTAAATTTATTAAAATTTTATATAATTTCTATTAAAATTTAAAAATCACATTTATTGAATAATTAATTATAATAATTTAAAGGAAGTATGATTATGGAAGAGAAAATTGCTTTGGCAGCATGTAGTGGTATGAGTCCTAACGGTTTGGTTGCAAGAGTTGCAGTTCATGACTTAGCTATTGATGATGTGGAAATCTTATCCATTTGTATGGGTTCAACTTCTGCAAATGTCACTGGCTTTAAAAGAATGCTTGACAAATATCCTATTTTAGCTATTAATGGCTGTGAAGGAAACTGTGTTGGAAAAATACTAGAGCAAAAGGGTATTGAAATTGTCGATGAACTTAATGTTGGAGACATTTTAGCTGAAACTGAGCATAAGGCAAATGATGCTGCAAGATTGGATGAAGAAGGGGAAATCTGTGTTTCAATAGTGAAGGAAGTTATTGAAAACAAGATCAAAGAAATTGAATTAGAATAATTTTTATAATTTTCTTAATTTGATTTTAGATAATTTCTTCATTTGATTTTAGATAATTTCTTAATTATTTTAGATAATTTTCTTATTCATTTCCTAATATTTCTAAAAGGTGATTTTATGGTAAAGCCAGTCAAGATTCATGATAATAATTTATGGGATAAGTTTGTCAGTGACAGTGAGCAATATTTTGCAGTTTTAAGCCCTGGAACCAAAGTTGCATTCTTTGTTGGTGAGACTGACAAGAATTTCCTCCTCATTGAAAGAACAGAAGGAGCTATTGATTCCAAATTCAATGTAAACAGTTCACTTAATATGATGGAAACAGATTTGTTCTTTACAATTGCTGAAGATGATGCATCTGAACTTTTGGATGATGCAAGCAAACTTTCAAATTTCATTAAGGAAGGCAAGTTAGGAATATTCTGTTTAGTTGATGATGTGGTCATGGCAGAAAAAGGTCTCGATAAATTATTGAATGACTTAGGATTTGCACCATCTTGTGCAATTTAATTTTTTTAATTTTTTATTAAAAAATTTATTTTCTATTTTTTTTAAAATTTTTTTACAATATTTTTTAATTGATTTTTTAAATTTTAATTTTTTCAAAAATTTCACTTTTCTATTCTTTCAAAATATCCAATTCAATTATTTTCTAAAAAATTTCACTTTTCATTTTTTCAAAAAATAATTTTTTCATTTTTTCATTATTTTCTCATTTCTCATCTGTGTGATGTAGATTATCAATTATCAAAATTTACAATATGTTTCATACTTTCAGTATTTTTAATATATGATCAATTATTTTAATAGTTTTTAATCTTAACTATCTTTTAATGAACTTTTATTATAAAAATTTTCACATGTCGTAGAAAGTTAAATTTTTAGTATTTTTTTCATAAAAATTTTTATAAAAATCAGTGAAAAATGAAATTTAAGTTTTCAATTTTTTTAAAATTATTAAATTTAAAAAATTTTTAAAAATAGTAGATTAGAAATTTATAAAAAAATCAGTTAATGAAAAATGTAAAAAGTAAAAATAGTAAAATAGTAAAATAGTAAAAAAGAATAAAAAAAGAAAAAAAGTTAGATCTATTCAGTTAAGTAACTGTCTAAATCTATATTTTCAGCATCACAAATGGTTTTTAATGTTTCATAGAGTTTTTCATCTATTTCTAAACCATTCTTCTCATTTTCAGCAATTCTTTTTACTTCGAGATCTCCTGGGATGAAAGTGTTTCCGGATTCTCTGATTTCTGTGACGAATTCTTCCACTTGCTCTTTGAATGCGTCAATTGAAACGAATTTTTCAGGATTGATTGCAACAAACAAGTCTCCTTTGTTACAGTCTTCCTTATAGTCTCCTGCAGTACCGGTTACTTTAGTACCAAATGCAGCGTTTACTAAAGGGCCTGTCATAATTTCAATCATAAAGCTTAAAGCGTATCCCTTAACTCCACCGAATGGAAGGATAGAACCTTCTAATGCAGCTTCAGGATCAGTGGTTGGATTTCCATCCTTGTCAATTGCAGTGTTTGGAGGGATTTCCTCACCTTTTCTTTTAGCTTCCAATAATTTTCCTCTTGCGCTTACAGAAGTTGCCATATCTACAGCAATATAAGTTTCAGAAGGGATACCAATAGCTATTGGGTTAGTTCCAAGAATAGCTTTTTTACCACCTAAAGGAGCTACTCCAGGTTCAGTGTTACAAATTACAATACCAATCATGTCATTTCTAATAGCTAAGTCAGAGTAATAACCGGTTATTCCAAAGTGGTTTGAGTTGAATGTACCAACTGCAGCAATACCAGTTTCCTTTGCCTTATTGATTGCCATCATCATTGCTTCATGTGCAATGTATTGTCCGAATAAGCTTTTTCCATCAATGAGTGCAATGGAATCCTCATCTTTGACAATTTCATAATCTCCTTTGGTTTCAATGAAACCGTTATTGATTCCTCTAATGTATTGTGGGAATCTTCCAAGTCCATGTGAAGTGAAACCTTTTAAATCAGAGTCTAAAGTTGCTTCAGTAATGATCTTTGCATGATCTTCTTGCACTCCAATGTTGATTAAGATTTCATTTACAAGTTTTCTTTCATTTTCAACACTAATTCTCATATTTTCCCTCCTTAATGATTGGCATTTGTTGAAATATCTTTGTAATTATTAATTTATTTATAATTAATTTCTAATTTATTTCTAAATTATTTTTAATTTATTTTTAAAATTATTATTGGAATTTTATGTATTTTTATTTTCTTTTTTGTTCTTTTTTGCATTGAATTAATATTCAATTACAGTTCCTTCAAATGTTTTTACAGTAATCTTTTCTTCAGCAGTTACTGTTCCTACAATTTGTGCTTCAATGTTTTCATTCAATGCTTCTACAACAGCATCTGCTTCTTCTGGGCTTGCAATGACACAAAATCCTACACCCATATTGAAAACCTTATACATTTCCTCTAAAGGAACTCCTTGTTCATAAATCAATTTAAAGATGTCTTGTGGTTCTGGATAATCGGTAATGTCAAATCCGATTCCTTTTTTAAGTCTTGAAAGGTTGTTTACTCCACCACCAGTCATATGAGCAAGACCTTTAATGTTAAAGTCATGTTTTAAAAGGTCAACAATTGATTTAACATACAATTGGGTTGGTTTCAATAATTCTTCTCCGATAGTGGTTTCGCCATTAGGCATTTTGTCGTTAACATCAAATCCACCTTCTTCAAAGATTGCTCTTCTAGCTAAACTTAAACCATTACTGTGAATACCGCTACTTCTAAGACCGATTAATACATCACCCTCTTGGATATCTGCACCAGTTATGATTTTATCCTTGTCTACAAAACCGATACCGGTTCCTGCTAAGTCAAAGTCTTTTACAATTCCTGGAAGGGAAGCGGTTTCTCCACCAATGATTGCGATTTGAGATTCTTTTGCCCCTTGGACAAGACCGTCTGCAATTTCTTCAGCTACTTTTGGGTCTGGTTCTTCAACTGCTAAGTAGTCAACTAATGCGATTGGTTCTGCACCTACACAAAGGATATCGTTTACTACCATTGCAATCATGTCAATTCCAACAGTATCATATTTTTCCATCATTTTTGCAACTAATATTTTACTTCCTACACCATCAGTACTCATAGCAATAGCCTTATCGCCGAGTTCAACTAATGCTGCAAAGTGTCCACTGTCAGTAATAATATTTCTGTATTCTAATGTTGGCTGCAATTTTGAAGCTAATTTGGAAACGGTTAATGCTTCAAGGTCAATGTCAACACCAGATTCTGAGTAAGTAACCATAAAATTCACCTAATAATAATTTCTATAATTTTTTATTTTTCAAAGTTTTATTTTAATAGGCTATTATTAACAATTAAATAATAGCTAACATTTTAATATTTGTTTTAGCTATTATTTATATTATATTAATTATTTTAGAATAATTAATCATAAAATTGATTGAAATTAAAAATTAAAAAAATAAATTTTAGTTTTAAATATAAAAATTTTAAAAAATATTTTAAAATAAATAATTTTTAAAATAAAGATTATTTCTAAAATAAAGATTATTTTGAAATATGAAATATTTTAAAAATATTTAAAATTATTGAAGTCTGGTTGCTTCAAGAATAAGTGGAGTTTTGGTCTCTACCTTATAACTTCTGTGAATGCTTGAAGCTAAGTCAACAGTTTTATATGGGTCTCCGTGACAAGTGATGATCTTATCCGGTCTTGGGTGCAATCTTTTTGCAAATTCCATCAATTGTCTTCTGTTGGAGTGACCACTGAATCCTTCAATGGTTTTAACATCCATTTTAACATTGTAGATTCTTTTTTTACCTGTTTCATCTTCCAATGGGATTTCCTTGTGTCCTTTTTGGATTTTTCTACCAAGGGATCCTTCTGATTGGTAACCTACGAAAACAATGGAATTGTTCTTGTCTTCACATAACCATTTGAAGTACTCAACAGAGTTTCCACCAGTCATCATACCAGATGTTGAAAGGATAATTGATGGTTCTCCTTCTACAATCTGTTTTCTTTCAGCATTGTTTTGAACCTTATTGAATGATTCTGCAATAAATGGATTTCTTCCCATATGGAAAATTTGATCCCTTAAGTCTTTGCTTAAGTATTCAGGTCTTGCAGTGTGCACTGCAGTTGCTTCCCAGATCATACCATCAAGATGGATTGGCACTTCTTCAACCATTCCATGGCGCATGTACTCTTCAAGCACAATCATCAATTCTTGTGCTCTTCCTACTGCAAATACAGGAACCAATACTTTTCCGCCACGTTTTAATGTTTTGTAGATGGTCTTCATCAATTCTTTTTCTGCATTGTTTCTTGATGGGGTAACATCTTCGTGTCCACCATATGTACTTTCCATAATGCAGCTTTCCACTCTAGGGAATCTTGTGGTTGCAGGTTCCAAGAGTCTGCTTCTTTCGTATTTGAAGTCTCCAGTGTAGAGCAAGTTATGTGCACCGTCACCAATGTGGAAGTGGCACATAGCGGAACCTAAAATGTGACCTGCATTATGCAAGGTCAATTTGATGTCTGGAGATATATCTGTTACTACTCCATAGTCAAGAGTGATTGTGTGCTTGATCATCTTTTGCACATGCTTTACATTAAATGGAAGTGGGTTGTTTTCCCTATGTGCAATGTCAATGTAATCCAATTGCAATAAGGTCATCAAGTCTCTTGTTGCAGAGGTACAGTATACAGGACCTTCGTATCCATAGTGGTAAAGGTAAGGAATGAATCCACAGTGGTCCAAGTGAGCGTGAGACACTACAACCGCATCAAGGTCTTGAATTGAAAACTCAGGAACTCCAAGCATTGGGAATGAACTTTTTTCATCTTGCCCTGCTACGTTTACTCCACAATCAAGCAACACTCTACTGTTTGGAGTTTGAAGTAACATGCAGGAACGTCCTACCTCTTTAAATCCTCCCATAGCGGTTAATCTGGTCCAATCATTATCATATTTTCCACCTTGGTGGATTCTTGCACCTAAAGTCTGCAAGATTTTCTTTCTTTCCTTACTGTTGTGCATCAAGGTATTTCTGATTCTATCAATAATTTCAGATCTAATTGGAGGACTTCTTAAAATCTTTGGAGCCCATCCGGTTTTTCTAACGATTTCTCTTGAGGTAACTCCATATTTTCCAATTACAAGCCCAGGTTTTGTAGCTTCTATCACCACTTCGTTGGTAACTTCATCAAAGGTGATGTTACTGATTTCAGCATCTTCTGGAACAATCTCTTCAACTTTTTGAATAGTCTCTTCGTATGGTAATAAAACTGATTTGTCTGATCTGATTATGATCCTTTTTCTAAGTTCTTTTGCTAAGTTTCTGATTAAGTCCCCATTGTCTGCTACAATGTCTGGGTTTTTTGTATAAATAACAACCTCAGGACCTTCAAATTCAATATTAGCTAATTGAACTTCATCAGGTAGTTTTTTTGTAATTTTTTGTTTGATTTCTTCTAAAACGTTTGAAGCCATATTATCACTTCGAAAAATAGACGTATAAAATTAGCATATGGTATAAAATCAATATTTTTGTAATTTCCAATTCTTCTTTTATTTTCCTTTAATCAGTTATAGAAAATGTTTTTTAAAAATATTCGTTAAGTAAATTTTGGTTAATTTTTAAATAAGCCGTTTAATTGAATAATTATTCTATAATTAATTCTAAATAATTAAATTAATTAACTAATCAAAATCCTAATATTATCTAAAAATATAATTATATAAATTTCTAAATTCAGGATTTAAAATTAAATTAAAAGTTAAGAATATTGATTTTAATCTACGACATCAATATTCTTATGGATTAAATAAACAGCTTCTGTGTCATAAAAAAGATGTTTACTTAATTTATTGCATATACTATCTATACTGTAATATGTAAAATTAGTTGTAAAATAAAGTTAAAAAATAAATAATTCGTATATATTTTTTAGCTATTAATTTTTTCAATAATAGATTCAACTTCTTCTTTTTCTAACATTTTGTATCCATCTTTAGTAACTTCAGCTACTAAGAAGCCATTTCCAGAGTAAGTGTCTCTTTCTGTAGCAGCTTTGATAGCTCTTAAAGCTAATTCCTTAGCTTCTTCTACAGTGATGTCTTCGTGGAATCTGTCTTCAAGAACACCATATGCAAATGTAGAACCGGAACCGGTAGAAATGAAAGTATCCTTAATCATACCTCCTGCTGCATCTAAAGAATATATTGATGCACCAGTGTCATCTACTCCTCCGATAAGAGTTTGTACATATGCTGGTGAGGAGTGTAATATGTTAGAACTTACAGCTGCAGCAGCTTCTAAGCTAATGTCTTTACCATTTCTTAATCTGTATAATGCAGTTTCAGCGCTAATGATTTTCATTAAGCTTTGTGCATCTGCAACAGATCCTGCAATGGTTGCTGCAATGTGATTGTCAATTTTGAATATTTTTTCAGCTACTTTGTGAGCAACAAGGTTTCCCATACTTGCTCTTCTTTCGCTTGCAAATACAACACCATCTACACAGGTAATACCTACAGTGGTTGTACCTTCAAAAGTGTTTTTTTCAGTCATATTAATACACCTCGTATAATAATGTAAAATTAAATTTAAATTATTAAATAATCTTAAATAATAAAAAATAATCTTAAAAATATAATGTTTTAATGATTGAAATTATTATTAAAATTAGAAATTGTCAGGTTTAATAAGTTATATAAAATTTGTAAAATCAATTAATATTTATACAATATAACTCGCACTTCCTAACCTATTCTTATTATGTTATACATTATATATAATAGTTTCGTTATTTTCACAAATTCTAATGGATAATTTCTTTCATTTTCAAATAATTTTTGATTTTTTATAATTTTTTAATTACTCAATTTTCGATTATTTTGATATTAAAGATTAATTTAATTTTTATTTTTAATTTAATCTCTTAATTTTCATTTATTTTCAAAACTACCTAGTACTAATCAATATTTTTGTTTATAAATTAATATTGATTTTAATAACTTTAATTTATTTTAATGTATTTACTCTTATTATTGACTTTGTATTATTTAAATGTTTTTAAATTAGTTTAATATTTTTAGCATATAGTTTTTGATGATTTAAATAAAATAAGAAATTCAGATTATTCCATATGGCCTCAGGATAAGGAATAGGATAAATGCGATGAATATTCCCACTACGATTATTATTGGAATTAATCTTTTATATTCCATTTCTTCCTTGATTAGGAAATTTCCTTGGTCTTTGCCCTTTATTGTTTCTTCATCCTCTGATATGAATGAGTAGAAGATTGCAGTAACTAAAAGACAGAAGAACAGTCCTGCAAAACGGATCAGTGGATTTTGTGAGAATTGGAATCCTGGATTGATGATCATTGTTGCAATTGCAAAAAGGGATGCGAATTCAAGGAAGAACAGTACAGAAACGACTTTTGCAAAGCTTCGATTCACTATCATATAAACACTCCATTATTTTTTTATTATTTCCAGCTGCTTTCATCTTTCCATTTTTCTTCATCGTATAGTTCGTATACCAGTGGTCTGATGTCATTGAGGATGATTTTGAATCCAGTCAGGTATGCTATTACCACATCTTCGCAAGTAATGCTGTCTCTTCCTTCTTTTAGAGCATTGCATCCCATGAGATAAAACATTGCCATATGAAATCCGCGGCAATATAGAAAATCCAAATCGCAGCTGCCATAAATAGTGGATATTAATCTATGTATCAATGTATCTAATTTTTCTGCCTTTTTATTTTCCCAATATGTTCTATGAAGTTTTTTAAAAAATCTTTCATCATAATCCGGCAGGGGATTCTCCGTATCATCAAAATCTTCAACAAAGAAAGTGATATGGGCTCCAATATCAGAAAGT
>NZ_JBGUPC010000007.1:0-15718 GCF_045130115.1 Methanobrevibacter sp.
TGCTACATTAACAACAATGTATTAAATGAAGTCTTAACATTAACAGGCCGAAAAATTAACATTGAAGCGGCTGAAGAAATATATTATGGCTTAATTGACAGCTTTGAGATATTAAATGAATATAATATCTTCAATTACACCGCCAAAACCTTTGATATATTCAAAAGGATTGTTGGACCAAATAGCAAAAAGACAAAATTAAGCTTTACCGATTCAAGCATCATTTTAACAATGCAAGAATCAAAAATCACTGATTTAGTTAGCTTTGATCAGCAATTCAAATATTTCAATAAAATCAATTTAATCGGTTTGAATTATTTATAACATACTTAAACCTAACACCAAAAATTAATTAATTAATTAATTAATTTAATAAAATAAAATTTTGAAAAACATTTACCTAACTACACAATCATCATTAACTCTCTCTTGATTTCCCTAAAGTACCAAACTACAAACTGTTCGTATAAAACAAAATTATATATAATAACAAATTAGATAATAATATCAATTCATAGATAACAGTATCCATGAATAAAAAAACTTTAATAAAAGGTTGAAATTATGAAAGCAAACGCACAAAAAATAGCTGATGGAGTATACTGGATTGGTGTACTCGATTGGGACTTAAGAACCTACCACGGTTACACCTTAGACGGAACCACCTACAATGCATACATTGTATTCGGTGAAGACGAAGTAGCAATCATCGATAACGCTTATCCTGGAAAAACCAAAGAAATGATGGCACGTATCGATGACGCTTTCGCTCAAGAAGGAAGAGAAGTCAAAGTTGACTACATCATCCAAAACCACGTTGAAAAAGACCATTCAGGAGTATTGGTGGACTTACACAAAAGATTCCCAGAAGCACCTATCTACTGTACCAAAATTGCAGTAAACGGTCTTTTAAAACACTATCCTGCTTTAGAAGGCGCTGAATTCATCACTGTAGGAACCGGTGACTCCTTAGATGTTGGCGGAAGAACTTTAGCATTCTTAGATGCATTCCTATTGCACTGGCCTGACAGCATGTTCACATTACTTGCAGATGAAACCGGAATTTTATTCCCTAACGACGCATTCGGTCAACACTTATGTTTCACACAAAGATTCTCTGATGAAATCCCTGAATATGTTCTAATGGATGCGGCTCAAAAGTTCTATGCTAACTTAATCACCCCACTCTCAAAATTAGTTCTCAAAAAACTAAATGAAGTAGTTGAATTAGGTTTATTAGACTCCATTAAAATGATTGCACCATCACACGGTCAAATCTGGACTGACCCAATGCAAATCATCGGAGCTTACCAAAACTGGGCAACCGGCGTATGTGAAGACAAAATCACAATCATTTACGATACCATGCACTACTCAACCCAGCAAATGGCTCACGAAATTGCAGAAGGTGCAATGTCTGAAGGCTATGATGTTGAAATCTTCTTCCTGCACGAAGATGAAAGGTCTGAAATCGTCAAAAGTATCCTGACCAGTAAAGGAATTGCTGTAGGTGACCCTACAATCAACGATGTGCCATACCCAAGTATCGGGGACATCATGTACTACCTCAAAGGATTATTATTCAACAGAACAGGTATCGTGAGAAAAGCTGTTACCTTCGGATCCATGGGTGGAAAAGGTGGAACACCTGCAATGCTTGCTGAAGAATTAAACAACTACGGATTTGATGTTGTAGACACTCAGGAAATCACATTCGTACCTACCGCTGAAGAAGACGAAACAAGCTACGAATTAGGTAAAAAATTAGCTCAAGCATGTAAAGAATTATAAAATGAAAGAATTTTACAATTCTTTCCCATTTTCTTTTTTTAAAATTAAATAAATCCGGCAACTATGCTGAATACAATAACCATCGCTAAAACTGCAGACAATGCATTTACAATCGGCTTGTAATACTGTTCTGACAATTTATAGCTTAATAATATCTCAAGCATGTAGCCTCCATCCAAAGGTTTGATTGGAAGCAGATTGAACAAACCAATTCCAAGGTTCAGCATTGCCACCCACTGGAAGAGGTCAACCAGTTCAAATAGTATCCATGGAATAGGTCCCAAACTGTCATCTGTCAGCTCGAAATGCTTGTTGGCCTGGATTCCGAAAAATCCTCTGGACTCGTTGTTCGGGTGTTTTGAAAGCGTAATGTGATAATTTCCCTGGTCCGTTTGAACCGAAATGTTGTCGCCCGGAGCAAACGAACTGACAACATTGACATATGCCTTTGAATCATTTATCTTTTGATTGTCAATGGCTTCAAGCACCATTCCTTCCTTTAAAATTCCGTCGGATGGTGAATCTGGAACGACTCTGCCTATCTCAATGCCGTCTTCAGCAAAGTAGTTTGGAATTCCGGCAGCACATAAGGACACAAGCATTATAGCAATGGCCGCAAGAGTAACATTTGCAATTGATCCTGCCGCATAAACCCTTAGCCTTGAAATCCTTTTGGCTTCCTTCAGCTTATCCTCATCGGGCTCTACAAATGCTCCCGGAAGTATTATAAACAACATGAGCCCAATTGACTTGATTGGTATCTTTTCTCCAATGGCCTGGATACCGTGTGAAAATTCGTGAACAATCAAAACGGTGGCCAGTCCTATCAGACCATATACAAAGGGAACGTAGATCTGTGAACCCGGAATATCAACACCAGGTATCACTATCGAAACGCTTGGCGTTTCAAAAACAGTCGGTAATGTGGGTAATAGAGTATATGTAATGAATATCATGGCCCCATAAGCCACAATAATACCTATATTCATATACCATCGCCAGAATCTTGGTGACAGGTTGTTGATTTTGGATATCAGTCCCCTTAGCCTTTGGGTTTTCCACATTATGACTGGAAAGCTAAGCTCAACCCCATGATTTGATAATCTTTCATGAAATATTCCGACCAATATCCAGATGACAGCAAAGGCTATCAAATAATAATAAATACCATTCATTAAAATGCCTCTTTACCTACCAAAGTAATGAATCAAAGAAGACAACATCAACTATATCATCCTTCTGGTATCCTTCATCATTTTCGTCTATTATGATATAGCTGTTCGCCTCAACCATTGAACGAATAATGCCAGAACCTCTATTCAGCACATGCTTTGCATGCTCCTCATCACTGACCGCACGGATGAAATCTGTCCTGCCCAATTGTGAAGGTATCTTAAGCTGTGATGTTCTTTTAACTATATTAAAATCAAATGCCCTTCCCTGCATTTCAAAGAGATACTTTCTTGCAAACATGTCAAACTGGGACATTGCGGCAACTGGCTGGCCTGAAAATGTGAAAATCACCTTGTCATTGACAATGCCTGCACCTGCAGGTTTGCCTGGCCTTATTGCAACACCATGGAACAGTATCTCACCGATATCACCAACCACATCCAAAACAACATCTCCCTTACTGATTGCAGTTCCTCCAGTAGTCATGATAACATCATAATCCTTGGAAGCATCCAAAATGGCTTCCCTTACCTCATCAAAGGTATCGCCGGCACGGCCAATGTCACATATTGCTCCGGAATCCTCAACCATCGCCTTGATAGTGAATTGATTTGAATTGATGATTTTAGCCTTGTCGATTTCCTCTTTGGTCGGCTCGACAAGCTCGTTTCCGGTAATGATTATTTTGACCCTAGGCTTTTTGAATACCTTTACGGTATCATATCCCGCAGAGGCTATGAGACCCAGTTCCTGATATCTGATGAAAGTGTTTTTGTCCAGTATTTTCTGGCCCTTCTCGATGTCCTCAGACTTTGGAGAGACATTTTCACCGGGAGTGACCTGTGAATAGATAGTCAAGTCATCCCCATCGGTTGTTGTGTATTCCTTCATCAAAACGGCATTTGCCCCATCAGGGATAGGAGCGCCTGTAGCTATCACTATAGCCTCATTTTGATTAACGGTTGTAGATGAAAAATCACCGGCACCGATTGCATCGACAATCTTGAACTGCTTTGGCGCTGACTGTCCAGCACCGAAGGTGTCCTCTGCAATGAGTGCAAACCCGTCCATAGCTGATTTATCAAAAGGCGGTGAATCATGAAATGCTATTATATCTTCAGCCAAAACCCTTTTGTGGGCATCGTGGATGGAAATCTCTTCAATCTCAGTTAGCTTCTGATTGTCAGAGATCATATTTTGAGCATTCTTTAATGAATCAAGCTTTGATAAGAACATTCAACTCCCCCAAGCCAATCATGCCATGTATTTTTCAATAACGCCATGATATGCATTATCCAAGTCTTCAAAGCTGAATTCATGATCGTTTACATTCAATGAAGTGCCTTTAACTTCACCGATGACCTCACAAGGAACATCTATTTGCGCTAAAATGTCGTCCAGTGCATCTGCTTTGACAGTTAACAAGTACCTTGCATGACTTTCTGAGTACAGCAATTGAATTTTATCCAATTCATCATCTTTTAAGGTCACGTCACATCCTAATCCTGATTTGATGACCATTTCTGATAATGCAACTGCAAGACCACCTGCAGACACGTCGTGCACTGCAGTGATGTTTTTGTCCTTGTCATTGGAGATTAAATCCAAAACGGTTTGACCGTTTGCAACTTCCTCATCGATTCTGATTCTTGGAGCGGTACCCTTTTCAAGGTTATGAATGGTTCTGTGATATTCTGAACCTGTAAGCTCATCATAGGTTTTACCTATTAATATGATTTTGTCTCCTTCGTTTTTGAAGTCCATGGTCCTTATGTTTTCAATGTCCTCAACACCAATAACACCAACAGCAGGTGTCGGATTGATTTTGATTCCTTCGGTTTCATTGTAGAAACTTACGTTTCCGCTGATGACCGGTGCGTTGAAGTTTTCAGCAACAAGTGCCATTCCTTCAATTGCTGTTTTGAATTGCCATAGGATTTCAGGAGTTTCAGGGTTTCCGAAGTTCAGACAGTCAACGACTGCATAAGGGGTTGCTCCCATTGAGATTACGTTTCTGATAGCTTCGGCAACACAACCTGCGGCTCCGTCGAATGGAGATAATTTTGTGTGAATTGTATTTGAATCTGTAGTAAGAGCAATTGCAGTATTTTCATCGATTCTGAGTACTGCAGCATCGTCTCCAGGTTTTACAACAGTTCTGACCTGAACTTCATGGTCATATTGTTTGTAAACCCATTCTTTTGAAGCTATGTTTGGAGAGGATAATAATTTTGGTAAGGATTCGTAAACACCAGGTTCCTTAAGCTCGATTTTTTCTGTATCTTCTGGTATTTCCTTAATCGGTCTGTCGATTGAAGGTGGATCTGCCAATAGTATTGTTGGCAAGTTAGCTATTTCCTCGCCTTCATCTGAAATGATCATGTTGTTTCCGTCAATGACCTCACCGATGACGGATGATGTGATTTCATGCTTGTCGCAGATTTCCTGTGCCAATTTAACATCGTCAGGGTTGATTACAAACACCATTCTTTCCTGTGACTCTGAAAGCATGATTTCATAAGGTGTCATTCCGGTTTCCCTTAAAGGAATCGCCTGCAAGTCGACTAAAGCACCATTGCTGGAGGAATCCACCAATTCTGAAATACAGCATGTGAGACCTCCACCACCTAAATCCTTAACACCGCTGACATTGATTTTTTCCAATATTTCCAGGGATGCTTCAAGAACTCTTTTCTTGGTGAATGGGTCAGCTACCTGTACAGCAGGCCTGTCTTCAGTTTCTGAATCTGAAGTAAGCTCTTCTGATGCAAAAGTAACACCATGAATTCCGTCACGGCCGGTTGTTCCGCCCATCAAAAGGAATACATCGCCTATGTTTGGAGCCTGTGCCCTTACGATTTTGTCCTTTTCAACAAGACCGACGCACATTACATTGACGAGAGGGTTTGTCCTGAATGATTCGTCGAATTCTATTTCACCGGCGACGGTAGGAACACCGACACGGTTACCATAATCGGAAATTCCCTTTACAACATGTTCAAACAAGTATCTTGATTTTTGGTCTTCTTCCAAAGGTCCGAATCTTAAGGAGTCAAGAAGTGCAATAGGCATGGCTCCCATGGATATGATATCCCTTAATATTCCGCCTATACCGGTACCTGCTCCTCCGTATGGTTCAATAGCTGATGGGTGGTTGTGTGATTCCATACCCACTGCTAATGCATACTTATCGGTTACGCTTACAAGTCCTGCATCGTCACCCGGACCTAAGATAATGTTTTCCCCTTCGGTTGGAAAAGCCCTTAAAAATGGTCTGCTGCTTTTGTATGAGCAATGTTCTGAAAACATTACATCAAGCATTCCTTCTTCCAATTCGTTCATTTCCCTGCCGAGGATTCCTTCAATATATTCAATTTCAGAGTCAGCTAAAGTCATGTTAAACACCTTATTTTTTAATTGAAATAACTACTTTTTCTCCTTCGATATCCCATTCTTTGGTATAATCCTTTGAATCTTTATTGCATTCTTCTGTATCGGTAATAATTAAGCTTTTAGCCCTGATTTCATGAGAGATCACTTCAGACTGAGGCACAATCAAGTCTTTGAATTCGGTTGATGTCTCCACATCCACGTTGATGTTTGCCTCAACGTCAAGGTCCAATTCCTTTCTCATGTCCTGAACCCTTCTGATGAGTTCACGGGCCATGGCTTCCTGTCTGATTTCCAATGTGATATTGGTATTTACAAATACATTACCGCCTTCAAATTCTGATGAAACGAAATCGTCCGGAAGTTCTGAATCGAACAATACCTCTTCAGAGTTCAATTCTATTCCTTCGATTGTTACGCTGCCGTTTGCTTCGAGGTCAGCCTTGATTTGATTTCCATCAGCAGTCTTTAGGCCTTTGACTACTTTTCCCATGTCTCCTTTGAGTTTAGGGCCTAAAATCTTGAGGTTAGGCTTTGCATTGTATGATAATTTTTCAAATTCACTGGCACATAAAACATCTTTTGTATTGGACTGGTCCTTGATGATGTCTGTCAGCTCTTCAATAGCCTTTAATACGTCTTCATCTTCAGATACAACTGTAATATCTGAAACCGGCCATCTCAATTTGTATTGTGCCATGTCCCTTGCTCTGATTGACGCTTCGATGACTTCACGGGCAACGTCCATTTTGGCTTCGAGTTCATCATCGATTGCATCCTCGTCATAACCCCAGTCAAGCATATGGATACTCTCTGGCGCTTCAGGGTTTACGCCCTTAACAAGGTTTTCATAGATTTCTTCACAAACGTGTGGAGCAATCGGACATAATACAGTTATGAGTTTTACAAGTGCAGTGTATAGGCTGTAATAAGCGCCCAATTTGTCAGGGTCATCGCTTTCAACCCATGTCCTTCCACGGATGAGCCTTACATACCAGCGGCTCAAGTCTTCAAGTATGAAGTTGTTGATTTTTCTGGTTGCCTTGTGGAAGAATAGCTTATCGAGATCTTCAGCAACTTCCTTGATCAATGAGTTTGCCTTTGAGATAATCCATTTATCTTCTGAGCGCAAGATCATGTCGTCTTCGGTCAGTCCTACAGGATTGAAGTCATCAAGTGACATGTAGGTTGTTGAGAATACGTAGACGTTCCATAGGATGTTGAACATCTTGTTGATGTTTAACAATTCCTCCCATACGAACTTGAGGTCGTCCCATGGCTTTGAAGCCCATAACAGGTAGAACCTTAAAACGTCCGCTCCGTACTTTTCGATTACCTCTTCGGGAGCGACAACGTTACCCAATGACTTGGACATCTTGTTTCCGTTCTCATCAAGAACGAATCCGTGCATCAGTACTTTCTGGTATGGGCTTTGGCCCATTGCAATCACTCCGGTACCGAGCTGTGAGTAGAACCATCCTCTGGTCTGGTCGTGACCTTCAGTGATGAAGTCATAAGGGAACCAGTCTTCGAATTTCTCCTTCTCTTCAGGGTAGTATAGTGAAGCCCATCCGGCTACACCGGAGTCGATCCATACGTCCAATACGTCAGGAATTCTTTTTATGGTTTGGCCACATTTGTCACATTTCACTTCAACTTCATCCACATATGGCCTGTGAATAAGCTCTGAGTCGCTTACATTAATTTCATTTAAGGATTCTTCTTTCAATTCATCCAAGGAACCGATTACTTTGAGTTCTCCACAGTCAGGACATTCCCAAATTGGTATTGGAATACCCCAGTACCTTTGTCTTGAGATTGTCCAGTCACGGGCATTGTCTACCCAATCGTAGAACCTTCCTTCTCCAGCCCATTTAGGAACCCATTCAACTTTTCCGATTTCATCCAACATTTTCTGTTTGATGTCGGTTACCTTAAGGAACCACTGTTTGGTTGCACGATAAATGATTGGGGTTTTGCATCTCCAGCATACTCCGTATCTGTGTTCAATGGTTTCTGAATGATACATTAATCCTTTTTCTTCTAAATCCTTAATAATTTGAGTATTTTCATCTTTTGTAAATTTGCCATCATATTTACCGGCATCTTCGGTGAAGCATCCGTCTTCACCTACCGGGCAGAATATAGGAAGTCCATTAGCATGACCCACTTCAAAATCGTCCGGACCGTGTCCTGGTGCTGTGTGTACAAGACCTGTACCTTCACCCAGCTCTACATGGTCACCAGGCAGGATTGTGTGTACCTTTTCAATTTCTGAGTCAAATTCCATCTGTTTTGGAATTTCATCTGCTAAAATATAGTCATAGGACTTACCAAGTAAGTCTTCACCTTTGACTGTTTTAATTATTTCATACATTACCTCTTCTTCTTCGATGATTTTGTCTTCCTCATCATCATTTTCAGCAGGTATTTTGGTCCTATGGATTTTGATGCGTTTTCCTAAAACGTCCTCCATAAGGTTTTCAGCAATGATATAGGTCACTCCATCCTTTGCAACATAAACATAGTCAAATTCAGGGTTTACACAAATTGCAAGGTTTGCCGGAAGTGTCCATGGAGTTGTTGTCCAAACCAGGAAATAGGTATCCTCTTCACCGGTGACTGGGAATTTAATGTAAATTGAAGGGTCTTCCTTCTCTTCATATTCGATTTCTGCGGCAGCAAGAGCTGTTCCACAATGCGGACACCAGCTGATAACCCTTTGGTCGTTTAAAAGTAAATCCTGTTCGTTTGCTCTTTTAAGCATCCACCATGAGGATTCCATATACTTTGGATCCAGTGTCATGTATGGGTCATCCCAGTCCATCCAAACTCCCAAATCGTCAAATTCCTTTTCCATTGCAATCTTATTTTCAATTGCGAACTCACGACATTTATCGACGAATTTATCAATACCGATTTCTTCGATTTCCTGTTTGGATTGAATGCCCATAAGGTGTTCTACCTTGTTCTCGATTGGAAGTCCGTGCATATCCCATCCGGCCTGTCTTCTTAAGCTGAATCCGTTCATGGATTTGTATCTCAAGTAGGAATCCTTGATGATTTTGTTCCATGCTGTTCCCAAGTGGATTTTACCACTACAGTATGGCGGACCGTCTAAAAATGAATATCTTGGACCTTTCTCTCTTAGTTCATTGACTTTAGCAAAAGTTTCTTCTTCTTTCCAGAATTTTTGAACCTTTTTTTCTATCTTATCATGATCGTATGATTTATCTGCCTCTTTTATTGGCATTTTTTAACTCCTTAATATATGATGACTTGATACCTTTTGCCGATAGCATCATTTATATTGCCGTTAGAACCAAAATCTCTGATATTAATTCGATTTGGTAATAATAACAATATTACCATGTTATCCACAAACATATCAATTAATTTACAATATATATCTTTTTGTTTTAGATAATAAATAAAGGTTATTATATATAGTGAAAATTGAGAAAATAGAAGTTGTTTTAATCGTAATTAAAAGGAATTCCTATGAAATTATTTGACGGCAAATAGAATTCCTGCAATTATTTCAAGCTGCATTTGCATTAACGTTAATGGTTATGAAATCTGAAAAGAGATGCTCCTAAAACTACATATAATACTAACTTAATATATTAATTCATGAGCTTTCACAGAAAATACAATTCACTTTTTAAGTTAGTAGACAACTCAATGAAACTTTATAAAATCTATAAAAAGAAAAAACAGGAAGAGAAGAAGAAAAAATGAGAATAATCTACTGGAATGACTTTAACTGTCCAAATTCTTATATCGGATTGGTCAGACTGAAATGGGCAACCGATGAACTGGATTTGGATGTTGAATGGGAAATGAAGCCATTCGAGCTTTACCCAACCCTATTCGATGAACCAATCAATTCAATAACCACTCAAAACATCATAAAGTACGGCATTACTCCTGAAGATGCCAAAGCCCAGATTGAAGAAACAGAAAAGATTGCTCTAAATGACGGGCTTAAGATAAACTATAAGGACATTCAGTTAACTTCATCCAGAAACGCCCACAGATTGGTCAAATATGTCCAAAAAAAGCATCCAAACATTTCGCAGGATCTTATTTTCAAAATTTTTGAAGCCAATTTCATAGACAACAGGATAATAGCCAATATCGATACCCTAGTTGAAATTGCTTCCGAGTTAGGCTTGGATGATATTGAAATTAGAAATATGCTTGAAAGCGATTCCTATGACTTTGAAGTACGAGTTGAAGAGGAAGAAGCAATAGTTATGGGTGTTGAAGCAATACCACTCTACTTTTTAAATATTTCCGAAGAGCAGCTGGTCGTGCCGGGAGCCTTTGAAAAGGAAGATTTCAAGATAGCACTTGTGGACTTGATGAATGGTGAAATCGCATCAAAATCATACCTTTAAGTCAATATTGATTTTAAGTTGTTAAAAACTTAAATAATTTAATATATGATATTAATTCATGGAAATAATATATGCAGATACTTTTTTTAAACGTTTCAAGGGTTTGATGGGAAAAAAGAATTTTGATCATGTTCTGGTTTTCACAAACCTCACCGATTCAGGCATCCACACAATGTTCATGCGATTTGAAATCGATGTTTATTTCGCTGATGAAAAGGGAATGATTTTTGAAAAGGCAACATTAAAACCGTGGAAATTTTACAGACCAAAAAAGCAGGCAAAATGGATTTTAGAAGCAAAAAAAGGATTGTTAAAAATAAAAATAGGAGATTATCTAGATTTTATCTAGAATCTCATCTGGAGTTTCGAAAATTTTGATATTGTCAATGCCTTCTAATTTACGGGTATTTTCAATATCGATGTCTCTCATATAGATTGTAATGATTTTGCCTTCAGAAATTGCATCATTCGGACAGGTGTTCCTGCACAATCCGCAGCCGATGCATTTTGTCAAATCGATTTCGGAATGTGGAATGATAGCGCCCTGCTCGCAAGCCAAAGCCGCTACGCAGTCATCGCAGCCTTCACATTTTGACAGCTCCATCTTTGATGGCAAGACTGTATCGATTGGCCCTGGATGAATATCCACAGGAACCATATAGACTGGAACGGCACCTTTTCCGGCTTGTGCCACGGCATTTGTCACCAAAGTGTCTGCAATTCCATAGACAATCTTTGAAACGGTGTTTGCTGTTGCCGGTGAAACGATCAATAGGTCGTATTTGCCTAAGGACAGACGGCCTGTAATTGGATATGAGAATTTTTGGTTTGAATCAGTGGCGAGCTCACGGTATTTCCCGCCAGTTATGCTGACAACGCTTTCATAAAGCCCATACATCTTTAGGACTTCCTCGGCTGCCCCTGACAGGAATACGGTAACTTCATGTTTTTTTGCTAATTTCAAAGCAAGTTGCACTGATTCTCTTAGTAAATGACCAGCACCGGTAAATGCAAATGCGATTCTCATTTTAATCTAATCTGTGATATTGGTAAGCTTCTCTGTCGGAGAATGCATAATCGAGTTTTGTGTATTGGTTCATGAACTCGGCAACTTCATCGGCGATGTCTTCCTTATCGACTGCGACACGTCTGATGAATTCTGCAACCTCATCCATCTCTTTTTCCTTCAATCCTCTTCTTGTGATTTCCTGGGTACCTATCCTGATACCGGATGGGTCGTCGGAGTTGTCACGGTCATCTCCAGGAAGGAGGTTTTTGTTTAAGATAACATTGTTGTCAGCCAATTCCTTAGCGATGTCGGAAGCTGATCTGATGTTGGTCAAGTCAACTGCAATTTGGTGGGACTGTGTGAATCCTAAGTCTTCACATAATACGTTGAATCCTCTTTCATACATTGCCTGACCTAATGCCTGAGCGTTTTTGATGGTCTGTTTTGCGTAAGCTTCACCGAATTCGAGCATTTCAGCTGTTGCAATACCTAAACCTAAGAGGTGGTGCAAGTGGTGGTTACTTACGACACCAGGGAACACCGCATTGTCGATTACTTCTTCGTTTTCTTTGTGTGAGAGAATGATTCCTCCTTGTGGACCAGGGAATGTCTTGTGGGTACTTCCCATCATCAGGTCTGCACCTTCTTTAAGAGGTTGCTGGAATTGTCCTCCTGCAATAAGACCCAATACGTGTGCACCGTCGTACATGATAGTAGCTCCAACCTCGTCAGCAGCTTCACGTGCTTCCTTGATTGGGTGTGGGAATAAGAATAAGCTTCCACCGAACAGTACTATTTTTGGCTTTTCCTCTAAAATCTTCTTGTTCATGGCATCGATGTCGATGTTCATTACGTTCTTGTCCAATGGGTGGAAAACTGTTTTGAGTCCACGGATACCTGCAGCGCTGACGTCTGCGTGGGATATGTGACCTCCGGAAGGTACTTCCAAAGCCATTACCTTTTCGCCAGGTTTTGCAAAACCAAAGAATGCTGCGAGGTTTGCTGTTACGCCTGAAACAGGCTGGACGTTTGCATAGTCACAGTCATATAATTTGCATGAAAGCTTTTTGGTCTTATCTTCAACAAGGTCGACGTATTGGCATCCTTCGTAGAACCTTTCGAATGCTTGTCCTTCTGCGTATCTGTGAGCAAAATCAGTTGCTAGCGCTTCTGTAACTTCTACGCTTGTTACGTTTTCAGAAGCGATCATATTGATACTGTTTCTCATATATTCTGTATGTTTCTTTGCTATATCTTCAAAGTTTAAAATTTCGTCATGATAATTAGCCATTTACTACACCTAATATCCAATTATATATTTATGATTTAATTTTTGTTTATCTTCTAATATAAGATTTATGAAAAACAAATAGTTGAAAGCATTTTAACAAGTTCACATAAATAGTTATTTATAGTTAGAATTTTAAACTATAGTTAGGAAGTGATACAATGGTTAGTGTAACAAGCATATATGATAAATTCCAAACTGTCATACCCGTTGAAGTCAGAAAGGAATTCAATCTCGATAAATCCTATAAGATTGAATGGAAAATAACTGATAACGGCAAAGTTGAATTGGAATTCATAAAGGAACTGAGTTTGGACGATATGGTTGGAAGATACTCAACAGAAGAACCGATAGACTCCGTCAAATTGAAACATGATTTTAAAAATGGAAAAATCTGAAATTAGGAAAAACTTAAATAGTTAGGTGATAAGATGAATATCGGCAAGAAAAGTAAAACAAAAAATGAAGCTAAACTTAGTTTAAAAGATATGATTGGCAGATACAAATCTATAGAACCTATCAACTGTGTAGATTTAATGCATAAATTGAAATAGGGGCGTTTTAACTTGTATTTCTTAGACACCACATTCATAGTCGGATTGCTTGTATCCACTGATCAATGGCATGAGCCGGCGGTTGAAATTTATAACCAGATTAAAAATGATGAGTTGGTTATCTCAAAATTGGTAATAGCTGAAACCATAAGCATATTAAAAAATAAGCTAAGCACAAAGGATATCCGTGAAATCTACAGAAATTTGCCCAACATGTTTAAAATAATCGAAGACACCGCATTTTTTGATGATGCAATGGAAATATTCATCAAATACGATTCAGAAATATCATTTTTTGATTCCATGTATATCTTCCTAATGAAAAATGAAAATATTTTGAAACTGGTAAGCTTTGACCATGACTTTGACAGGGTTGATGGGATTATCAGAATCCATTAATCCCATTTTTTGAATTGATTTTTTAATGGTGTTTTCAAAACCAAAATTAAATAAAGCATAAAAATAAATGCAACAAGTAAAAATATTATTCCACCTGTAAAAATAGACATTACTCCAAAACCATCAACCAAAAATCCTCCGATTGCAATACCAAGTGCGATTCCACCGTTCAAAACGCTTAGAAATATGCCATTGGCAAGTTCTGGTGTGTCGGGCAGCACCGATGCCTCGATGTATTGAATCAGGTTATAGCCCATACCATCCAATATACCGAATATCAAAATCAATATCAAGACAGGAATGAGATAATTAGCAAAGGCATACATTCCAAGAAATACTGTTGCGCACACCAGCTGGAAAACTATCAATGTTGCCTTGTCCTTTTTTGCAATCATCTTTCCGCCCAGCCATGTGCCGAAAATGGATATGAGACCGTAGGCAAAAAGGAATATGCTCAGCCTGTATGTATAGACATGGCTGACTGTCTGCAGGAAGTATGGAATGTAGTTGTAGACTATGCTGGCGCCTATTGGCATCATTATGATTCCGACAGTGGCCAAAATGAATTCCTTTGATTTTAGACTGGACAGCGGCATTTCATAGCTTTTTGACTCGCCGGGAATTTTAGGGAAGAATATTGCAATCAATATCAATGTCATCAGATTGAAGAGGAAAATCCAGCTCATGGCGACTTGATATCCGAAAATTGTCCCCAATCCTGTTGTAATCGGCAATCCGACAATGCTTCCGATTGAAATGCCGAGAAGGATTCTTGTGATGTAGTCCTGCTCCTGATTTTCCGGCGCTATCTTTTCGCAGAAGGTCAAGGCGATTGCGATGAATGCCGGATAGAAGACCGCTGAAAGGATTCTGAAAAAGCTTGCAATGTAGATGTTGCCTGTGAAAATGATTACAAGGTTTGACACCGCAAAAATCCCAAGTATTGCGATGAATGTCCTTTTGATTTCGAACCTTGAAAACAGGACAGGTATGAATAGCCCTGTTACGGCAATCGTGAATGTGAAGGATGAAACGTATAATCCGGAAATGGCAATAGATGTGGCAAAATGCTTGGATATCTGTGATATCATTCCTATTATGCTCAATGGAGTGTTTATGCCCATTGTTGAAAGCATCAATATGTATAACAGTACTTTTGGATTATATTTCATGTTGAATTCCTCATTTAATAACAATAGTTATGTAAAAAATAGCATATATATTTTGAGAAATTCTGAATTTTAAAAAAAAGAAAAAAAAGAAATAGAGAAATTAATCTCTAAATCTATTTACCTAAGTCTTCAAGAGCAGCACTGATTTGTGCCATAATTTGCTCGGTTTTGAAGTGTTGTTGGTTCATTGCACCAGATGGACATGCACCTACACAAGTACCACATCCTTTACATAATGCGGAGTTAATTTGTGCAAATTCTTTTCCACCTACACCACTTGCGATTGAGATAGCATCGAATGGACATAATTCGACACATACTTGACAAGCACCACAAACGTTTTCGTCGTTGGATGCAATGATAGGTTCGATTTCTACTTCTCCTCTAGCCATTGGGATAGCTGCTCTGGATGCTGCAGCTGAACCTTGTGCTACGGAGTCAGGAATATCTTTAGGACCTTGTGCTACACCAGCAATGTAAACACCGTCAGTTAAGGTGTCAACAGGTCTGAGTTTAGGGTGAGCTTCCATGTAGAATCC
>NZ_JBGUPC010000008.1:0-51638 GCF_045130115.1 Methanobrevibacter sp.
TACTTTTGATTTGGCTAGTATTAGTGATAAGTTGAATGTTGGTGTTAATACTCTTGTTTTCCATCCTAATCAAGGTACTTTGGAGTCCTGGTGTTACTTTGACACTTTCAATTATAATCCTTTGACTGTTACAGTTTCTGAACCTGTTGTTGAAAATGGAGAAGGATTTATTGATTTTGAAAATCTTAATATTGAAATTAATGAGGGTGAGTCTGCTGAAATAAATGCTAATGTTTATTGGTATGAAGACATGCAATGTTATGATGAAGTTAGCTTTAGATATACTTATGTTGATTCAGAAGGTAACACAAAATCTGGTGTTGTTAAAAATATGGAAGATTTGCATGCTGACTGGGGATTCTCTTTAGTAATATCCGGATTAAAAGCAAGTGATACTCCATATACTGTAGTTTTCACTCCTGTTGAAGATGATGACTATGAAACATTCTGTATGTATAGTGGTGGAATGGATCCTAATAAACCAACTAGTGTGTCAATTACTGTAAAATTGACTATTCCTGAAAATACTGGAATAGTGTATGTGGACAGTCAAGGTAGTGACGAAAATAACGGTACTGAAAATAGTCCTGTAAAATCTATTGAAAAAGCAATTGAAATTGCATCCAAAGATACAAATACCGAACACAAAATTATCATCCGTGAAGGAACATACAAGGAACATGATTTAAACATCACTTCTGCTTTAGACATTTCTGGTGAAGGTGATGTTGTTATTGATGCTGAGCAATTAGGTAGGATCTTCAATATTGAAACTACTGAGACTGTTTTAATTTCAGGCATTACTTTCAAGAATGGTAAATCCGATAACGGTGGTGCAATTGCAATTAAAGATGCTGAAGTAACCATTGACAATTGTGAATTCATATCAAATGAAGCTTCATCATATGGTTCTGCAATTTACTGGGATGCTGATGATGGTGTATTGACAAACTCTAAATTCAGTGAAAATACTGCAAAGAATGCTGTTGTATCATTAGGTGTATTCTCTTGGAGTACTGGTGCTACAGGTGAAAACGCTTTGGTTGAAAACTGTAGTTTTGACAACAACCATAATACAGCATATGGTAATTGTATTGGATTAGATGTCACAGGTGATGGCGTAACTGTTAAAAACACTAATTTTACTAATAATAAAGGTGAATCATACTCAGAACATGGTGCATTATACATTAAAGGTGATGATGCAGTAGTTGAAAATTGTTTATTTGAAAACAATACAATGGGAATGGCTGCAGCAATGCAACTTGATGGTGAAGGCACATTGGTAAACAACTCAAGATTCATTAACAATAAAGTTATTGATGGCATTAGTACAAGATCTGGTGCAATTGAAGTTCAAAATGCAGCTGAAATCACTAATTGTGTTTTCATTGGTAACGGAGGAGATTATTGTACTGAAGGTGGTGCAATCAACATCGTTTATGCCGAATATGGTGGAGATGTATTAATTTCCAATAATGAATTCATCGATAATAGTGCTCAAAAAGGTGGTGCTGTTTATGTTGATGGTGGATCAGAAGATGGTTGCGAATTTGATTCAGTAACTATTGATGGTAATGTATTTGACGGCAACATTGCTGTAAATGGTGCAGGTATTTACACCGCTACCAGTGATGTTCCAGTCACTATCACAAATAACGAATTCAAAAACATGGAAGCCGAAAGTGGAGCATGTATTTATTCCGATGGTGTGGATTTAGAAGTTTCAGGAAATATTGTTGAAAATTGTACTTCTGCAGATGGAAACAATATTCAAAATGAATATGGTGAAATAGACGGTACTTTCCCAGAAGATATCTCTATTGAAATAACCGCAAATAATATTTTCATTGGTGAAACTGCAAATATTGTTGTTAAAGTTCCTTCTAATGCTATATCTAACATTACAGTTACTGTTGATGGTAATATTGTTGCTAATGCTAAAGCTGAAAGCGGTATTTTGAACATAACAGTATCTGATTTAATTATTGGGGAACACACTGTTGTTGTTTCATATCCTGCGGATGTTAACTATTTGGATGGAACTAAAGATGCTAAGTTCAATGTTACAAAAGTTGAAATTCCTATAGATCAGGCATTAAATGTCACCGTTCCTGAAAACAGTCAATCTCCAACTTTCAGTATTAATTTACCGGGTGCTACAGGTAATTTCACAGTTAATGTGGACGGTAAAGATATTGAAACTAAAGAGTTGAAAAATGGTAGTGCAAGCATTACACTAAAAGATTTACCTGCAGGTACTCACAATATAACTGTTCGCTACTCCGGTGACGACAAATTTGCTCCAATGGTACAAAATACTAATTTAACTATTAATAAGGTATCTACCATTATTTCCGCTTCAGGAGTATCCACTGTGTATGGTGTTTCCAAAAAACTTACTATAACTTTAAAAGATGCAAACAATCAAGTATTGGCTGGTAAAACTGTTAAAATAGTTTTAAATGGTGTAACTTACACTAAAACTACTGATGCTAAAGGTCAAGTTTCACTATCAGTTCCAACTAATTTGGCCGTAAAAACACACAGTGCCAAAATAACCTTTGCTGAAGATAATAATTATCTTGGTTCAACCAAGAATGTTAAAGTTGTAGTTAAAAAATCACCAACCAAAATAACCGCTAAAAAGAAAACCTTCAAAGTCAAAAAGGCTAAAAAATACAAAATCGTCTTAAAAACTAAGAAAGGTAAAGCAATTAAAAAGGTTAAAGTCACCCTTAAAATAAAAGGAAAAACCTACAAAGCGAAAACCAACTCCAAAGGTAAAGCAACCTTTAATCTTAAAAAGATATCTAAAAAAGGCAAATATACTGCGGTTATTAAATTCAAAGGAAACAAAAATTTCAAAGCAACAAGTAAAAAAGTTAAAATAACTGTTAAATAGAGATTAATCTCTCTATTTTATTTTTTTTTTAAAAATTTTTATTTGAGGGGGAATTTATATAAAATTTTATTTTAATAAGATTTTTCTATTATTCATGCTATTCTTAGTTATTTTGATAGTTCCACAGACATTTGCTGCTGATTTTGATAATTCAACTGAACTCATATCAGATATTCATATTGATAATGAAATTGAGGATATTAATGTGGATGAAGAGATATCTCAAAATAGTGATGATATTTTAAGTATAAATCAAGAGGATAACGTTTTATCAGATTCGGAGGCAATCTATGTCTCAACGGATGGGAATGATTATAATAATGGGGATGAAACATCACCATATAAGACACTTTATAGGGCAATAAATGTTGCTCAAGATACTGGAGTTCCAAATATTTACATTAAAAACGGTACTTATTTTGAAAGCGGACTTGAAATTCAGACATCCGTAAAAATAATTGGAGTTGGAGAAGTTATTATTGATGCTGAAAATTCCAATAGAATTTTTAAGGTCAATGGTCAGTATAATGTTGAATTTTATAATTTAACTTTAATCAATGGTAATGCGCCTGCTGATGAGTGGGACTATGGAGACCACTCATGGGAGGTAATCTGGTATGCTGCCGGTGGTGCAATTGATATCAAACAGGCACATGTTACTATGGAGAACATGAAATTCATTAATAATTCAGCAGATGATTTTGGTGGTGCAATCAATGTTGATGGTAATTTGTTTTCAATAAAAAATTCAATATTCGAGAATAATTATGCAGGAGTGCATGCAGGTGCAATAGATATAGAAGGGAATAATTCTATTGTTGATAAATGTAAGTTCATTGCCAATAGTGCAGGTGTTGGAGGAGCTATTGGTTGCATTGGAAATGCTGCAACAATTATTAATTCAATATTTGAAAATAATATGGTTAACGGTTATGAACATGGTGGAGGAGCCATAAATATTCAAAATGGCCCTTATAGTAATGACAATAATGCTCATCTTATTAAAAATAATAAATTCATAAATAATGACGCCGTCCAACAGGGAGGTGCAATAAATGTAGAAAACCAGCAAATGAATAATGCTGTTGACTGGACCGTAATTGAAGGAAATGAATTCATTAACAACACAAGTTTTAATGGAGGAGCTATTTCAGCATATTACGGTGATACATTAATTAGGGATAATTTATTTGTAGACAATCGTGCAGATTACGGTGGAGCGATTGCAAGTATAACAACTGTCGACAGTACAATTTATATTGTTGGAGGACTCTACTTGAAAAACAATACAATAATCAATTGTAAGGCAGCAGAAATAGGAAATGCAATATTCAACAGAGGTTATTTGGGTTCCACTTTAAACATAACATTTGTTGAAGGAAAAACAGTTTATAATAAAGGAAAAGCTATTGATTTGAATGTCAGTGTTTGTGATGATGTAGGTAATCCTATAAGTGGTTCTCCTTTAAAAATAACTGTTGGAGGTAAGGATACAATCAATCCTTCATCTGATTTGATTGAGGGAATCGGTTCAGTTCATTTTGTTCCAAGAGAAAATGGAACATTTGTCATCTCTGGAGTTTATTGGAGCGATCAGCTCATGAATGAAGTATATAATGTTGTTAATGGTACCCTTATCGTTGAAAATGCAACTCCCGATTATTTTGGTATTATTCATGTTTCCGAATTGGAAGGGGATGATGACAATACAGGAAGTGAAGACAGTCCCGTTAAGACATTTAGGCAAGCTTATTTGTTGGCCGTTCGTGAAGGCGGATCTTATAATATGGTAATTAATAAAGGTACTTATGTTGTCGAAGGTTTCACTATTGAAAAATCTTTTAATATTACAGGTATCGATAATCCTATTTTAGACGGTAAAAACCAGGCTACTTTATTGTCCCTTTATGGAGATGTCAATGATGAATTCCATATTAAAGGATTAACCTTTAAAAATGGTGTTGCAAGCCCAAGTAGGGACGCCAGCATTTATGAAGGAGGAGCTATTTTCCTAAAAGGCGGTAATTTATATCTTGAAGACAATGTTTTCACATCAAATTCTGCAAAAGACTATGGTGGAGCAGTCTATATTAATAAAGGAATGGATTCCTGGGGAAGAATGTACGATGCATATGCATATATAACAAACTGTACATTCAAAAACAATGAAGCGAATTATTTTGGTGGAGCTTTAGGCCTTTATGACAGTAATGTCATTGTTAAAAATTGTAATTTCCAATCAAATAGAGCTAAAACTGGTGGAGCTATTTCAATTGTAAATGGTATGGGTAATTTAACTGTTGTTAACTGTTCATTCAAATTAAATAAGGCTTCTGAATTTGGAGGAGCTTTAGACATAGCTGCAATATATACTAGATACTTTGCAAAAGTTTATAATTCAACATTTACTCTAAATACAGCGAATAATGGTGGTGCTGTTAATGCAGAAGGTTCTACTATTTCTAATTGTATTTTCATGAATAATAATGCTTATTACGGCGGAGCCATATTTTCAAACACTACCTTTTTAGGTGAAGCAATTACAGATAAAACTATCGTTGAATATTCAATTTTTGACAATAATATTGCTGATATTTCTGGATTGGATTATTATGGAACTTCTTATCTTGTCAATAACAATTTTTGGGGAAATAATTTTAATTCATTAAATGGTTTAAAAGGTAGTAATCATATTTTCTTTGTATCTGACAATGATAAATTAACATGGGTCAACATTGAAATTAAAGGTTCGGAGAATGTTACACTTGGTTCTCATGAATATCTTTTAAAATTTGTATTTAATAATGGAAATGACTTAAACGGTACTTTACCTGATTATAAGGTTAAATTATCAAATAATATTCTTAATAATACTTTAGATGTCAATGAAGCTATAATTTCTGATAATACTTGTATTTTGCACTATAATGCAACTGCAGGCGGTAATGATGTATTGGTTGTGAAAAATATAAATAATGTTTTAATTACTGCAAAGGACATTGAGATTAAAGGTCAAACTCCAGACATTGATAATGACTCTTCTGTTGTGGTTAAGAAAGTGACAAAACTTACCGTGCCAAATAAAACAATTGTCGTAACTTCAAATAACAAAAAAGTAACTATTTTATTGGCTGATAGTGAAGGCAATCCGATTTCAAATAAAATTGTTAATTTTAAAATTAATGGCGTTTCTTCTTCTGTAAAAACCAATTTTAAAGGAGAAGCAGACATAAAATTGAATCTTAAGGTAAATACATACAAATTAACTGTAAAATTTGAAGGAGATAATAACTATAAATCTATTTCCAAAGTTGCTACTATTAAGGTTATTAAGGAAAAAACAAAACTAAAAGTACCTAAAAAGACTTATAAAAAATCCAGCAAATCCAAAAAAGTTTACATTACACTTAAATCTGCTAGCGGAAAGGCTCTTTCAAAGAAAAAAGTCACCTTCAAATTAAATGGTAAAAAATATTCGGCCAAAACAAATTCTAAAGGTAAAGCAATTGTTAAAGTAAAATTAAATGTTAAAAAAACATATAAATATACTGTTAAATTTGCAGGAGATAGTAAATTTTCACCTATTTCCAAGAAAGCCAGAATTAAAATTAAATAAGAATGGTTTTTAACTGTTCTTATTTTAATATTTTTAAAATGGAGATCATATGAGACTAGAATATTTGGTGATAATTTCCATATTGGTGTTGATTTTAATCCCAATCAGCTTTGCTTCTGAGGATAATCTGGATAACTTAACTGAAACATCAGATGAAATCTTAATTGAAGAAACTGAAGTTGAAAATTCACAATTAATGGACAATCAATCTGTGGGCGGTGATATTGGCTACTTTAGCGAAAACAATGAAAACATTGAAGATCCATTACTGGACGACACTTTTGCTAACCCTACAATTCGCCACAATGATAGAAACACTTTCTATGTTAATGATTCATACATTGGATATCAGTCAGGCAACAGTACAAATCCTTTCAAAACAGTTGATTTGGCATTTTCAAACTTGAATTCCCAATGGGGAATCTCAAACATCTACATAGCAAATGGCAATTATAAAATTTCCAAAACAATCGATGTAACCAAAAATTTGAATATTGTCGGTGAAGATTCATTTAAAACAGTCCTTGACGGAAATAACCTGTTTGAGATTTTATCAGTTAAAACAAATGGTTTAACTGTAAGCCTTATAAATTTGACATTTGCATCCGGAAATACGTATTATGGTGGAGCCGTTTATAACAATAGAAGTACAATTAAGATAATAAACTGTATTTTCAAGGATAATTCAGCTGTTGGACATGAATCCGTTTCGGGTAATTATTCTGCAGCCGGCGGGGCTTTATATAATGAAGCCGGATTTTATAAAATATTTAATTCAACATTCATTAATAACAAGGCATTGTCCAGTTTGAATATTTATGGGGGAGCCATTTATAATGATTTGGGCTCATTGAGTATCTTAAATTCTAGGTTTATCAATAATTCAATTGATGATGGTGAATATGGATGTGGAGGATCCATTTATAATTTCAATGGATTTTTAACAGTATTCAATTCAACATTTAATGAAAATTCGATTAAAACGGACTATTCAATTGGTGGCGCAATCTACAATTACGAAGCCCATAACGTTTATATAATAAACTCAACATTTGACGGAAATAAAATTTATGGGGATTATACTTTGGGTTCAGCAATAGCCAATAGTGCATCTTTACTTGATATTGTTAATTCAACATTTTTTAATAATTTGGCTAATGCTACTTCTCTTGAAAATTCAACAATTTATCAAATAAATGGTTTCTATAATTTTATTAACTCAACAGCGTTTAATAATACCATACTAAATCCAATAAAAGATTTGTTAATTTGCCTTGAAGAACAGTTTGTTGTTTCCCAGCCATTTGGAAATTTATTAAATGATTTGCCATCAAAATATGATTTAAGAACCGAAGGATTGGTAACTGATGCTAAGAATCAAGGTACATCTGGAGCTTGTTGGGATTTCACTATACTTGCGGCTTTGGAATCATATTTATTAAAATATGAAAATACCTCCTTTGATTTATCTGAAAATAACTTAAAAAATATCATGAGTTCGAGAGGAGTGAATGGTACCGATTGGCAAGAAGGAGGCAATTATCAGATGGCTCTTGCATATTTACTTCGTTGGGACGGACCAATTGATGAGGAGGATGATTCCTTCAGTTCTTATGCAACAATTCCACATTATGGCTTAAATCCACTAAAACATGTTCAAGGAACAATGTTTATTCCAATGCGTTTAGGTTATTTGGATAATAATCAAATTAAATGTGCAATAATGAAATATGGTGCTTTATATGCATCTATTTATGGAACTTCTATGAATAGTAATGTATACAATTCTGTAGCTAATATTCCAAATCATGCTGTTGCAATTGTAGGATGGGATGATAACTATCCCTCTACTAAATTTTCAGGATCAAGACCTCCTGGAAATGGAGCATTTATAATTAAGAATAGTTGGGGTTCTAGTTATGGTCAAAATGGTTTTGGATATGTTTCATATTATGACAAATCATTTGCAGGTTTTTCCTTAGATAGCATTTCGGCGATGGCATTCACTGATGTTGAAAACACAACAAATTATAAAGATATTTATCAATATGATGTTTTAGGAAATACCTATGAGTCATTAGGTTATAATAATCAAACAGCTTGGCTAGCTAATCAATTTACGGCAATATCTGATAATCCGTTATCTGCTTTTGGTCTTTATACTTATGGCTGTTCTGATTATTGGGTTGATGTTTATGTAAATGGTGAGTTGAAACATTCACAAGCGGGAAATGTAAGTCATGGAGGTTATCATACAGTCAAATTAGATAAATTAGTTAATTTATCAATAGGGGATCTATTTAGAATTAATGTAAGATTAACAACTTTTGATTCACTGTTCCCTGTAGCTATTGAATCTCAGCGTAATGGATATTCAAGTAAAGCAACTGCAGAGTTTAGTCAGTCATTTATCAGTCAAGATGGAATTAATTGGATTGATTTAGCACAAAATTTTGAAATTGTTAAAATTTCCGGATGTTTATATAACAAAACAATGACTCAGGTAAATGTTTGTCTTAAAGCTTATACGGCTAATGTAGGGGATTTAAAAGTAGATATCATTTCAAATTCATCGTATTTTTATAAAAATGATGAAATAAATGTTATTTTTAATTTAACAAACATTGGCGATTATGTTAGAAATCTAAATATATCATTTAATTTTGATAAGGTAATTAAAATTTTATCAATTAACTCCACTAAAGGAGCTTTTAAAAATAACAAATTAATCATTGATAGTTTAGAAAACTCTGAATCACTTATTTTAAATTTAACATTTATGGCGATGGATATTAAGGATACAATAGAAAACTCTATTTCAATAACTAGTTTAGATAGTATTAGAAATAACAAATCTATTAACTTTAATTTATCTTATGCCGGGTTTACATCTTTTAAGGTAAAAAATATAAGTTCATTTTCTAAATCTGGAGAATATTTTAATATTTCTATTTCAGATTCATTAAATAATCCTATTTCTAATGTAACTGTTATAATTAATATAAATAATAAAAATATTAGTCTAACAACAGATGATAATGGAACAGTCATATTTGATGTAGATTTATTGGAAGGTAATTATCTCAGCAGTGTTTATTTTGAAGGTGATGGAATATATAAATCTTGTAATGCTACGTTTAACGTGTCTATTTATAAAAAAAATACTCAAATAAGTTGTAACAACATTAATACAAATGCAATTGTTGTAAAAATAGATGGAAAATCTGGCCCTTATCTAGAAGTAACTTTAAAAGATTATGAATTTAAAAATTTGGCTAATAAAAATATTCAAATTAAATTAAATTCACAAACTTATAACATAGTAACAAATAAAAATGGAATAGCCAGACTTCAGATTAACATTGCAAGAGCAGGCACATACACAGCAATAATTAACTTTTTAGGGGATGAAAAATATTATGAATCCTCAAAAATCAGCAAAATAATTGTTAAAAAGAAAAAGATGTCTTTAACAGTTCCTAAAAAAACGTTTAAATCATCCAAAAAGGTTAAAAAATTAACTGCTACTTTGAAAATCTATAAGGGAAAACCTATTTCTGGGAAAAAACTTATTTTTAAGATTAATGGCAAAAAATATTCTGTTAAAACTAATAAAAAAGGTGTAGCTCTACTAAAAGTTAAATTTTCTAAAAAGAAAACTTATAAATTCTCAGTTAGCTTTAAAGGGGATTCAACATACAATAAAATAGTAAAAAAATCAAAATTTATAATAAGGTAAATAAATTAATTATTTACTTTTATTTTTTTAAAATTTTTTGATAAATTTTATTTATTTAAAAATTTATACTAATATTCATGACCTTGAAAGTCTCAGATATCGGCGAGAAGGAATTGGTCAGATATATCATTTCTAATTCCAAGGATATCACGCCGGATGATACAGCAATAACTGATTTTGACAATACAAATCTTATTTCAACATGTGACATGCTGATTCAGTCAAGGCACTTTCCTGATAACATGTCCTATTTTGACATGGGCTTCAAGGCAGTCACAGTCAATGTGAGTGATCTTGCGGCTATGGGGGCAGAGCCATTGGGATTTCTGCTTGCAATTGCTCTTCCAAAGGATTTGGAAATTGATTCCTTTAAAAAAATCCTTGATGGTGTTCTGAGCGCCTGTGACTATTATTCAATTCCGCTGATTGGCGGAGACACAAATGAGGCATCGGAAATAATAATCACCGGCACCGCATTGGGCCTGACAGATAAGCCGATAATGAAAGATACTTATCAAAAGGGTGATTTGATAGCGATTACCGGCAACATCGGTCTTGCCGCATTGGGATTTGAAATGGACACTTTCGATAATGTATATGTAAAGCATGCCTTAAAACCGGAAGCAAGGATTAAGGAGGGTGTAATCCTGAAGGATTATGCAACTTCATCCACTGACATTACCGACGGGCTTGCAAGCGAGTTATATGAGATTAAAAGGGATGGTTTCGGCTTCATGATTTATGAGGACATGTTAAAGGTTTCTGATGAGTATAAAAACCTGGCCGGCGAATTGGGCCTTGATTATCTGGATTTGATATTGCATGTCGGCGAGGATTTTGAGCTATTATTCACTATTTCCAGGGAGAATCTTGAAAAGTTGCCGATTGACAGCATGGTAATCGGTGAGGTTAACGATTCGGATGTTGTTGAACTTACCCTGGAAAACGGCTATGTTGAAAGAATAGAAAACAAAGGCTATGAGCATTATGTTAGTGAGTAGCGATTTATACAAAAAGAGTTCCAAGACACAAAAGATCAGATGTGAAATCTGCGCAAACTACTGCAAGATTGCCGACGGCAGTACAGGAGTTTGCAGGCAGCATAAAAACATAAATGGCGAGTTGTTTGATGAGTCATATGGTATTGTTTCATCACTTAGTCCCGATCCGGTTGAAAAAAAGCCTTTGAATCATTTTTTGCCGGGGACATTTACATACTCAATCGGAGGTTTCGGGTGTAACATGACATGTCTGCACTGCCAGAACTATATGATATCACATGAATTTGACAAAAATTCAAGAGGTATCAAAATAACTCCAGAAGCGATTGTGGAAAATGCACTTAGGTACAATTGCAAGTCAATTGCTTGGACCTATAATGAACCTACAATACACTTGCTATTCTCCAAGAAAACCTCTTTGCTTGCAAGGCAAAAAAACCTGAAGGTAATCTATGTCACCAACGGCTATTTTTCGGATAAGTCAATTGAAGAAATCTTAACATTTGTCGACGCATTCAACATAGACCTTAAGGCAATGTCCAGGGATTTCTACAAAAAAGTCTGTGGTGCAGATTTAGATGTTGTTTTGGACAATATAAAAATGGTTTATGATGAAAGCAAGCACCTGGAAGTAACCAATTTAATTATCAATGATTATAATGATTCAATTGAAGAAATTAATGAATTATGTGATTTTGTAGTAAATGAATTGGACTGCAATGTTCCGCTTCATTTCTCAAGGGCATTTCCATACTATAAGATGAATGACATTTCACCGACAAGGCCTGAAATCCTGTTTAAGGCAAAAGAAATAGCTTTAGATAAGGGAATAAAAAATGTGTATTTGGGTAATATTTAAAAAAAATAAATTAAGAAGTTAGTTTACTCTCCAAAACTAACTCTTTCGAATTTTTCCAATGTTTTAAGTGATTTGGTTGCATCAACTCCGATTTTAGTGGTTGTACCATCACTTTCAGCTACAGGATCTAATGAGGATCCACGGACATTTGGAACAATCATGATGTCACGGTCACCTTTTACACGTGTGGCTATTGCATATTCGACATCTTCGGTATCAAATATGTTCACGTCAGTGTCCACAGCAACGCAGTGTTTTAGTGAAGGGTGTGCAGACAATGCTGCCATGATTGCGTTCTTACCGTCACCTTCAGTCTGCTTGTTGATTGATACAACCGCATGAAGCCAGCAGCAGCCTCCTTCACTCAATACAACATTTTCAACTGTAGGAACCGCATTTTTAACTGCCTTGTAAATCCTTGGCTCTTGAGGAAGACCTTGCAACAATTTATGTTCAAATCCTGCAGGAACTATTGCATGATAGCAAGGATTGTCCTTTTTGATGTGCATCTTTTCAAGGTTAATGATTGGCTGGTCACGGATGATGTCGTAAGTGTCAGTCAGGTCAACGAATGGCCCTTCGGCAACGGTTTCAGTCACTGAAATCTTACCTTCAAGAATAATGTCAGCCTGTGGAACTTCCAAATCACCGCATTTGATGAGTTCAAGCTCGCCATCCTTGAATGCGTTTGCAACTTCCATCTCGTTGTAGTCGATAGGTATTGAAGTGGTACTTGCAAGAAGTATTGCAGGGTCCATTCCGATAGCTATTGCAATATCCAAGTCCTCACCAGCCTTTTGGGCATTTTGGAAATAGGTATAAAGGTTTCTAGGCACGATTCTGATGACCAGTCTTTTATCGTCAAGCACCATCATCCTGTGGATTGAAGCGTTCTGGATGCCTGTTTTAGGGTCACGTGCAAACACGACACCGGCAGTAATGTATGCTCCACCGTCTCTTTTATAATGTGTTAAAATAGGAATTTTTCCTAAATCAATATCTAGATTATCATAATCTGAAAAATCGGTGAATTTGGTAACTTCAAGCGGGTTTTCCATTGCGTCAATGATTTTTTCGGTAATCTCTGACACTTCACAGTTGATTGATTTAGCAATCTTGTCACGGGTATTGCAGATTCCGGTTACAACTGGCATGTCATATCCTTTCACGTTTTTAACAATAACTGTGTCCTTAGGATATTCTCTTAATACTTTTGAGATTTCATATTCAGTTGAAAGCTCATCTGCAATTTCTATAATGTTTTCGTCTTTAAGGTTCATGTTATCACTATAAGCTTATTTTTTTATCCTTTAATTTCTCAAGAATGTCCACCATTTCCGGATTTCTGATTGAAAATATTTCACCTGCCAATATTGCAGCATTCTTTCCGTTGTTTATGCCGACAGTTGCAACGGGAACTCCCGGTGGCATGCTGACAGTTGTAAGCATGTAGTCATCGCCGTTTTCATTGGTACATGGAACTCCGATTACAGGTCTTGCTGTAAGGCCTACAAGTCCTCCTGTAACCTGTGATGAGTTGGAGCTGACTCCAATGAAAATTTTGGCGTTTTTCATGGACTTGACATAATCGATGAATTTTTTGTTTGATCTGATTGGACAGACGACTTTCATGTCATATGTAATTTTAAGTCTGTCAAGAAGTTTGGTTATTTTTTTGGCTGTTAACACATCTGCTTGTCTTCCAACAATGATCGCCACTTCAGCATCCTTGTTTTTGCATCCTCCATTCTCTTCATCCGCTTCGACTTTATTTATTTCAATTTCTTTAACTTTTATGAAGTCATTTCTGATGAATGGCCTGTTAATCGGCTGGACAAGGTTTTCATTGCTGTCAATTACCTTTTGAGCATAATCCTTTCTTAATTTTATTACCTTCTGATGTATCTCATCGTCATGAAGTCCGATGAATTGTGCAGCGAGTATTGCCGCGTTATCTCCCCTGTCAATTCCAACGGTTGCTATAGGGGATGGGTAAGGCATTTGAATGATTGACTGTAAAGCATCGATACCTCCTGTTTTTACATCAACCGGAACTCCAATGACGGGTCTGTACGTATATGCCGCAATTGAACCCGGCAGGTGCGCAGCCAAACCTGCAATTCCAATAAATACTTCTATTCCAGCAGCAGTACCTTGAGTAACGATTTCACGAACAAGATTAGGTGTCCTGTGGGCTGATGCTATTTTTAAACTGTATGGTATTTCTAATTTATCCAATATGTCCATTGCTTTATTTGCAATGGCAATATCTGATCCGCTTCCAAGAATAATCATTATCTTTGGTGTCATTTAAAAATCCCTTCTAAAAATAAATGTTAATATATTTATTTTATGTCTAAGTACTATTAAGATTTTTGCAAATTTACATAATCTGATAAAATTTACTTAGTATTATAATAATTACTTATACATATATAATTGTGTTGGTTTAAAACCAACAAATATATAAATATTATAAAAAATATAATATGACATGACAAGAAAAATTCAGAATAAACATAGGATAGGTGACAAATTGATTTACACGGCAAAGACACCTAATGGCTGGTCAATCGTTATCATGCCGGATAACATCCTGATTGACAATTATCATATTGATAGGGTTCATATTCATCCTGACCCTAAAAAACATGTTCATAAAGTAGAAATAAGTCAACTAGATATGGAAAAAATTTTAGAAACAATTAAAGATTACTTAAATGCATCAAATAGTTTTGATGTTGAGGAGTTAATGGAGATGTTAAAGTGATTATAACTTTAGTCAAAAAGCAAACAGGGCATGAATTTATTCGAGAAATGGAAGAAACATATAACTCCATTTCAGAACTAGAAAAACTGTTTGAAAGAACAAACAATATGAAAATGTATGTTGATTTAGAAAATTGGAGATATTATAGGGATAACTTGGATGAAGAAATAGAATTAACTGAAAGTTTGGTAACAAATAAATTATCCTTATCAGATTTGGATTTGATTATTTTAAATACCATTAAACATGAAAAGCCTAGAAGCATCCGTGATTTGGCAAATAAGATTAATAAAGATGTAAGTAATGTACAGCCTAAAGTTAAAAGATTAGAAGAAGAAGGATTTATTAAATTTGAAGTTGGTGCAAAGAATAGCAAAATTCCTTACTTAACATTTGATGAAATTAAATTGGAGATTTAGAGTATCATCGAAAGATTAATCCTGTTCCTTTTGGTATCAACATCCAAGACCTTAACGTCAACGATGTCCCCTACACTCACAATATCTAAAGGGTGTTTGACAAATCTATCTGCCACCAACTGCGAGATGTGAACCAGTCCGTCCTGATGAACTCCGATATCGACAAATGCACCGAAATCAACAATGTTTCGGACTGTTCCCTGCATTATCATGCCTTCCTCCAGATCATCAATCGATAATACGTTCTTTCTCAGCATAGGCTTCGGCATGTCTTCACGGGGGTCACGGCCAGGCTTTTTGAGCTCCTTAATGATATCCTTCAGGGTTTCTTGGCCGATATCCAATCTTTCAGACAGTTCCTTAATGTCAATGTTATCTAATTTGAGTTTTGAGGTTCCTATATCATTAACGGAGTAATTAAGATTATCCAATAATTTTAAGGTTGCATCATATGATTCGGGGTGAATTGTGGTATTGTCAAGAGGATAATCCGGATTATCAATTTTAATAAAGCCTGCACATTGTTCAAATGTCTTTTTACCGAGTTTATTGACTTTCAGCAATTCCTTTCTGCTTTTAAAGCTTCCGTTCTCCTCCCTGTATTCGATAATATTTTTAGCTGTTGTATTTCCAATGCCTGAAACGTAATTCAGGAGACTTACCGATGCGGTGTTCAGGTCAACTCCCACTTCATTAACCACTTTTTCAACAACGCCGGTCAATGATTCATTCAATCTCTTTTGATTCATGTCATGCTGGTACTGTCCGACGCCAATTGATTTCGGATCGATTTTAACAAGTTCTGCTAACGGATCCTGTAGCCTTCTTGCAATTGATACTGCGCTTCTTTCACCCTCTGAAAACTCCGGAAATTCCTCATCAGCCAATTTTGAGGCTGAGTATACTGATGCTCCAGCCTCATTGACAATAATGTATTCGACATTTGTGTTTTTGATAATTTGAGATACAATCTCTTCAGACTCTCTTGAGGCAGTACCATTGCCTATTGCTATAACATTAATGTCATATTTTTCAATCAGTTCACGAACAGTTTTTATGGATTCTTTAACCTTATTCTGAGGCGCTGTCGGATAAATCAAAGAGGTATCCAACACTTTTCCGGTTTTGTCAATAATGGCAAGCTTACAGCCTGTCCTGAATGCCGGATCCCATCCTAGGATTGTCTTGCCGACAAGCGGGCTTTCCATCAGAAGCTGATTCAGATTTTTTGCAAATACTTCTATTGACTTCTCTTCGGCCTTTTCAGTTAATGAATTTCTTATTTCCCGTTCAATTGCAGGGGAAATCAGACGTTTATAAGCGTCGCTAACTGCTTCTTTAATGATTGGTGTCGTATACTTGTTGTATTCTATCTTTTCAGGTATTTTTGAGATGTTTTTAAGCATGTGCCTGTTTAAATACTTCAAAATTTCATCGCTGTCGCAGGTGATTTTTGCTTTGATTATGCCTTCGTTTTCAGCCCTGTTGATTGCCAGAATCCTGTGTGGAGGTATCCTTTTGACTTTTTCTGAATAGTTGTAGTAGATGTCATATTCCGTAGAGGTGTCCTTGTCTTTGGCCTTTGTTTCGATCTGGCCGGTGTGGAAGGTATTCTGACGGATTTTCTTTCGGAATGTGGAATTGTCCGAAATGATTTCAGCTATGATGTCCTGTGCGCCCTGAATCGCCTCTTCAGGGGTTTTCACCTCATCGGTGACATACTTTTTGGCTATATTTTTGACGCTTTCCTTAACCTTTTGTTTTAAGATGATATTTGCCAGTGGCTCAAGGCCTTTTTCACGTGCCTTTGTCGCCCTTGTTTGTTTTTTGCTTTTGAATGGCCTGTAGATATCTTCAAGCTCAACTAAAGTTTCAGCCTTGAGAATCTGACTTTTCAAATCATCATCAAGCTTTCCTAGCTCTTCAACCCTTTTCATTACATTATCCTTTTTTTCTTCCAGGTTGCGCAAATATTTAAGCCTTTCATCGAATTTCCTCAATGTCTCATCGTTGAGAGAACCTGTCACATCCTTTCTGTACCTTGCGATGAAGGGTATGGTATTTCCGTCATCAATCAGTTTGATTACCTTTTTAACCTGCCAGTTGGCCAGATTCAATTCCTTTTCAAGTGTCTTAACAATCATCAAATACTACCTAAATCAATATTTCTTTTTAATTCAATATTATCACTTATCGATTAATAATTTTTTGTTTGCATTAATAATAACATTTATAACTATTTAAATTATAAAAATAATAATGTAGAAATTAAAAACGGTGAATTTAATTGTATTGGTTTTTTGTAATTATTGCATTTTTGCTGGCGGGCATCAAAACCCAAAAACCTAAAAAATACCAGAAGGTTTCTGTAATCATTCCTGCCTACAACGAAGAGGATACCGTGGCCAAAGTTGTGGAAGTGGTCAGGAAGGTATCGTTTGTTGATGAGATACTCGTTGTAAATGACGGGTCATCCGACAACACCGAGGCCGAAGCGATGAAGGCCGGAGCTCGTGTAATCACCCATGAAACCAACAAGGGTAAGGGTGAAGCGTTGTTCACTGGTTACAGGGAAGCGGAATGTGATATTATAGCTTTCATTGATGCGGACATTCATAACCTGACCTCCAAAAAGGTTGAGGCGATGATCATGCCGATTCTCGAAGGAAAGACTGACATTACCAAAACCAAATTCGCACGTGCCCGTGGACGTGTAACTGAACTTACAGCGAAACCGCTTCTAAACTTTTTCTTCCCTGAAATCTCTTTTGAGCAACCTTTGAGCGGTCAGTTTGCGGCACGTAAGGATGTATTGAAACGCATTAATTTTGAAAAGGACTACGGTGTCGATGTGGGTATCGTTATTGATGCTGACGTGTTGGGAATTTCAATAACCGAGGTCGACATTGGTGCAATCGAGCATGACATGTCCCCGCTTGAGGATTTGAACCTGATGGCAAATGAGGTTGTAAGGACTATCATGAGCCGTGCCAACAAGTATGGCCGTGTTATCATGATTGACGAAATCGGTCATTTTATCCGAATGTCAATTGTGGGATTGTCCTTGGTTATCTTAGGCCTGTTTACAATATTTTTCGTAAGCTTTGTTCCGTTGGCTGTCGGTATAATGATTGGCGTAATCGGCCTTATAATTGCAATCTACTATATTGTCAAGGTCATCGTAAAGTCAATCGTAATGTTTAAAAAGACTCCTAAGGGAAACCTTGTACGATCGTTTATCAAAATTCATTTTCCGCTCATTATTTCAATCATTTTATTGCTTTTAATGATTTCAACATTTATCGGAGCGGCACATTATGAAAATGGTGTTCTGTCAATCGAGCCAAATTCAAGAAACCTGATTATTTATGCGGACAGTTCAGCAAGGGACAATGCAATCACTGTAAGGGGCCCTTATACTGTTGATGTCGCTATCGAAGATGAATTGGACATAATACGCATGCCGGCCGATGCCATGATGACATTGGGTGTTAAGGAAAACGATACGATACAGATTGATGACAATTCTTATACAATCAAAGATGCAAGGGACGGCGAACCTAATGTATTAAGATTGCCTAAAGAGGCTAAAAACTTCCTGAATCTTGAAGAAGGAAACGTGATTCAAAACACCCGCTTAAAGCAAGTGTTTGAAGGAACGGTAATGGTCCATAGCTATGAGAATGAGAATTCCACTGTTTATGAAGAGTATATAGTTTCTTCCAGAGATGTTCATTCATGCACATATGAAATCTTTTTAGACAATACTTCAATTGTTTACTCATCAGGAATATTCAAAAAGAACTCAACATATGATATTAAGGTCAATGATGAATTTATTACCTCATTTAACTTTAATAAGGATAGCAATGTCACATTTGACTATGGAAATCACACCGTTGAAATAGTGTTTAAGGATAAGAATACAACATCCATAAAACAAATTCCACGGGAAAGTCAGGGAACCTTCCTGAATTTTGAATTGGATTCTGTAGATTCCACGTCAAATATTTAGAAATATTTTCCATTTAATTATCTATTTTTTTGTTTTCCATCAATAATTTTTTTAATTAGTTTTTAACGACATCTAAATGATTTTTTTCATCGGTTTTCCATTAATCCTCTGATAATTAAGAAAATACTGTTTTTATTTTAGTTTTCATTTTTTCCCATATTCAAAATATTTATATATTAATAATGCTAAATTTATTAATCGGAAGGAATGTTCCTTCCGACAATGTATTTCCGACTATACATTATATCAAATTCATTTAGTAAAAAATTTTCAACTTTCTAAATATTCAGCTAAATGAAAAATAAACTCAAAAATTGATGTGAAAGAATGTCAGAAAGAGATGATAAATTAGACCAAATAATTAAAACAATAGAAGTAAACGACATAAAATTTTTGAAATTAGAGCTCTCAGACATACATGGGCTACCAAAAAGTATGGCAGTACCTCTTAAAAAAGCCGATGATGTTGAAGACATCGTAAATGATGGATTATTGTTTGACGGATCCTCAATTGCAGGATTAGCTTCAATTAATGATAGTGATTTGCTTGCAAAACCGGATATCGATACATTTTCAACAATTCCATGGAGACCTGAAGTGAAAGGTACCAGCAGATTCATCTGTGATATTTTCACTACAGAGGGAAAACCTTATGATGGAGACCCAAGAGGAGTGCTTAAAAAATCATTACAATTGGCAGAAAAAAGAGGATACCAATTCAATATGGGTCCTGAACCGGAATTCTTCATTATAACAAAAGATGAAAACGGAAATTACATACCTGCAGATGAAGCTGAATATTTTGATGTAGAACCTCTAGACCAAGGTACTGATATCAGAAGGGAAATCGTATTAGGTTTAGAAAAATTGGATTTCAATGTTGAGGTAAGTCACCACGAAGTGGCTGCAGGACAGCACGAAGTAGACTTTAAATATGCTGATGCTTTAAAAACAGCTGATGCTGTAATAACATTTAAAGAGGCAGTCAAAGCTGTAGTAAACAACTTAGGATTTAAAGCAACATTCATGCCAAAACCGTTCCTCGGAATCAACGGTAGTGGAATGCACTGTAACCAAAGTTTGTTTAAAGACGGAAAAAACATTTTCTATGATCCGGATACTGAAAACCAAATATCACAGGAAGCATTATACTTCATTGGAGGATTGCTGAAACATGCACCGGCTTTATCAGCAATATTATCCCCAACTGTCAACTCTTATAAACGTTTAGTGCCTGGATACGAGGCACCATGTTACATAGCTTACGGATTCAAAAACAGGTCAACATTATTAAGGATTCCTGCATCCCGTGGATTAGGTACAAGAATCGAGTGCAGGTCAGCTGACCCATCATGTAACCCATACTTGGCATTTGCAGTGCTTCTCGAAGCGGGTTTAGATGGTATGGACAATAAGATTGATCCTGGCGAACCGACTGAAGAAAACCTGTTTGCACTTTCCGAAGATGAAATTGCCCAAAAAGGAATTGGCAATTTGCCAACAAGCTTATGGGAAGCATACCATTCATTAGAAGAGGATGAGGTTGTTAAAAACGCTCTTGGAGAAAAAGTATTTAATCAATTCTATAACATCAAAAGGGCCGAATGGGATGCTTATAGAATTCAAGTCTTCGATTATGAGAGGGATGAGTACTTAAACGTATAATATCACTGAATTGATTGGCGGTCTTGTTTAAGATTTGGTCTTTAAATGAGCTGCCAATCGATCTTAAATTTTTTTGGAGGTTGAGAATTAAAGCGAAATCAGAAAACAGTGAAATATTGAAGTTAAACAGTTTTTAAGATTTTAGAATTATTTTTTTTAAGGCATATGGTAATTTTAGAATTGCAGTTATTAGGCATATGAAACGATAAATCATGATATTTCAAGCATGATGAAAAATTGAGATATCAGATTTAAAATAAACTCGACTTAAGTTATTGATTTGATCTGTCATTAACTTACATGTTGTATTCACCTATTATTTTGTTTGGAGGTAAAAAAATGTGTGGAATAGCAGGTGTAATATACAAAGATAAAAAAACTCACAATGTAGGCCAGGCATTGACATCAATGTTGGAATCCCTACAACACAGGGGCCCGGATTCAGCAGGTTATGCAATCTACGGCAGTTTAGATTTCCCTGAAAATTATTATCAATTAAATATTGAAGTACAAAGAAGAAGAGGAGCATTAGACAATTTAAAATCATTATTAAATCAGATAAGTCCAATATTTGAAGAGCAATTAATAGAGTCTGTAGGCGACTCAGACGTATACAAATGCAAAATAGCATTGGATGAGTACTCTCTTTTACAGCCATGCATAAGAGAGATAGACGAACTTGAAAACGTAAGGGTAATCAACGGTTCACATTCATTTGAAATGATAAAGGATACCGGAAAAGTAAAGGACATAGCAGAAAGATTCAACGTTCAAAGCAGAATGGGAACACACGGAATAGGACATACTCGTTTTGCAACAGAAAGTGGCGTGGACCGCTATCATGCACACCCATACCAAAGCTACATCATACCAGACATAACTGTAGTGCACAATGGCCAAATCACCAATTACTGGAAAATCAGAGATCCTCTAGAGAGAAAAGGACACACTTTTGAATCATTCAACGATACAGAATGTATAGTTCACTACATGGCCGATAAACTTGACCAGGGATATAAATTGGAGGAAGCCCTTGATCAGGCGGTAATTGATTTGGATGGTCCATTTTCAATATTGGTCGGAACTCCCAACGGAATCGGAATTGCAAAGGACAAGCTTGGCCTCAGGCCAGGGGTAATGGTGGAAACTGATGAAATTTTTGCAATAGCTTCAGAGGAAATGGCATTGCATGATGTCACAGATTCCAATGAAATAGAACAGATAGCTCCAGGAGAAACAAGAGCTTACACCATCTGATGAGGGGGTTTATCCATGAAAGAATATGTAATTGATGCAGAAAATATGGATGAGAAAGAATTAAACCGTACCATAAAAGAACAGGCCATATCTCATGATAAAATTATCATTAACAATCCAGAATCCAGACACAATATCTGCGCAGGCTTAACTGAAGATGTTGAAATAGAAATCAACGGGTCTGCAGGTTATTTTGTCGGCACCATGGTCAACGGCCCAAGGATACATATCAACGGAAACGCCGGATGGTTTGCCGGAGACAATATGACCGAAGGAGAATTGGTCATTGAAGGTACTGCAGGTGACGGTGCAGGACAGGGAATCTATGGCGGAACCGTATTAGTAAAAGGAAGCACAGGTTCAAGAACTGGTGAAATCATGAAAGGCGGAACCGTGATAATTGGCGGAAACAGCGGGTTCATGACCGGATTGCTCATGATGGGAGGCAAACTCATAATACTCGGCGACGTAACCGATGATGTCGGCGAATCAATCATGAGGGGAAGCATTTATGTCCTTGGAGAAGTGAAAAGCCTGGGAAAAAATGCTGTTATGCAGGAAGCCACCCCTGAAGACCAAAATGAGCTAAGGGAAATTTTAACAAGATATGATTTTGAACTAAGCGATGCGGATTATAAAAATTTTAAAAAAATCGTTAATATACAATAGGAGCTAGGAAAATGAGTGAACATAGAATAGCCATGGTTGGAACACCATGTGAAATTATGGCAGCATCCAAACTGCAACATTATACTGACAGTCCTATTGATGTTAAACTGGGCTTATTTTGTATGGAGAATTTTTCATATAAGTACTTTGAAAATCTTTTAGAGGAATACGATTTGAAAATGGACGACATTGAAAAATTCCAGATTGATAAAGGATTCGTATTTTTATTGCTGAAAAACAGGCAAACAGTGAAAATACCTTTATCAGTAGCTAAAAGAATCATCAGAAAAAACTGTAACATTTGCGTTGAATTGACATCAGAAACATCTGACATTTCAGTAGGTTCCATTGGATCAGATGACGGCTGGTCAACAGTGATAATCAGAACCGAAAAAGGTCAGGAAATAGTCAATGGGGCAATAGAGCAGAAATTCATTGAAGCCAAAGACCTTACAGAATTTCAATTTAATTTACTCAATAAACTTGCTGGAAACAAAATTAGCAAAAATCTAGAACATATAGAAAATAAGGAATTTCTTGCTAGGCCAGTATTGTATCAGAGGCAAAAATCAGACGATTCAATCAATAAGGAAATCTCAGAGTCTAACTTCTTAGATTTGAAGTCAAATATCATCGATATAGGGGCATGTGTGCTCTGTGGAGCATGTGAATATGTATGCCCTGACAATCTGATAACAATTGATGATACAAAACCTATAATGAAAGGTGAATGCCCTCAGGACTGCCATGCATGTTTTGCAGTTTGTCCAAGAACATTTACACCTCAAAATTTACGAAACGACAATACAAAAGCGATTGGTGACTTTATTAAAGTGCTGACAGTCAGGTCATTAAAACATAGCCAGGGACAGGACGGTTCCATTGTAACTACACTTTTAGACTATCTGCTGACCAATGAAATCGTTACCGAGGCTCTCATTGTTGATAAAAAAGATGACCTGGCCTGGAAGCCTTATGCAAAGATAACAAGAGAAATTGATGAGATTGTTAAATCCGGCGGAACAAAATATTCGGTCTGTCCGGTATTCAAACCGTTAAGAGATATAAAAGAGGGGGTAAATTAGATGTCATTCACTGTTGAAAGAAAGATAGAGATTTGCAGACAGAACAATGATAGGCCTGGCTGCTGCTGGTATTTATGTGACAATCCTAAAAAATCAGCATGTAAAAACTGTTACAGCTGCTATTCAAATTGCCCTCACAATGTATATGAGGTAATCAATGACGAACCGCTGCCTATTCATCAGGAAAACTGTGTAGGATGTAAAATATGTGAAGAAATGTGTCCGACACACGCAATATATGTCAGGCCTCTTGTAGATGAAGGCAGAGGAATCTGGTCAAATTCAACAATGGTTGAAATCAAACGTAAAAGCCAAAGCGGAGCATATAAAGTGCGCGGATGTGGACTGACCAGGAAAATCCCAACATTTGACGATTTAAGCATATTGCCTGCACAGGTTTCAAGGCCTCCAATAGATTCATACAGGGAAACCTGCAAGACTTCAGTAGTGCTTGGGGACAGGTTTGCTGAAAACCCAATCGAAATCGATACTCCAATCATGATCGGAGCAATGTCTTTCGGCGCACTGAGCAAAGAGGCAAAAATAGCACTTGCTATTGGAAGCAGTAAAGTGGGCACTATAACCAATACAGGTGAAGGGGGAATGCTTCCAGAAGAGAGGCATTATGCCGATAAGCTGATTGCCCAGTATGCATCCGGCCGTTTCGGTGTTTCAGCCAGTTACCTGAACAATGCCGAAGCCGTTGAGATAAAGATAGGTCAAGGTGCAAAATCAGGTATGGGCGGACATTTGCTTTCCCATAAGGTGACTGCTGAAGTGGCTAGAGTCAGAAACATTCCGGAAGGAACTTCAGCATTAAGTCCTGCAAGACACATGGATATTGTCGGGCCTGAGGATTTAGGCATGAAAATCAACCAGTTAAGGGAAATTACCGATTGGAAAATACCTATCATCGTGAAATTCGCATCCGGTAGGGTCGAGCAGGACGTTAAGATTGCAGCAAAGGCAGGTGCAGACATAATTGTAGTTGACGGTATGCAGGGAGGAACCGGTGCCGGACCTGAAGTAGTTACTGAACATGCAGGTATTCCTACAATAGAAGCGATTGTAAAGGCTGATGACGCACTTAAGGAGATAAACTTAAGAAGCGAGGTCAGTCTTGTGGCTGCCGGTGGAATAAGGTCAGGAGCGGATGTGGCAAAAGCAATTGCTTTAGGTGCAGATGCAGTGTATGTTGCAACCTCTGCATTAATTTCAATAGGCTGTAAGGTCTGTCAAAGCTGTTCTGAAGGAATATGTCCTAAGGGAATTGCCACACAGGACAGGATGCTCAGAAGAAGACTGGATCCTATAAGAAAAGGTCAGCAAGTTGCAAATTATATAGAGGCAATGACTCAGGAAGTGACATCCTTGACCCAACAGGCAGGAAACACTGATATAGAAAATCTTGAACGTCAAGACTTGCTTGCATTGACCATGGAAGCATCACAGTTAACTGGAGTGCCAATGTCAAGCAAACAATATTAATTTGATGTGGAGTTAGTGATTATTGTTAAAAATTATTGGGGTTTAAAAAAAATTAAATAAAAATTAGGAGACATTATTATGGCCGCATTCGATAGAATTAAATCCGGAATTCCCGGGCTTGATGAAGCCTTAGACAATATCCGATTGGGAGATAATGTAGTATGGAATGTAACAAACTTGAATGAATTTTCCTACTTTGTCAATCCCTATGTGAAACAGGCAAAGGAAGATGGCAGGAACTTGATATACATTCGATTTGCTAATCATCCTCCATTAATAGAAATGACAGATAAGGATTTTGAACTGCTTGAAATCGAACAGGATAATCCAGACACCGAGTTTTGCATGATAGAGCGTGACGGGATTAAGATATATCAGGTAAATCCATATAACCAATTTGAAACATTCACTCTTGAAGTTCACAGAATCATCGAAAAGGAAGGCTTTGACGCATTTTATGTTTTCGACTGCCTGAGTGACCTGCAGGCGGTCTGGTCGACAGATTTGATGATGGGCAATTTCTTTAAGGTCACCTGTCCGTTCCTGTTCCAACTGGACACTGTGGCATATTTCCCAATCATTCGTGGAAGGCATTCTTATGATGCAATAGCAAAGATTCGTGAGACTACACAGTTGTTCCTGAATGTGTACTCAAATTCCCCCGAAGAGGTTTACGTTTCTCCGCTGAAGGTGTGGAACAGATATTCCCAGACCATGTTTCTGGGGCACAAGTTCAACCCTCAGACAGGTTTCGTCAAGGTTCTTCAGGATGGCCAGGAAGTCAGCAAATACTACAAGACCATCAATTCCGACAAGTATCAGGATGGATTGACCCTGGACAGCTGGGAAAGATACATGATTCAGGTTAGAAGGGAGTATAAAGAAGGCAAAAACATTGATGAGGAATGCGATAAGATCTGTGAGCTGATGATGACGAAAGATGAAAAGATGCTTTCGAAAATCAAGGAATACTTCACTTTTGAGGATTACATCACAATTTATGACCGTCGTGTCGGCAGCGGATTGGTGGGCGGTAAGACATGCGGAATGCTGCTTGCAAGAAAAATAATCGAAAAGGATCGTCCGGAGATATACAGCAATTTCGAGCCTGATGATTCGTTCTATATAGGTTCTGATTTATTCTATACATATATAGTTACAAACGACTTGTGGGACCTTAGGGTAAAGCAAAGGACACAGGAAGGTTATTACAAATACGGTAAGGAATTGGAGGAAGCCCTTAAAAACGGCAGCTTCCCGGAAGAAATTAAAAAGGAATTCATACGCATATTGGATTACTTCGGACAGAATCCAATAATTGTCAGATCAAGTAGTTTCCTTGAGGACGGGTATGGAAATGCATTTGCCGGAAAATACGAATCTGTGTTCTGTGTAAATAGGGGCAGTCTTGAGGAACGTCTGGCCGCTTTTGAAGAGGCTGTAAAGATTGTATATTCAAGTACCATGAACATTTCCGCTTTGGAATATAGGAAAATAAACGGTTTGGACGACACTGACGAACAGATGGCTCTTCTTGTTCAAAGGGTTTCCGGCTCATATCATGGAGACTATTTATTCCCGACAGCTGCAGGTGTCGGATTTTCATACAGCCCATATTCTCCGCTTCCGGACATGGACAACAGCAAGGGAATGTTGAGGCTTGTAATGGGTCTTGGTACAAAAGCTGTAGACAGGACGAAAAAGGATTATCCAAGAATCATCAATCTTGATAAGCCTGAAGTAACACTAACTAAGGATATAAAGGAAAAGCATAGATATTCACAGCATTATCTTGATGTCATCGATTTGAAAAATATCTCTTTGCATGATATACCTGTCGATGAGGGTTTAGGTGTAATTCCAAGGTATGCAAAAAGAATTTTGGTCGAACATGACCGTGAAGCCGAAAGAATGTTTCGTGACCGTGGGCAACGTCGTGAAATAGTGTTCGTCAACTGTGAGGGAATCGTAAAGAATAAGGAGTTCATCGACGAGATGAAGGAAATCCTGAGCACGTTACAAACAGCATACGATTACCCGGTCGACATCGAATACACAGTCAATGTTGGAGAGGACAATTCATTCAATATAAATCTATTGCAATGCCGCCCTCTTCAGGTTTCAGTAAATGATGAGGCCATTGAGATGCCTGAAGACAAAAACGTCTTTTTCCACATTAAGGAATCCTCCATGGGAATGTCACGCAAGAACAAGATAGACACTATTTGCTATGTTGATCCGCACAAGTATTACGAATATCCTTATGCCCAGAAAAGTTCAATATCCAGGGTTATCAGTGATGTTAATGCTTATTGCAAGAATAACGATAAAACAGCTATTCTGATAGTTCCCGGAAGAATAGGTACCTCTTCTCCTGAATTGGGTATTCCAGTTGTCTTTGCTGATATCAGTCATTTTTCTGCAATTCTTGAGGAAGCATATAGTGAAGTTGGCTATATGCCTGAATTGTCTTTTGGAAGCCACATGTTTCAGGATTTGGTGGAAGCGGAAATATACTATGGGGCATTGTTTGAAAATGAGAAGAAATTAGAATTCAATAGGGACATGGTCTATGATTATCCGAATATCCTGGAGGATATCAATCCTAATTTGAGTGAGGAAGTGTATTCCATGATACAGGTTATAGACTTTGATGAAGATAAGGCGGAGTTATACCATGATATGAATAAGGATGAAACATTATGCATTTTCAAGTAATCAGGTCATAGTTTAGATAATGAAAAACATTTCATTATTTTAGGGCAGGCGGGTGGGACATATGCCTTTTTATTTGTAATAATTTTTTGAAAAAAAGATTTTTCAAATAAAAGAAACGTATGACAAAATCGTTATGTGATCAATGACCCTGTTTGATTTTTTCGAGTTTATTTTTTCAACGGGGTTGTTTTTCACATATATTTAAAATTCAGTATTAAAAAAATAAGTTAAAATCTAGAATTAATCTAGATTTCTTTTTCATAAGCTTTCACGGCCTCTTCAACATCATCATAAAGTCCAAGGGCTGCAAGAGCACCGACTTTACCTTGTTCGCCGGTAACCGCAATCAATGGAATGTTCAATTCTTCTGCAACAGATTCTGCAGTTTCAACATCCATCATTCCGGATTTTGTAGCAATTGAATACTCTCTTAACTTTTCAGGAATATCTAAACCTTCCAAGATGGCAATTGCTGTTTTATCAGATAATGTATCCCTTTTGAGAATCTTAATTACATTATCAATTAAATCCTGCTTCTTGTCACTTTCAACAGCGAAAGTAAGAGCAATTGAAACACAGTTTTGTGTTTTGTGCGGATTATGAGGATATAGTTGAACAATAATGTGATCCAAGTATTCGAAACCCATTCCTGCAAGTTCAACTCCTAAATTATGAGCCATTGTCCAGGTGGCACCTGCATCTTTGGTGTCTGTATCGTCAACACCGATAACTACCTTTTCAAGTTTAGGTGTCACAACTGTAGCCTTACCTGCTTTTGAGCCTCCTCCAACTTGAATAAGCTCAACATATTTAACGCCTTCACCCATTCCTCTGCACATTCCAGCTCCAACGCCAGCACCGGCCAGACCTGCATGGGTAACTTTAACCTCATCGCCGTCAACGATAATCTCATCAATTCCGGCAGCATTGAAACTTGCCTTCAGGTCAAGCGGAGCCTTGCCGACATGGCATTTATAGACATGCTTGTTTCCGTCACGGTAAGCGGAATCAATGAGCTCTGAATTGTTTCTGTATTGGTGCAGTAACCAATGAGACCCTGAAATGCATGGATGGTACTCTACGAGTTCCACCTTGTCCCCATCAACCATAGTCAATACTTTTTCGTATGGGGCTATCCATGGGTCATTAAACTTTTCTCTTAATTCGTTAGGCTTTAGTATTTCCATCTAATCACTAGATTTCTTTTAATCTGTCGCACATTTTGATAGCTGCTTCGACTGCACTTTTTGCATTTTTAACACGTCTGTGAGCATCCATTCTGGTCATACCAGGACCGGTAATTCCTAAAGCCACTGGAGTGTCGTATTCAAGTGCTAAATCAGCGATTTTACGGGAAGCGTGTTGTGCCACGATTTGATCGTGGTCAGTTGCACCTTCAATTACAGCGCCGAGGGTTATGATTGCATCGTATTCATCTTTTTGTAATAATTTTTTAATTACGAGAGGCATATCGAATACGCCTGGAACTGCAACAACTTTTGTAATTTCACAGCCTCTGTTTTTAGCTTCTGCTTGAGCGAGTTCTAACATCATTTGTGTAATATCATAGTTAAATTCAGCAACTACTGCTGCTATTTCATATCTTGCCATTTTATCAATCCTCTTTAATTTATCCGGCACCACCGAAAATAATGAGTAAAAATCCTGCTACCCCACTTACTACCATAATGAATATGATAAAAAGTGCTGCCATTTGCATTTTAGTTAATTTTTTGAAATTCATATTTATTATATCTCCTTATAAATTATTTATAACTTCACTGGTTAATTCTTCGGTTGTAGCTGAACCGCCTAAATCACCGGTTAAAGTATTAGCATCATTCAGTACTTTCAATATTGAAGCCTCAAATCTGTCGGCTTCATCGTTTTCACCTAAATATCTAAGCATCATTATTGCTGAAAGCATCATAGCTATCGGATTGGCCTTGTTTTGACCTGCAATATCCGGCGCTGAACCGTGGACAGGTTCGAATAAAGCTCCATCCTGTCCAATATTTGCAGATGGAATTAAACCGAGTCCTCCAACAAGACCTGCCCCCTCATCGGATAATATGTCCCCGAAGAGGTTGGTTGTTACAATAACTTCAAAGCTTTCCGGTTGTGTGATGAGATACATTGCTGTTGCATCCACATAAAAGTCCTCGGTTGCAATGTCCGGATAGTCTTTTGCAACTTCATAGAAAATTTCACGAAACAGACCGTCGGTTTTTTTGAGCACATTGGCTTTATGAACTGCTGTCACCTTTTTCTTATCATTGTCCTTTGCATATTTGAATGCATAGTCAATAATGCGTCTTTCTGCTTCTCTTGTGATAATGCGTCTTGCTATTGCTCCTTCATCGGTAAATGATTCCTCATCAGCAATATACATACCTTCTGTATTTTCACGCACAATCATAAAGTCAATATTGTCAAATAATGAGTTAGTATTAGGATAAGCTTTAACTGGTCTTAAATTAGCAAACATTTTCATTTCCTGGCGTATCCTAACGATAACATCTGCTGCAGTTTCACCTGCTGCACCAAATAGGCATGCATCAGCTTCTCTAATGATATCCAAAGTTTCGCCAGGCAGTGCGGTTCCTGTCTTTTCAAGGCATTCGTCACCTGCATCACCATAAATGTATTCGAAATCAATATCCAATGCATCCAAAACATCCAATGTTGCTTTCATAACCTCTTTACCGATTCCATCACCTGGAACGACTGCAATTTGATATTTATCTTTTGTTTTTGAGGTATTCAATTAAACCACCTTGATTTAAAATTTCTAACATGAATGGAGGTAATTTTTTAAATTCAATTTTCTCGCCATTTGGAGCGGTAATGGTTCCTTCGTCCATATCCACTTCGATTTCATCTCCATCTTCTATAATTTCTGTAATTCCGGGAGCTTCAAGAAGAGGAACTCCAACATTTGTAGCGTTTCTGTAAAATATTCTGGCGAATGATTCCGCAATCACTGCGGACACTCCAACGCCCTTAAGTGCAATCGGAGCATGCTCCCTTGAAGAGCCGCATCCGAAATTTGTTCCAGCTACGATAAAGTCTCCCTTTTTGCATTTATTATTAAAGTCAGCATCAAGTCCTTCCATACAATGCTGTGATAATCTTTCTTCATCAGTATAAATCAGATATCTTCCAGGAACTATAATGTCTGTGTCAATATCATTTCCAAATTTCCAAGCTGTTCCTTTCATATAATCACTCCGGTGCCACTATTCTTCCTTCAATTGCTGAAGCGGCTGCAACAGCAGCGGAAGATAAATATACTTTTCCATCAGGACTTCCTTGTCTTCCCTTAAAGTTTCTGTTGGATGTGGAAAGACTTACCTCATCAGGTCCTATGATTCCAGTGTGGCCTCCAAGACAAGGGCCACAGCATGGAGCTGACACAAGTGCTCCGGCATCAACGAATATTTTAATTAATCCTTCGTCCAATGCTTTTGAGTAAACTTCTTTTGATGCAGGTATAACCAGCATTCTAGTGCCATTGGCTATTTTATTGCCTTTTAAAATCTTTGCGGCATCCCTTAGGTCACTGATTCTGCCATTGGTACAAGAGCCTAAAAATACCTGGTCAATCTCTTGGTCTACCTCGCCAATCGGCTTCACGTTATCAACATTGTGAGGACAGGCAATTTGAGGTTCCAAATCACTAACATCAACATCAATTACATTAAGTGAGGATGAGTCCAAATCTGTCTTAAACACTTTGTAAGGCTTATTGGAACGTTTTTCAACATAAGCGATAGTTTTTTCATCAGGTTCTACCAAACCGGTTTTTCCACCCATTTCAATCGCCATATTGCATAAAACCATTCTGTCTGAAACGGTCATATCTGCAATGGTATCTCCTGCAAATTCGCAGGCTTTGTATGTAGATCCATCGGCACCCATTTCACCGATAATGTGTAAAATTACATCTTTGGCATACACGTTATCTTTTAACTCACCGGTAATGTTAAATCTATTTGTTTCAGGCACTTTAAACCATAAATTACCTTCAGCAAATACCATAGCCATGTCAGTTGATCCGATACCTGTTGCAAATGCGCCTAATGCACCATGAGTACAGGTATGTGAATCGGCACCTACAATAACGTCCCCTGGCACTACATGACCCTTTTCAGGTAGAATTTGATGGCAAACACCTGCATTCACATCATAAAAATGCTCAATATCATGTTTTTTAACAAATTCCCTCATTAAAATATGATTATTGGCGGAATCAATTGAATCGGCCGGAACCTGATGGTCAAATGGAATAACAATCTTTGAGGAATCCCATACCTTTTCGGCACCTATTTTTTCAAAAGACTCAACAGAAAGAGGTCCTGTTAAATCATGGGTCATTGCTATATCAATATTTGCTATAATTATATCTCCAGCTTCTACACTTTCTTTTCCAGAAGCTCTAGCTAATATTTTTTCAGACATTGTTGGCATATTTCTAACCTCTTAGTAATGATAATTATTTATATTTATCAAAATATATAAAGTCTTTTTAATCTTTATATATAATGTTTAACAGAATATTATTCATGAGCAACTCATTTTTTAAAAGATTCAAAAAAGAAGAAGAACCTCAAATAATCGAGGAAGAAACTCCTGTTTGGGAAGATAGGATTTTTTGGGTTTCAACATTGCAAAAAATTGCATTCCCTGTCCTGAATAATTTGTCAAAAGGTTCACTTAGGAAGACCATGCCTTTTGAATCAAGCACTTCTGAAGGACAAAAATTCGCTTATCTTGAAGCTTTTGCTCGTGTATTTAACGGTATTGCTCCTTGGTTGGAGTTAGGGGCTGATACTTCTGAAGAGGGTAAAGTCCGTGAGAAATATATTCGTTTGACTTTACAATGTATTAGAAATGCCGTAAACACTAATAGTAATGATTATATCTTTGTTGTGGAACCTAAACAATCTTTAGTTGATGTTGCTTTATTTGCTCAAGGATTACTCAGGTCAAAAAATCAAATTTGGCTAAATTTACCTATGGATGTTCAAGCTAGATTAATTCGTGAACTTAAAAATACAAGAATTATAGCCCCATATGAAAATCATTGGCTGTTATACACATCAATGATTGAAGCAACTCTTTTAGAGTTTACCGGTGAATGTGACATGGAAAGACTGACATATGCAGTTTCTAAATTTAGGGATGAGCTGTATGTTGGAGATGCTATCTATTCTAACGGTACTGATTTTGAAGTGGGCTATTTCAATAGTTTAGTTATTCATCCTATGCTTAATGATATACTTGGTGTAATGAGAAAGTATGGTCTTAGAGACGGAGAATTTTTGGATGTGCAATTGATGAGATCTTCAAGATTGTCTTCTCAGCTTGAAAGAATTATTTCTCCTGAAGGAACATATCCGCTTTTAGGCAAAGCTTTGTCCTATCGTTGCGGCATTTTCCACTTGCTTTCACAGGCTGCCTTATTAAAGGTTTTACCAAGAAATATTTCACCTGCACAAGTTAGATGTGCACTTACAAAAGTTATTCAAAGACAATTTGAAGGTAATCAAAACTTTAACTCTGAAGGATGGTTAATTTGTGGTTTAAACGCATCACAGATGGAAATTTGTGAAGATAATATTAACACTGGCAGTCTTTATGCATGCTGTACAGTATTTTTAGCTTTAGGCTTAAAACCTGACGATGAATTCTGGAAATTACCATCTGCGGAATGGAGTAGTCAAAAAGCATGGAACGGCAATCAGATACAGTCAGACCAATCAATTAATTTTTAATTTAGTTCAAATAAGTTCCCGTAATTAAATAATTTAATTTCCTTTGGAACTTCTTTTATTATATTTTTTGTATCAAATATTATTGGATTAGTCATATTTTTAGAAATCAAATCATAATCAAGGTTTTTGAATTCATTATGGTCGCACAATACTAAAATTAAATCTGCATCTTTAGTCGCTTCATCTAAACTGACGAAATTAGGATTGGCTATGTGCGGATCATGAATGGCTATTTCATAATCGCTGCTTAATTTTGCAATTATTTCATAAGCCGGACTTTCCCTATCGTCTCCGGTATTGCCTTTATATGAAACGCCCAAAATGGCGATTTTACCATTTGGAATAATTTTTTTAGCATTTTCAACGACAAAATCAGGCATGGAGTTATTGGTGTCACGTGCCAATTTGATTATTTTTGCCTGTTCAGGCGCTTTTGCATAGATAAAGTAAGGGTCTATTGCAAGGCAATGTCCTCCAACGCCCGGACCAGGTGAGTGCAGATTAACCCTTGGATGTTTGTTAGCCATTTCGATGACGTCAAGAGCGTTAACTCCAATTTCAGCACAAATTTTTGCAAGTTCATTTGCAAGGGCGATGTTGACATCTCTAAAGGTATTTTCCATACATTTTGAAAGTTCAGCTGTTTTTGCTTCTGTAAGCATCAGGTCACCTTCAACAAATTGACCATAAACTTCACCGGCCTTTTTGGCACATTCAGGTGTCACTCCACCGATTATACGGTCATTGTGTATTAACTCGTCAATGATTTTTCCTGGAAGCACCCTTTCCGGACAATGTGCCAGGTATAAATCTTTTCCGATTGTAAATCCAGCATTTTCAAAGATAGGTTTGATTGTTTCATCAGTTGACATAGGAGCTATTGTAGATTCAATAATGACAGTATTTCCTTTTTCGATATAAGGAAGGATTGATTCACATGCTGTTATTACATAGCTCAAATCACAGCTATAGTTTTCAACGATGTATGGTGTCGGCACGGTAATTATGAAAGCGTCAGCTTTTTCAGGAGTTAGGCTAGCTTTGTATACTTTCAATTCAACAGCCTTTTTGATGATGTCGGAGATTCCCGGCTCTTCGATGTGGATAATTCCTTTATTTAAGTTTTCTATCATTTCTTCTGATATATCGACCCCAACCACTTCGCAGTGGTTACGAGCGAATAATGCTGCTGTTGGTAGTCCAATGTAGCCTTGACCAATAATACATACTTTCATAATTCCAACTCCTTTAATAATAAATATTACATCAAAGATATATAAAAACTAATATAAAAGTTTTAAGTGATAATATGAAAATTCTAATTACCGGTTCTAATGGAATGTTGGGACATGATTTAATCAATGCTTTAAAAAATCATGATTTAATCTTAACAAATTCCAAAACATTGGATATTACAGATAAAAATCATACAATTGACTTTATTTGTGATGCAAAACCTGACATAGTCATCAATTCTGCAGCCTATACTGATGTTGATGGCTGTGAGGAGAATCAAGACCTTGCATATGCGGTCAACGGGGATGGCGTTCGAAACTTGGCGCTGGCATGCAGGGAAGTTGACTGTCCACTTGTTCATATAAGTACTGATTATATTTTCAATGGCAAAAATGACAGGCCATGGGTTGAAGATGATGAGATTGGGCCAATAAGTGTTTATGGTAAAAGCAAGCTTAAGGGCGAACAGGCAATTATGGAAATCCTTGACAAATATTTCATTGTTAGGACTGCATGGTTATATGGAGTTAACGGTAAAAATTTCCCAAGGACAATGCTTGAACTGGCTGAAAGCCACTCAGAAATAACCGTTGTATATGATGAGGTTGGAACACCGACATACACTCCGGATTTGGCGCTCGGAATTTCAGAGCTAATCGAAACGGATTATTATGGAGTATATCATCTGACTAATTCAGGTAGCTGTTCCTGGTGTGAGTTTGCAAAATACATTTTTGAGGTTGCCGGCAAGGACATCAATGTGGTTCCTGTTACAGCATCTGAGTTTGCAAGACCCGCTCCAAGACCAAGTTATTCTGTTTTGGAAAATAGGAATTGGATAGAAAAAGGATTCAAACCACTTAGAAGTTATAAGGAAGCAATCAAAGAATATATTGAGTTGATTATATGAATAAAAAGTTATTTTTAATAATTGCATTGGCTATCGCTTTTGTCAGCATTTCGGCTGTCAGTGCTGGATTTTTCGACTTTCTAAATTTTGGAAGTGATGATGCAGGGGATGTCAATGTTGTTGAAAACGGTGAGTACTGCACTGTTAATGAGGTTTCAGCTTACATTAAGGAGTTTCATAAGCTTCCAAGTAACTATATAACAAAAAAGGAAGCCCAGAGTCTTGGATGGCATGGAGGACCCCTTAAGAAATATGCTCCTGGAAAAAGCATTGGTGGAGACAGGTTTACCAACAGGCAACATGTGCTTCCAGACAGCGATTCCAAATACATAGAATGCGACATCAATGCAAATGGAACACAGCGCGGCGCTGAAAGGATAGTATACAATACCGGAGACTATAAGGTTTATTACACTGATGATCACTACAATACATTCAAAGAGGTTTAAAATGCAATTGGACGGCAATTTGATTAAAAAGGAGGGGCATGACTATTTAAAGGATGCTTTGGATTTACCAGATTATTATGGAAAAAATCTTGATGCGTTATACGACTGTTTATGTGAGATGGAATGTGAAATTGAACTTGTTAATGCTGATGAAGTTAGTAGTGATATTATTGACACGTTTCAAGATGCGGCCGATGAAAATGATTTTTTAAAATTTAAAATAGTATAAAGTATATAAGTGATATTATGAAAGGTATAGTGCTTGCAGGTGGTTCTGGAACTCGCCTTTATCCGATTACTAAGGCGGTTTCAAAACAATTATTACCACTTTATGATAAACCAATGATTTATTATCCTATTTCAGTATTGATGCTTGCAGGAATTAAGGAAATATTAATTATCTCCACTCCTAGAGATTTGCCGATGTATAAAGATTTGCTTGGTGATGGATCCAGTCTCGGAATAAAATTTGAATATGCAGTTCAGGAAAATCCGAACGGTCTAGCCGAAGCATTCATCATAGGTGAAGACTTTATCGGGGATGATAATGTTGCACTTATTTTAGGAGATAACATATTTCATGGACACAGGTTCACTGAAATACTCAAAAGGGCAACTAATATTAAAGAAGGAGCAGTAATATTTGGTTATTACACAAATAACCCTGAAGCATTTGGTGTTGTGGAATTCGATGATGAATGGAATGTGCTGTCAATAGAAGAAAAGCCGGAAAATCCGAAATCAAATTATATCGTGCCGGGACTGTATTTCTATGACAATGATGTAATTGAAATAGCTAAAAACGTTAAGCCATCTGACAGAGGCGAAGTTGAAATCACTTCTGTCAATGAAGAATATCTGAATCGTGGAAAATTGAAAGTGGAACTTCTGGGAAGAGGCATGGCATGGCTTGATACAGGAACTCATGAAGGACTTCTTGAAGCAGCAAACTTCATTGAAACAGTTCAAAAAAGGCAAAGCCTTTATATTGCTTGCCTTGAGGAGATTGCATATCTTAAGGGATACATAGATGAAGAGCAATTATTAAAAACAGCCGAAGAACTTAAAAAAACCGATTATGGTGAATATTTATTTAATTTAGCTAAAAGATGATTATTATGGGAAAATTTAAATTCATAGAAACCGGAATTGAGGACATGTTTATTGTAGAGCCTACAGTCTTTGAGGACAACAGAGGATACTTTATGGAAACATTTCAGGAAAATGATTTTAAGGAAGCAGGGCATGATTTAACTTTTGTTCAGGATAATCAATCAAAATCCACAAAAGGCGTGCTTAGAGGACTTCATTTACAGTTAAATTATCCTCAGGGTAAATTGGTCCGTGTTATTAAAGGAGAGGTTTTTGATGTTGGAGTGGATTTAAGAGGAGACTCCCCAACTTATGGAAAATGGTGTGGAGTGATATTGTCCGAGGAAAATAAGAAACAACTCTATATTCCTCCTAAATTTGCACACGGATTTTTGGTATTGTCAGATGAGGCGGAATTTCTTTATAAATGCACAGAATTCTATCATGGCGAGGATGAAAGCGGAATAAAATGGGATGATGAAGATATTGCCATCGACTGGCCACTGGATGGAATTGATGAGATAATTTTATCAGACAAGGATACGGAATTGAAAAGTTTTAAAGAGGCTAAAATTAAATATTAGTGATTTTTATGGCAAACATTTTAGTTACAGGTGGAGCAGGTTTCATCGGAAGCAATTTTGTAAGATACATGGTTAACAAATACTCAGATTATCATATTATAAACCTAGATGCTCTAACCTATTGCGGAAACCTTGAAAATTTGAAGGACATTGAAAACAAGGACAATTACACTTTTGTTAAAGGAGATATCCGGGATAAGGATGTAGTTGATGAGCTGGTTAAAAAATGCGATTATGTCATTAATTTTGCGGCTGAAAGCCATGTTGACAGAAGCATAACCGATCCGGAAATCTTCATCAAATCAAACGTGCTGGGCACACAGGTTCTTTTGAATGCCGCCAAGGAATATGGTGTTGAAAAGTATATACAGATATCCACTGATGAAGTCTACGGTACTTTAGGAAAAACCGGATACTTTAGTGAAACTACTCCTTTACAGCCTAACAGCCCATATTCAGCTTCCAAAGCCGGCGGAGATTTGATAACAAGAGCATACTTTGAGACTTTTGGCCTGCCAATCAACATTACCAGATGCTCAAACAATTATGGGCCTTATCAGTTCCCGGAAAAACTGATTCCTCTGATGATTTCAAATACTCTTGAAGATAAGAAATTGCCTGTTTACGGTGATGGGAAAAACATCAGGGACTGGTTGCATGTGCATGACCACTGTACAGCCATTGATCTGGTTCTGCATGAGGGCAAGCTTGGTGAGGTTTATAATATTGGCGGCAACAACGAAAAGGAAAATATTTATATTGTTAAGCTGATACTTGAAACTTTAGGCAAGGATGAATCATTAATCGAATTTGTAACAGACCGTCTCGGTCATGACAGGCGTTACGCTATTGATTCAACAAAAATACAGAATGAATTGGGTTGGAGTCCTGAATATACCTTTGAAGTTGGTATTAAAGAGACAATCCAATGGTATCTGGACAACCAGGATTGGACAAATCAGGTTAAAAGTGGGCAGTATCAGGAATATTATGAGAAAATGTATGCAAATAGATAGGTAATTTACACTTGAAATATACCTCTTTATTTTATAATATTCATTTTTTCTTATTTTTTTTCAAATTTTGTTTAAATTGTTCTAGGATTTACGCCGCTTGTATTAATTAGTTTTCAATACCTAATCTATAAGATTCATTATAATTTAAGATAATTTTATATATTAATTTTGATAAAATAATAATGTTAATTTATTTTATTTGGGGAATGGTGATTTGGATGTTGGAGCAATATTTACCTTTTGTGGCATTGATTATTTTTGGTAATATTGAAAACTTGGTGTTATCTTCACAAGGGGTTGTAGCAGGCGTTAATCCAATTAAATTAGGTATTGCAAGTTTTATTTGTGTCGGAATGTGGTTGGCAATTGGAACATTTGGAACACAAATACTTATAGATTATGTAAGTTTCATTGAGTTCATTGGTGGATTGGCCATTTTCATTTTAGGAGCCCAAGCAATGATTACTTCAATCAGGGGTGAATAGTTTGGATCCTGAAATAATGCATTTTTTACCATTAATAGTTTTTGGAAATATTGAGAACTTGATTTTGGCGGCTCAGGGTGTTGCTGCACATGTTGACCCTTTGGGCTTGGCTATTTTGAGTTTTATAGCTGTTTTTTGCTGGCTTTTAATTGGAACATTCGGCACAAAAATAGCAATGAAATATGCAAGGGTAATCAATTTCATTGGCGGTTTAGCAATTTTCATTTTAGGTGTCCAAGCAATGGCTGGAGCAATTCCCGGAATGCTAGCATTTTTACATTAGATTCTCATGTCATATTTGAAGCATAAACTGTATGGTTTGATGTTTAGCTTATTTAAACATACAGATGTTGAAAAGAATAGAATTTCTTTTATAATTGATTCTCGTGAATCCTTTAAAGGCAATCTGGATTATATTAAAAAGGAATTCGAAAAGAGAGGAAACTTTGAATTCCATTTTTTTTACAAGGACAAATTATCTTTTGGCAGTTTCAAAAAACTGGCAGGCTCCAAGTACATCTTCTTAAACGATAACTTTTTCCCGCTTGCTTTCATGAAGTTCAAAGATGAAAATACAATTGTGCAATTGTGGCATGCTCCGGGTGCATCAAAAAAATTCGGAGGCTCAGTTGATGTTGAAAGCAGAGAGATATTGAGCAAAATTTCTGAAAATACGGATTGTTTAATCGTCACTTCTGAAAATATCATCGGATATTATAGCGAAGCTTTTCAAATGCCGGAATCCAAAATTAAAGCATTGGGTCTTCCCAGAATGGATTATTACTTTGAAGACCATGATTTAGATAAATTGAAAGGGGATTTTTGTCAAAAATATGATATCTCCAAAGATAAGAAAATCATTCTCTATGCTCCAACATTCAGAGACGAGGAAAAATATAATAACGTATTCAACTATTTGGATGTAGAAGATTTTAACAGGCAATTGGGAAATGACTATGTTTTGGCCTTGAGGCTTCATCCAAAGATAAAGAACTTTTATAAAGAGGACATATCTTCAAAAGGGAAATATATTGATGTTAGTGGATATGAATCCGAACAGGAGTTGATGCTAATCAGCGATATTTTAATAACTGATTATTCATCTATAATGATTGAATATTCAATTTTGGATAGGCCTACTGTATTTTTCACTTATGATTTGGATGAATATTTGGCAAATGAACGTGGATTTTACTATGATTTCAAAACAACCGTTCCAGGACCTATCGTTTACACATCTGATGAGTTGATTGGCACAATAAAAAATGATGAATTTGATAAAAGCAAAATATTAGAGTTTGTGAAGACTCAATTTGATGAAATAGATGGTCATTCATCTGAGAGAATTGTAGATTACCTTTTGAATAATGAGGGATAAAATGGATAATATTGATGTTAGTGTTATCGTTCCGGTTTTTAATAGTGAAGAGTATATAGGCACAACACTCGATTCAATAATTAATCAGGATTTTAAAAGTTTTGAATTGATTGTCATAGATGACGGGTCAACCGATAACAGCCTGGAAATCATTAATCAAAAATTGTCCAAATCAACAATTTCATATAATGTCATACATCAGGAAAATTCAGGCGTAAGCAGTGCAAGAAACCGTGGAATTGATGCTGCAAAGGGCAAGTATTTGGTTTTCATAGATGCGGATGATTATGTCACCGGAAATCATTTGTCAGAATTATATAATGGCCAAACGGATTTCAGTATGATTCAATTCATTAAAAAGGATGGAGATAAGTTATCATCGCCTCATCATTTTGCAGCCGAACTGATGTACTGCGATGATTTTATAAAAAAAGAGTTGAATATGGAAATGCCGTTCAACTTTTGGCAGCTGATGTATAGGGCTAGCCTTATCAATGATAATGGCATAAGATTCAATCCTAATCTGGTTTATGGCGAAGACATTGACTTTGCCCTCAGAGCATTGCTTTTTGGGGATGAAATTGCCATCAGCAATGAAGCCACTTATTATTACATCCAACACCCTCAGTCAGCCATCAATACAACCGAGTTCAGGCGCTTTGAAGTTGTGGATATTTTTGAGAAATTAGCGGAATTTTACAGGAGTCAGGGTAGGGATGACTTAGCCAACCTGATAATAACCTCCAGAATTCCAAAGGCCATATTTGGAAACATGAATTACTTTTTCTACAATGGATATGATTTCGATGAAGTAATCGGCAAAATGAAGGAACTCGATTTGCTTTCAAAATTATCCAGATATGAAGGAGACAGCAAATTCAAATCCAAAATAAAATTATTCTTATTAAGTCCAAAATTATATTATAAGACATGGAAAAGATTAAAAAATTCAATTGATTAGCATGAAGGTTTCTGTAGTTACACCAAATTATAATGGGGAAAGGTTTTTAAAAACATTCTTCGAATCTTTAGACAATGATTCAGAGCTCATAGGTGAAGTTATCATAGTTGACAATGGATCAACCGATGGAAGCCGAGAATATATCAAGAATAACAATTTCAAGTTTCCGGTAAAGCTCATAGAAAATACAGAGAATCTTGGATTTGCACCGGCAGTCAATCAAGGAATCAGAAAAGCCCAATATGAATACATATTTTCTTTAAATAATGATACTCAAGTTAAAAAAGGTTCAATTAAAGCATTGGTGGATTTGATGTCTTCAGATGACAACATTTTTTCTCTTCAAGCCAAGATGCTTCAATACGACAACAAGGAATTGATCGATGATGTTGGAGATGAATATAACCTGCTTGCCTGGACTAAAAAAACAGGAGAAAATCACAGATTCAGCGAATACACAGAAGTTTGTGAAATCTTTTCAGCCTGTGCCGGTGCGGCAATGTATAGGAAAGCTCTGCTTTTGGAGCTTGGAATGTTTGACGATAACTTTTTTGCATATATGGAAGATGTTGATTTGGCGATAAGGTCAAAAATCAACGGATACAGGAATTTACTATGTCCCGATGCAGTTGTATATCACATTGGCTCTGCTACATCCGGAAGCAGATATAATGAGTTTAAGGTGCGCCTGGCTGCCCGTAACAATGTATGGGTAGTTTATAAGAACCAGCCTATTCCAATGAAGATCGTGAATTTCATATTCTTATTTTTTGGATTTTTAATAAAATATCTGTTTTTCGTAAAAAAGGGCTTCGGTTCGACATACATCTCAGGCATAAGGGAAGGTCTTTCAACTCGAAGCAAAATAGATAAAGTCAAATTCAAATCAGGAAATACGAAAAATTATTTTAAAATCGAATACAGATTAATAATTAACACCTTCAAATTCATAAAAAAATAGCTAGTGAGTTTCATGGACCTTTCAGTAGTAATCGTCAATTATCAAACCTTTGAGTTAACAAGAAATACTATAAATTCCATTTTGGAATATGACTATCCATTTTCATATGAGATTTTTGTAGTGGACAATGCATCAGGAGATGACAGTTTAGCTCGCCTTAAGGATTATTTTAAGGATAAGGTTAAATTCATAGCTTCAAAGGAAAACAACGGTTTTGCAGCTGGTAACAATCAGGCATTAAGGCAAGCAAGCGGCAGATATCAACTTCTTTTAAACTCAGACACAATTGTATGGGAAAATACCCTTGAAGATATTTACAATTACATGGAAGAGCATGAGGACGTTGGAGCATGCGGATGCAGGGTTCTTTTGGAAAGCGGCGAACTTGACAAGGCATGCAAAAGGTCTTTTCCGAATGTAAAGAATTCCTTTTTCAGATTGTTCCACATCCCTACAAAAAGCAAAGACGACAATTATAATTTGACCGATTTGGCTGATGATGGGATTTATGAGATCGACTGTCTTACCGGAGCGTTCATGTTTATCAGAAAGGATGCACTCAATCAGGTCGGTTTGCTTGATGAGACATTTTTCATGTATGGCGAGGACATTGACTTGTGTTATCGTATTAAGCATGGCGGCTGGAAGATAGTTTACTATGGAAAATCAAAAATCACCCATCTTAAAGGCGCAAGCAGCAAAAAGCAAAAATCAAAATTGATTTATGAATTTTACCGTGCAATGTATATCTATTATAAAAAGCACCATGCAGGTGAATCAATATTCATTGTTAACTGGATTGTTTATTTGGGCATTGCCCTTTTATGCCTTTTGAAACTTTTTTTAAATTTGTTTAAAAAGAAAAGTTAATTAATATATTAAACTAATATATATTATAAAACTAGTTTTTTTAGGTAGTTAATATGATAAAGGAAAATCAAAAGGCATTGAATATATTATTGGTTTTAATCGATATTGTAGTGATATCCGTTTCACTTCTATGCTCATTTTGGTTAAGATTTAAGACTACTTTGTTTGGTCCAATTGGTGGTCATTTGGGCTTTTCCAGTTATCTTTTATTTTTAATATTGGCTGTCATTCCGGTTTATCTGATTTTATACTTTGCATTTGGTTTATATAAGCCTCGCAGAACATATAAAAACATATTTTCGGAAGCTACACAGATAATAAAAGTAAATATTATAGCATTTTTTGTTTTAGTTTCAATTCTATTCATCATAAACCAGCCGGACTTTTCAAGGATAATGCTGTTCTTGCTGTCAGTAATTGCAACATTCTTTGGAATAATCGAAAGATTCATTATTAGAAGTATTCTGAGGAATTTAAGAATTAACAACAAGAATCTGAAGCATATACTGATTGTTGGAGATAATGATTTGGCATATTCATTTGCCCACAAGATCCGTGAAAATCCTTATTTGGGATTTGTCGTCAGCGGATTTATAGGAAGGCTAGAGCATGTCGGCATGGAAATAGAAGGTAGCAGAGTCATCGGTTCATTTGAACAGTTGGATTTTATTCTCGAAAACAATAGGTATGACAGAGTTGTTTTGGCCATTCCTTTAAAGTACTATTATAAAATCGACGAACTAGTGGAAAGTTGTGAAAGAGTGGGGATTAAGGCGGAAATCATCCCTGATTATATCAGATATTTCCCAGCACAACCGTCTATTGACATGATTGAAGATATTCCGATCATTAATATTCGTTATGTTCCGCTCGATGACGATTTCAATAAGTTCCTCAAATTCATTTCTGATTATGTCATATCCATAATAGCAATCACTATAACATCACCCATAATGATTATTACAGCTATCGCTATTAAATTAACCTCTCCGGGCCCAATCATCTTTAAGCAGGAAAGGATGGGCTATAACGGTAAAACCTTCATGATGTATAAGTTCAGAAGCATGAAAGTTCAGGATCCTAGTGAAGAAAAATCCGAATGGACAACCCCCGATGACCCAAGGAAAACCAGGGTTGGGGATTTAATCAGAAAAACCAGTGTTGATGAATTGCCACAATTTTTCAATGTATTGAAGGGGGACATGAGTGTTGTTGGACCTAGACCGGAAAGACCTTACTTTGTAGAACAGTTTAAGGAAACAATTCCTAAATATATGGTTAAACACCAAGTAAAACCTGGATTGACAGGTTGGGCCCAAATTCACGGCTGCCGTGGAGACACTTCAATTAAAAAGCGTATAGAATATGATATTGAATATGTAGAAAACTGGCATATGGGTCTGGACTTGGCTATAATGATTAAGACAGTTTTAAAGAAAAATCCTAATGCATATTAGCACTTTTGTGTATCGGCACATATGTTCACTTAACTAATATTTATATTAAATTTTTTTAATAATATTGTTAGTGAGATTACTTTTCAAATGCTCTCTCTCTAACTTTATATAGGCCATGAATATAAAATTATAATTAACTTTTCTATGAGGGGTTTGGTATGCAAGAAAATATTTTACAAGAATACGAAAAAGTTAAAGATAAACTTTCTGAAGAAGAGTTCTTAGAAGAAATGGAAAGAATTAAATCAAGTAATGAAGATGTAGAATTTATAGATGATTTTAGTGCTGCACAACTAGTGGTTCAAAATCATAATGGTGTTGACACATCTATTTTTGATAACAAAGCTGAAGAATCATCATCTCAGATGTCTGATGAGCTTAAGGAAAGATTTGATAAGGTGAAAGATCAACTTTCTGAAGAAGAATTCTTTGAAAGGATGGAAAAATTTAGACAACAGGAAATAGATAATCCATTCATGACCGATACAAGTTTGGCTGACATGGTTGTTGGTGAGCTAGTTACTGAAGAACCTGAAATTGTTTCTGAAAAACCTGAATTTGCCGTTGACACAATTGATAAACTGGAAGCAAATAGCAGAGATGTTACAGTTGCAGGAAGAGTAATCTCAATTTCAAATCCAAGGTCATTTAAAACACGTAAAGGCCAAAGTGGTGAAGTTCAAAATGTTGAGTTAAAAGATAACACCGGTGAAATAAGGGCTGTTTTCTGGACTCAAAATATAAAATTGCTTAAAAATGTCACTGAAGGAGATATCATTCAGATTAAGAATGTTGACATCAAGGAAGGGTACTCCGGTCTTGAAGCTAACTTAAGACCAAGATCAGTTCTTGTCCATTTGGAGGAGGATCCGTCAAAATACCCTGCTTATGAAGAAGAAATAACAAAAATTGCTGATATTCAGCCTGAAACTAAAGTCAATATCATTGCAAGAATCATTAGAATTCCAACTATCAGAAGCTATGAAAAAAATGGAAAAGAAGGAAAAGTTGCATCTCTTGAATTACAAGATGATTCAGGACAAATCTCTTACACATTATGGAATAAAAATGTTGAATTAATCAATGATTTAAAATTGGAAGATGGGGACACAGTCAAAATTCTTCAGGCACAAGCACGTGAAAGACCAAACCGTGACGGTGAAAATGAAATCACATTAACCCATTGGGATGGAAGAATCATTAAAGGCGATTACGATGTTCCTGAAATTCAACAGGAATTCTTGCCTATCGGCGATTTAAGTGAACAAAAAGATGTTTCAATTATAGGTGTTGTTTCAAGACTCCAGGATATCAGAGTATTTACCAGAAAAACTGATAATACTGAAGGTAAATTAAGAAACTTTGATGTTAGAGACTCAACAGGCGAGATAAGAGTGACTGTTTGGGGCGATGACACTAATATTGTGATAAATAAAGGAGATTTCATTAAAGTCATCGGAGGGGATGTCCGTTATGACCAATACACCCAAAGCCAATACTCAATGAATACCAATTTCAACACTCAGATTACAGTTAATCCCGATAACCTATCAATCGATAAAATAGATGAGTTGGATGGAATCAGAAATGAATTACATCCTGTTTCAATTGGACAAATCCAGTTCGACTATGATGAGGATGGTGTTGAGATTGACATTATCGGAAGAATTCTCTCACTTGAAGAGCCTAGGGAATTCCAAAGGGATGATTCAAGTGTAGGTATTGTTCGCTCTGCACTCTTTGCTGATGAATCCGGTAAGGTAAGATTATCTTTCTGGAATGAAAAGGCTGAAGGAGATTATGCAGTAGGAGAGGCATACAGAATCGAAAATGCCAGAACCAGACTGGGCATGTACAGTGTTGATTTAAACATCGGCAGTGGTTCTAGAATTATTAGACTCTCTGAAGAACAAGCATCTGCAATGTTTATTCCTGAACTTGCTACATTGGAAAAAGCAATTTATGATTATAAGAAAATTGAAGACCTGGATGAAGATGAAGAGGATACAATCATCATCGGAAGAGTCATAGAATTAAATGATATACGTAATTTTGATAGGGATAATGGTGATACAGGATCTGTTAGAAATATTGAAATTGCTGATGATACAGGTTCAATTAGAGTGGTTTTATGGGATAATGATGCGAAAATGGATTTAGAGATGGGCCAACCTCTCAAATTACAAAACCCTCGTTTATCTCTAGATATGGATAATCGTCTTCAAGCTACTGTTTCTGGTGGAACAACTGTTTTAGAACCTAGTGAAAAAGAACTAGAAGAATTGCCATCACAAGAGGAGCTGATGGAATCAATATTTGTTGAAAAACCAATTGAAGCATTATTAGAAGATGATACCAATGTTCATATAACCGCAAGAATTAAAGAGGTATTTACAGACAGAATCTTACTTAAAAAATGTCCAAATTGTCGTGAAAATGTAGAGGAGTCCGAAGATGAATACATATGCGATAATTGTGGCCATATTTTTGATGAGCCTGATTATACTCTTATGATTCCTACAAGAGTTGAAGATGACACAGGCGAAATTCCGGTAACCTTCTTTGGCAAGTTAGCAGAAGAGCTGATAGAAAAAGATATAGATGAAATCATTTCTCTTGTTGATGATGGTTATGGAATTGAAGAAAAGCTTGAAGATTTAGTCGGTATGACAATTGAGATTATTGCTAATGTTAGTTTTAATGAATATTCTGAAGAAAATAGGTTAAACCCTAAAAAACTTTTGAAAAAATATTATTAGAAAATAAATTTAAGGAATGATAATTATGGTTGAATTAAGTGATTTGCCAGGTGTTGGAGAAAAAACAGCAGAAAAATTAAAAGATGCAGGTTTCGCTGATATGATGAGATTAGCTACAGCTACTCCTAAAGAGTTGTCAGTGAAAGCTGAAATCGGAGAAGGTGTTGCAGAAAAAGTTATTGAAGCTGCTCGTAGAGCTGAAAACATCACTTTTGAAACAGCATTGGAAGTTGATGAAAGAAGAAAAGATGTTGGACACATAACTGTTGGAAGCCAAGAATTCAATGATTTGATAGGTGGAGGAATCGAAACCCAATCCATCACTGAAGTATTTGGTGAATTCGGATCTGGTAAAAGTCAAATTTCCCATGAATTAGCAGTTACCGTTCAATTGCCGGAAGAACTTGGAGGTCTTGATGGTGAATGTGTATTTGTTGATACTGAAAACACTTTCCGTCCTGAAAGGGTAAGGCAAATTGCAGAAGGATTCGAATTAGACACTGAACAGGTTTTAAGCAGGATTCATGTTGCACGTGCATTCAACTCAGCTCACCAAATTTTAATGGTCGATAAAATCAACGAGCTTATCCAAAGCGGAGCCAATGTCAGATTGGTTATTGTTGATTCATTGATGGCTCACTTCAGAGCTGAATATGTTGGAAGGGAATCTTTGGCCGTAAGGCAACAAAAGCTAAACCAGCATTTGCATTCACTTCAGCAAATAGCTAACACTTACAATGTTGCAGTGTTCTTAACTAACCAAGTTCAAGCTAAGCCTGATTCATTCTTCGGAAGCCCTACAAAAGCTATTGGTGGACACGTTTTAGGTCACGCTTCCACTTACAGAATCTGGCTTAAAAAAGGTTTGGCCGGAAAAAGAATCGCACGTTTAGTTGATTCCCCTCATTTGCCTGAAGGTGAATGCGTATTTAAAATTACTAGCGAAGGTATCGTTAGCTAATTTTAATTTTTCTTTTTTTCTTAACTTTTTTATACTTTTTTTATCTAATACTTATTCATGAATGAAATTGAAGTTACTATTTTGTCAATCATCATAATGATTGGGCTTGGATATTTCCTTAAAAGAATCGATTTTTTAAGTGAAAAGGATATAGACCCCTTTAACAGAATAGTAATGTATATTTTAATGCCCTGCATGATTTTTCATGCTATATATTCGGCCGATTTATCACTTCTTTCGAAATTGGGCATTCTTCCATTTGTTATTCTAGCATCTTCATTTGTAACAGGAATTGTTTCATATTTCACTTTAAAACAATTAAAACTGGATGACATTACACTGTGGAGCGTATTGGTAACGGTAATGATTGCCAATACTGCATTTATGGGATATCCTGTCACCTTGGGTATTTTTGGACAAGAAGGTTTTCTAAGAGCGATATTTTGTGACATGGCTACATTATGCATATTTTTGATATTGTCATTTGTTTTAATCATGAAATTCGGCGGAACCGCTAAGACCGCAGTAAAAAAGATTGCCTTTTTCCCGCCGCTATGGGCAGTGATTTTCGGTTTGGGATTTAATTTCTTTAACATTCCTATCGGTCCCGTTTTTGATAATACCGTTAATTATTTGGGTCAAGGTGCAATTCCTTTAATCATGATTGCTTTAGGATTGTCTATTGACTTTTCTGCCATTAAAAGAAGTAAATACATGATTGTGTTCACATCAATTATGAAATTGGCATTTTTCCCATTGGTTGCATTCGTTGTAGCAACACAGCTGGGATTAATCGATCTTCAGTTTAAGATTTCCATTGTTGAGGCTGCAATGCCTTCGGGAATGATGTCACTGCTGCTTGCAATAACATACAAGCTCGACTATGAATTGACATCTGACTGCATATTAATCAACACTGTAATCTCTTTGATTACACTCCCGGCAATAATTATGTTATTGTAATAAAAAATTGAAAATTTATCTTAACCTAAATTTTTCATTTCATCAAAAAATAAATATTATGCTTTATTTCGATTAATATAATATAAAAAACTTTTATTTAAAGTTTAAAGCTATTTTAAAAGAGATTTCAGTTTCTCATATATAAACTTTACTCCAAGACTTTTATGAATAGCTTTATATATGTGTATTTACTACATTTATATATCTAATACTATGTAAAAATTTTTACAACTGTTTTTAAATTGCAATTTTTTATATATATTAGATATTTTTCACGACTTGTACAAGGTGAATTAATATGGCAGAAGAAATAAATAATAACGAAGAAATTAGGATAGGTGTTTACGTCTGTCACTGTGGTGTAAACATTGGTGGAGTAGTCGACTGTCCTGACGTTGCAGAGTATGCTAAGACATTACCTAACGTCGTTTACGCAACCGACTACAAATACATGTGTTCTGACCCTGGACAAGCTATGATCCAAGAGGACATCAAAGAGAAAAACTTAAACAGAATTGTTGTAGCAGCATGTTCCCCTCGTCTTCACGAACCTACTTTCCGTAGATGTGTAGAAGAAGCTGGATTAAACAAGTTCTTATTTGAATTTGCAAACTTAAGGGAACAAGACTCCTGGGTACACATGGACTTACCAGAAGAAGCTACCGCAAAAGCTAAAGACTTAACACGTATGGCTGTTGCTAAAGCAAGATTACTCGAACCATTAGAAGCTACTAAAGTAGAAGTAAACAACACTGCATTAGTTATCGGTGGTGGAGTAGCTGGTATTCAAACCTCATTAGACTTAGCTGATATGGGATTCAAAACCTACGTTGTAGAAAGAAACCCAACTATCGGTGGACGTATGGGACAATTAGATAAAACATTCCCAACACTCGACTGTTCAATGTGTATTTTAGCACCTAAGATGGTAGACTGTGCAAAACACGAAAACATCGAATTAATTTCCTACGCAGAAGTTAAAGAAGTTGATGGATTCATCGGAAACTTCACTGTAAAAGTTGAGAAAAAACCTAGATACGTAGACGAAGCATTATGTACTGGATGTGGATCCTGTCAAGAAGCTTGTCCTATCGAAATACCTAACTACTACGACGAAGGTGTCGGTATGGTAAAAGCTGCATACATCCCATTCCCTCAAGCTGTACCATTATGTGCTACAATCGACAAAGACTACTGTATCGAATGTAACTTATGTGTACAAGCATGTGGACCAGAAGCTATCGACCACAACCAACAACCTGAAGAAATTGAATTAGAAGTTGGTACTATCGTCGCTGCTATCGGTTACGACCCATTCGACCCATCCGGAATTTACCAATACGGATACGGCCGTTTCTCAAACGTAATTACCGCTATGGAAATTGAAAGAATGATCAACGCATCAGGACCTACCGGAGGTCACGTAATCAAACCTTCCGACGGTGAAGAACCTAAACGTGTTGCATTCATCCACTGTGTCGGTTCCAGAGATGAACAAATCGGTAAACCATACTGTTCCAGAGTATGTTGTATGTACTCCATGAAAAACGCTCAATTATGTATTGACCACGAA
>NZ_JBGUPC010000009.1:0-6525 GCF_045130115.1 Methanobrevibacter sp.
CCTCATATAGATATATTTGAATCTTTCCAGTTGTGTCAGCTCATCAATGCCGATAAATTGATATTCTGAACCTTGATATGTATCCAAATCGTTAATGTTACGCAAATATCCGAATGTTAATGAATTGCCGTTTGGAAATGTCCATGAATGTTCAGTTCCATCCCACTTTGGCCTAATGGCTGAATTATTTTGAATTTCCTTTCTGTTTAACCACTGACTGGCTTTATGAATTAAAGCTCCTTTACGCTTCAGGTCAGATAAAGTACGTCTCAGAATTAATGCATGATATTCGTTGGTATCATCCTCAACATAGAACAATGCTCTCATTAACAGACTTGTTGATTTGCTTCCTCCAGCTGCGCCTCCAATCAAGACTTCCTTTTCTGTAGCCAATATCATCTCGGCCTGTTTTGGAAAAGGATTGAATGGTATATATGGGTTTTCATATACACATTTCTGAAGAATAGCTTTGTCTTTAGCATCTAAATGGAATTTCCCGTTTTCATCATACATTATTATCATCAATCTGCTTTGCAAGTATTTCTATTTCATTCATGATGTCCTTTTGAGACATTTCAATTTTCTTGTCTTCAAGTTCTAAAACTCTGTTTTGGAATAGTCTGTCCATTTCATCTTTGAATAATTTGTTTTTAGCGTCAAATGCTTTAACAGATAGTTCAAGGTATCTGATTTTTAATTCCGCCAGATCAAGTAAATATCTTGCCAAGCTTTTTTCCCCTGCATGATATCTTACTTCCTGATCCAGTTTTGCAAAATCAATTTCAATACCAACAGCGTTTTTGGTAATCTTGTCAAGATTGTCGAGTCCCGTTTTGATGTCTGTGACCTGCTGCTGAAGTATGGTATCAATAGCCATGTCAATGTTGTCCTGATGAGCATTAGTGTTTGTTATCTGTCTTTGACTGATGGCCCTATCCGTTAATGCCTCCTTATCTCTTGCTCTTGGGTCTTTCTCTTCATCATTAAGATGATATTTCTTTTTGAATCTGGAGAATGTGGACCTGCTTACTTCGAATTCATGCTCTTCTGCAAGCCATCTTCTCACGCTTTGGTCTGTTGCTCCAGATGTTTTCATAGCTATTATTTCATCCAGCAATGTTTCCATGAAATCAGTTTTATTCAGGTTCAATGTTGCTTTGAACTTCCTGTAGGTAATGTCTGCAACATCTCGGCCGTATTTTGTTTTTAGCATTTCCCTAACTTCGTTGTTGCTCATTCCTTTTTTGCAGCAGTTCATTATTTCCTGTTCGTGCTGTTCCAAAAAGTAAATTACATCTGAATTTCCTCTGCCCATGGTGATGGTGCCTCCTATAAGTCTCTTAATTCCCTTTCAAGCTCCAGCTTTCTTGCTTCAATCAAGCGATGTTCAGTTTGTTTTATGATTCTTTCATAATCAGAGTTATTGTTTATTTCCATTATTGTGTTTTCTGCTTCGCCCATAGCTATTAGTTTTGCTCCAAGCTCATAGGCATCTTTATGGGTAAAAGAAGAATCTTCAACTATTTTTTTGAGTGTTATTTCCACTCTTGCGCTGATGTTGGTTTTTTCGGTTAACATAATACATATATTTATTATGTATTATATATAAAAGTTTATTAGAAAAAATATATAAAAGTAATAATAAATTTTATTATTACCTTTGACAATCAAAAATAGTTTCTGTTAAGAGCAATATCCTGGAGATATATTTTTTGAAGTCAATAGCTATTCTTCTTTATCCATTTGATCAAGTTCTTTTTGAAGGTCTGCAATTTGCATTTCTTTATAGAATCTTTCGAACCTTCCGGTTTCAATGAGAAAAGCTGAAACTTCAAGAGCATCTCTATAGGTATAATTGGACTCTTTGATAATTTGCTTTTTATCTTCATCCATGTAGGATGAGGTATTATTTATATTGGCCATAGTTATTACAACCTGTATATAATAATTAATATAATATTTTATTATTTCAATTATATAAAATTATCATTATATTTCAGGTTATGATTTTGTGATATTTCGTGTTTGTGTTGTTTGTGGAATAATGAAAATTAGTCTTGATAAAATTAATAGCCATGTTTTTTCATTCAATTAAATTAGATGACATTGACATTAACGGCGGCCATCTCGGGTTTGAAGGTGATTTTTGAACTGCGATATATATGAAGGGGTTTCGGAAAGTGAGTTTTGAATAGGTGATGGTGGGTGTTAATGTTTTTTCAATTAAAATTTAATAATTTACCCAAACATACTCACAAATCCCATTAAATCAAGAAGCAAATGGATAATGTATACTACAACAATATTTTTTGTTTTTACATAGATTACTGGAAGGACAGACCATGCCACACCTAATGACAGAAGTAATTGGGGCAGATTAAAACCGTATGCTGGAATATGCAGCAATGAAAATAATAACTGTGAAACTACTATTCCAAGCAGAATTGCAACTTTACGGCCCAATGATTTGTATGTGGCATATAAGACCAGTACCAGCAGTATGAATTTAAACAGTTCCTCACCCATCAATTGTATAATCAGTGTAATGAACATTAGTGTTGCATTATTATTAATTGCAGAATCATTTGTACTGACTATGCCCATGCTGTTTAAAATAATGCCCATTAAGATATTTAAAGCAAATACTCCAATAATGCCTAAAATGATTGGTATGATGTCTCTTGCTTTAGGAATTCTAAAAATCATTGAGAGTTTGCCGTTTAAGGCATATGTAACTGGAATCAATGTTGCAAGACAGATTATCAATGCCTTAGGTATATCATATCCTTCAATAGGTATAACAAAAGGCGAAATAAATACTATTATGATTCCTAAAATCAACACCGAAATTTTTGAAGTTGTAAGCGAAGGATTTTCCTTATAAAATGGAATATCATATTCGGTGTCCTCAAATCTGAAAAATTCTGAACTCATTTTTTTTATTCTCCATTGTTTGAATTCAATATCCATTTCAAAATCAGCACATAAAAAAGATACCCAATTTCCTGATATTTTTTTATAAATTTTAAAATAATGAAATGGGGAGAGCTGAACTCCCTCTAATTTAAATAAAATTCAATAATCTTTTTAATATTACCATAATCCTAAAAGATGCATGAAAAATTGTGCAATATTGGTTGAAAGATGTGCTTCGATTGGTGCTGCAATAAGTGTCAGGCAAAATGCAAGAACCAATATTACTATACTTTGGATTAATGTCTTTTTTGTCTTTTCAAATGCATCGGAAGCACCGTTGGTGTCACTGCTTCTTAATGCCTTGATAAATCTCCAGATGAATAGGAAAAGTAATAAACCTGCTGTAGAGTCAAGAACCGTTCCTGTTATTTCAAATATTCCATGTGGAATCAGGTAAAGTATATACATGATGCCTCCATGAGGTAGTATCTTAGCGAAGAGTGGTCCCATCATTCCTATGCTATAACCATTGTATATAATCATTACAATTGCTAAAATTCCAAAGAATATTGATCCTATGTATGTCATAAGCCCTGAAGATTCATTGTGGATAAATAGCTCCAAAGCACTGCTATCTGGACCAAGTGTACTTACTGCAGTTGCATTAGTGGGCATATTTGCCACTTTAGGCGCCATCATAATCCATGTGGCAATGAATACTATAATAAATAAAGCATATAATCCTATTATCAATTTTTTGTTTTCTTTTAAGGTTTCGACAACCAGCTCTTTGATATTCATGAGTCTATATATTATATATATTATTATATAAAATGTTCCATATTTTTTATATACAAAAGAATTTATTCATTGGTGATGGTGGTGTTAATGTTATTTATGGAAATTCACTTGCTATTTCATGATACTTATCGCTGACAATAGCTACAAAGTCGGTTATTTTGCCTGTGACTTCTAATGTGTCAATGTCAACTTCTTGGAGATAACATATACTGTTAATGTCTTCAGAGTCATCTGTTTCTGCAATACTGTACCATCCCATAATCTTTATCGGTTTATCTTTTGGGAATTTCTTTAATTCTTCAATCATTTCTCCGCAATTCATTTTATCACCTAACTTGAGTATAAATCTGTGAATATCCAACTTGGATCATATGCTATTAGGTTTCCGTCACTGCACCAGATGGATCTGACATTACCATCAGTACTGTCGGCCACTGCTGCAGGGTCTCTGTTAATCCAGTTACCTTCAGTATGTTTCTTATGTCTTAGCCTTAACCTGATATGGCCGGTACCGCTTACACGGCATTTAACATGGACAAACTGCACATCATATCCTAAACTTTTAGCTATTCTGTAATAGACTTGTCCCCAGTCTACACAATTAGAACCTTTACCCTGATTAGCATCGTTAATGGTTTTCTTGTCTGTTTTCTGTGAATCAAAGTATTTGCTGTACAATTTCTTTTTAGCTATAACGGCCAATGCCTCATCAATGGTGTTTCCCTTGAAGTTGAATGTTTTGGTAAATAGCTTCATTGTGGAATCTTTGTAGTCTGGAAGGGTTGACATTCTGTATACAATAGCTGGAAGTCTTTTATTTGCTCTAATGTAAGCTTCTGTCCTTATGGCCATGTCCACATATTCTGCCTTATCGATTTGAAGACCGTTCTTTAATGTTACATAGTTTGGAAGGAAGTCTAAAGACTTGTTGTCTTTGATTAACGCCATTGTGTACATAGCTACTAACTTGTCTGTACCTAACTTCTTTGCTTTCTTTTCAACATCCTTACAGTTACCTTTTAAGGTTAATATTTGGTAATAGTCACGTTTTTGGTATTTCTTTTTGTTCTGGAGTAGCCAATAAGCAATTGAATTCATTGCTTGTGAGAACTGTGTCCAGCTTATACTATCTTTATTATCTGACATATTATATTATTTATATAAATAAGATAATAAATTTATGTATGGTAAAGATAAAGAATATGTTGAACCTAAAGTAAAAGGGGTGGAAAAATAATACAATTATACAGAGTAAGTCTTCAAGTCCAACAATAACACTTTTTATTCTTTATCTATTGATTCTAGTATTTCATTCATCAATTTAACGGTGTCAATATTATTTTCTTCGCCGACTTCATATTCAATAATGGAGCCGACAATCTGGTCAAGAGATCTTTCCTGAATAGCTGAAACCACCCTTAACTTCTTGTGAGTTTCAGGATTTACTTTAACATTAATTCTTTTTCTAGGATTTCCTTTATTCAATAGCTTATCATTAACATCATATGCGGAATTGTCAATGTCAATCCTCTGTAACCAATCAAATCCATCATTACCAGATTTAAATGCTTCTGATACAAATTCAACAATGTCCAATCCCTCAATCCTATCTTCTAAAATTGAAGTGGCTATTGTTTCTAATGTTGTATCTTTTGCAGTAGCTATTACTTTCAATGTCTTATGAGTATTTGGGAATAACTTGACAGTTATTTGTTTTTTAGGAGTTTCAACTTCGTTTATGAAATCTTCACGCACTTGTTTCATTTCTTCTTCTCTTTGTTTTTGCTTTTCAATTAATTTATCAAACTTATCTAATTTATCACGTACTTCAACTTCTGCCATTTTCTGATTTACTTCTTTCATCACTTGTTTTGCACTTTTTTTAGGTTTAGGTTTATCAGATGTCATATTAAACCTCCTTCAATAAATTAATGTATTCACAATAAAATGTAATTACATTTAAATGTACTTACATATAATTATGTTTTTGAAAGTATATAAATATATTGATGAAATTTTTAAAAAAGAAAATAAGTTGTCCAACTTTGTTGGACAGGTTGCGACGAGCAAAACGAGTCGCAATAGGTATATATAGAAAAAATAAGTATTATATAGTTGATTAACAGATTAACATTAACGATTGGATTTTCATTACTAGAACTTACCAATATCTCTGTTATGGATCCACTCACGGTGTTTTCCAATAGCTACTCTAACAATAACATCAATCAAATCAACTTCATCTTCTTTTTTGAAGTAGTAATAAGCCGGTCCTTCCAGCATTAATCTTAAATCATAGAATGGTCTTGGTTTAACTGCATCTGGATTCATCAATCCATAATTCTTTAATATCTTCACATTATCTGTTTCGTATTTCTCCAGCTTGGATTTCTGAACTTTAGTGGATACAGTCTTTTCTTTTTTGTCAAATATCTTAGCTATTTGGGAACTGTCAATCAATATGCTGGATTCAATTAACAGCAATGTTATTTGCTTTCCTTTAACAGTTATTGTTGCTGGATGTGAATTTTCACTATCTAGAATTAACTTCATTTTATAGCCCCTATTATATAATATAACTACTCCTCAAATATATAGGTAAAGCTGGGAGAAGGGTCAGTCCCAGCTTTATCACGGATTTGGAGTAAAAAACTCTTTAGCAGAAGATGTTAGTGAAGAAAAAGCAATTAAAACTTCACCAAATCAACCATTGAGATTTTTATATTCTTTTATCCCTACACGCATCCCTAACGAAAGGGCCAATATATTTAGGAGTTAAATTATGGCTCATGCTCTGAAATTACCTTT
>NZ_JBGUPC010000010.1:0-91257 GCF_045130115.1 Methanobrevibacter sp.
GGATAGGCCTTTTCCTTCCATATCCAGTTCATCCGGAACTTCAAGGAATAGCTTTCCTTCTTCATATTCAATATTATTTCCAATTCCTACGTAGATATTGTCATGCTCTGAAGTTAGTGGAATTCCTCCACGATAGTTTTCAGCTATTAGCTTTAGATCATCTTCAGTCCATTCAACAGGTTTGGTTAACCTTTCATCTAAGTCGGAATAGTCATATGATCCAACTTCAAAAAGTTCATGTCTCATCATTATCACATTTTTATTATATTAATTATTATATATTTTATTACTTATTTTATATAAATCTTTATTATATTTCTACACCACTATCAGTTAAAATCCTCTCACCAACCGGTTGCTCCTCTTCAAAGTTACTGAGATAGTTTTTATAGATTTCATCACCTTCAGAAGAAAGTTCCATAATGTATCTTAACACATCATCTCTGGAATAGCTGAAGTAAATATCTAAAGTTTCACTAATGTCCATTAACTCTAATTGAAGATTTAATAGTTCATTACAATATTTTAACACCCACTTCTGATCATTTGCTACATTAACAATGAATCCTGTAATAGCTGAATCGTTAATGTACTCAGCTACATTCTGGTTGGATTTCTCATTACCTGCTTGAGATTGCGGAGTTACAAAAGTTCTTAAAATATTATTTCTAAATATTTCAGTCTGTCTAGTATAGTCTGACTGGTAGTTGTTACCTCCCAAAATTTTAGATTCGATTCCTGGAGGTACAATAGCTACATTACTTCCAGCAGTTGTACCATAATCTGCATAAAGATTTTCTTTAGCGGTGGATGAAAGTTCAGTAATGTAAGGTTGGCCGTTAGCATCCATTGCAGGCTTAACTTCAATAATATTATCCTTATTAATCCTCTCTACCTGGTTTCTTTCGAGATTGCATTTGTGATAGATATCGTCCAGGCAATTCAGGATAATGCTTTGAGCTTCAGAGTATATTTCATTATACATGAAGTTAATAACTTCATCTGGCTCATATTTAACCGTTAATGTTCCCTCTTCAACACTAACATAATTATTGAACTCTTCAGGAGATCCATTAACAATATCTTTAGGCATCTCATGAAGATATAGCTGCACTTCGTTATCATCATTAAACTCTTTCTTTAATCCATAGCCATGTGCGCCGATTTCTAAAAAAATAGGTTTAATGTACTTGCCAATCTTTTTATCCCAACGTTCTACAGGTTTAATTAAACCCTCACCATCAACCATTCCGCCTTGCAGAATATTTTTAGCAACTTGGCTGATGTCAATTTTTCTCGCCCATAAAATCAAAGTTAATTTCTGCTCTTGGGATAGTTTATTATCTTTATCTACAAGTACAATATTAACATTAGCTTTATCAATTCTATTTTTCAAAATACCTGAAGTATAACCATCAAGTTTCACAGCATAACGTGCATTAGCTATGGTCTTATTAATTACTGGAGGAAGTGCATCTGGCAGGTCAAGGCCAGTGTTGATTCCATCGGTTCTAGGTTGTCTTTCATCTTCTCCCCAATAGCTACGTTTAGTATTGTACTGCTCAACTCTATTATTCAATAATCTTGTTTTAATATAATCTGTGAGTCCCATATTTTCATCCAAATTTTATTATATTATTTATTATATTATTTATATAAAATATATAATAAATTTTTGTCTGAAAAATTAAATGGGAAAAAGTGTAAAATAAAATTAGGAAAAATTGTAAAATTAATTGATTATTTACTTAAACTGTAACAATCATATTAATGAACAACTTTTAAAACAACTTTTCCAGATCTACGTTTAGTTTTAAAAGTGATTAATTCTCCTTCATTTAAACTTCTTAAAACATTAAAATTTTCTTTAGCAAGAGTAAAACTTAGAGTTTCATTAGTTGTTTCTTTACGAGTATTTCTTGGATTGACAATATCAACTATTTCAAGTATAACTTGGTCTCTGGAATATTTTACAATAACCCTATCTCCAACATTTCTACGAAATAGTTTAGTTAAATTAGTGCCCGCCATAGTGATAACCGGCCCATCAAGATTTTTTTCATTAGATTTACTGGAAACATCTGGTTCAATTGGAGTATCATTAAATAATAATTCTTTTTTCTTTCTGTCAAATTCATCCCTAGTTAATAACCCTTTTTCATACAACTCCGCATATTTAAATAACAATTCATCATTGGACATTGTATTTGTATTGACTGGATTCTTCTGGGAAGGGATATTAACTGTATTAACAGAAATCTTATGAGTTTGTGGTGGTGTTTTACCCAATTTTTTACTAGCTTTAGCTATTATTTTATCAAACCTAGAAATACTTGCATCAGTTTTATTAGCATTGCTATTGAAATATTCCTCTGCAGTTTCTATTACTTTTTCATATTGTTGTGTATCATAATACAAGGAACATAATTCTTCATATGTAAGTATATTCTTTGAAAATTCTGGCCTATTCCATAATTGTTCATAGTAATGCAATGCCTTTTCACGGGATTCATATTTATTAGCATATTTATGTTTAAGCCTTAATTCATTATATTCAGTTTTTTTATCATAATCTTCTTGAGAAATAATTTTCACTTTTCTTTTACCAGCTTTTATTCTGGCTGCAATTGGAACGGGTTCATTTTGTTTATCCTTATTTTTAAGGCCATGTTCATTGAAATAATCTAAACAGTCATCAAATTTAGAAAAAGGGCGCCCAGTTTTTTTACATGCTTTTCTATATTTAAATTTAAACCACATCAATTGTGATCCGCTACAATATCTCTCACTTTTAAAAAATTCTTCAATTGTATTAATAACATTTCCATGTTCTTTTTTCTCAATATATACTTCAACCAATTTTCTAAATGGATAATAATCATTTAAATAATACATGTTTGTTATTAATTTTTTATAAAAATCTTCAGCTTCATCATAATTTTCTGTTTTCATTAGCTTATTTCCATGTTTTTTCTGATTAGCTTTAATTTCAATACCTTTGGAATAATCGAAATCGGTTGAATCAACTAAATCATAGTTAATATTAGAACTCATAATCTTTTCCTCTTTAACGCCTTTAAATTCATCGAATTGATTAAAATCGTTACCATAAATTAATTCCAAATCATTTTCATCTATTAATTCATCAAGATATTCTGATTGCTTATAATCTTTTGTAAATATATAAACTCCTTTTTTAGCACGAGTAATAGCTACGTAGAACAACCTACGTTCTTCATCTAATTTTTTATCATAATGCCAATCATGCATTAGGTTCATGAAATATGGAGGATACAATTTATTAGGAAACCCAACTTGCTGATTGAAGACATTAATCAAAACCACATAATCCGCTTCAAGTCCCTTTGCTTTATGAACAGTACGGTATTCAACATTATCTATAGTCCCGTAATCATTTGTAATTTGTTTATATTCCTTTTTTGATTTTTTAACTAAATCAGTGCCAAATATAAAATCATCAATATCTCCATTATGCCTTCCTAAAATGAATACCCTTTCACTGTCTTTTGATAAATTATTAATGAGATTATAAATTGAATCTGGATCATCATCATAAACTATCTTTACAGGATTTTCAATAGATGTATCTGACTTCAATGATTTTTTAAATTGTGAATCATTTTTCATTATAAAATTGCCTGCAATGTCAATTAACTCTTGAGGGTTCCTATATGTCTTTTCAATGAATACTCTATTTGCATCAGGGAAATAATCACAGAAATCGTTAAATAGGCTAATGTCACTATCCCTGAAACCATAAATAGATTGCCAATCATCACCAACAACAACTAAATGAGCATTACAAGATTCTTTGAGAGTTTTAATGAACTGGAAATTTTTATATGACATGTCCTGATATTCATCAACAAAAATATATTTGAAATTATTAGCTATTCCTTCAGTTTCAATTAATTCAATAGCTTTATTAATCATATCATTAAAGTCGATTAAATGATTCCTATGAAGATAACTTTCATAAAATCTATATACTGGTTCTACTATCTGAATGAAAGACATATTCCTTAAATAATTCTCATCAGTATAATAGTTACCATCTCTAGTTTCAAATTCATGTGTACATTTAGCTTTAATCTTTTTAAAGTCAGAAGCACCATATCCTTTACCTTTAAATAAATCTATGAAGCTTCTTATTCTTGAAGAGATACGGGACTTGGAAATTAAGTGATTGAATTTTTCAATATCTGTATCTAACTCGATATATTTGATCATATCATCAGAATTTAGATTATCCCGACAATAATCTTGTATATCTGAGATTTGTTTATCGGATGCTGTCTCCAAATACTCATCAAAAATCTTTTTAAAACCCCAGCCGTCAAATACTTCTTTTTCCCTATATTCATCTATTAATGATAAACCAAAAGCATGGATGGTGCTTGTAGGAACATCATAGTTTAGTCTTTCAATTAATTCCTCCACACAGGATTTTGAAAAAGATAAAAATAGGATATCATCTGGTGCAACATTTTTCTTTTCAATTAAATAAGCTGCTTTAGCAAGTAATGTGTGAGTCTTACCAGTTCCCGCACCTGCAATTATTTCTAAATCGCAGTCATTCAAAACACAAGCAATTCTCTGTTGTTCATCTAATGATTTACCATCGAATTTATCAAAAAAAGAAGCATTATTTTTAATTTCATTTTGTAATGCAATTGGCAAATATCCAATTTGATGATATTCTTTCAAGGTTTATCCTCCTATGATTCACATATACTTATGTTATTAATAACTTATGTTAGTTGATAAATTTATAATTAATGTGGGAAATCATATTGTGAAGAAGCTATTTAAAATTAAAGATAACAATTTGCAATAGTTTTACAACAAATCTTGAATAAGTTTGGAATAGATTTGGAATAGATTTTGAAGATTGATTTAAATACAGATTTTTATAAATTATTATTCATGGCAATTTTAAATATTGAAGTTTTAAAGAAAATAATTGAAAATATACCTGAAGATTATGATGTTGAATTTTATAATGGCACTACCAATGTTCCGCTTAGTGACAAAGTTGAAATTGATGTTAGTGGCAAAAGGATATTATTCAAATCCTAGATATTTGAATTTTGCAATATCGTAACATGAAAATTTTAATCAAAATACTCCATCTAATCTTTACATTAAATTTTTTAATGCTAATCGAATTTTTATAAAAGTAGTTGATGGTCATATAATTTCATCCTACTGCAGAAAAATGAAAATATTTAATTAACATGAGCTCGATAAAAAGTAGTGTTGAGAGAACATAAGTATGACAACTTTCGCATGCCCTTTCATATAACTCTCTCCTCAAAATAATTTTAATTAATTAATGATTTAATTTTTAAGTTATATATAATTAATAGCTACTTTTTTTCATGAAAATGAAAATGTTTCTGTAGCCCTCTAAGAACTGTATTTTAGTATTAGTAATGTTATTATCGATGATTTAAATCAAATTAAAATCATTACGGTTCAACTACTTTAAATAATAAAGATTTTAGCGTTTTAACCTCTTCATCACTCATATTTTTTGTTACTTTCATTTCCCAACCGTTAATCAATTCAATTAACTCGTCAGTTTTTTCAATTCCCAGAGAAGTTAATTCGACAATTTTTTTACGCCTGTTTGTCGGATCTTCGCATCGAGTCAGATATCCTTTTTCTTCAAATTTCCTTAACAGTTTAGCAGTATATCCTTCACTGACCCTAAACAGTTCCACCAATTCTTTTTGTGTAGTTTCTTCACTGAATCTAATCCTTATTAGAAACGGCAGTTCAGCAACAGTAATGTCAGAGTCATCCAATGTTTCTTTGACATATTTTGTATAATCAGCTATCATTTCTTCGACATAGTGATATATGAATATATTTTCTGAATTTTCTTTTTTGAATTGAGCAGGTAATGTCATTTTTATGCCTCAATTGGATATTTGTATGTTCTGATAGATAACAGTATTAAATCGATAATCATCACCACAACAGCTGCAATCATTACATATTGGACGCCCATTCCCGCAACTACCGCTCCGGCGATTGTTGTTCCTAGAGTGATTCCGACATTTCCCATACTTAAGAATATTCCATTTGCGAATTCGGGAGCATCAGGTGCTGCTGAAACCATCCAGTATTGTGAAATATCATTACCAATACCTGCAAGCAGTCCCCATAGAATCATAAAGACAATCATTGGTATTTTAGCATTGCCGAGTATGAATACTCCAATCATCAATATTGAAAAGATTATTGGAAATGACAAGACAGTTTTACTTGTTTGGGAATTTAATAATTTGGCTCCAAGCCAGTTTCCGACAATTGATGCAACCCCATATATAAACAGTATAATGCTTAATTCGGTTCCGAATATGTTAGTTAATGAATTCAGGAATTCTGAAATGTATGAATATGCAGTATACATGCCTCCATTTAAGAATATGACCCCTAAAACAGATATTATAAATATTCCTGTTGTTGCTACTTTAATTTGGTCTCCATAGGATTGTTCTTTACCTGGCAGGCTTGGGAAAAAGATTATTGTAGCGATCAATGCAAGGAATGTAACGAGACTGAACCACAGCATTGAAAATTGATATCCGAAGTTTGTTGCAACAAATGTTGTTATCGGAACTCCGACAATCATCCCCGCTGACACTCCCATAATTACCTTACTTACCGCATCCTGCGCCTTTTCGGGTTTCACTATTTCTGCGGCAACCGTCAATGCCAATCCGCAATAAATCGGATGGAAAATTGCAGGAATTATTCTGCAGATCAATGCAATATTAAAATCACTTACAAATGCTCCAATTGTTGAAAATATTGTAAAAACACCTAAAACCAAAATGAAACTTTTTTTTCTGTCAAATTTTGAGAATACAAGTGGCATGAATATTCCACATATTGCAATTGTTAATGCAAACAAGCTCACGAATAAACCTGCCTGTGTGATGTCTACATTAAAATATTGCGCAATTTGAGGCAAAATGCCCACTACTCCCATTTCGGTACTCAATACCCCAAATGTACCGAACATCATAATATAAATTATTAAATTTTCATTTTTCATGTTAACCCCATATACTTTCATAAGATAACTCTTTCATTAGGAAAGATAACTATTGATTTGATTTTAATATTATTTAAAACTTCGGTTGAAAATTATTTTCACAGACAATACGAATCATGATTTATGAAACATGTTATGGATTTGGATTTCAAGAAAATCAGATTATAGATGAAAATATTTAATTATCATGAATTCTAAAAAAAGTAGTCCCGAGCGGAGTCGAACCGCTGTCTTTGGGTCCAGGGCCCAAAAGGATTGCCGCTACCCTACGGGACTATGAGAATATTCAAATGTTTGAATAAATGTATTTTAAGTAAATTCCTAATTAAATACAAATTCTCTAAATTAATATTAAATTAGTGAATTTATATATTTTTTGTTTTGAAAAAAACAATTGACAAAGTCAGAATAACATTTCAATATCAGGCAACTTTTAGGTTAACATCCCCTGCATTTGCGCAGCACCATTTGCCAAATCTCCTTTAAATATTCAAAAGTATGGATAATTTAAAAAATTTTAAATATTTTAAATATTTATAATAGTAAATAACGGATTATATTTAGTTTTTTTAATTTTTTGATAGAATATAATTCATACATTTAACATGGTGATTCAAATGGATATTAAAAAAGTAGTAGTAGCTGGCGGAGGCGTATTAGGCAGTCAGATTGCTTATCAATCTGCATTCTGCGGATTCGATGTGACAGTTTGGTTAAGAAGTGAAGGTTCAATTGAAAGAGCCAAACCTAAATTTGAAAGATTATTGAACATCTATTTAGGCACACTTGAACAGATGAAAACCGACAAAACCGCATACTGCAGAGGATTCAGCAAAAAAACTGACCTAAGCAATGAAGAGATAGACTCTTTAAAAGAGCAAGCTCAAAAAGCATTTGACAGTCTGACATTAACAACAAGTTATGAGGAAGCAGCAGAGGATGCAGACCTTGTAATTGAAGCAATCGCAGAAGACCCTAATCAGAAAATCCCATTTTATGAGGAGCTGGCAAAGTATCTTCCGGAAAAAACAATTGTTGTGACAAACTCATCCACTTTACTTCCAAGCCAATTTGCAGAACACACAGGAAGGCCTGAGAAGTATCTTGCATTCCACTTTGCAAATAACATATGGGCCCAAAACACTGCAGAAGTCATGCCTCATCCTGGAACTGAACAGGAATACTTTGATGCCATTGTCCAGTTTGCAGAAGACATCAACATGGTTCCAATTAAAGTCTTGAAAGAGCAGCCTGGATACGTGCTTAATTCATTGCTCGTTCCGTTCCTATCCGCAGGACAAGCATTATGGGCCGAGGAAGTTGCAGAACCTGAAACAATTGATTTGACCTGGAGACTTGCTACAGGTTCACCAAATGGACCATTCCAAATTTTAGACATTGTAGGTCTCGTTACTGCATATAACATTATTATTATGGATCCTAGGTCCAAAGACCCTGAGACCACCCAAGGCAAAATTGCCCTAAAGCTTAAGGAAAAAATAGATGCTGGAGAAACCGGTATCAATGCAGGTAAAGGGTTCTACGAATATTAAATGATTATATCATTTATTTTTTCTTTTTTTTATTTCAACCACATCACAAAAAATATAAATAATTTTTTTAACTGAAATTTGTTTAAGAAGACTAATTTGAGAAGTGTGTAATATGGCCAATTTTTGCACTAACTGTGGAGCTAAAATAAGAAAGGATGATAACTTTTGCACAAGCTGCGGAACAAAATTAAAAAATGAGGATAAATTTTGCATAAACTGTGGAGCAAAAATAGGAAAAGAGGATAAGTTTTGCATGAACTGTGGAGCAAAAATAGACCGGTCTGACATAAAACAGAAAAAAACTTTATTAAAATCAGTTCAGGAAAATATGGAAAAAAGTAGGGTAAAAACAACTAAAGAAAAAGCTAAAATCCCAAAAGAAATTAACCGCAAAAAAACAGAAAAGACTAAAACAGTTCGTGGGGGCCATTGTAACTTGAACTGCAGACATTGCTACGAAGAATTTTTAGATAGCTGCGGAGGACTAGTTGGGGATTTCGATAGTGAAGGGTATACTGAATATTATTGTCGTTTAGGACATTCCTTATCCTTTGGAAGCTTTTGTGAAGATTATGAATGATTTTTCCAACTGATAACTTTCTCTTTTGGCTGTAAGATATTTATTATCATCGAAACTGTAAGAGTTTCAATTTAGCAATCATATCTGAATCAAAAAAGGTGGATAAAAAGCGTGATTGAAACATTGAAATGAATAAGATTTAAATTGATTTGTTAAAAAATCAAGTCATATATATTAATTAAATTTATTAATGAATGGTTAATGTCAAAATTTAATCTTATACAACAACCAGTTAGATAAACATTGGTCTCATTTTCCTAATATTTAATATATAATGTGCAAGAATATCCCCATTTCATTAAATAATTTTGTTTATTATAGGAAAAGTTTTAATATCACATTATGAACATAATTATATAAAGGAGGTGAAAAATATGGCAATTCCTAAAGCTCCTGTAAAAAGGACTATCCAAGAAGCTGGTGCTGAAAGAGTAAGTGCTGATGCAGTAGATGCATTAACTGAACACATCGAAGAGTACATGGAAGAACTCTCCAAAAGAGCAATCGTTTATGCAAAATATGCAAAAAGAAAAACTGTAAAAGCAGAAGACATTGCTTTAGCTATTGACAGTTCAGCACCTATTGAAGCTCCTGAAGATGAAAAACACGATATGTTTAGCATGATCAAAAACGTATTTGATGGTGCATCAGAAGGAAAAGGCTTCGAAGAAATCATAGGCTCATTCATGAAAATGAACAAATAAGAATGAACATATTATTGAAAGTTTTTCTTGCAAACTTTTTTTTATTTTTTTATCTGAATAACAATATTTGCACAATTCCACCATCGGTTTGCATTTAAAAAAAAAAAGAAGAAGATGCGCTTGGCATCTACTTGACTGTTATTTTTACTTTTTTAGAGCTTTTAAGGTAGTAAGCATTGCCCTTAAATTTGATGGTGGCTATGTGTTTGCCTTTTTTGGTCAATTTTTTGATTTTAAAGGTTGCTTTACCTTTGGCATTTGTTTTTGCCTTGTAGGTTTTGCCTTTAACTTTAAGGGTGACTTTTACTTTTTTAACCGCTTTGCCTTTGCTGTTTTTCAGGGAAATTGTGTATTTTTTAATCTTTTTGGATTTTTTGAACTTTTTGTTTTTGGCGACTATTTTTGTTTTTTCCTTGTTGATTGTTATTTTTACGGTTTTGGCGGCTGCATTGTAGCTGTCACTAGTCAGTGTTATGACCATATTCTTTTTACCTGCTTTGGCTGATTTTAATATTTTTGCAGTCACTGAAATGGTTGCAACACCATTGGCATTTGTGACAGCGGATCCGATAACTTTGCCGTTTAATTTAAATGTTATTTTTTCGCCAACGACTAATTTGCCGTTTAAATCTTTAAGGATCATTGAGTATTTTCCGCCGTAGTTAATTATGTATGCCTTATCATTAGCGGAAATGATTGCTTTATTAAATACAGTGAATGCAACTGATGAAATTGCAACACGTTTGTTTCCCATATATTTCACATCAACATTATATTTTCCGGCATTAAGATTTGGAATTTCTATAGTTGCGGTTCCATTGGATACATTGGCAGAATATGTTGTGCCGTTGATGGTAACTGATAGTGTTCCATTATTTAATGGGAAATTATTTTCATCATAAACATTTGAAGAAATCTTTACAGTTTCACCAACGATAACGTTGGAAACGTTGAGATTTCTCAATTTCCCAACATAGGTTGGTCCTAAATCTTCCGGAACAACATTAATTAATGTGAGTGCTGCACTATCTTTTAAGGATACATGATTTGTTCCTCTAGTTGCAACATTATCTGCGAATTTGGAGTTGCTGATTGTAATGTTTCCATGAGTTAAAATCGCTCCACCATCATTAGCACGATTGTTTGTGAAGGTAGACTGATCTATTGTTCCATTATTATTAAAGTAGATTGCTCCTCCATAGCTTGAAGCGTTGTTGTCAATGAAGTTACTGCGACTAAATTCACCGAAGCCATAAACGTAGACTGCACCGCCAGTATTCTCTTTTGCGGAATTGGCAGTGAAATTACAATCGCTTATTTTTATATCATTATTGGAGTAAATTGCTCCTCCACCGAATGTTGCCACATTATTGTTGAAGTTAGATTTTTCAATTATTCCGTTTTTCCAAGATTCAATTGCTCCACCTGTTCTTGCATGGTTATTTGTGAAATTACAATTCTCCATTTCAAATGCACCATGAACATATAATGATCCTCCGCTTTGCGCTTCACTGCTGTTGAAGATAGAATCTTTGATTGTTCCATCACCCCAAATGTAAACCGCACCGCCATAATAGCTAGCAGAATTGTTTGAAAACTCACAGCCAATTACAGTTCCATTACCATAAATGTTAATTGCTCCGCCATCACTATCATCAGCACCATCTGCAGAATTGTTTGTGAAATTTGAGTTGATAACATCTCCTTTTTTTTCAAAATAGATTGATCCACCTGATTTCGCATGATTATTTTTAAATGAGACCTGTTCAATGGTTCCTTCCTTAGCACGTATAGCACCACCATTCTCAGCTGAATTGCCATTGAATTCACCATTAAATACCACTCCTTCAAAGCTTTCAAAGAAATTGACTCCTCCACCGTATTCAGCTCCATTGTTAATGAAATTACTGTTAAATGTTATATTGTGTGGAGTTTGCCTGTAATTTACTCCTCCACCATACAGGGCGGCAGTATTATTGATGAAATCACAGATGAATACGCTATTGCTTGAAGTGTCCTTAAAGGTTATTGCACCTCCGTTTCCATTTGCATCATCAATTTTTCCCAAAGCGGTGTTGTTGATGAAATAACCTGTGAAATTATTGTTATCTGTGGTATTGTGGAAAAACATTGCTCCACCGCAGGAATCCGCTACATTGAATCTGAAATCACAGTTGAATTTATTGTTGTTTGCTTTGTTGTAAAAAAAGATTCCTCCACCATAAGCGGCCCTATTGTATCTGAAAATGCTTTCAAATCGGTCATTATCTGCCTGATTAATGAAAAATATTGCTCCTCCACTTGCAGCTTTAGCATGATTATAATAAAACTCGGAGGCAAAAGTGCTGTTTGAAGATTTTCCCTTGAGATATATTGCTCCGGCACCCCTTTCAGCCACATTACTCTCAAAATAGCCGTTTATTGTAATATTGGTAGTTTGGCCATTAAAGTATATTGCTCCCCCATTCTTTGCGCTGTTATTTATGAATGTGGAGTTGATTTTACAATTAGAAACTGAATTATCTATATAAATTGCACCGCCTGAATTTGAAGCGCTATTATTAATGAAATTACAGTTATCAATCATTTTTAAAGAGGCAAACCATGCTGCTGACCCATCAGTTCCATTTGCATTTATTAAATTCATATTTTTAAGGGTAACGTTTGATCCTGTAAAAATGAATATTTTCACCTGACCTGAAGCGTCTATGGTATGGCCTTGCCCGTCAACCACATAATTATCCTTGGAAATTGTAAACCCATCAAAATCCTTATCGGTTGATGAATTGAATTTATAATTTTTATCCAGTGTCAATTCGTTTTCAGACTGAGAGATTAACTCACCCAAATCAGTGAAATTCCCCAAATCAGTATTTTCATCCGTTAAAGTTTCCTCTTCCATGACGCCGTAAACCTGTGGCTCAAAATCGGTCTGATTGTCTGCCACTGCAGTTACACAAGGCAAACTTATTAAAAAAGCCACAATTAATACAGCAAGGATTAGTTTTGATTTAATAAAATTCCCTCCTAAATGACAATAATTTATAATTATTATACTATTTGTTCAAAATATATAAAAATAGTATTTATTATCAACCATCAATTAATGTTTCTCTTAAAAAAAATAATGTAATGAATTTTTACATCATCGAATAAATATTCCTTCGCATAATTATAAATAATCCATTAAATAAATGTTAAATTATACAATATTTTTAAAAGAAATACATTATCTGACTATAAAATAAAAGTAACAAAGATGAAAAAATGAACAAAACTTCCCAATGGAATTCAACATTAACATTTATATTGGCCATGATAGGCCTGACCATCGGAATAGGCAATATCTGGCGGTTCAGTTACGTGCTGTATTCCAATGGAGGGGGCTCCTTTTTCATACCTTATGTTATTGCAATCTTAGTCATGGGAGTTCCTTTTTTAATTCTTGAATACGGGTTGGGATTCAGTTTCAAGAAAAGCTTTTCCAATCTGATGCACAGCATTCGTCCGGGATTTGAAATCATCGCCTGGATGCTGGTCCTGTTGGTGTTCATCGTTGTAATCTACTATATGGTCATAATAGGTTGGGACCTGGCATATCTGTTAAACAGTTTCAATTTCGGATGGGGAAACGACCCTGCGTCATTCTTTACAAACTATGTGGGAGGAAGTTCAAACCTATCATCATCCACAACAATAATAGTGCCTACCTTGATTTGTACATTAATATTATGGGCAGTATTTTGGGCAATATCCATCAAAGACGTGGATAAGGGAATCGGTAAATTATCCACCATTTTAATTCCATTACTGTTCACCATAATGGTCTTTATTTTTATTTATGCATTTACCCTTCCGGGATTTCATTATGGAATAAGCATACTGCTCACACCTGATTGGTCGGCACTTTACGACATACATGTCTGGCTTGCGGCGTTCGGGCAGACCATATTTTCCTTAAGCATAGGCCAGGCAATGGTATATACATATGCAAGCTATCTGCCTAAAAATTCTAAATTGACTGATGAAGTGTTGATTGTCGTCATTATAAACTCATTATATGAGATTTTCATAGCCTTTGGGGTATTTTCAATACTCGGATATATGTCAATGACCTCTTCAATACCAATACAGAATCTGATTAGCGAAGGAACCGGATTAATATTCATCATATTCCCACAGATATTCAATACAATGGGAGGAATGGGACATGTCATTGCTCCATTACTGTTCATATCAATATTGTTTGCAGGATTTACCTCTGCCTTTGCACTATTTGAACCATTGCTTTCATCTTTGTGCAATAAATTCGGATGGAGCAGAAAAAAAGGAGTTACAATCCTTACGATTGTTGCATGTATCGGTACAGTTATCTTTTCAACAGGCTCCAGCAGTTATCTGGTAGGAGTCGTGGACAGGTTTGTAAACAATTTCGGAATACTGATTCTTATAGGCATTCAGGCAATAATATTTGGATGGTTCTATGGAGTTGAAAAGGTCATTCCAGTATTGAATGAATTTTCAACATTTAAGGTCGGAAAAATATGGGTGTTTACACTAAAATATCTATTGCCTATCCTTTTAATTATTATCTGGGCATTTGGAGTTGTGGACTTATTCCATAATGAAAGCGCATTCGAAATAATCATATATGCAATCATCACAATTATTGTTGTCGGACTTTCCGTGGCATTTACAAAATTGAATCCTAAAAAATCATGATTTTCGAATTAATAAGAAAATCATCCTGTTTTTCATCATAAGTTTCCAATGATAAACGATCAATATAATCAATTAATGCATTCATCCCTTTAATTTGATGCAAGCGCAATCTCATTAACTTTAACCTTTTTAGAAAATGAATTAAATGTTAAACTGGAATATATATTGTTTGACCACATTTAATGTAAAATTAAAATACTCAAGTTATTCATACATATTTTCTGAATACATATGCAAGAAGTGATCCTGCAAAATTCTGCCAAACGGAATAGAGAGCTCCTGGAACAGTTGCCTGGGACAGGCTCGGAAAGTGAGTCTTTGCAAGACCTGTAGACAATCCTGAATTTTGAAAAGCCAACTCAATTGCCACTGTTATGATTTGCTTTTTACCCATTCCCGCCAGATAGCCGACTCCAAATCCAAGCATCATTGCAATGAAATATTGCAGAATGATGACAAGAATTATTATTGCTGAAGATGTAATGATGGCCTGCTTGTTGGCACCGATTACTCCTGCAACAATCAGACATATCACAATTGATGATATGGCAGGCAGATAATCCTTTAGCCTTTCACAGAAATCAGGGAATTTATAATTCAATATCAAACCTAAAGCAATAGGAATAATCACGATTTCAAGGATGGAAATGAACATGTCAACCGGACTGAAATGGATTTGGTTTCCTATTAGGATTAATGTGATTATTGGAGTCAAAACCGGCGAAATCACAGTGGACACCGCAGTCAGGGAAACTGACAATGCTACATCCCCCTTTGAAAGAAATGTGATTACATCAGAAGCGGTTCCTCCAGGAACAGTTCCAACCAAAATAAGCCCGACTGTCAATGCATCACTTAAAGAAAAGACCCTTGCTAGGGCAAATGCGATAATGGGCATTACAATATACTGTGCTGAAATACCAACACCGATTTCCTTTGGATTTCTAAATACATTGACGAAGTCATCGGCCTTCAAAGTGGTTCCCATTGTAAAAAGAACAATGCTTAAAAGCAAGTTCAATACATTTATTCCATTATAATTACTCAATACCCATTGAAAAGAGTTAGGATAAACTAAAGAAACCGCAACGGCCAGCAAAATAATTATGAAAAAATATTTTTCAATGAACTTAAAAATCCCTTTCATGATTAATCATTGATTTTTATAATTTAAAAAAATTATCATTAATCTCAAGGATTAATTCGGAACTACTGATACATTTCCTTCAAATGTGCATCCCTGGTACTTGTCATGGCCTGCAAATGTAAAATCACCATAGTAATTGTCCTTTCCTGCATCAGGAAGATATTGGGCATTTTCAATTGTGAATTCACCATTCTCATCCGTGGTGACATCTACAAGGGTTCCCATTTCATGACCTGGCTTGTGGAATGTTATTGTCTGGTTTGCAACACCCATTCCGTAAGCGTCAACCAGCATTCCTGAAAATGAGCCGTTTTCAGCCACTTCAGTCTCGTTTATCATTATGAAAGTGGCCACATCATTGTTGAACTGGAACCAGAACACTCCCATGCAGATTACAAAGGCAACCAACAATATTATCAGATAATAGCTTTGCTTTTCCATTTAACCACCTTGATAGTATATTGGAAAAACAATAAAATAAAGTTTACTTAAACTTTGACTGGACCTTTTCGCTTTCAAGTTCCCTGATTGCACCACGTGCAACCCATTTGCTTGCCTTATTGTCCATTTCCAGTATTTCATAAGCAAGGTTCAAGGCTTTTCTGTTGTTTTCCAAGTCAATCTTTCCGATTTGCCTTATCGCCCAGTTGACCGATTTCTTAACGAAATTTCGGTTGTCCTTAGAGCCTTCCTTTAGAATATCAAAATACATTTCAAAATCGGATTCCTTTTCATGAACTGCCAAAACAGCTACCAGGCTGAATGCTGTCCTTTTGACAAATTCCTCATCCGAATCACACCAGATGAAAATGTTTTCACGAGCTTCGGGGATGAATCTTAACAGGTTAATGCATGCCTGGTCAACCAAATCCCATGAATAGAATGTATTGACCCAATCATCCAATTGCTCGGAATCGACCTTTTCGCTCTCCTCCACTAATGTTGCCAAGAGGTAAGTCTCATGATATCCCTGATTCCAAAGTTTCAATGCCAAATCATGGTTTTTACCACACTGCTTTGCGACTTTTCTAATCTGAGGAAGCCTCAACCCATAACTCCTGACATAGTGAATGCCGAACTTTTTCATGTTTTCGGCAAAATCAACATCTGACAATCTTTCAAATTCCTGAATGATTTGATCAAATTCCATTTTAATCGTTTAAAATAGCTTCACGGACCTTGTCAACTGCAATCTCTTTTTTTGCAGGATATGCTGCAATCTTTATCTTGAGATGAATTGCATCGCCCTTATCCAAAATGGTCCAGATTTCATCCAGAGCGTCCTCTTTATCGAATCTTAAAAACCAGTTACCCTTTTCATCGGTCTTGCGCTCTAAATCATCATTGAGTTTTTCCAAATCTGTCCACTCAAGGAGAGTGTTAAAAAAAGTCTTTGTGTATCTTTTCTTGGATACAACACCTGATAAGATTATGATCTTATCTTCAAGTAATCCCTCAGCTTCCTCGGCTTCGATTTCAGCTTCAGGCAAAATGTTTAAAATAGCTTGAGAAATCTCATCAACGCTTTCATCTTCATAAACGAAAGCCCTGAATTTAATATTATGAATCATCTAAATCAAAAAAAATAAAAAAAGGATTGAAGAAAAATTAGATTTTTCTTCTTCTGGCTTGTTCAGAGCCTTTTCCTTTAGATTTGATTCCACGTCCTTTGTTACCAGCACTGGTTAAGCCTCTGAGAGCTCTGTTAGTGTGTTTTTTGGAACAGATCCAATTGATTTTTTTATCGTTAACGATAGAAGGACTTTGTGGATCTACTAAAATTACTTCATAATATTTATGTTTTCCTGTAGACCATACCCAGTAGGAGTTCAATACTTCTAAGTTAGGGTATTTTTTAGCTACACGTTCTTCAGCAATTCTTTGAATGGATTTTGCTTGGGTAATTTTGTTTACACCCATTCTTTTAGGTTTACGACCATTGAAACGACGGGTTTTCCTTCTTCCACCACGTCTTACTCTGGTTCTTACTACAATGAAACCTTTTTTAGCTCTGTAACCTAAACTTCTAGCTCTGTCGAGTCTGGTAGGTCTGTCAATTCTTTGAACTGCTTTTTGTTTGCTCCATTTTGGAGCCCTTTGCCACATGAGTTCACGTACGTAGGACTCATCTGGGTTTTTCCATGCGTCTCTAATATATTTATACATAAATAACACCTTTTTGTTCAGCCACGAAGGCCACATCCATATGGGAACTTATCCCAAAAAAAGTAATTATCACTGCTAAAAAATAACAGTAATCAAATATTTGTTTTATGCATTTATAAATGTATCGTAAAAATAGATTATTCAAAGAGAAAAATTAAAAAATTTTTAAAAAGAGGAGTCGAAGCAGGATCTGAAATCCTGCTTGTAAATTATAATTCTATTTTCTTTTTAATACTGCACAACTGCCTAAAACTGCACCAACTGCTAATAATGCTAAGATTGGGTTACCGGTTTCTAACATTGTATGGGAGGAAGTTGCATTAGCTGTCATGTTTTGTGATACAGAGTCGGATACTGGTTCTCCGGTAGCAGCATTTTCTAAAGTTTCATTGTATTGGCTGCCAGCATATCCGCCTTGTTCATCTACATCGTATTGGCTGCCAGCATATCCGCCTTGTTCATCTACATTATATTGGCTGCCAGCATATCCGCCTTGTTCATCTTCATTATATTGGCTACCTGCCCAACCAGTTTGGTTATCATCGCTGTATGGACTATCCACCCATTCTCCAATGTCATCAGCATAGCCTAATTCATCATATCCAGAGTCACCATATGCATCAGCTGCACATGCTGCACCAGCAGATGCAATTACACAAAATATTGCAAGTAAAGTTAATAATAATTTTTTTGAAATATCCATAATATCACCCATTAATAATTTGATAGGTGCAGTGTTAATCACATTAACACTTCTTGGCACAAGTAATTGTATGAACAAGACCATATATAAATGTTTTCGAATGTAAGTGCTTACTTGCATCTTAAAATTAATAAAAATGAAATAAAAATAGTTATTTTATTAAATGAAGAAATTTAAAATAAAATAAGATAAAAATAATGAATTATAAAGAAAAAAAATTAAAAAAATTAACCCGATACCATCACAAGCTCACCGGTGGTCGGATCCTCATACACTTTTCCGACCTCACTGTAGCCGCTGTCTTCAAGCCCACCCGCATCAGTGTAGTTCTGTGAAAATGTTTCCGCAGTTGAAACATCCTGTGTGGTTTGTGATTGCGTAATCATATCGGGATTTGCAGACAATGCCATTATTGCAAAAATCAAAAAGCCCAATGCCAAAACAAGCATCGCATCGGAAAGGTTATTTAACCCTCCCATCGGGTCGTCATCAACAGAATCTGAAATCCTTCTTCTCTTTCTAAGCATGAAATCACCATTTGTTTATAGTTTCAAGTTCCGCTTCAGCAACGGTCTCCATATCTATCAGTTCTGTTTCATACCATTGCTTTTTATATTTTGAAACGAAAAAGGCAACAGCACCTGCAGACAATCCTGTAACTGTTGTGTCAAAAGCTATTGTCAAGGATTGCGCAAGGGTTGCAATGTCTCCAGTACCAAGAGCTGCCAAACCCGGACCTAATGGGATTAATGTACCCAGCAAACCCAAGATAGGACCTACACGCACAATAATGTCTGTCTTGTTGGTCTTTTTAATCAGTCTGGTTTCCTCTGCTGAAATCAATTCGCCGGCTAGAGCCTTTCTGGCCTCCGGTCCGATATCATGATTATCGGCAATCCTTGTCAGGACTTCCTTTTGATAATCAAAAAGACCACTATTCTTAATTTCATCTTTCATTTGGTCTACATTGGCTGAAAATGAAACCCTTCTTACTAAATCTTCCAAATCCCTTGATGTGATTGGTTTTCTTGAAATATATTCATTAATCAAACCTCCGAAAGCCAGGATAACAATGACCACAACTATTATAATCAAAATCACAACCGGCGTCAGCAGGCTTTCAGAAATTATATGAATCAATGAGGTTAACGTTTCGGTTCCCTGAATTATCATGAATTTCCCCCTTTACTATCATTTATAAGTACGCCTACAACCAAAACAACAATAATTCCTATTATAACATAGATCAGCTGGTATGTCGGAGTCAAAATCAAAAATGAACGGAACATTGTGTAATCTAAATTTAAAGTGGAATTATAGGTCAATGCGAAAATAAACATCAATACTGCAAACAGGGACATGTATTCCCCCACAATAACAGGATACTCCCTTTTTGCATAATGCAATAATTTTGTAAGCTGATAAACAATAAATAAAACAACAAATACAAATAAAGAATACAATAAGATGGTGAAAATATCTAAAGTCGCCTGAGAGGCAAATAAAACCATTGAAATTAAGAATGTGATTATCACCGCATACAATGATGCCTTAAAGTTATCCTTTTTCACATAACATATCAATGAAACAATGATTATCAATGCAATTATCAGAAAAATATAACTGAAATTATCCAGCAGGAAAGCCAGATTGGCATTCAGAAATCCTGAAACATATATCAATGAAAAAGAGACGATAAAGGATATTGAGGAAACCAATATTAATTTAATATTATTAAACTTATAGTTTCCTAGCATCAAAGCAATGTTGGCAGTGAACAAAACCAACAGCAATAATAGATAACCTCCAATCAGATCCATTTTCAAACCCTTAATATTCTTTATCTAATTAAATATTAATCAACATGAATATATAAACATATCGTAATGCATAATTAAAAAATAATTTAATGAGTTTTATGAGTTTGATTTGGATAAATAAGAAATTAGAATTAGTTTAAATTAAATTGAATAAAAAATTTTGATAAAAAATAAAAAATATAAGGAAATAATCAAGAATAAAAATATCAAAGTTATTCTTCAATTATTTCGTAGTAAGACCCTTCGGCACAGGATTTGCAGACCGGCTTTCCACCAATCAGCTTATGCCTTCCATCAGAAACCTTTTCACCACAAACTGAACAGAACGCAGTGGTATAAGGTTTGCCTGGCATGTCTCCAGGACCCAATTCGATTCTTACCTTGTCGACTTTGAACAATTCTTCAGGAGGAGTCCTTCTGAAACGTGCAATCATTTCCTCTTTGGTTTCCTCATCCTTGAATTTCTTGTTTGCATCAGCATCGGTTATCCTTAAGGCCTCGCCTGTGTCCTGGTTGTAGAATGTTGCTGCAAACTTGCCGTAATACATCTGCTTTAAGGTTCTTTTACCCATGGAACAACCTGTAACTGACTGGACGGCATCAGACATGCATCTGTCGATTTCCAAAAATACGATTAAGTTTTTATGCCTTTCGTTTAACGGCATTCCAAGCAGCTCCAAACCATACATCGCAAGCTTTGTTCCGATAGCTATTCCGCCACAAACGTGTCCGTGGAAATTGGCCGCCTTTGTCAATTGTTCGTCATAGTCTTGTTCATTCATATTATCACCTTATAAATCTAGTTTTAAATTTGTTTTCATTGGTACACATACTTTTCTTTTATTGTCCAATTCAATAAGTTTAACATCAATCGAATAAGCCTTCTTCAGGTTTTCTTCGGTTACAACATCATCAGGGCTACCGAAATCGATGAATTTCCTATCTTTCATTATAGCCACTTTTGTTGAGCTTAAGAACGCATGGTCTGGAAAGTGTGATGACATTATTATTGACAAACCGCTCTTTGCCAGATTGTCAATGATTTCCAGCAATTTTATCTGATTTCCAAAGTCCAAATGGGAAGTCGGCTCATCCAGTATCAATATGTCCGGCTTTTGGCACAGCACCCTTGCAAGGAATACCAGCTGCCTTTCCCCACCGCTCAAATTGGTATACTCCTTATCTTTCAAATCTTCAATTCCCAATGTCTTAAGCGCGTCCAGAGCTATTTTTTTGTCCTCATCCTTTGGGGAATCAGTCAAATTGAGGTATGGCGCCCTTCCCATCAACACAACATCAAATACCTTAAATGGAAATGAAGGAACGTGGGCTTGTGGAATATATCCAATATGTTTTGAAATCTGTTTGAATGATAATATTTTGATGTTTTCGCCATTGATGAGAATTTCACCGGAGTTAATTTCATGCAATCCATTGAGACACTTAATCAAAGTAGTTTTTCCAGTACCATTTGGCCCCAGAATACATAATACATCTCCCTTTTGGATGGAAAAGCTGATATCTGAAAATATTTCCTCACCATCATAGTCAAATGAAATATTTTTCACTTCAAACAAACTGTCATCTACGACCATTCTGAATAACCCCTTTTAAGTAAGTATAGGAAAATCGGAACACCTATGATTGCTGTTAAAATCCCAATTGGAATCTCGATTGCAATCACTGCACGGGATATGTTGTCAATCAAAAGCAGAAAACTGGCACCCAGGCTCAATGATGCAGGAAGCAGTATCCGATTGTCCGGACCCACAATCATACGGGCCATATGGGGAATGATCAAACCAATCCAGCCGACAATTCCACTTATGGAAACCGCTGCTGAAGTTAATAACGTACAACCTGCAATTATAAGCAATCTTATTCTTGAAGGGTTTAAACCCAGGGATTGAGCTTCCTCATCACCCATTGCAAGCAGGTTCATATGCCATCTCAAAGCAAGCAGAACTGCAAGGCCTATTATTACAGGCACTAAAATCATGAACAGCTTATCTGCATTAATAGAAGCCAATGATCCCATCAGCCAATAGACAATCTCAGGCAGTTTATCGTCAGGGTCCGCAATGAACTTAATGGCTGAAATCAGCGCATTGAAAAATGCTGATATTGCAACCCCTGACAATACCAAAACAAGTATTCCGCCAGCCTTATATGTTCTTGATATTAAATAAGTGGCTGAAACTGATATCAATCCAAAAATAAATGCAAAAATTTGGGTTACGATATTTGCACCACTGATTAGAATGGCAAGAGCCGCTCCAAAGCCCGCACCGTTGGATACCCCCAAAAGGTCAGAGGATACCAATGGGTTCTTGAATATTGACTGGAATGCTGCACCTGAAATCGCAAGACATGCCCCGACTACAATGGCTCCAATGATTCTTGGAAGCCTTATCTCATAAACGATTGTTGTTATTGTGGGGCTCACTTCCAATTGTGGAAAAACAGGACACAGTATTGTATTGACGACATCAATCGGGCTGATAGGGTATCTTCCAAGCAGAAATGATGCAAAAAATAAAACTATTGGAAAGAAGATTAAAAGTATGATACTTATAATCTCTTTTGTCTCCTTATCCATGTCCATCCCTATAGATTTGATTCCTTAAGTCCTGAATCCAACAGGATTTCTTTTGCCTGATTATCACTCAAATCAAAGTGATAGAAATTGCTGTAGAACTCCTTAGTGGTATCAACCATGTTGATGTCCTTATAATCATCAGGGTAAAGTATCTTTGCTGTCCATGGAACTCCAATAATCATGTTTGCTCCAACAGGCCTGTCGAACCATTTGAATGGGGACTGTGGAGACAGGTAAACTTCCTTGTTTTTAACGGCATCAAGTTTTCCCCAATTTGAATCTGAATAGACCTTTGCATAGAATTCAGGGTCATTTGTTATGATTTTGTCAGGATTCCAGCTCAGCACCTGTTCTATTGATACCTGAACTCCGCCTGTAGTGTTTCCCTGAGCAACTGAATCGGCAACATTTTCCCCTCCAATCAGATCAATCAACTGCCCGTGTGTAGAGTGTGAAGGAGTTGTCTGAAGTCCATCGTCCCCCTGAGCATAGTAAACCTTAACCTTATCTGAATCTGAGAGTTTGGATGACCTGTCATGAACAATATCCAGGTACTTCTGGTTGAAATCGTTCAATTCCTTTGCCTTGTCCTGAGCTCCGACGATTTCACCCATAAAGGTTATTGATTCGCTGACCTTTTCAACATTTGTAGTGTCCTTTACTGCAATTACAGGTATTGTTCCGAACTTTTCCTGCCTTTCATTGACGGTTGATGAATCACCGTCACCGCCTTCGTCAATGGATTCTATGACAATGTCCGGCTCTGAAGCGATGAACTCCTCATAGCTGCCGTCCTGTGTTCCATACCATCCTCCAACAACAGGATAGTTTTGATATTGACTTGGAACATATTTCATTTCGTCATCTGTCCATTGGAAGTTGACAGCTTTCAGTTTGTCCGGCGCAATCATGTACAACACTGTAGTCATCGGAGGACTTGTTGCTACTACATTGCTGACTGAAGCAGGGATTTCTATATCCCTTCCAATCATATCTGTCACATTTTTAGAACCGACAGTTTCAACGGTCGAAGGTGTTAAAAACATGTGAGTAGCAACTCCCGCTACCGCCAAAACAACCAATAAAAGCAATATTACCTTAATTTTCTTTTCCATTTATAAACCCCAAAATATATTTTATCGATAAGAATATATATTCATGAAGTTATTTAATAAGTTTTCTAAAATATCGAAAGTATTTATATACTAAGCAGTTTAATTATAAAAATTATAAAAATAGTTTAAAAAACAATTATATGAGATAAAACTTAATTATGAATTAGAAAATAAATTTTAAGAAAAAATTATCGTTGTAAAGTTGTTTACAATAACTTTTTCATAGCCTCTTCAAATTTATCGGTGATTACTTCCCAATCATTTGACTTTACATATTCACGGGCATTGCTGGCAATCTCATCATATTTGCCATTATCCAGAATGTCTTCAACAGTTGTTAAAACTTCAGATGCCTCCTGAATATACTCAATACCGTTTCCGTATCCGAATTCCTTGGAAAGTCCAGGCAGTTCAGAGGCGATAACCACTTTTTTCATTGCCAGATACTCATAAATCTTAATCGGCACAATATCCTGCATTATCGGCTCGTCTATGTGTGCCGGAAGCAGACAGAAGTCGGCTGATGCCAAAAATTCAGGTATCTTTTCAAAGGGTTGCTTTCCGGTTAAAATTAGCTGGTCTGCCATATCATATTCATCGCGGATTTCACACATCTCATCATATGCATCACCATCACCGACGACCAATATCTTATAATTTGGATATTTTTCCTTTGCCTCACCCAATGCTCGCGCAAGCTCCTTCATTCCTGCAAATTCATAAATCCAACCCATGAAGAACAACACAATGTCATCCTCGGCAATGCCGTATTCCTTTCTTATTGCAGAATCATCCAAATCAGGGTCATAGCTTGCCAAATCGATTCCTGCATCAATCAGTATTGTTGAGTTTTCCTTGGCTCCCACAGAATAAGCGAATTCAGACAACTTCTTGTTGATAGTGATAACCAGATCTGCATTTCGGATTGTTTTTTCAGTGAATTTCTGTCCGAGCTTTTGAAATGCCTTTTCGGGAATCAATGCATATATCACATCAATGAAATAATACACAAATGGAATATTGTGTTTTTTGGCCAGTTTTGAAGCGTTATAAGAGTTCAAGATGCCTAATGCCAATATAATGTCCGGCTGAAATTCCTCGATTTGATGTTCTATTTCATGCTTATGGGTGAAAAACAGTGTTGCATAGTTTAATCCCTTGATTTTAATGAAACCCGGTCTGATGACTTCAATGTTTGTATCTTCCTTAATTTTTGAAACGTTTTCATGCACTTCCTTGTGATAAATCAAGCCGGAATCATCATCGTTTGGCCAGTCAATCGGATAATCAATTACCTTAATCTGATGGCCCCTTTCAGCCATCCTCTCCATCAAGTGATGCTGCTGGTGAGGATTTCTCTCCAGCCAGTCGGACTCTTGAACAACTAAAATCTTCATGGAGTAATATTTATTAAAAATTAAATATATAACTTTCTTTATGAAAATGCCTGAAACCTTAGATTCCAAATTATTAGCTCCCTGCGGGATTAATTGCATTAGTTGCGAAAGATTTCAAAATCCTTGTGCAGGCTGTTTGATCAGTGATGATGGCAAAAATAAGGCCAGCTTGAAGTGCAAGATTAAAACTTGTTTTGACAAAAAGAATTTCAGCTATTGCGGGCGCTGCAGTGAGTTTCCATGCCCTCAACTTAAAAAACACTCCAAAAAATATGTCAAAAGGCACAACCTCGATACCTTGAGTTCTGCAAAAAGAATCAAAACCACAGGCATTGGCCGCATGATGAGCGAGGACCGTGAAAGGTGGTTATGTCCGGAGTGTGGAGGAGTTGTGAAATTCCAGACAAGAACCTGTTCAGAGTGCAGATATGAAATCGATTAAATGAAATTCATGATGAATTAAATTATATATGATAATATTACTTGATAATTTAATTGAATCTAATTACCATATAAATGGTTTTGATTTAAAAATAGAAAAAAATGATGTAGGTAATCTACATCAATTTATTTTTTAACAACAAACTTGCCTGTTTTACTTGCGGCATTGTAAGCTCCATCGCCGGCAAACTTGGCAACATACTTGAAAGTTCCTTTTTTAGCAACCTTTACTTTAACGGTAGCCACACCCTTGGAATTGGTTTTGGCAGAAAATGTCTTGCCATTGACCTTTATGGTAATTTTTTTATTTGAAATGGCTTTTCCATTAGATTTTAAAGTAATAGATATTTTTTTAGCTTTCTTTACTTTCAAAGTAGCTTTAGGAGCTGTTAAAGTAGCTGATTTTTTACTTACAATAATCCTGCTTGATTTTATTGATGATTTATACTCATCATCTCCCGCAAATGACACAGTGACATAATGGTTTGCGGAAGATGCATATTTCACAGACACTTCAGCAAGGCCCTTATCATTGGTTGCAACAGTCCTGGATTCCCCGTCAATAATTACAGTCAGGATTTTATTTGGAATAGGATTATTGTCTGAATCTTTTAAGGTTATTTGTAAATTATCTGAGTCCCCTGCAAGAATATTCAAATTGGAAACAATTATAGTTGAAGCAATTGATTCCTTGGTTTTCGCTTTAACACTTGAAATATTAATGGAATTGACATTTGAAGCGTTGATTGAATTTATTAGACTGTTGACAGTGCCGACTGCAATGTTTCTAATAAAAGCATTTTGAGTGTTATTCAAGATTATGGCATTGAACTGGAAATCATCAGGATCGAATTTTGATGTTTCCTGTTTAACGCCAACCCAATCGAAAGTAAGATTTTCCAATACTACATCATTCGCATCAACATAAACCCCAAACGGATTGTAGACATCGTTTGCAATGTAATAGAAATCATTTGTAAATGAAAATCCGCTCAATACAGTTCCATTTGCTTGCGGAGAAATGTAAAATACCCCATGATCTGCAGGACCTCTGCCGTATTTCATCATGTGTGTATGGTGAGGGCATACCCCAACGCTTGTTCCAGGAGTGGCCAATATTGTTAAAGTTTTGTTAATCATGAAATGGCAATGGACAAATGTTCCATTAAGAACTATTGTATCTCCAGGCTTTGCATTATCAATTGCAGGCTGTACAGTTGGAGCCTGAACCTGATTTGGGTTTTCAGGGTCCGGTGCAACATAATAGGTTTGAGGCCCGGTTTCATCATCACAGCAACTTGAATCGTCTGCAGTTAAATTACTACCATCTTCAATTTCAATAATATCTTCATATTCATCGGTTAAGTTTAAATCCACATTATCCTGAGCAGATGCCGAGGATATTAACGTTAGACTAAACAATATCAATAATACGATTATTAATCTATCTAATTTCATAAATATTCTCCAAAATATTTTTTTAACTATTGTTATAAATTTAATGAAAAAAATAATATAAGAAAAAACATTATTTTTTAGTCACTGTTATAGTATTAGATTTTGAAACCTGTTTAAACTGTGAATTGCCTAAAAATTTCATGTTAATCTTATATTTTTTAACTTTTTTGAGTTTAATGGTCAATTTAGCAATTCCTTTTTTGTTGGTTGTAAGAGTTTTAGTTTTATCGTTCACTTTTACAATTACCTTTTGTTTGGATAATGCTTTTCCATTGCCTGCAGTTAATTTGAATTTAAAGGATTTCTTTTGATTCTTTTTTATCTTCATATCTGAAGCCTTGATTTTAGATTTCTTGCTGCCTGTTTTAACAACAATCTTTGCTGTAGTTTTGCTTACACTATAATCATCATTTCCGGAATAAGTGAAAGTTACAGGATATATTTTTTTAGCTGAAAAGGAAACCTTAACTTTGGCAATTCCATTATTGTCAGTTTTTATTTTGTAAGTTTTGCCATTGAATTTGACTGAAACATATTGCCCCGAAATTGCCTTATTTTTACTATCAACTAATTTCACTGAAAGATATCCAGTGGCCAATGGATAAAGAGTTAATCCAGATGAACTTAACTTTGTAGAAGGATTAATCGGAACATGGGAATCTGAAACATTTAACTGTCTATGAGGATTATTGGCAACCTTATTTGATGAGGCGCAAAAAGCAGCAGTTATAAGATTACCGGAGCTATGGAATAAACTGTAATACTCTCTAAAATCTGCTGTAGCAACCCCATTTTGAATTTTAACTTTCTTGTAGATGTCACTGCCTTGAGGTTCCATCGTACTATAATCATTCAGGAAAAATATCATGTGACCAGAATTAAGGTTTGAAGCGACATTTCCTTTTGAATCAACAATTGAAATTTGGTACACTCCATTTTTTACTTCTTTTATCTCACTTAATTTCAATGAAAGGTTGTATTTCCCGTTATTTCCCGGAGCCTCCAAAGACCATGGAATAGTTGGTGTGTAATATGTGAACCCACACACAATATCGTCTACAACAAATGCATTTTGCAAATACACATAGGATTTGGCTTCACTATAATTTCCATTACTTGAAGGGACAAATAAGTCATTTTCAGCATCATAATCCATGTTTCCGCCGGTACTTTCTACATAGGTCCTGTGGTGAAGTATCATGGAATTATGTCCTTCAAAGTAATTATCATCAACAATGGTCAAATTATCCGCACCTTCACTGTTATCAAGATTTCTTGCACGAAAATCGTACATTATCGCATGCAGATTATTTCCTATGAATATATTCCCCATTACAACAAGTTTGGTAATGTTAGTATTAACATAGATGCCGGATCCGCTGTCATGATTATTTTTACCATTATTTTTTATTAGATTATCCTTTATTAATACATTATTTGCGCTCAATAAATTAATACCATAATATCCATTGTTTAATATGGTATTATCATATACATTGATATTACCTGAATTTCCACTGATGCTTATTGCGTTACTTTCAATATTTGTAAATGTGCAATTAGTTATTTCGACATTTGTGGAATTTATTATAGTTATTCCATTAATTGTATTGTTTATTAAAAGATTTGACAACTTGATGTTGTTTGCATTTTCGATTATTATTCCCGAAAGCTTATCCGATTCAACGTCAACCCAGTTCATAGTGCAATCTTTAACCGTGACATCACTTGCTCCCCTTATTAAAACAGCGAATGGTGTTTCTGATTTGTCCTTATTTACAAATGTAAAACCTTGAATTACAGACCCGCTTCCACCATCAGCAACAAAGAACACTCCATATTCGTTTACGCCTTCATGGGTATGGTGAGGGCATGCATCTATTGTCCCTCCTGATGAGATAATGTTCAATGTTTTATTGATTGTAATATGGCAATGAACAGGATTTCCTTTAATTATCACAGTATCTCCAGGATTTGCCTTATCAATTGCCGGTTGAATCCTTGGCCATAATACTTCATTTGGCTGTGTCTCAATGAATGGCACTTCGATTGTTTTTGGAGAATCGGATAGTACATCATCATCACCATTAGATGATGAAAGAACTTCATCCGAATTATCTTCGATATTGCTAATCGAATTTTCAGTTGAAATTGTGTCATTTAAATCATCCGTTGCAGATATTGACCCAATTCCAAAAATTACAATTAGTAAAATCAAAATTATTAAAAAAAACTTACTTATTTTCATATTTACACTCTCTTTTACGATAAGAATATTTATAACAATCATGATATTTAACTATTGTTATATTTTTGAAAAAATAAAAAAAGGAACAAATATGTTAGAAACATATTTGTTATATTGGAATTTCACTTTCAGGAACTTCATACAGGTAAGTTACCTTAAATACCCTTGATGTTGAATCAATCAGAGATCCGATGGATATTTCAATAACATTGTTTATAGAATTGAAATTTGAAGAATCGAATGTGAATGTGCCCATACCATCAATTACATCAAATACAACTTCAGCCTGCTTATCGGTTCCCCTATTCAATGTCGCAAACATGTCGAATTCCGGAAGATTTGCATCAAACTCTCCATTTTTATAAAATTTGATACTGTAATTGCCCCGACTGTTAAAAGTCATGTTGAATTCTATGTTTGTTGTATTGATTCTAGGACACATTGTTCCATAGCCGACAACACCAGTATCATTGTCCCAGGTTACAAGATCATTGGTTCCGTACCAATTCGCTTCCAACTGCAGTTTTTGGCTAGGGTCCAATAATCCGCCACCATAGATACCGAATGGATTTGCACTCATTTCGCCTAAAATCATCATACTAGGGCCTCTTGCATTTCTATATATTGCATTATCTGTCACATGAGGCAGAATAGCATTTTCAGCGAGGTCATAACCTGCGTTGAACCTGATTCCTTCAAGAACATTGTCAGTAATGGTGTTTTGGGTAATTACAATGCCTGTTGAGTAATTCGCATCCAAAGAAATACCCATATGATTTGCATAAATGTGGTTGTGATTGATGGTTACATTCACTGCAGAATTATTCAGGAATATTCCGTATCCTGTCGGGCCTTCAGGAACTGTCATGATATACAGTCCGATTTGATTGAAGATTTCATTGTCAGTGATTTCAGTATTTGCAACACCCCAACCATATTTTACACCGTAGTTATTCTCTCTTAATGTGTTATTATCAATGACTATATGTGAAGATTCCTGAGCAAATATTGCGCTTTCAAATGATTTTATATCATTTTTGAATAATTTTATATTGTTTGCATTTGCAATGGATATGCCGTATCCTGGCATGTTAATATTTCCAGCATTATAATCTGCAAGCCTACCCACATCCAACCTGTTTGAAATGAGGTTATCCTCAATGTTTACGTTGTCTGCACCATCAATGACAATGGCATCACCGGAGTTTCCGTTTACTGAAAAACCTGAGACATTGACATTACCAGATGATATTATGAATACAGGACTGCCGGATTTCGCATTTAAACTGGTTGAATTTGAGGAATAAATGTTTAGGCCTTTACTGATGGTTAATGAAATATCTGAATATTCATTTCCTAAAAACTCAATATTTGAACCGCCTGCAGCATTATCCAAAATGCTTTGGATTTCAGAGTTCGGCAAATTGCCATCCACAAATACTGTATTCAGCTTATCTGAAATTGTAATCTTATTTGTTTTGGAAACGGATTTGTATTTGTCATTGCCGGCATATTTGACAATGATATCAAAAGTTCCCTCATTCAAGTCATTAAGGGTTAGCTTAACAACACCATTGGAATCGGTAGTTTCAGCATAGCTTTGACCGTTAATATCAAATGAAACACATTGACCTGCTAATTCATTGCCTGAATTGTCCTTTAAGGTAATCTGATACTCTTTTTGGGCATCCTTAGAGAATGTCCTGTCATAACTGACAATCTGAGTAGCCATTTTTGAAACGGTTATTTTACCTGTAGCTTTTGATGCCTTATAAATTCCGGTTCCTCCATAATTTATGTTAACGATGTAAGACTTTTCATCTGCAAAATTAACGCCTACACTAGCCTGACCTTTGCTGTTGGTTGTTTTTGTGTAGGTTTTTCCATTGACTTTAATAGTTAATTTCTGATTAGATAATGCCTTGCCATTTGCCTTTAAAGTGACGGTATAGGTTTTTGACTCCTTAGGAAGCATTGAAAGTGTAGGAGCGGTGATTTTAGTGGCTGTTTTGGCAACCTTAATCTTGCCGCTTGATGAAGACTTTTTATAAATTTTACTTCCCTTGTATGTTGCTTTAACATTATATGTTTTCAATTTAGCAAATTTGACCTTAATTTTAATTTGGCCTTTTGAATTTGTCTTTTTGGCGTATTTTTTACCGTTAATGTTAACAGTTACCTTTTGTTTGGATATTGCCTTACCGTTTATATCCTTCAAACTGACAGTGTAATATTTGGCAGTCTTTGGTGGAATAGTAACTGTAGGAGTTGTCAATTTAGCCTTTTTGGATGAATATTTAACGAGTATCTTATTTGTCTTAGAAACTGCCTTGTACTTATTGTTTCCTTTGTATGAGATGGAAATCTTATATGTTTTCTTGTTTTTATTGAATTTGAGTTTTACTTTAGCGATGCCCTTTGAATTAGTGCTTTTAGTGTAAGTTTTACCATTGACCTTGAATGTTACCTTTTGATTAGCCAATGCATTTCCAGAGGCATCCCTTAAAGTGATTGAATAATATTCTGCCATTTTAGGAATCATGTTCAAATCTGAAGAAATGATTTTTGCAGCCTGTTTTTTAACAACGACTTTAGCTTGAGTATCAGACCCATAATAGTCAATTCCCCCATCACCGGCAAAACTGACACTAAGCGTATAGGTTCCCTCTTTTGATACAGATATCTTTATCTGTGCTTTACCATTGCTGTCAGTGAGAACTTTATAAGTTTTTGAATTAATTTTGAATATCAGTGTTTCTCCGACAATAGGATTTTGATTCTGATCAAGCAAACTGGCAACAATGACCTGATTTGAATTCGGATAGGTGTTCAAATTGGAAACGCTGATTGAAGTGTTGGAAGGGATTCCCGGAATATTCGCATCGTCAACAGCTAATGTCTTGGATACCTTATCGTCAATGTTTGTGCCTGGTGTCGGGAATACTGCAGTTATGACATTTCCTGATTCATTGAATTCATCCATGTAAAATCTGACTGTTGCAGTACCATCCTTCATCATTACAGTCTTGTAGACATCACCTTCCTGAGGAGTTGCGCTTTTGCCAACCTTGTTTAAATAAAATGTCACAGGAACGGAGTTAATGTCAGTCGCAACATTGCCATTTGCATCAACAATGGAAATGGAGTAGATTCCTTTTTTGACTTGTGTGATTTCACTTAACTGCAGTTCATAATTTCCGGATTTTGACCATACATTTTTAGGAGAGTAATAAATGTTAGGGCAGCTCACAAATTCATTTATCTCAAAGACATAGCCCAGATACATTATTCCCTGATGGCCGTAATATTGGCCGTTTCCTTCACCTACATAAACGTAAACATCATTGGCAGCATCATAATTATAGTCGCCAATGCTAGGTTTATACTCATATACCTGAGTCCAAACAGGCCTGTCACGATCTCCTGAGCCATATCCACCATAATTGATCATGTAATTGTTATTAATCATTTCCAGATTATTTGCATCCTTAATGGATATGTCATTGAGATTTTTAACGTGGAAATCATTGAAGACTTCCCATAGCTGATTCTGATTAAAGAAATTGCCCTTTATCTCAATTTTTGTAATGTTATAATCTACATAAACTCCATTGTTTGTATTGAATGCAATGTAATTGCTTAGGATATAAACATTGTCTGAAGAGGTTAATCTTACCCCATTTGTATTTTCAGTGATGTTGTTTTGACTTACGGTCAGATACTTGCCGGTTCCTGAAAATGAAACACCTGCAACATTATTGTTAGAGATATTATTGCCAGATATTGTTGTTGAGGATGAATCAACTACATTTATTCCATTTTTAGAATTTTTAAGATTGGATGAGCGGACATTAACATTCTGTGAATTTTTAATGCTGATTGCATTATTTGCATTTAAAGCTGTAACATTTTCAACAAGACAGTTTTTTGCATTCTCTATTCTTATCGCATCCGAATATCCGATATGATTAATGCTGCAGTTTCTGATTTCAACATCATTAGCCTTAATCAGGATTCCGTAATCATTTTCATTGTAAACGTTATTATTTATAGTGAATCCCTCAATGACAGTTCCGCTTGCACTAGGGGATATGTAAAATATTCCTTTATATCCGGAACCCTGGGTGCTTGAACACACTTCCATAGTAGTTCCGACATTGCTTTTAATCGTCAGCTTCTTATTGATTATGAAATGGCAGTGCACATAGCTTTTACCTTCAACAATTATTGTGTCTCCTGCATTGGCGCTGTCAATTGCCTTCTGGATTGTTGGCTGGCTCATTTCATTGTGACCATCTTCAATCTCTTCAACAATGATTGTCTGAGGTGAAGATAATACTGAATTGTTTTCATTGACCGTTTCCAGACAATCCAGATTATTATCTGTTTGAATATTAGTATCAGATGAATCTGAAGTTAAATTTCCATCAATATTGTCTTCACTAGCCGCAACCGATGATATGCATAACATTGTGATTAATAAAAAAGACAATATAAATAAACTTTTATAAAATTTCATTTTTCCTCCCCAAAATTTTTAAAAATTTTAATTATCAATATATAATAATATAATTATCGCCATAATTAATATATTTCGATTTATTCTTCAATTAAAGCCAAAATTAAAAAAATAAAAAAATTGATTTGAAGTCGAATGCATAAAGAAAAAAGTTAAATTGTTATTTCTTAACTTTTAAAACCGCTCTTTTAGTCAACTTCAAGTAGCTAACTGAAATCTTATATTTCCCTGCTTTCAGATTCTTTAAACTAACGGTTGCAATTCCTTTTTTATTTGTTTTTGCCTTGTAAGTTTTGCCTTTAATTTTAAAAGTAATCCTTTTACCTGAAATGGCTTTTCCTTTACTGGTTTTGAGAGTGGCAGAATATCTGATTTTTTTAGCCTTTTTCTTAGAGACGCTTTTAACCTTTAGGACATTTTTAATGACAATACTGTTTTTTACAGATGATCCCTTATAGGATGCTGTAATGGAATATTTTCCAGGAAGCAAGGTGAATGTCTTTGATGCATAACCCTTCTTATCAGTTTTTACATTATATGTTTTTCCGGCCAGTTTCATGACCACGACTTCATTTTTGCCTACAACCTTAGCATTGGAACCTATCACACGGACCTTGAATGTCACTTTTCCGCTATAATCCACAGCAACATTCTTATTATTGATTATCTTTGATGGATTACGGCCAACGGACAACACAATAGACTGATTATTCACTTTAGATACAAGTGATGAAATCTTAGGAAGATATAATGACTTCAATCCGTATCCGTTTTTAACAAATAAAGTGTCGCCAGTGGACAAACTCACTTTAAAAACAGGCAATTGTTCAGGATTAGCAATTTGTGAAATCTGATTGTTTTTGTTTTTTAATTCATTAAAACCAATCATGATCTTTCCGTTTTCATACTGCATTAGAGGTTCAGCACTTTTAAAGGACATTACAATCCATGTGAAATCCTCGGAAATGTTAAATCTGATCAGATTTCCAAAATCGGGATTGTTGCTTCCCCACCAATTTTCAGACAAATTACTGTTATTGTTATTTACATATATTGCACTGCCTGTAGTTGCCTGATTGTTGAATAATGAACTGTGAGTTATATTAATGTCATTTCTTGCAATTATTGCTCCTCCTTCAGCGCCTGCAACATTATTTTCAAAGACAGACCCTATAATATTCAAAACATTATTGTTGTCGATGGCACCACCGTTTATGGTTGCTTTATTGTTTGTGAAGTTTGAATGAAGTATTGTTAAGATTCCACCATTGTCAATAACCCCTGCACCATAAGCGCCATTATTATCAAATAATGAATTTATGATAGTTATTTTTCCGGCATTATCAATAGCTCCTCCATAGCTTTTAGCCTTGTTTGATTTGAATTGGGAATTGGAAATATAAACATCTGCACCATCGTTAAATATTACGCCACCCTCATCTGCACCTGTGTTAAGTGAGAACACTGAATTATCAACTGTGGCGTTTCCCATTGCAAGATACATTACTCCTCCTTTACGATTGATTTGATTATTGTTAAATTTTGAATTGTTTATTTCTAAATCTGAAGATGAATAAATCACTCCTGCTTGAGATGCCTTGTTTGAATTGAATTCAGAAATTCCAATAGTCATTTTTGCAGTGTTATAAACTACTCCACCAAAATATGCCTCGTTGGAATTTGAGCTTAAGTGATTGATAAGTGAATCTGCACAATTATAGATTACGCCACCATTTTGAGAGGCAATGTTTTTACTTGCAGTGACTCCTTCAATATTCAATTGCTTTTTATTGTATATTCCTGCACCATTTCCAGCATTACTTGAAGTTATGAGAGAATCTTTTAAAGTAAATTTTCCGGCATTGTAAACTGCCCCTCCTTCGTTTGCACGGTTTTTGCTCAATTCACACTTCATCATATTGACAGTGACTTCACTTACATAGATTCCGCCACCGTTTACAGCGGAGTTATTATAGATTTTACAGCTATCGATTACTCCATCGTCAATATTTCGAAGAGACAGACACCCGCAATATATTCCTCCACCGTTGGTTCTTGCAGAATTATTGGATATGTCAGAGTCAATCAATGTGATGGATCCGTCATTAACGTCAATTCCTCCACCACGATTGGCTGAATTATTTATTATTGAAGTGTTTTTAAGAGTCAATTTGGCCTTTGCCTCAACATAAACTCCACCACCATTTACTGCAGAATTATTCAAGACAAGACAGTTTTTAAGAAGCAATGAAAATTCGGAAACATAAAAACCTCCTCCCTGCCTTAATGGGTTGGTGTTATTTATGATAATCGAATCGTAAACTTCACAAATTCCCCAGCTTTTTATTCCAGCACCTAAATCAGTGCCAATATTTGATATGACTTTAGTATTGTAAACTTTAAGAATGCCCCGATTGTTGTAGATGGCTCCTCCCCTCTCGGCGGAGTTGTACATGAAAGTGGAACTGTATACATTCATTTTGCCCCAAATGTTATAGATTGCTCCACCCTCTTCACAGACATTATTTGTAAACGAGGAATTTATAATATTGACAACACCGTTTGCATTGTCGTTTTCAATTGCTGCACCTGAATCTGCAGTATTGCCTTCAAATATTGTATCATAAACGTTAAGATTGGATTTATCCGAACAGTATATTCCCCCACGTTCTGCATGACTGTTAATTATTGTAGAATTAAAGATGCTTAATGTACCCTGATTATAAATTGCTCCACCTGTAGAATCCGAATAACCGTTGGCCATTGTCACTCCAAAAATATTTACATTAACGTTTTTTGAAACTTCAAAAATCCTAGAGGCATTATTTGCATCAAGAACTGCATGTGAGTCAGATCCATAAATGTTAATATCCTTATTGATTCTTATAGGATTTCCATCACCTACATATGTCCTGTTTTCCAAATAAATCGAATCCCCTGAATCTGCATCATCAATCAGAACCTGTATTGCATCAAACTTTTCATCAGTTATATTACCTTCAATTTCGCTGCCCTCAGCATAAGCAGCATTAATAATCAATATAGAAAAAAGTAGAATGAATATGAACAGAAATTTTGATTTTCTAATATAAATCTCCCCCAAAAGAATAATAATGTAAAAATAACCGCTCAAATATTTTTTAGAATGTGAAAAAAAAGAAAAAAGAAAATTGTTGTTTATTTTTTAACAACAATTTTACCAGCTTTAAGTCCTGAATTGTAGGTTTTGTCACCAGCGAAACTTGCTACGTAACTGTAAGTACCTTTTTTAGTTAATTTAACTTTAATGGTTGCTACACCTTTACTGTTGGTTTTAGCTGAGAAAGCTTTACCATTAACATTAATGGTTACTTTTTTACCAGCTAATGCTTTGCTACCAGATTTTAAAGTGATTTTAACTTTTTTAACCTTTTTGACTTTGAAGGTAGCTTTAGGAGCTTTGAGTGTAACAGCTTTTTTAGATACAGTTTTGGTAACAGTTTTGGTTACAGGAGTTAAAGTGATTGCATTTGCAGAAGCTGCAAATTTGTCTGTAGCTGCAAAATTAACAGCAACAAGTTTACCAGATTCACCGGTGATTATGAAGACACCATTTTCATCGGTAGTTATATTTACTGCAGCACCGTTGTTGATGGAGTAAGATAATGCAGCACCATCAATAGGATTGCCTGAAATGTCTTTTAATACACCTGTAATTTTGGTTCCGTCAACACTGGTAATAGCGATTTGGGTTTGTACTAATTCAGCTTTAGGAATTACAATGTTACTTGGGTTTGCATCTTCGCTACCCCAATCGTTACACCATACGACTAAAGTTTTTACGCCGTCAGCAACATCATTACCGGAGATTTGAATCTCTTGATATGGGTTTAACATTCCTGATCTGCATAAGATGTGCAATAAGGTTACACCGGAAGTTACAACGCTAGCACGAGATTTTTTAACAATATTGTTGGTTACATTGATGTTACCTAAAGTACTTGGATAACCGTGAGCGGTGTTTCCTTGTTCAGCAGCAATTAACCAGTTATTGTCAATCACATTAAATGTGTTGTTGTCAATGAAAACTCCACTGGAAGCTTTTTGGATACTGATTACTGGGAATGCATCCCAAGAGCGAACACCATCATCAAATGAACCACAGTCTGTGAAGGTATTGCCTGTGATGAAAGTTCCATCGGTAGATGCTCCTCCAAAGAAGATAGAATAAACATTGTTTATGAAAGTGTTGTTTAGGATTTTTGCATCTCCACTACCACCTGCAATGGAAATAGCATCCAATACTACACCAGCAAAGGTGTTGTTTAATACAGTGATGTAATGGGAACCCATTACACTGATTACTTTAGAACCTTGTTCTTTGTTGACAGTAGGGTCGTTTATAAGTTTTGTTGCATATCCTCCATAGAATTGACTGTTTTTGACAGTGATATAATCACATGAGGAAACCACAACCGCTTGGTTGAAATTGTTGAAAACACAGTTATCTACGACTCCGCCTTCAGCGAGAGAACCTGCAAAGCGAACACCCCATCCATTTACTGAACCACCATAAGTTAAATTATTTTTAGGGTTGTTGTCAATGAATACTATTCCCTGAATGGTTACTCCTTTAGCGGTTACATCGAAAAATCCGTTATTTGCACCATAACCATAAATTGTAGTTGTACCATTACCTTTTATTAAAAGATTATCCTTAGTCACAGTTATTGTATTATTTGTTATATCATAAGTAGCGAAATTACTTAAATCAACAGTTCCTCCATCTTGAGCTGTTTCAACTGCTGTTTGAATAGCATCAGATGTATTGGTTGTTGGTGAGATTGGATCAGCGGCCAACAATTCAACATCTTCTGTTGCCACAACTTCCGCATCATCAGTTGCTACAATATCATCAGTAGCGTTTTCTGCAGAAACTGAACTAACAGAGAATGCAATTAAAACAACTAAAAAGATGGATAATAAAATCTTTTTATTATTCATAATTTTTTTCTCCCTTTGAATCTATTTTAAACCTAACTAATAAAAAATAAAAAAAATCATCATACATAACTTGAACATTTTTATTAGATATTAGTCACTTAATATTTTTTATCGATAAGTAATATAAATCTTATTGTTTATCGATGATAAAAAATTTTAATAAAAATTATTTAAATTTAAAAAAAAATAGTATATTAATATTAATAAATAAAATAAAGAAATATTTAAATGAAAAATAATTAAATAAAAATTATTTAACTTTTAATAACTATTTTAACGATTTTTAAAGAAATTAAAAAAATATGAAAAATAATTCATAACGATAAAAAAAGTATTAATTCTTTAAAATAAAAACAAACATCACGACAACCTTAAAATAATAAATAAACTATTAAAAATAGATTTGGAACTAAAATATGTTCAAATAAAAATTCATATGAAATTTTAATTAAAAATTAATGAAATCTTTAAAATTTTTAAAAAATCGATATAAAAATAATTATATATCATATTTTTCATAAATAAAACTATAGTTTCTCTAAAAAAAAGTAGGGAGGTGAAAACAATCAATGCAAGATATTATCTCATACTGCTGATTATGATTATTTTGATAAGCATTTCTGCTGCAAATGCAACGGATATTACCAATTCAACTACTGATATGACCGCATATGATGAAAATCAGCTTCAAAATGATGAAATCCTGGTAGATTCATCTTCAAAATTAATTAAAGAGCTATCAGATGCCAATGATAACGATATAATTACGCTTGAAAAGGGAACCTACAAAATCAGCGATTTTGAAATAACAAAAAATCTAACGATAAAAGGAAACGCAGATCCTCTTGATGTTATCATCGATGGGGAAAAAAAGTCAGGCATTTTTCTTATAAGAAATGATAGCGTGCATGTCACCTTTAAAAACTTGACATTCATCAATGCAAACGTGGAGGGATTTGGTGGAGCGATTTCCATGGAAACAGGACATGCATATGTGGACAATTGCTATTTCATAAATAACACAGCCAGCGTGAATGCCGGAGGAATATCAAACTATGGAAACGAAACCCATAGAGGGTATCTGCTATTGAACAATTCATTCTTCATGAACAATCATGCTGGCCATGACGGCGGAGCAGTGACAACCTGCTTTGCGGATTCAGACATTTACAATTGTGTCTTTATCAATAATTCAGCACACAGAGACGGTGGCGCAATAAGAGTGAGCGTTTCCGGATTCGGAAATGTTGAAGACTGCATTTTCATGTTCAATCATGCTGATGAATGGGGCGGAGCATATTACAGCTGGTCAGGTGAATCACATATCAACAGATGCATTTTCATGAACAATACTGCCGGAACAAACGGTGGAGCGGTAATGGTTTCAGGAAATATAAATCTGGAAAATTCCATTATCACCAATAACGATGGCGGAGAGACAGGAGGATCTTTCTACATACAGCAGCCTATGTATGATGCAAAGACCGTGATAAATATCCACAATAACATAATTACCAATAATTCATCACCTTACGGCAAAGAGATATTTATCAAATGGAAAGACACTCATCATTTGTATACCAAATTCGATGATAACGATTGGGGAGATGAAGATCCTAATGATTCTTCCGTGATTGACCCTAACCATGTGACAGACCGAAGCAGAGTATCATCAACAATCAAATCCAATCTGTTCAGCATTCTAAATGTGAATTTATTAGATAAGTATGGTGATTTGATAAAAGACTTTTTCCCAGATGATTCACTGAACAATCTGAAAAGTCAATTTAAATCTCCTGAATCCAATCAAAATGAAAATAATGCCAATATCAATAAGCATGCTTCAAATGATTTAGAAAAATCAAATATTATAAGAAATTCAGATAAATTAAAATCAATTGAAAGTAATGAAAGCAATGCAATACCTTCTGAGGCCAAATCTAACCTGATTGAAAGTAATGTTAATCAACAATTAATTATGGGAAATTCAACATCCCACGGTGATGATGACAAGGCCTACGAGTTGAACAAGACTAATGGAGGTTCAGTTGCAAAACAAGGCAATTTAGACCTTAAGTATTTCATTGCAATGGTTGTTGCATTAATTCTATTGATCATCGGATACAAACGAAACAAAAATGAGAGTAAATAGCTTAGCTATTTACTTATTAACTATTTTTTTATTTATTTCACGTGCGACAAGATAATAATAGATATAAAAACCACACCATGAAATCGCTGCAAATATGCAGGCTATGATTATCCATTCAATGATTATTCCAATTCCCAAGTTAACCGGCATCCACTGAAGATAAACGGCAACTATAAACAGAATCAGCATTCCAATTCCCATTTGGAAGGCAACTTGAAGAGGAAATGCGATATCATCCCTTTCATATATCAATCCTGTCAGGGAAAATCCCCAACCGACAACAATTGAACCTAAAAATGCATTTATTACTGTCACACCATCAAAATGAACATTTTGAGGACTCCTCTGTAAAGAAATTAAGACCATAATAAGCATCACGATAAAACAGCCGACAAAAGCACCCATCGCCAATCTTTTAATCAAATCAACTTTCATTCTCTCACCTACAAATCCAAAGCCTGTTTAAAGTCCGGCAAATATTTTCTTGAGATATTGTCCTTTAAGCCATTTTTCAACTCTATAAACATCATCCCCTTAAGTGAAGGGGCTACACGCTCAATCTTTTTAAGATTAACGATAGTGGCTTTTGAAATTCTTACAAAATCACTGCTTAAAGTCTCTTCAACCTGATATAATGGCTTTTTAATCAGATACTCACTATTTTCAGAATACACTTTAACCTGCTTGTCCTCAACCCGGAACATGAATATCTCATCCATCTGCAGAAGTGCAATGTCAGATCCCTTCTTTACGGCAACCATATCAGATGATTCATCACTTTCCAGAATGGACATGGCTTTTGCAACATTATCCGTCAGTTCATTAGTGTGAATATCTGCATAAGGCTCTTCAATATCCCTTGAAACAAATAAGTTTACCTTCATAATCTATGCCTTCAATTTTTCCATTTCCTCTTGAATTTTACGTTCTCTGTAATCGTCACTGAACCTATCAACAAATACAAATGCCATTAAAAAGTCTTTAAAAACACCTATTCCCCAGAAAAACACCGGGAACAATACCCACCAGAATTCTGGTGTGAAAAACCAATTAATAATGGCTAAAAATGCATTAACTATAATATATGCTTGTAAATTCTTATAGAATCTTATTTTTTTCTCAACTATTTCTTCAGCTCTTTTATATAAATTATCAGACATCTTATTCACCCATTTTTGAAATTTCCTTTTCTATCATTTCTTCTCGATAATCTTTAATGGAATAGGCTTTGAAAAACTTATCTAAAACGTCAAATCCCCAAAAAATCATCACAAAGAACAATAGCCAAAAACTTTGCAGGAATAACAGGCAAATAATTGCTATTATTACATTTACGATTAAATATTTATATAGATTTTCTTGAAATTCGATTTTTGCATCCACTCTTTTTTCAGCTCTTTGTCTTAAATCCATTTTTTACACCTATTTACCATTCGTTAATATAACTTGGTAAAAGTCTATATAAATGGCTATTTGGCGATGTTTCCAAGATGCAAAAATTAGCTACTGAAATGCAAAAAAAAGATGTTAAAAATAGTAGCTATAATACAGCTACTAAATAATATAAAATTGCAGTCACTGCAGGAACTGACAAGTTGTCAATTCCACCATAACTGAACGCTTCACATATTGTTGCTACTGCTGAAATCAGCAATATGTTGACAATATTGAATTCAGGCATTGTACATCCGATTGATGTGAAAACCATCCAGACAAATACGCTCATTACAGAGGTGATTACGAACATGGTTAGTGATCCTTCAAGAGATTTTGTACCTCCGAACACAGTGTATTTGACTTTTCCGAATTTTTGACCAATCAATGCTGCAAATCCGTCACCGTATACCATAGGAACAATGGCCAATGCAACAATCCAGATGTAGTATTTAGGATCGTTTGCCGGTGAAATCATTGCAAATACTGCAATCAATACTGTCCAAATCAGCGCATAGAAAAACAATCCCAACGCATGGCCGGATTCGGTTACGCTGTTTTCTATTTTGATTGGTGAGTATTCAGTCAAGAAGAACAGTCCTATTGTGATAGGCAGTGTTAAAAACCATACCATTACCCATGGATCTGAGAAAAACGGCATGGCAAATATCATGTTACCTACCATGATGTGCAGAAACTTACGTGAAACTTCAGGGCGAGTCTTTAATACCATTTCCGCTATAACGAAAATGACCGCCACATAAACATATACTATGATTAATGCAATGATGTCTGTGAATATCATTCGTCATCATACTCCCCATATTCACATCCTGCGTTTTCTATCTTAACATGGTCAATTAATGTTCCGTCCTTTTTGTATAGCTTGATTTCGCCGTATCCGCTTCCACCATTCCATAGGCGGTTGTGTCGTTTTTTACCGTCTGGTGCTTCGTAGTTGAAAAGCATCATTTCATCACGTTTACAGTAAAGCACCAGTTCCATTCTTGAGTTTCTGTTGCTTGCATTAACATGCCATGTGTGAACGTCTTCACCTTCCTGGAAATCAAAGTCAATTTTGACCATATTCCAGAATCTGGCGAAGTTGTATTCATACATTGTTCCTTCGTAGTAAAAGCCTATTAACAACTTACGAGGCAGTTCGATACCGAATGCCTTTGGCCTTCCGCCTCCTGCTTCAAATGCGGAGTTATTCAATTTCTTACCGCTGATAAGGCTTGTTATATTACATGAGGAAATCCAAAGCCATGGTGATGTGAAGTCTCCTCCCCAGTTCTTATCGGCATATCCATAGGATTTTTCAGGAATAACTTCATATTCCTCCCCGTCCAGCCAGACAGTTCCGCTGTATTGGGTTTTGATTCCTTCTGCATGCCAGAACATTTCAAATGAATTTAATTTTCTGAATAAGGAGCTTGCACCGTAACCCACGTTAAATGTGATTTGCTTGTCAATATCCAAATCCCACATCATATCTCCCGCATCGGACATGTATTCGGGGTGATTTTTAGCATCCTCCTCAGACACTCTTGAAAATCCGCTCATGTGGGTTTCTGTCAAACTGCAATCACCAACCTGGATGTTCAGCTCATCATCAGGGCAGTTGAAGTATTTCATTGAGTAAAAATTATGAATCTGTTTTGGTTCATTACCATATGCTCCCGCCTTAATCATACAATATGATGGTTGTTTTCCTGTTTTTTGGTTTTCAGGGTCTTGACCAAGGACAGGTTCGTCTTCAGCCAATGCTGGGTTGCATGTAAAGTATTCTATGAAAAATGGTCTTGCTTCACCGGTTTTCTTATTGTAACCGGTGAATGAGTGCCACCACCAGTCATAACCTTTTTTGGCAAGTGGACCCTTAAGCATAAAATAATCTCTTTTCAAATCACTTTTATTCATATTATTCCTCCAAAGGTAAGATAATATGATATTTATTAAAAACCGCTTAAATAATTTATTATAAAATCGGGAAAAAAATAGAAAAAAAGAGATGAATTTCACAATTTAGATTTCATTTCACGTATATCTTCACGATAATATGCCCCAATTGTTAAAATTATTAACAAAATAATAAATGAAATCCCAGTTACTTTATAAAATTCATCTTCATCGATTAAAATTTGTTTAATTACTGATTGCTGAGTTGAACCGGAACCTGCATCCACACCGGAAGAACTTTCAGATGCACTGGCTGGAGAAGTGGTGGCTTGTGTTTCATAGCTTTGGTCCACATCATTGATCTGATTGTTTGCATTGTTTGCAGGGTCTGTTTTCTGACTATATGTACTGTTTCCAGTATTTTCGCTGCTTTCCACAGTTGAATGTCCATTTCCCCTGTTGGCATTTCCGCCAGACCCTTGTCCTGTTCCATCACCGTTTCCGCCACTTCCACCTGTTCCAATATCCTCATACAATTGGTAATTCGGAATTGACGGGTAACTGTAGCTTGGTGTTTTTCCATTAACCGGCTTTGAAGAAGGCTTGGTATCTGAATCATAAGTCTTATCCCTTCTTGTATTATCGACCGTTGCCTTAACAAGGTCACCAGTTTGTGCATCCACAGTGAATGTGCCTATTCCACCACTGATGGTTAATGTTATGCTTTTTCCGTTGTTGATTCTATATGACAATGCCCTGTCCGGAAGCAAACTGGCAATATTGCCCTTTGAATCAATGAATGCAGCCTGAAATTGATTGGGACCTATCTGAGTAACGGTGAACCTTATATTATTTGTCTTGATTTTAGGACAAACGACACCATCACTGTACCAATTGTCTCCAAGTTTCAACTGATCATCATTGTTGTCGTAATAGGTATCTCTGGCATCTACCTCACGCTCCCTATTGCCCACAATCGCATTATATGAAATCTCCTGATTCTTTGGCATCACATAATTGCCACCGAATTCAATGCCCACAGCTTCATTATTGGCTATGACATTTGACTGAATCTTATTGCTGCCGATTTCAGATAAGGAAATTCCGCTTTGACGATTGGATTCGATTGAATTGGAATTAATGTTTACATTATTCCCCGCCTTATTAACATAAATACCGTTTTCAACATTTTTAGAAATCGTATTTTTGCTAATGTGCAAATTATTTGGTCCTTCGCCAAAATTTTTGCCGTTTATTTTGCTGTCCAAATAAATACCGTTTTTGCCGTTGCTGGAAATGGTGTTGCCGTAAATGTAAACATTGCTTGATTTAGCCACTTCAATACCATTTGCACCATTATTTGTAATCTTATTGTTAAAAATATAGGAATTATCTGATTCGGCAAGACTTATTCCGCTTTTTGAGTTCTTAACGAGGTCATTTTTGGTAATATTTAGATATTTGGTGTTAAGACCTACAATACCATTGCCTTTACATGTTATGTCATTATTATAAATAGTAACATAATCTGCACCCTCAACCTTAATGCCGTCACCTGAACCTTCAATATTGAATCCCTTAACTTTTGCCAAGGAAGCCTTTGAACCTTTAATTGTGATTACCGGAGATGAGGAACCTGATTTTAAAGTTGTTCCAACATTGCTCTGCAAGGTCAAGGATTTTGTGATAATCAGATCGATATCAGAATAGCTTTTGCCTTTGAATAATATTACATTATTTGTTTTGGCATTGTCTATGATATCCTGAATCTGGGCATTGCTCATTCCGCTTTCAACTTCACGGGTATTGTCCATCGTGATTTTTGTGGTTAGAGATGAAGCCATATAATTCGAATTTCCTGCAAATTTGGACACAATGTTATATGTTCCATCCTTTAATCTGATTTGCAGCTTGGCAATTCCGGAGGAATCGGTGTTCTGATTATAGCTCTTACCATTTACTGTAAATGTCACTTTGGTGTTTTTAAGAGCGTTGTTATTGCTATCCAATAGTTTAACCTTAAAATAATCGCCGATTACATCGAAATTTGTTTGACCTGCAACTTCAAGATGAGTATTGGCTTTTGACGCTTCAAGAACATGAGTGTCATTACTTACTTCCAAAGCAGGCTCATCTGAAATGGACAATGTCCCATTGACATCAGTGGAATTATCGATTTCCTGAGCTGCACAAACATTTAACGTTAGTAAAGTTACTGCAAGAAGTCCCATAATTATTAGTTTTTTATTCATTTTTCACCTCCTTTAAGCCCAATTTGTAAGAATTAATTATTGAAAATAATCCTCATAATATAATATATAATATTTAATAGTATATATTATTGATTATTTTTAAGCAAATAAAATATTTCATAAAATAACTATATTTAAGTAATTTTATTGTAAAAACAATCATTTAAATTATTTTTAGAAAAAATGATATACAATATAAGTAATATCGAAAAAGAAAAAAATAAAAGGATTAATAATAATCATCAGAACCATCCTATCCCCACTCGAAACAAAATGGCTCCCCGGCTACATCTAAGAATTCTCATCCCTAAAAATTATCATCTTCATCAATACAGTAGACATCGTATCCGCAATTCGGACAGTATTCCTCTCCCGGCTCAACCCAGACACCACATACAGGACATCTCATATTATCACCATCTAAATATTAATCAGTACCAGACCAAACATGCAAAGGACTATTCCAACGATCTGATTGATTGAAATATTCTCTTTATATAGGAAATAGCCTACAAATATTAAAACGCATGCAAGGCCAATGTTTGCAACAACTGAAGCTGTGCTTACTGCCCAGCCGGCGCGATATACAAATACGTATCCCACTTCAAGTCCTACAATAGCCAATGCCAAAATGACAGACGTCCAGTTGATTTTAGATAATCCGTCACCGATATTTGAAGGTCCGACTGAAAATACAAAAATGATTGCGGAAATAATGGCTGCAACCAAGTAGGTAACCATGAGCGCGCCAAACGGATTGACATCTGAAGGCATTGACTTCATGCATACATTATAGAACGTATTTGAAAGTATCACTATTAAAATCGGCCAAATCAGTTTCCACATAGTATCAAAAAGAAATTTTATTTAGTCAAGATTCATTTTATTGTTCCGGTGCTGCCATCCCTTAAGTAATGGGATGATTCAGAACAAATTGATTCATCCTTCACTTCCCAAAACCAAAAACATCTAAACTTTTGATTAATTATATCTTTTCCGATGAAATGATAAAATACTTTCTATTTGAAAAAATGAAAGAATATTAAAAAATGCTTTAAATCCATCCAATAGAATGATTAGTATTTTGAGCGACCCAATTTTTCCCCATGCTGGTATAATAACTAGTTATTCCATTTTTCATAGAATCGGATAGCTCATAGTTAAGCTTAACAATCAGACTCTCATCGATATTGGAGAATTTCTTTTTCATGTAGCTTACCTTAAGCCAACCTGTCGGAATATTATCATAGCTTCCATAGGAGTTGCTGACCAAAACCTTCTTGCCGTCCTTACTGATGTCCAAAATGCTTACATAATGATTGTATGCATGGAAAATTAAAGCTGCACCACCTTTTTTGACTTCATTCAATGCTTTGTTAAATGAAGATTTAAAGAAATATGTTGCAACGAAATCATTCTTCTTCAATGCATTAATCATTGCATTGCAGTTGGTTCCATAACGGTCGGTTTTAGCAAGTTTTGCAATGTATTTCTCGCATACATAATTTTTCAGAACCTGGCTGCACATGCTGCATGAAGTCGGACCGCAGGTGCGCCCATTATCTTGAGGATCCCTTACCAGAGGATATTTATATGATTTGCCTTTAAGTGAAACGGTAATCTTTCCAGGCCAGTAATCATGCTTGTTCTTTTTGACTAACTTGGCATTGATTGCCCTTTCGATTACATTCCATTTTTCACGTTTCAAAATGTGATATGTATTCGGATGGGACTTTGTCTTGAAGAAAGTATATTTTGTCAGCTTTCCATATAAAAACAAACAGTAGCTATCCCTTTTTAAGACTTCACGGTATTGGGATTTTTTAAGAGTGTATTTTGCATTATCATCGCCCCAGACATAATTTTTTGGCATGAAATCAACATCAGGCTTGCCGTTTTTTAAAGGAATGCTTTCCTTTAATGGGTCTTTGACACTGACATTATAACATTTGAGCCCTTTTGAGGAGTAATATTTATCATGCTTTGCCTTAACAGTATAAAATCCTGCATCAACGTTGGGTTTGAAAACCGCAATTCCTTCAGAATTGGTTTTGAGTTTTAATTTCTTGCCTCCGACTGTCAATGTTACTAATTTTTTAGATAATGCCTTTCCGGATTTTTTCAGATAAACCCTTATGAAACCATTTTTAAGGAATTTTGAGTTGCCTATGTTAATTGAAAATGATTTTTTTAAGACATGAATGGTGACTTTATTATAAGACGCCTTGAATTGATTATCTCCAAAAAATTTTGCAGTAATCTTTTTGGACTTTGAAGACTTGATTTTTATTGCTATCTGGCCATTGGAATTTGTTTTTTTGACATATTTTTTTCCATTGAGCTTTACGGTAACCTTTTTGCCTGAAACGGAATTGCCGTTGCTGTCAACCAAACGGAAATATGCATACTTATTCTTTAATACATAATTTCCTGACTCTATGATTTTAGTGGATAATTTCGAAACCTTTATGCTGAAAACCATAGTGGCATTTTTATATTCGTCATCTTCCTTAAAAATAACAGTCAGTTTATAGGAATTTGCAGGCAAATCAATATTTATTTTTGAAACACCTTTAGAATTAGTTTTAAGTGAATATTCCTTATTATTAAGTATTGCAGTGAATTGTTTGGATTTTAAAGGGCCATCTGTTGAATTTTTAAGATAAATTTCCAATGTGTCTTTAGTTTTGACATTGGTCGAACTGACCTCAATGCTAACCGAATCTTTTTCAGCACTTTCATTATTGCCATTGGAATCATCTTCAGCATTTTCAACAACCAATTCCTCATCCAGCTCGATTGGATCATTATCTTCCAATTCCAAATCATCAGTTGAGTTTGAATCCGCAGCTGAAACTACTGCAATATTAACGCAAATGAAAACCAGTAAAATCAAAAAGAAAATCTTGCCACTTTGCATGAATTCACCTTATTACAATATAATTTTGTATAAGTGAATATAAATAATTTAATGAAAATTAGAAAAATTCCTAAAAACCTTTGAGATTTTTAGGATTGAATGGGGAAAGGAGTTTTTTTAAAACTCCGCTGAATTTTGAATGTCCTGCCAGTTTTCACAGAACCAATCGTGAGTTCTTTCAAGACCTTCATCAAAGGATACCTTAGGTGAATATCCCAATATGTCTTTTGCCTTTTCAATTGAAGACAGCAGCTTGGTTTTTGCATCCCAATCACGACGGGCAACATAGTTGATTCCCGCTTCGTTTCCGGTCAATGCGTTTACCTTGTTAGCCATGTCGATTACCCTGTGATCTTTTCCGGATCCCAGATTTATAGCTTCACCGATTGCTTCCTCTTCAACACCCATTGCAATTAAACCATTGCAGATGTCATCTACAAATGTCCAGTCCCTTGTTTCTGAACCGTCCCCTGTTATTGGCAGTGCCTGTCCGTTTTTAGACCAGTACATGAAGTTTGGAATTACATTTCTGTATTTTCCAGGAACCTCACCCGGACCGAATACATTAAAGAATCTTGCGTTTACGATGTTCATGTCATATAAGTTGTGGAAGTAGTTAGTGTAAAGTTCTCCTAGGAGTTTTGTTACTTGATATGGGGTGTGTAGTGAAATTGAAATATCATGTTCTTCAAATGGCATTTTTGAGTCAAGTCCATAAACTCCACAACCTGATGAAGAGTAAACAAACCTGTCAACGCCGGTGAGCTGTGCATATTGGAGCACTTTTAGAATACCTATACCATTTACCATCAAATCCTTTTCTGGATTGTCAACACTGTTTTGGTTTGCAAAGTGTGCCGCCAAGTGGTATACATAATCCGGTTTTTGCTTAAAGACCCTTTTTAAAACTGCATCGTCCAGAATATCTCCCTGGATAAATTCGATATTGTCTCTAGGTGAGATGTTCCATTCGTAAGCTGATGAAAGGTTATCCAATATGATTACTTTTCCAGCTCCCATATCGGCAAATTTACGGGTCAAATTACTTCCAACGCAACCTGCTCCACCGGTTACAAGGATTGTTTTGTCTTGATATTCATTATATTCACGCATAATTATCACTTTAATTTATTTTTTAGCTCTTCCTACTCTGCGGGCAATTACCATTTCCCCAACGGAAATCAAGCCTGCAAAGAATTTTTCAAGTCCACCAGTTGCCCAGATAGCTTCACCGAATGTAGAATCCATAATGTTGGCTTCATATTCCTCAGCGGAAATCTTTTTGCCTGTAGTCTTTTTAGATACTAAAGCAGAAGCGGCCATTAACTCTTCCCAAGTTACGCCATTGAGCTGATTTTGCATAGCTTTGTATAACTTTACAACCTTGATGTCATAAAGGTTTGACAGAAGTTCAACAATATCGCAGGCACGAACCATACCGATTACCTGATTGTCATCATTCACTACAGGAACGGTGACGAACTTGTTGTTGGCAGTCAAAATTACCGCCTTTCTTGCAGGGTCATCTTCATGGACAGATGCAACTTCTTCACAACTGCTCATTACCTCTGAAATCTTTTCGTTACCTTCCCTTAAACCTTTTGTAATATCAAATGCTGTAATCCACCCTATCAGTTGTTTTTTATCATTTACAACAGGACAGGTAAAACGCCTGACATCTTCCATAGCTTTTGAAGCGTCAATAACGCTGTCATCAGCATTTAAGTATACAAAGTCTTTATCCATTAATTCTTTTGCTTTCATAAACAGCCCCCATATTATTCAATTTCTAATCTTTTTAATGCTCCTACAGGGCAATGATTTGTACATTCTGTGCATCTGATACATTTATCATTGTCTAGAATTACTTCACCATCCACTAACTCAATAGCACCTGTTGGACAATTCTCTTCACATAAATAACAATTTACACAAGATTCATGGTTAATTTCAATTAATCTAGAGTGAATTATAGGTCCAATATACCTATCCAGATTAATTGCAAAGTCATTTAATGAGATTTCACGGCATGCTCCGCATCCAATACACATTTTCTCATTGATATGCGGATATAATTCATCATCAATTAGCTCTATTCCCAAATCCATATTTTGATTCTCAAAGAATTCTTTAAATTCCATGGTAAACGCGTTTGTTGGACATAACGTTGCGCAATCGTCCCAATTGTTATCCTCTACAGTATAATCAATTGAGATATCATTCATACGAATTACTCTGTGAGCGCAACTGACATTTGACAGATTGTATTCAATGACTTCACGTTCATCCTCATGATCATAACTGATTGAATTGTCAATCAGCTTGATTGCAGAAACCGGACAAGTCTGAATACAAATTTCGCATTTGACACATTTATCAGTTATTTTAGCCATTCTAAAAATATTAGCTGGTTCGATTGCATTAACTGGACATTCTCCAACACAGGTATTACACCTTACACATCTTGGTGAAACAGCAAATATCTCTTCATTTGTACTGAAATCATCTAGTTCAAACTGGAAATCATCACCATCATCATCTAATTCAACAGATTTTAAAAGAACTTCGCGCTCTAGGTCCTTTATCTGTTTTATAAAAGATACATTCATTTTTATACCAACTAAATAATTTATTTAATAAAATTTATATTTTAAAAAAATCCTCCAAATCCTTTAGAGTTGGGAATTTTTCCATTCCAAATCCTTCAATAGCTTTACTGGCCACCCAATTTCCGATTTTACATGATTTTTCCAGGTCATATCCCTTCAAGTATGAATATAAAAATCCGCTATTGAAACTGTCTCCGGCACCGGTGGTATCCACAACATCACATTCAAATGACTCGACATCACATTCAGAGGAGTTATTTATTGCAAACACTCCCTCAGCACCTTTTTTTACAACAACGGTTTCTATTCCCAAATCTAAAAATCCGATAGCCAATTCTTTTACAGGACTTTTATTATTATTAGATAATAATCTTAATTCTGATTCGTTTATCAACAATATGTTAGTTCTCTCAAGTATAGGCCTTAATTCATCAAATCCTTTTTGGACATATAGCATTCCAGGATCAAAACTCAATACACATTGGTCATTGAGCTTTTCCAATAATTCTATCTGTGTATTGAATGAATCCCCAACAAATGATGTATAATGCATTATCTTACATCTCATAATGTTCAATGGATTTATTTCGCCAATTTTGATTTCATCGTTGACTCCAGGGTCAATGTAGAGGCATCTCTCGCCATCTTCATCGACAAAGCCCAAACATTTTCCGGTTGAACCTGTTTCTGAGTAGATTAGATTATTTGAGTAAACTCCATTGATGGCCAAATGGTATTCTATCAAATCCCCATCCTCATCTTCAGCAATCTTTCCAATGATTGATGTGGAACAACCCAATCTGGACAATCCCACTATTGTATTGGCTGCTGAACCTCCAGGAGTGTCAGTTTCACTTTTGATGAAACTTTCCTCATCTTTTGAGGCGATATTCTCTACTGAATAGAGCTTATCCACATTCAATGCTCCAAATCCAATAACTTCAGCATTTAAATCATTGTCAAATATTTCCATTTTAAAACCTTACTTTAAGATATCTAATAAATTTATATTCTTATCCCCAAGTTTACCGTCAAAGTTACCTGCGGATATTCCAATTACTCCTTCAAATTCAAGGGCGGCATCAATTCCTGCCTTGACTGCCTTGTTCATTGACTCCTCATCGATTGCATTTATTACAACTTCCGGAATGTAATTAACGCCATCTGGAACTTTGGATTCCTCTCCTAAACGTTCTTTTAGTGAAGGGCAATAAAAGTGATTTGTTGTCGGACCGATTTCAGGGAAATTAGTTTCCGGCTTTGAAGCAGCTGAGCAGATATCGAACGGTGCGGTTGCACCTTCCACATCCATGATTGCTTCGATGATAGCGTCGCCGGCATCTATAACCGCTTCCTGAGTTTCACATAAATACCAGAAGTTTCCTCCCATGGTCCCATCGTTTATCTTGAATTTTTCTTCAATCTGGAAATCAGGCACTGCAATCGGCACGTTTATCATCTTTCTTCCGTATTCTTCAACGGTCCATTCGTATCCGTCACCGCAGTGACCCACTATGTCCATCATTTCAATATATTCATCACTGTCCTTATCAGAGTAGTCAAAAATACGTGTGAATGGCTTGACCAATACATCTTGCCTTAATCTGTATGACAGCTCAAATGCGAATTTTTCCACATCGTCTCCGCCTAACCAGTATTGTACGATTGCTCCGAATCTGTTATCTGGGGTTTGTGATGCATCTAAAAAGCCTTCCACTCCACCTTCAACCCTTCCGATTACTGCACTTGGAGTTGAAGTTGAATCATATGCTGCCCTTTTTACAATTGCCTCGGTAGGCCCTGTAATTAAAGCCCTAACATATTTTCCTTCGAAAGCCTCAAAGAATGTGTCTTCTACTTTATCATAATCCATTTTTACACCTAACCTAATCCACCTATATCCTGACCACGAATATTATTTCTCATTTCTTTGCTGACTTTTAATATATCCTCAAAGTTTTCATCTGTTACTATCTGAATTACCGGATAATCCTCGCTAAATACGGAGAAAAACCTGCCTTTGATTTTTTCGTCAATATTGTAGTCATTGAATAATTTTTCTAAATCTTGTGAAATATTATAATCTTCAATAAATTCTAAAACTTTACTCTTATCATGTTCTGCATAAATATTTGCAATTACAGCAGTTGTTACTGCACTTGGTGATACAACAGCGATTTCAGCCACTTTTAACGGATATTCATTGCCGTTGAATGATATGCTTATTCCATTGTTCTTGCGGGCAAATTCGAGCGGTTCGACATCGGTTATGCTGTCGCCGATGTATAGGATTTCATCAGTGTCAATGCCGTCCCTTCCAATAATCTTATCGATGGCAAGCTTCTTGCCTTGCCCTCCAACAACTTCTATATCCCTGATTTTATCATATATTCCCATCTTTGCAATCTGGCCAAAGAAAATATCATCAAAGAGCTCATAATCATCAGGATTGCTTAAGATCAATTCCTTGAATTCCACAACTTTTTGAATTTCTTCATCATTGAGTTGTAGGGAATCCATATCAACTTCTGTATAAAAAGTGTTTTCAAAAGGCACTTCCATATAATCAGAGACAGCTTCAATATACTGGCCATAACTGGTACTGACAATATATGTATTCATAGCTTCCTTCAAGTATTCCAATAGGAATTTTGAATCGCTGACTGCATAGATATTGTTTCTTGAAAAGTCAATGAAATCAGAATTTGTGAGGTTCTCAACTACAAAGAAAGGCAGAATCAGCTTTAAGGTATTGCCTGCCTTATAATTTTCCTTTTTGACAATGTCAACTAAGTAATCATCATATAAACTGAGAATCTTGAATAATTCACCGCCATCTTCAATGAATTTTGCAGCTATTTCAAAAGCGTTGTCATTCAAGGTCAGTGGACCTTCGCAATCTGTTATAAACGATTTATCAAACATGATTCACCTGAAATTAACAATTCTTATTGCATCCAACGGACAAATTGCCTCACAATTTCTACAATAGATACATTTTTCACTATCAAATTCTATTTTTTCATCATCGGTCAGGGTCAACGCATCTACCGGACAGTTCTTGACACAGATTGCGCATGCCTGACATTTGTCATCTGAAAGTGTAAAGTCACCAAGCCTTTGCTTGTATAAGAATGACCTTGCATAATATAAATCCTGATCTTTGCTGTAGAAATAATCGTCATAAGCGCCAATTGCATCAAACTGACAAGCTTCAACACATTTTCCACAATATATGCAGTTATCATTGATTGTGATTGGGTTTGGGCCGTTCTGCTCAATGGCATTTACCGGACAGACATTATAACATTCACCGCATGCTATACATTTCTTGTCATAAACCTCAATGTTTCTGTCCATCAAATATGATCCGACCAATTTTGTGAACTTATCTATTTCAATGCTTGTGTTGAGACTGATTTTCAGCTCCCTTTCCATCATGTCATTGACTTTGCATTCAATGAAATGTTCAAAGTTCTGGTCATTGAATTCCAAGGCAATTGCGTTACCTACCTTTTGAAGAACCTTGTTCAGACTGATCAAATCAAGTGATAATCTTTTAACGTCATAATCTATGATGCTGGATACAATATCATAGGACTTTATCTCACTGTACATTTTATAAGCCTTTTTACGTGAAGAATACCTGATTGCCCCTGAAGGACATGAATGCATACATTCCTCACATCTTGCACAGTATCCTGGATTGATATAAGGCAATTTATTTGTCCTGCCCACATTAATTGCTCCCATTGATGGGCATACCCTTGTACATGTCATGCACCCTATGCACTTAGGCTGGTTGATGACAACTGCCTTACCTCCCTTAACGGTTTTAGGAAGCAGCTCACCATACTTGATTGCATCAGTAGGACACACCCTAAAGCAGTATCCGCATCTGACACAGGTGTCCTTGTCTATTTGACTGTGAGGTTCATGGGTTCCGTCTGCAACAATATGAATAGACCCGTTTTTACATGCCTGAACACAGGCACCGCATGCCTTACAGAGTTTGGTGTTAATGTTAGGAACGTTTTCCTTTAAAGGAGGGTCCATTTTTACATCGAGAGAGATTGCATCATATGGACAGGCGTTACGACATAACACGCAGCCGAAGCAGGTGCTTTTTAATTTTATAAGGCCATCTGATTCATCATGATAAACCGCATCAATTGGGCATGATTCAAGACATGGCTTGTCTTTGCAGTCTGCACATTTGGTCTGGTCAATGACGAAATCCACATCAACGTGCCTTAATGGTCTTGGTGTTTTAGTAAAACTGTCAATCATAACACTCACTCCATAAAAATATCCTCATTCAGATTAGATGCCTTTACTGTAACATGAATGTTTTCACCGTCGTCCAGTGAGAACTTGGAAATGAAGTATTTGATTACTGAAAACGGACATGTCTGGTAACAAATACTGCATCTTAAGCATCTGTCCTTCTCTCTTACAATAGTATCCTCTTTTTCGTCAAATGAAATGCATCCTGTAGGGCAGTCCGGAATACATAACTGGCATTTCTTACATTTTGATTTGTCCCAATCAATGATTCTGACCTTAAGACGGTTAACAGCATTGGTTAGGATTTCTCGAGCCACCTCTTCATCAGGAATTATTTTCAATGCCTTATCCCATATATCGGCTAACGGCACATCATATTGCAGCAAGCCATTCTTTTCAAGAGACCTTAAATCCTCTTCCTTGGAGTTAATGTAATCCTCAAGATACTCGACACATAAAAGGATTAAATCCTTCTGGTCCTGAAGGTTATCAACAAATACAGCCTTCATTGCGCCGCTTACAGGACAGATTTCCACACAATCTCCACAGGAGATGCACTTGAGCTGGTCAACAACGACCTTTCCGTCAATTTCACTGATTGCATCAACAGGACATTGCTTCAGGCATTTCTTACATTTTATACATAAATAATCATCAACAAGATATTGTCTTTTTGATGGAATAATATTGAATTCCGGCATTAGCAGGTGATTTTCACCGCATTCCAATGTCTTCGGATCGGTTGGGCAGACTTCTGCACAAAAGCCGCAACGTATACATGCACCCAATTTGATAACCGGATATGTGAATCCTTCTCCGCTTTCGGAATCCTCATCACGAATCAATTTTATCGCATTCGGTGAAGGACAAGATGAAACACATGCTCCACATCCAATACAATATTCCTTGTTCACTGTTGGAAAATCCCTGAACCTGTCGGGCTTTTCAGATATTTCAGGCTCGTTTTTTGCATTTGCAAATGCATCAGCCCATGCCTTGCGGGCAAAATCAAATATATACCACATCAGAGATGACATCTATATCACCTCATCCCATCTTTTTACAAGGGTTTTTCCGGCTTTGTCAGTGATAGCCACCCTTTCTGCACATGCCACACAAGGGTCGCATGACGCATAGGTGGATACTGCATCCGCAACGGTTGGAACGTCACGAATCATGTATTTTGCACAGGAATCCATATTCGGAATACTTGGAGTCCTGATTGAAATGTTCTTTATTAGGTTTCCATTTGTTTCAATCATGTATGTTACTTCACCACGAGGGGCCTCATTTCTACGCATTGCATAACCTGATTTGATTTCAGCAGGAGTACGGACTTCACCATCAGGTATGTTTTCAATAGCTTGTCTTACCAGGCTAATTGATTCTGGAATTTCGTCATATCTAGTTAATGTTCTTGCGTAATTGTCCCCTTCAGTTCTTCTTATGACCTTGAAATCAAAATAATCATCATATGTATAGTGACCTACGCGGTAATCTTCCTTTACACCGGAAGCTCTTCCGATAGGGCCGACTGACCTTCCTTTGATTGCCTCTTTTTTGGACATGTATCCTATGCCTTTGCATCTTAAAGCCAGTGCAGGGCCTTCTGCAAATAATGAGCGGACCATCTCAAAACGTTCTTCGATTTTCTTTAGGTTTTCAAGTATCGGTTCGAAGTGGCGTTCATCTGCATCCATCTTAACGCCTCCAACAACGTTCCAACCCATATTGACTCTATTTCCTGTTAAAAGTTCAATTGAATCCATTGCATATTCCCTTAATTCCAACATGTGCATGAACAGGGTTTCATGATCCATTGATTTGAAAAATGTGGAATTTGCAAGAAAATGACTTTGAATTCTGTCAAGCTCGTTTGCTATAACCCTTAAGAATTGAGCCCTTGGAGGAACATCCACATCAGAAATGGCTTCAATGGTTTCCGCAAATGTCTGTGTGTGCTCATATGAACAGATACCACATACACGTTCTGAAAGATAAATTCCTTTCTGCCAAGTTTTTCCTTCGATAATCTTTTCAATTCCCCTATGAACATAGCCATATTCAATTTCTGCCTTAACTACTCTTTCCCCTTCAGTTTGCAGTTTCAATCTGATAGGTTCCTTTAAAGCCGGGTGAATTGGACCAATAGGCACTATCATTTTTGTTCCCTCCCTCTGTCAGCAATAGCTTGAGGTCCAACAGCCAAAATCGCTTCCAATATCTCATTTGGTCTTGGCGGACATCCTGGAATTTCTGCTGCAACAGGAATGAAATTAGATGCAGGCGCATTTACATGGCCTCCCTCTTGGGCAAACACATCCCCTGATATTGGGCAGTTTCCAACAGCTACGGCTATTTTTGGTTCAGGAGCCTTATCATAAATTCTTTTTAGATTGTCCTTCCATTGTTCGGTTACTGCACCGGTCAACAATAGAACATCAGCTTCACGAGGATTGTTGTGAACATAAATACCGAATTGCTCCAAATCATATCTTGGAGACAATAGCGCAACACATTCCACATCACAGCCATTGCATCCTCCGCAATTGACTATGCAGACGTGAATTGAGCTTTTTCTCACAACATCCTTAATAGCATCCAACATTGTACTCCCTCTTTTATCTAATAATTTAAATAAACGTTAATATTTCGCTTCTTTTTTTAACAATTCAAATAATTCTAATTGTCCTTCCTTTAAGGCATCTTCATAAGATTTGCCGTTTTTAACTTCATTAACCAATTTCATTTTAAGGTTTTTTGCATCTTCATCGGATATTATCTCCAATGTGCCATTAAACCAGCATAACCTCAAATCAACATTGAACTTCTGGTATAAGCAGATGTCCTGAGCCGATTCGAATGTTGCATGTAATGCCTGAAGAGATGACATGTCAAACAAATGGAAGAAAACCTCCTCCAGCTCTTCAACAGTACAGTCAAATTCCTCTGAAAGTGGAACTATAACATCTCTTTGCACTGCATAACTTTTAACGATTCTTCTTTGCATCAATTCTAATTTAGGGTCATCATCCATATACATCACATCATAATGGCCATTTCAATAATAAATATACAATAATTGCAATAATTAAACCGACAGCAGTTTCCTTTCTGCCGTATCCCGGCCTTTCACCCATTACAAAACCTGCAAGGAGAAAACCGATTGCTGATAAAATAACATTGCCTGAACAAAATCCTAAAACCCATCCGACAATTGAAACAAGGGCAAATGGAACATCGAACTTGGTTACTGCAACAAATGGTTCCCCATGTTGTTTATAGCTGTAAAGCAGACCAAGAATGGATCCTGCAGCAAATGTAATTAAATAAATCATATAATCTAACATAATATCTCCTACATAGGTTTATAAAGCAATATAAATGAACAAATTATTGCCAAGAATGTTATTACAAAACATATTTTCTCTATACTTTCTATCTTATGTGCAAAATTGCCCCTGGAAAGCAGTACAAAAGCTGCCAGGACAATTCCAATTATAACTATCGGAGCAATGAGATATGAATGAAGTGCAGTGGTCAACAATCCCACAACGATTATTCCAATAGCCACCAATGCTGTGAAATAAACAATTACATCCTCACTGTTCATGCTACCACTCCTGTAAATATCATCAATGCTGTTCCTGCAAAGCAGATTACTCCTATTGTAATTTGAGTCATGACTGAATGATTTGGACTTAACAACGGTGTTGTCGCATTAATAAATCCTGTAACGAATGAAATTACAATCATTCCAACCAGATATCCCACGGCATCCAATGGGCCGAAGAATATTGTCAGGAATACCCAAAGCAACACATACCATGCAATAGCCTCTGAAAACAGCATGAATCCCCTTAAGAATCCAAAGTGTTCAGTTTCAAATCCGGAAATCAAAACCTTATCTTTTGTAATTGCAAACGGAGAGTATGGAGATTTAGTAATGATTAACATGAAGAACATTAAAGCCGCAAGCGGAATTGAAAATACTAATGGACCATGGATTGACTGGTAGGTTATGATTTCTCCAATGTTCATTGTGCCGGTCAGCAAATAAACGAAGACTATAGCAGCAAACAATGGAAGTTCAGTTGCCGCTGAAAGCACTGCCCTTACACAGCTCAATTTGCCGTAAGGAGAACCGGAACTTGAACCGGAGTTATGCTCTACGATTTTATAAACCGCATAAACACCAAACAATATCAATAAGGAATCCTTAGCTACAGGCCCTACAATGACCCCAACAACCCAAATCAAAGCTAGGATAAATACGATTCCAATGTAAAATACTTTAGATACTGTTTTCGGAAATGCTGTTTCCTTAAAGAAGAATTTCAAAGAGTGTATCAGTTGTTGGACAATAGGTGGTCCAGGACGTTTCTGTACACGAGCCATCACTTTTCTGTGCAAACCTAGAAGCAAACTTCCCGCCAGAAATGCGATAACAACCTGAATTAATATCTCTGCCATCAAATTCATAATACCACTTTAATATCCTGTGAATGGCTCCTTCACTCTTTCTTCTACATCTTCAGGTTTTGCTTTGGCCATTGTCAATAAACCAAGAGATAAAACCCATGTTGGAATACCAAATATGGCTACAGCATAAACTATCCATGCCTCGAAGTTGATAATCAGGCATGCCAGAATAGCTATTGTTGATAAAGCCAATAATATGATACATGTAATTTTTTGATTTGCCATACTCTCACTACCACAATACCAATAATAATATTTCAACAGCTCTTACAATAATAAACAATGAACTTAAGTGAATAATAACAATATACGGAGATCCTGCAGTTCTGAACATTTCCGCTTTACTTGCAAAGAAAGGCGCTACTCCACTTTCACCTAAAATACCGATCAGCATCAGTACAGCTCCGAATACGACCATCGGACTTGCAGACATTTGAGACAATGCCCCAAGTGACAATGTACCGGTCGCTGCAAGAATAATGGCTGCACCACCAAATAAAGGCAAGCTGCACATCATAGCAATCAAACCATAATTGAATGCTGAATTCAATACGCTAGTCTGTTTTACCGCAGATACGATACCAATATTCAGAATACCAACCAAAGCCATGAACAGGGTAAAGTTAAACAGATCTCCTGTAATCATAGCTCCAGCAGATGCTATACCGCATATTACCGCTAAGAATCTTCTTTGCTTAAGCTCCTTTGGACCTACCTTAACTTCAGTATTATTCAGATAATGCATTGTAGCTTCGACTTGTGTTTCAGGTTTACTTAAACCAATCAATACTGTAAATCCGAGTAAAACCGCAAACAGGAACAAACTGAATGGAGTTAAGTATAATACAATGTCTCCAAGTTGTATTGTTCCAAGCAAATTTCCTCCAAGTGTAACGATATCCATTTTCTCACCTACTCGTTATCGATATCCTCTCTCATAAGCAGACCTATCAAACCTACTTTGGAAGCTACTTTTAATAATAATCCACATGCTGCCAAGAATAAACTTAATAACCAATATTGAGGAGTTACGAAGAATAACAGGAAACCTATTATCCATAAACACCATGAAATACCGGAAACACCGGCAATGCCATCCAACATCAATACCGGAAGTCCTCTTGCCTTTTTAGATAATGCATATAACACTATTCCTCCACCAGCCACTGCTCCTCCAGTAAAACCAGTGAGGAAAATTCCATAACCGATCAGGACCAATGCAATGAAATTTGGTGCAGTGGTCATGATTTCCATATCCAGGGAGAATGCCTGTGGAAAAATTGAAGAGGACTTGGTTAAATTGGCTCTTGGGTCCTGTTCAATTTTACGCATTTCCCTTGTAATCAAAATTTCAGAAATTGCCAAGGTTTCAGCCAGCTCAACAACCAGACCAGGCAAAATCAATGCTTCCGCCAGGTCTGTTCCGACTGCAGAAACAACGAATATCATGGCAAGGCCAACAATGTCTGTCAAGATAAGAATATGCAATTCCCTTCTGTTAATTGCAATAGCCATGGTTCCTATAAAACCTACTATCAGACCTGCATAGATTGCAGGCAGATACATGCTAATGAATTCTTGAGGAACATACATCAGTTATCCCTCCTCAATTGTTTAGCTCTCGCTTTGGCATCATTTGCCTTGACTTGGCTAGCCACCTTATTTGAATCGTTAATGGCCTTTTTTACATCTTTTTTAATTTCACCCTCATCATTTTTCCTGTTCATGGTATAATTGATGGACAGCCATGAAGCGATGATGAATGCCATCATAAGGATACTGGATTCAAGTATTGTATCGAAACCCCTTGTATAGTACAGTATTTCATCTATAAGTCCTCCTGGAGATGAATATATTGATGTTCCGAAGTAAGGTGAAATTGATGATACCCACTGTGCAAGCGGGGACATATATCCCGTAATCATTCCTAAACTCTCTGCATTTTCAGGATATTGAGGGTCAATATTTCCAGGTTCTTTTAAAGGAACTCCTCCTCTGTCATAAGGCGCTATGGCCAAACCTTCATCAACTTGCTCCTGTGGAGCAGGTCTTACATACAACTGGTCCGGATTCAATGCCAAAGGCACAATGAGACCAATGATCAAAATTATTCCGAGGCTAAATGCAAAAAGGCGCGGAATATTCTTAGGCTCTGCCAATTTATTCCATAAGACTCCAATCCTCATACATCTGCCCCCATTTCTTCTAAGCGAATGATAGCTCTAAATAAAATCAAAGTAATAATAACGGTTGTTGCAAGCAATGTCAGCAATGCCAAAACATGATTGTAGCATAATAATACAAGACAGACACCGATTGCAGCTATTTCAGTATTGAATGTCCTGACTACCGGGTCACTGACTCCAGGACCCCATGCTGTAGCAATACTTCCCACAATCGCTAAAAATATTCCGAAATAGAAAAATAATGAAACGCTAATCATTAGCATCACCACTTGCGATTTTATCGGTTCTGATTTCCTTGATTTTCACAATGGATAAAATGAATACCAGAGTTGACAATGGACCTGCCAATGCGGCGAACAGTGCAACATCCAAATATTTGAACAGCACAACGACCAGAACAAATCCTGCATCCATAATGTCAAACATTATTACCTTATCCAATGGTTTTTTCATGAATATAACACCAAATGCTCCAATGACCATTAAGGCTATTGCAATTATTGAAACGAGAAATTCCATTTTCATTCCTCCATCAATATTTCATTATCTAGTCTATTTAATGTGTAAGCAATAGCATTAGCACTGATTGTTGAACAGATAAAGAATGCTGCAGCAACAACAAGAGCAAATGGAGTGTTAATTACCAATGCAATGATTGCAGAAACTCCAAAACCGATGACATTTAAATATAATAGTCTTTCAGCCCTGTTTTTTGTAACTAAAGCCCTTAATGCTACAAATATGACTATAATACCTATAATTTCAACATACATATAATCACTCTCTAGCATGCCTATTGAATTTCTTGGCAATTTTTCCTAAAACTACAGACATCTTAGCCTGGTCTATGCCCATAACAGTAAATATGGCAATGACCATTCCCACAATGAACATTTCAGGTGTTAAACCTATGAAAGAGGTTAAAAATATTATTGCAGTAGCAGTCAAACATCCAGTAGTTCCGGCATATCCCGGATCAGCACACAGCCTATTTCCAATAAAGACTAAAAATGCTGCAATTATTCCTCCAGGAATTCCTAAAAGCAAGTATCCTATGGAAGCCATCAATGTACCGGCAGATGCGTCCGGAGAACATAAAATGTTTCCTTGGAAAAATCCACCAGCAATATCTCCCCCTCTTTTTTCGACATCTTTACCAATAATTCTGGCCCCTCTTACGCCAGGCTGCTCGGGAAGTCCGAAATATGTATCCACAATTACAAAATTCAACCAACAAAGAATTGCGGCAATTATTATTCCAATTACCTCATTCATTTATATCCTCTCCTGCATTTTCATCCAGAGGCTTTGGAAATACGAAATCAAACAGATATTTCACAAATAATGCTGATAAAACACCAATAACAACTGCTATAACTAATCCGTTATACATGAAAGTATAATTTAAAACAAGAAATATTGAAAGAATACCAATAGCAATTATTGGAGTCGGATATAATGCACTAACATCAAAAGAATACCTATATGGTTTGCTAGGAAGTAAAGGTAACCTTAAAACTAAAGCTACAATAATAGAACAAACAATAGCTACAATATAAGCTAATAAAATATCAAATGAAGATAGGTTTATATTGCTTAGCCCATAAAAGTTACTAAACGAAGCAAAATATATGGTATCAAACACCAAATCAAACATATTATTAGACTCCTCTTACTTTAATAATATACATATAAAAATATATAAACATTGTTACTTAAAAATAATATTAATTGCTTAATTATAATTTAAATTAATTAATGGTGGCTTAATGAAAAATAAAAACATTTTAATTACTGGTGGAGCAGGATTTATTGGCTCTCACATTGCTAATGAGTTAATGGAGGATAATAATATTACTATTATTGATAATCTCTCCACAGGTAACATTAAAAATTTAAAAACCCCAGAACATGAAAATTTAAATTTTATCAAAGGAGACATTTGCAATTTTAATTTGGATGAATTAACTTCTGATATTGATTACGTTTTCCATCTTGCGGCAATGGCAAGTGTTCCGTTGAGTGTCGAAAGACCTGTAGAATGCAATGAAATAAACCTTAATGCAACCGTAAAGCTTTTGAAATCCGCCGCCAACAACGATGTTGAAAAAATAGTGTTTTCATCTTCATCTGCTGTTTATGGAGACAACAAAAATATGCCTTTAAAGGAAAGTGAGCCACCAATGCCAACATCTCCCTATGCAGCATCAAAGGCGGGCTGCGAACTATATCTTAAATCCTTTTACGAAAGCCATGGCCTAAACTATACTGCACTAAGATACTTTAACATATTCGGACCGAAACAGGACAAAAATTCCCAATATGCAGCAGTGATTCCCAATTTCATATCTGCACTTCTTGAAGGCAAACAGGCTGAAATCTATGGGGACGGCGAGCAAACCAGAGATTTCGTTTATGTCGGAGACATAGTTAAGGCAAATATTGCTGCCTGTAAGGCTGACTACAACGGCATCATCAATGTTGCATCCGGCAAAAAGCTAACCATCAATAGGTTGTATGAAATCATTAAAGACACTTTAGGCAGCGATTTGGAACCCAAATATCTACCGGAAAGACCTGGAGACATCAAACATTCCCTGGCCGACATCAGCAACATGGAAAAAATCAATCTGCAAATTGAATCTGATAACTTCGAATCACAACTTATAGAAACTGTTAACTGGTTTAAAACAATTTTATAGGAGTTTTTAAAATGGATAAAAGCATTACCGATTTTAATATTCGCCTAAGGACAATTAAAATTAGAGAACTGATTGTGGGAATAATTCTGGCTGCAATCATAACCGGATTATTAATGGTTTTCTTTCCGGAAATTGCTGAATCAGATGAATTATTCTTTATAGTTTTCCTATTTATTGGAGCTTTGATGTTTGTTTGGGCACTTCGAGGAACAAGAGGTCTCGAACAGAATATTGAAAATGTGTTTGAGGAAAATACTCTGAAGGAAATACTGTACGTTTTTGCGATTAATCTGCTGTTTGCATTTCTGTTTACCTTTCTGCTTTCATCACTTGATATCCTGATAGGCCTAACCGACCCTACATGGATTACCACAGATATCGAAACTGTCGACGTTGATTCAAGCATTATTATTCTTGATGCAATTGGCGCGATAATATTTGCTCCCGTTATTGAAGAGCTTGTTTTTAGAGGAGTATTGTTCAACAGACTGAAAATCAGAACCGGAATCATCCCTGCAATGATAATATCCTCATTTATATTTGCTATAGGACATGAATTCGGTGGAATGACAAGCGCATTTTTATTTGGAGTCTGCATGTGTGTGCTTTACCTGAAAACCGACAATATCCTGATTCCAATGAGTGTCCACTTCCTGAATAATACGGTTGCAACACTTCTAAATGTAACCGGTTTGGATGCTGCAATGTCCCAATTGCCTTGGATTGTGCCGTCATTAATACTTTCAATAATTGGAACTGTCTATCTGCTAAAATATGTTTTCAAAGAATGCAGACAACTAAAAAAAGAGTATAATTAAAAAAAAGAATTAATCAGTGAAATCCGCATCCACTGCAGGTTTCACATTTTTCTTCTTCCAAAGGATCATACTGTTTGTCTTCCTGTAAGGTGGCTGACAGGAAATACTGATCCATTTCATCCTTATTTTTTAAGACTGGAGAAATTCCTTTAAAATCACATTTTATATCGCCGGTCCCCCCAATATCAACAAGGATTGGTTCGCCTAATTTGAATCTTCTAAAATAAGCTTCAACCTCATCCTTTAAAGCTCCAGGAACTCTGAAATTAAAAGATAAAATATTATTCTCCTTCATTTTTAAACCGACATATTTCTGGTCAATCTCTAAGTTTAAGCCTAACTGCTTTTTGAAAATAATGTCAGTTCCTATCTCATTAGATGTCATTTGATTTTCTCCTTTAAATAATTAAATTAAAATTAAACGTTTGAAGTATTTAAAACTTTCCCATATTTTCAGCTAAAAATTAAAAACAAAATTTTTTGTTTAGAAAATTTATAACGAATTATCATGATTTTTAAAAAGGTTTATATAAAGTTAAATCCAAAACATATAATATTATAATATATCATATTATAATAGAAAAAAATCAATGAAAAAAATAGGTGTTTATGAATGAATGAATACAACAAAGATATTGGAAATAGAATTAGAGAATTGAGAGAACTATCAGACATTACCATTAAAGAAATCGCAGAAGAATTGAACATTACAGAAGAAACCTACATCCAATATGAAAACGCTGAAATTGACATTCCAGCAAGTTTCTTATATGAACTTGCACACATCTTTAAAGTTGATTTAGGATTATTATTAACTGGTGAAGAAAGCAGGATGAACATATTCGATTTAACCCGTGCAAACAAGGGAGTTTCAATTGACAGAAGCAAAGAATATACTCACGAAAACCTATGTTCTAAATTCATTCACAAAAAAGCAGAAACTTTCCTTGTGGTGGTTGACCCTAAAAAGAATCCTACACCTTCACTAAACTCACACCCCGGACAGGAATTCAATTATGTCCTTGAAGGTTCCTTGAAAATTTATATACACAACAACGAAATCATACTGAACGAAGGAGACTGCATCTTCTTTGATTCAACACACAGGCACGCAATGGTAGCACTTAACGATAAACCGGCTAAATTCTTAGCAGTAATCATATAATATTTATTAGGAGTAATTTTAATGACATCAGTAATAGGAGATTTTGTAGAGAGAGTTGACTTTGACTCTTACGAAGACTTTTTTGAAAACTTTAAGCTTACATACAATGAGGATTACAACTTCGGATTTGATGTTGTAGACAAGTATGCAGAAATCGATCCGGATAAAATCGCATTGATCTGGACCAATGACCATGATGAGAATCATACCTTCACATTCAAGGAAATGAAGGAATATTCAAACAAGGCCGCAAACCTGTTCAAAAGTTTAGGAATCAACAAAGGCGATAAGGTAATGTTGACCCTTAAAAACAGATATGAATGGTGGATTTGCATGGTCGCATTGCATAAAATCGGGGCAATTGCAATTCCAGGAACACACATGCTGAAGCTTCATGACATCGATTTCAGAATAAAGGAAGCGGACGTTAAAATGGTAGTGTCAGTTGAAGAAGATACATTATTGCCTGACTATGAAGCCGCTGAAGAATCATTAGGAATCAGTCTGAAAAAATTAGCTATTGAAACCGACAGGGAAGGTTGGATTAATTTCAATGAAGCGATCAAAAAGGAAAGCCCTGTTTTTGAAAGGCCCACAGGTGAAGACAAGACCTATGCTGAAGAGATATTCCTAATCTACTTTACTTCAGGAACCAGCGGGCTTCCAAAAATGGTGTCCCATAAGCATACATACTCCTTAGGCCACATTCCAACTGCCAAATACTGGCATAATGTTGTGGAAGACGGCATACATCATACCTCAGCAGATACAGGTTGGGGAAAGGCTGTATGGGGAAACATCTACGGACAATGGATTGCAGGAACCGGAATATTCATTTATGATTACGACAGATTCAATGGAATCAAACTGCTTGAAAAGATTATTGAAAATAAGGTGGACACATTCTGTGCCCCTCCAACAATCTACAGGTTCATAATTAAAGAGAATATCGAAGGATATGATCTTTCAAACTTAAAATACGTTACAACCGCAGGAGAACCTTTGCCTCCTGAAGTGTCCGAAAGATTTTATGACTTGTCAGGCTTGAGAATCAAGGAAGGATTCGGACAGACCGAAACAACATTGTCAATCGGAACATTCATCTGGCTTGATGCAAAAATTGCCTCCATCGGCAAGCCTTCCCCATTATTCAATTTGGAATTGTTGGATGAAAACGACAACAAGGTGGAAATCGGTGAAGAGGGAGAGCTTTGTTTCAAAATGAACGACGGTCCAAACCCTGGATTGTTCAAGGATTATGTCAACGATGAAGAGAAATACAAGCAGCAAATCCATGACGGATACTACCACTGCGGAGACACCGCATGGGTGGACGAAGACGGATATGTGCACTTTGTCGGAAGAAACGACGACATAATCAAGTCTTCAGGTTACCGTATCGGACCGTACGAAGTGGAAAGCGCTGTTCTTTCCCATGAAGCAGTGGCACACTGCGCAATTACCGCTTATCCTGATGAAGTGAGAGGTCAAATCGTAAAGGCAAGCATTGTTTTGCAGCCTGACTTCGAACCGTCAGATTCATTGACTAAAGACATACAAAATCATGTTAAAAGAGTTACAGCTCCTTATAAATACCCAAGAATGGTTGAATATGTGGATGAACTTCCTGAAACCATCAGCGGAAAAATAAGAAGGGTTGAAATTAGAGAAAATGACAACAAATAGATGATATAAATGACAGAAGAGATATCTTATCCAGTTATAAATAAGGAAATATGCAAAGGCTGTATGAGATGTATAGTCGGATGTCCTCAAAATGCAATATTGCTTTCACAAGACATGAACAACGCAGGATATCAATTTGCCTATTATAGCGGCAATGGATGTACAGGATGTAAGGACTGCTACTTTACATGCCCTGAACCACTGGCGCTTGAAGTACATCAGTATAAAAAGATTGTAAACGATTCAGTAGCAAAAATGATTAAAGCCAAAGCAGGAGGAAACTAAATGAGCAATCAGATGGTTAAAGGAAATACTGCAGTCGTCATCGGTGCAATGTATGCCGGTTGTGACTGTTTCTTCGGATATCCAATTACCCCTGCAAGTGAAATCTTGCACGAGGCTTCAAAATACTTCCCTATGGTTGGAAGAAACTTCGTACAGGCTGAAAGTGAAGAGGCATCAATCAATATGGTCTACGGTGCATCCGGAACAGGCCACAGAGTAATGACCTCATCATCAGGACCTGGAATCAGCCTTATGCAGGAAGGATTCACTTTCCTTGCCGGCGCTGAATTGCCTGCAGTGATTGTGGACATCATGAGAGCAGGACCTGGACTTGGAAACATCGGACCTGAACAAGGGGACTACAACCAAGTCGTCAAGGGAGGAGGACATGGAAACTACAAAAACATTGTTCTTGCTCCAAACAGCGTTCAGGAAATGTGCGACCTGACCATGAAAGCATTTGAACTTGCCGACAAATGGAGAAATCCAGTTGTGGTTTTAGCCGACGGTACATTAGGCCAGATGGCAGAACCGTTAGTGTTCCCTGAAAAAGCAATCGAACCTAAAAACGACAAGCCATGGGCAGTGAAAGGTAATGCTGAAACCATGGAAAATCTTATTACTTCAATTTATAATGACTTTAACGATTTGGAAGACTTCAACTTCAAGCTTCAGGAAAAATATGCAAAAATCGAAGCTGAAGAAGTAATCTATGACGAATATCAAGTTGATGATGCAGACATCGTTCTTGTATCATTCGGTATCAGCTCAAGAATCGCAAGATCAGCCGTTGACAAAAGCCGTGAAAAAGGCGTGAAAGTCGGACTCCTAAGACCGATTACACTATCACCTTTCCCAGTTGATAGAGTAAAGGAATTGGCAGACAAAGGAGTCAGCTTCATTTCAGTTGAAATGAGCAATGGCCAACTCCTGGCTGACGTGCAGTTTGCAGCACTCAGAAAAGAGGACACCCATCTGGTCAACAGAATGGGCGGAAACCTGATTGAACTGAAACAGATACTTGCTAAGATTTATGAAATAGCAGGCATTGACGATGAAGACATAGACCTATCCGAAAGAAGTGAGGAAAAGGCCAGTCCAAATATAATAGATTAGAGGATGTGGAAAGATGAGTGATAATAAAAACAAAGATTATGAATTACAGGTACGTAGAAATCCACAATCCCTTTTAGAAGAGTATCCAAGAAAAGGAACAAATATTCAATCTACTCACTACTGTGCCGGTTGTGGACACGGAATTTTACACAAATTGATTGCAGAATGTATGGACGAGCTCGGAATCCAGGAAAGATGCGTTATGATCTCCCCAGTCGGATGTTCAGTATATGCTTATTTCTACTTCAACTGCGGAAACTTCCAGACCGCTCACGGAAGGGCACCTGCTGTTGCTACAGGAATTTCCAGAGCTGAAGACAATGCAATTGTCATGAGCTACCAGGGAGACGGAGACCTTGCTTCAATCGGTTTGAACGAAACCCTGCAGGCTGCAAACCGTGGAGAAAAGATGGCAGTATTTTTCGTAAACAACACCGTTTACGGAATGACAGGCGGACAGATGGCACCAACTACCCTGATTGGAGAAAAAACAGTAACATGCCAGACCGGAAGAGATCCTGACTATGCGGGACATCCTACACACATGTGTGAACTGATTAATACTCTAAAAGCTCCTGTATACATCGAAAGGGTATCCCTTGCAAATCCATTGAAAATCAGACTTGCAAAATATGCAATCAAACAGGCATTGACCGTTCAGAAAGAAGGAAAAGGATATTCATTCGTTGAAGTATTGTCACCTTGCCCTACCAACCTGAAACAAGATGTTGCAAGTGCACAGAAATTCATTGAAGAGCAAATGGAAAAAGAGTTCCCTGTGAAAAACTTCAGGAACAACTTATACACCAAGGAACCTGTCCAAAGGCCTGCCAGTGACTTTTCAACCGAATCACTGGACAAGATATTTAACGTTAACAGAGGCGAAGGAACAGGCTATGTCGATGAGGAAATGGAACCTGTAAGCATCAAGGTTTCCGGATTCGGAGGTCAGGGTGTTTTAAGTGCAGGATTGACCATTGCCCAGGCAGCATGCGCTGAAGGAAAACATGTTTCATGGTATCCAAGCTACGGACCGGAACAGAGAGGAGGAAAATCAAACTGTTCTGTTGTAATTTCCAATGAAACAATCGGAACACCTGTCGTTGATGACATTGACATCCTAATTGCCTTAAACAAGCCTTCACTGGAACAGTTCTCACATGACGTGAAAGAAGGCGGAGTAATACTTTATGACGCTAAAATAGGAGAGTTTGAAACAGACCGTGACGTTAAGGTCATTGCAATGCCATGTGTGGATATTGCAGAGGAACACGGCAATGCCAGAACTGCAAACACTGCACTTTTAGGAGCATTGACCGAATTGGGTGATGTTTTAAAACGCGAATCCTATGAAAATGCAATCAGAGAAATGTTTGCATCCAAACCTAAGGTCATTGATGTGAACATTGAAGTTCTAGAAGCTGGAGCTGAATGGATTAAAAACAATTCATAGTGTGATTTGATGACATATAAAGAAAATGCTGAAAAATATATTGAAAATTACGGTTTGAGTATAGGAGACACCATCAAAGTCAATAAGGAAGACATATCCTATACAGGTATCCTACTTGACAGGCCTGAAGACGCAGATGACGGTTATCTCGTCATAAAGCTGTCAAGCGGTTATAACATTGGAGTGGCTATCAAGGATACCACTGCAGAACTCATTGAAAAGGGCGACAAGCCTAAAATAGGTTATGATGAAACTGAAATTCCACATGACGATTCAAAACAGAACATTTCAATTGTGTCAACCGGTGGTACAGTATCTTCAGTTATCGATTATCGTACAGGTGCGGTGCACCCTAAATTTACCGCATCAGACCTTGTTAAGGCCAACCCTGAACTGTTGGACTATGCCAATTACAATGTAAAGGCATTATATAATATTCTAAGTGAAGACATGAAGCCCGAATACTGGGTGAAAGCCGCAGAAGAAATAGCCAATGACATTTCCAACGGCGCTGACGGCGTTGTGATAGCGCATGGTACCGATACAATGCACTATACCTCAGCCGCATTGAGCTTCATGGTCAAAACTCCTGTTCCAATCATCATTACAGGTGCTCAGAGAAGTTCAGACAGACCTTCAAGTGATGCCAACATCAATTTAATAGATTCCGTGGTTGCGGCAAAGTCCGACATTGCTGAAGTCTGTGTCTGCATGCACGGAAGCCTTAACGACAAATACAACTACCTCCACAAAGGTACAAAGGTAAGGAAAATGCATACCTCAAGAAGGGATACATTCAGAAGCATAAACGCTCAGCCAATAGCTAAAATCGAAAACAGGAAAGTTAACATCAATCCTGAATATTCATACACAAAACGTGGCGAAAACGAGCTTGAACTGAATACCTGCATTGAGGAAAAAGTCGGATTCATCAAAAGCTTCCCTGGCATTTCCGAAGAGTTTATCGAATATCATATCGATAAGGGATATAAGGGCCTTGTCATTGAGGGAACAGGTCTCGGGCATGTGCCGAACGACCTGATCGATTCATTCAGAAGGGCACAGGACGAAAGGATTCCTGTGGTAATGACATCACAATGCCTATACGGAAGGGTCAACATGAACGTCTACTCAACCGGACGTAACATTCTGGATGCAGGAGTAATATCCGGACGTGACATGACCCCTGAAACAACATATGTTAAATTATGCTGGGCATTAGGCCAAAGTGACGATTACGAAAAGGTAAAAGAGATTATGCAAACCAACATTGCAGGTGAATTTAAAGAAAAATCCACAATCAAGGATTTCTTGAACTAAGGTGATAGCATGGAATACGATTATGAAAAATTAGGATTGAAAATGGGACTTGAAATTCACCAACAATTGAACAGCCAGCACAAGCTGTTCTGTCCATGTAAAACAGAGCTTGTTGACAATGATTTTGATGAACTTATCCAAAGGAAACTGAGGCCAACCCAATCAGAGCTTGGTGAAATCGACCGTGCTGCACTGCAGGAATCACTCAGAGGATTGAACTTCAAATATGAAAACTTTGCAAAGCACACCTGCCTTGTTGAAAACGATGACGAACCGCCTCATAGCCTGAATGAAGAGGCTTTGGACATCTGTATCACAATCGCATGCCTTATGAACATGCACATTGTTGACGAATTCCACACAATGAGAAAACAGGTCATTGACGGAAGTAACACAGGTGGTTTCCAGAGAACCGGTATGGTTGCAACCGACGGTTATCTTGAAACACCTTACGGCAAAGTGGTCATTGAAAGCTTAGGTCTTGAAGAGGACGCAGCAAGAAGGGTTGAAACCAAGGACGGATTTACCGAATTCAGGTTAGACCGTTTGGGAATACCTCTTGCAGAAATCACAACAGACCCTTCAATGCACCATCCTGATCAAGTAAGGGAAGTTGCATACATGCTCGGTCAGATATTGAGAAGTACCAACGTTAAAAGAGGACTCGGTACAATCAGACAGGACCTGAACATTTCCATTGCCGAAGGGGCACGTGTGGAAATCAAAGGTGTGCAGGACTTGGACCTGATGGCTGAAATAGTCAACCGTGAAGTTCAAAGGCAACTGGCACTTATTGATATCAGAAATGAGCTCCAGGCAAGAAATGCAGAAGTCCTTGAGGAAATCCATGATTTGGATGAGCTTCTTGAAGACACAGAATCCAAGATCTTGAAATCAGCTGAAACCATCAAGGCTGTTGTATTGAAAGGATATGACGGACTGATCGGCCGTGAAGTGCAGCCTGGAAGAAGATTCGGAACTGAAATTGCAAGCTACGCCAAAAAACGTGGAGTTGCAGGAATTTTCCACTCTGACGAATTGCCTGCTTATGGAATCAAACAGGATGAAGTTGACAAGATTGCAGAATTTTTAAACATAGGCGAAGAGGACGCATTCATCATTGTAGCGCATGATGAGGACATTGCAATATCCGCTTTAGAGGAAGTTAAAAGAAGAGCTCAATTAGGTTTAGACGGTGTCGTTGAAGAGACAAGAAAAGCGCTTGATGACGGCAACACCGAATACATGAGACCTCTTCCTACCGCAAACAGGATGTATCTTGAAACCGACATTCCATTATTCAAGATTACTGAAGACAGAATCGAGCCTATTGCAAACAACCTGCCTGAATTGCCAGATGTCAAACAGGCCAGGATCATTGAAGAGTACAAGCTAAGCGAAGACTTGGCAACACAGCTTGTCAAAAGGCAAGAGGCAGACATGTTTGAGGCAATTTTGGCTGATGTTGATGTTGATGCAACACCTGTCGCTTCACTTCTTGCATATGACCTCAGAGAAATCAAAAGGGAAGGGCATGATGTTAACATCTTAACTTTAGATCATTTCAAAGGGATATTCACATTATTGGCTGACGGCAAAATTGCAAAGGACAGCGTAAGAAAACTCGCAGTCGAAACCATCAAGGCACCTGACACAGAAATTTCAGAAATTGCCGAAAAAAGCAATCTTGTCATGATGAGCGAAGTGGATGTTCATAAAATAATTTCAGACATAGTAGCTCAAAATGAAGGAATGGTTAAGGAACGTCAGATGGGTGCAATGGGTCCATTGATGGGCATGTGCATGAAACAGCTCAAAGGAAAAGCCGATGGTGGACTCGTAAACAAAATCGTTCGTGAAGAAATTCAAAAACTAATTTAAGGAAACTCGAATGAGTTTCCAACAACTCCTTTTTTTAATTATATAAATTAATATTTTTGATGCATTTTACAAAAGGACGTCAATATTGACCTCATTAAAGAAAATTGACCTCATTTAATAGCAAATATTTATATAGAATTTAGAACATATCATATTCTATAATTTACCACTATTAGGAGGTTAATTTAATGATTCAAAAGTTTCAAGAAACAGAAAGAATATTTATTCCATCCTATGAAGAAAAAACTAGCACCATAACATTAGAAAAGTTCATAATAGAAAACTTTCAAATCCCAAATGATGATTTAAAAAAAATATGTGAATTTGTAAGTAATGACACCGAACTTGAAAAAATTATTTTTGAACTGCCAAATTTAATTCAAAGCGAAATAAACTACGATAAATTACAAATTAAATTCTACGAGGAATTCCAGGAAGATTATCTCCAGTTAGAGATTAACATTTTCACTTCCATAGATACCATAACTTCCTTGAAAATTGAAGACCTATTAGAACAAAGATTATACGAATTGTTTGAAAGCAATTCCGCAGACAAAATATTATTAATTATGGAGTAGTTTGAATGAAACAATCTGAAGAATTTGAATGGTGCGAATTCAACAATCTAGCAGATTCATATATTAATCAATCTAACGAAGCAAAACAAAGAACTGGTGTTAGCAGATATTATTACGGCACTTTCTGTACAATACGTGATTTTTTAAACGAAAATGATATTTTTTTGAATGAAAAATCGAAACAATGCATTCCAAAAAATCAGATGTTCATGGGGAAACTTCAAAAATCTTTAGAAAGCATGAAAGATTCAAGAAAAATAATATTGGAAAAACCATCTCGAAAGAATTAGACAAGTTAAGAAAAATGAGAAATGAAGCGGATTACGATAAAATTACTTCAGATTCATTAAACAAAATGATATTAAAATCTAAAATTAAATCTGAAAGAGTTTTTCAACTGCTCGATGAATTAAATTAATTTAAAAGGATAGTCTTTTAATCTAATACTATGGTAAAAATCCATAATATCTGATTAAAATACCCTTTTTTTTAATTCTAACCAAACAGTGACCCCTCATCCAAGGTCCTTATTTTTAAAATCACTTTTCGAGTTACAGGATAGAATATCAGTTCATACAATACCTTGAACACTATCTGACAGCAGATCATGGTCACAATCAATTCATTCGGCAGAACTCCATAGAATGAAATTGAAATGAAAATAACCGAATCGACTGTTTCCCCTATTATGGTACTCACTATAACACGTACAAAAAGCAGATTATGATATTTTTCCTTTAATTTGACAAGTACCTGGGAGTTTAAGAGATTGCCCAGCATGTAGGAAACAAGCCCTGCCACAAATAGCCGAGGAGTTGTTGAGAGAAGCGCTGCAAATGCAGGAGCATTGGGACTGCTTGAAGGAAACATCATGGCAACCTGATATAGGCCAACCGCCACTACATTGATGATAAAACCCAAATAGATAACATCTTTTGTCAGTTTAAAGCCGTAAATTTCAGAAAGGATATCATTAACGATGAATAGTATAGGAAATGTTAATATTGAACATGGCAATGCTATGAAACTTATTTCCAAAGTTCTGGTAGCCAATATGTTGGATGCAATCATGCAGGCACAAAATATTCCCGCAAGATATGCATATGCCTTAGTCTTGTTCATGTTTCCAAACATTTAATCACCTGTTGTTAATCATAATCTTTCATTCGGCATTAATCAATCTTTTGATTGGAACAGACAATGAAAAGCCCATGAACAATGCGCCATTTTTTCTTTTTATACTTTGTAATATAATTTAGGCATACCTAAAAAAATGCAAAGCTTTATATACTATGGTGACAAAGTAAGTAATAGAGATGAAATTTAGGTAAACCTAAAACACTCTACATTATTAGTCAAAAATACTAATACTCTCCAAACTTAGAATTGTGTTGAATTAGATTTTTCACAATTTGCAAATTTGATACAAGTCGTTCGGAAAATTAAAAAAAAATCTGCCAATATATAATTTTCCTCAAAAAAAACACATGGTGTTTAAACTAGTCACTTAAACACCAATACTCTCTCTTTTTACATTAAGAAATAGTCTAAGACCGATTGATATTTATATGAAGATATAAACTGTAAAAATTAAGAAATATAGATGTTTAGAATAACATATATTTATTAAAAAGTTTTATAGTTAGGGTCCTGTGTAGGATCAATGAAAAATTCTCCAGAGGGACTATAAACCCCTCTAACCCCATCTTTATATGACTCGGTATGCCCATCATATACCGGTTCTGTAGTATATCCACCAGAACTTGAAGAATAAGATTCTTCAGTTACAGTTTCCGTAACTTCCTCTTTAATATTCAATTTCTGTGTTGTGCTGTTTCCAGTGTAGTTTTCATTACCACTATAAGTAACATTAACATTGTATTTGCCCTTTTTCAAGTTCAAATCAAGTTTTGCCTGTCCTTTGGAATTTGTTTTGACAGTTTCATTGACCACAACCTTGCCTTTCTTGTTTGTAATTGTAATGTTAACTTTTTGTTTGGATATTGGTGTTTTGTTTAATTCAGTTAGTTGTATTTTTAGTTTCCCTCCTTCATATTGCTCTTTATCACTTGTTATTTTAATTTTAGTTGGCTCTTTTACATTAGAGGATTGTAAAAACATTGCCCCAGCAACAACTGCAAGAACGATAACAACAGCAACTAAAATTATGATAATATTCCTGTTTTCCATATCTTCACCTCAAAATTTAGAATAAAATTTCATAAATACTGCACATACTAACACTAGACATTTACCGGATTATATAATGGTTATTTTACTTATGCCTGAAATTTTATATTTATAATCCGCTGTATTTATATTAGCATTATAGCTTCCCGCTTTTAAGGTTTTGGTATTTAATTTAGCAATGCCTCCCCTATCTGTTTTTACGGTGAAGACCTGTGAGTCGCTTCCAGAAGTTAATTTAATTTTAATTTTTACTCCCCTAACGACTTTTTTAGTATTTTTGTTTATAACTTTCACTTTAAAGTATTCCGCCGCATTGAAATGGTTTTTTATATCCGGAGCATGTACAATTGTTGGAGTTTTAATAAGATTATCAATGTTTCCGAATTTATGATAACCCATATATTTCATTTTTGGAACTTTTGGAAGTTTATATCCTCTGACAGCTTTGCCTTTAAATTTAACGGTGTCTACTAATCTGCCGGATGATACGCCAACAAATTTGCCGTTGTCGTTTGCAGCATAACATTTAAGTGAAGATGTTGTCTTATACATATTATCTGAAGTAGCTTTCCAATGAAGAACTACAATCTGCCTCCTATATACACCATACCTGTCAGTGGCCCCTACTTTGATTGCGGCTTTAGCGGGATCCTTACTGTATTTACCATAAGTGCTGTGACGATAATAGTGTTTAAAATTAGGTGTGCAAAGGAATTGACCTGGTTTTAATTTGCCTGTGATGATTTTATTTTTCCACACAACAGCATATTTGCCGTTTGGAGCCTTAATTGCAAAATGTCCGAAATTGACATCTCTTTTATACCTATAGATTTTTTTTATGGAGGACATTTTAATTTTATTTGACCTAACCATATCTGCAGACAAGCTTTCCATTCTTTTGATGAAACCTGTGGAGTCAAGTCCGCCATTACCTACTATCCACCCATTAGAAAAGACAATTAAGTGAACAAAACGATTAGAATTATAATGTTTCACGGCGGGCAATCCTTTTATGGTGCAGTGTTTTACAGTGATAGTGGTTGACGCAATATTGTCCCTTCTAAATCCTCCGACTGCTTCAGTATCGCTCACCTGCAAATAAAAAGAGCAACAGTCTTCGCCCGCAGGGGTTTTTGCATTTGCGGTTACCTTAGATTTAGAATTTTTACAGACAACATAACTAGAATCTTTGATTTGAACAGGCATTTTATATTTCCCAATAATCAAATCGTTGCCTGAAGGGCATATTCTATTTTCATCATTAGTGACACCCACATAGCTGTTTGGTTTTAAATTTAAATCCAATGTGATTTTTCCCAAATCATCTGAGGTTTTGTCATACTGTTTTCCATCTATGAATAGACTGATTTGTTTATCTTTAATTGGAATTCCATTAGCATCTTTTATATAGCTTTCAAGAACATTATCTCCATTATAATACCAATCTATTTCATTTATCTCAATTTGAGGATCATTAGCTACGTTTTCCTCATAATCGATACTTAATCCATTATCCTCATTTTCAGAGAACCCCATATCCTGCAAAATAATTTGTGTATCGTTATCCTGAGCTGAAACGGCACACAAAGTAATTAATAAAATTAAAAATATCAGAACAATATTAAAAGCCTTTTTGAAATTCAAGTTCATAATTCCCCAACCTAAGACTATATAAGATTATTTATGGTAAACCATTTAAATAAACTTGTGCATCACGTTATCAAAAAAAGTGAAGTAACCGCCGAAGCGAGTTACCTTTTAACTTTAGAAGTCTTTTTGACTGTGTCTTTAAGGTATGTTGCCTGATAAACTACCTTTTTGCCAACTTTGAGCTTTTTCAAGACTGATTTTTTAATGCTAACCTTTGCAACACCCTTAGAGTTGGTTTTTACCTTGTAGGTTTTTCCTTTGAACTTGAAGACAATCCTTTTATTCTTGAGATATTTGCCGTTGACCTTTGCCAAACTTGCGGCCAATACCAATTTTTTGGCGGATTTATTGACGGATGCTGATTTGAGGCTGACCAGATGCTTTACGACAACCTTATTCCTGGCACTTACACCCTTATATCTGATTTCGATGGAATGTGTGCCCACCTTAAAGTTACTGCCAATCTTAATTGTAACAAATCCGTTTTTATCTGTCTTAAGGTTTTGCATCTTGTTGTCAATGAGAACCGCTACGTTTTTCCCTTCACTTTCAGGATTTCCATCATCCCCGATGATTCGGACCTTATATTCGGCATTGCCTGCATAGTATACTGTCAGATCCTTATTGCTTTGAATGCGATTTACGATTTTCAAGGTCTTTGTCACATTTCCGGCGATTTCTGAAGAAACAAACACGGAATATGTGCCTACATTCAGGTTCGCCCTGACATTGGCAATTCCCTTTTCATCAGTCATTGCATAATATTGATTTGAGAGAACTTTAAATGAAATCAATTTGCTTGCAATGCCATTTCCATTCTCATCAACCAATTTAACCTGATAGTCATAGTCACTATTCCTGGAGCGGGTCATGTCATGTGCATAAAGGGATGCTGATTTGACATGAATGTTGATTTTTGTCTTGTTGGACACATAATTGTCATCACCGCTGTAGGTTATTTTAGCAGAATGATTGCCTGATTCGAGTTTTGGAAGAACAATCACACAACTTCCGTTTAAAAGTGAAGCTGTGTAGACATTCTCAGTCAATTTAACTGTTACTGTACCTGTTGCATTTTCTGGAAGGACAATTTGAATTTCAGCATTTTCATCAGCAGCAATACTAATATCTGCGACATCCAATGAAACATTTTGCTTATTTTGAGCTTCATGGCTTTCATTTTCAAGTATTTCCATCAGTATTCCTTCCCTTACCCCATTTTTACAGAAATGAAGATATGTCACGTTGAAATATTCGGCAATTGTTTTTGTAATGATCAAGCCAGGTAAGAAAGTGTTAATCCTTTCCGCATCGACATTGAGAATCTTTTCATAATTCTCCCTGGTCGGCTCGCTGAATTCATTTAACAGGTCATCCAGCATTGAGACCGGAATATAGCTAACATCATCAATATATCCAAGATACTGAAGAACTTTTTTAATTTTTTTAACTGACCCGCCTATACCGAACAGGTCCCCTCTTTGAGTGGAATTATCCACAACAAGTTTGTCAAGCTCAGACAATACCCTATTTTTTATATTAATAATCTCTGTTTGATTTGGAAACATTCCGCTGACATATTCCTGGTAGGAGGACTCTGCACCGATCGGCATGCTTTCAGAAGTTATTATTTGCTTATTTACAAAATCAATTACTTCACAGCTTCCTCCTCCCAAATCAATTACAATACCATTATCGGTTGTCAATTCACTATCCTTTACAGAGTTAAAAGTCGTATTTGCTTCCTTTTCACCGCTCAACAGATTAATGTCCAATCCGACTTTCTTCTTGACTGTTGCAATCACCTCTTCGGAATTGTCAATCTTTCTCAGGCTGGCTGTTGCAAACACAAATTTTGTTTTGACATTGACAAGGTTCATGACTTCATCAAAATCCTTCAAAACAGACACCAGCGCATCTATTCCCTCTTTTGTCAGATTGTTGTTTTCAACATAAATTGAAGTCACAGACTTTTCAGATAAGGATAATACGGATTTAGGCTTTCCACTATTCTTAATCTTGTATATCTCTAATTTCATACTGTTTGCACCTATATCCACAATACCATACAAAGGGGATTCACCGTCATTTTCCAAAACAGCATCAGATTCCTGGACAGATATGTTTTCATCGTATGAATTTTCAAATGAATCAGCCGGTGAAACCGTTAAAGTATTATTGACATCACAAACCGAAATATTATCAGATGCATATATTATCTCTTCATTCTGGTCTTTTGCATTTAAAACATCAAAAGTGGAATTATCTTCAGCACTTACAGCAGAAACGGCCAATAAAGAAATAATGAATAATGCCATTATCATGAATTTCTTATTCATAAAAATTTTTCCCTCCCCTAATAAAATATTACATTACAAATATTATTTTTTTAAACAACTAATAATTTTTTGAATAGATTTAAATGGAAAGCAAAAGGGGTAATGGGTGCCTTGAGGAGATTACCACAAATCGTCTATAATATTTTCCAAATCCTCATCATCGATTCTTCCGTATTCCAAATCCTCTAAAGTATAGCAGTAATTCTCCAATACCCTTTCCACCTCAGCTGCATTATAATCTCTTCCGTCGATGGTGACAGTATCATCGCCATATTCTTCATCTTCTCCCATATAGCAACATTCGGGACAGTAAGGTTCGCCTTCATCAATCCAAGACCCACATCGTGGACAGATTCCCACAATACCGCCTCAATCAGATCAATTCCTCAAGGATTCTGGCCGCAGACTCAACCATTTTCGGACATAATTCCCCAAAGAGATTATTTTCCCGTGCATATTCGACACCCTCTTCAGTGCTGATGTCGCAGTTGAGCAAATCCCTGCAGATATAAGAGCCGTTTTCAGATTCAAAATCATCCAGTAATCTTACACAAGCCTCATTGCTTTTAGATTTGTCCTCTCCATACTTCAAGCCCAAAGCCATCAAAGCGCCGGTGCATGCTCCGCATACTTCCGCTTTTCTCATTCCGCTTCCAAAGCAGGCGCCAATCTTTAGAGCCTGTTCCTTTGAAAGCCCTAAATCTTCTGAAAAAGCGGCAAATACTGCCTGTGAGCACACATAACCATCTTCAAACAATTGAACTGCATCTTCTATTCTAGTCATATTAATTAGTTTCATTCAACATATATATTAAAATAACTAAAATCAAATATAAATTTGAGGTAAAAACATGAATGAGTATGACATCATTATTATAGGAGCGGGACCGGGCGGACTGACAGCAGGAATCTATGCTGGTCGTCAGGGAACCAAGAATCTGATTATCGACAGAGACCTGGCCGGAGGACTGGGACGTGAAGTTCCGGAAATGGAAAACTATCCCGGCTTTGACAACATCTCAGGTCTGGAGCTGATTGAAAAGATGAAAGCCCAGGCAACCAGAAACTGCGATTTAAGGGAGATGGAAGAGGTTACTGAAATCACAAAAACTGATGAGGAATACCGGTTCACAGTTAAAACAACCAAGGACACCTACCTGTCAAAGGCAATAATCCTTGCAACAGGCAGTTCCCACAGACAGCTTGAAGCCAAAGGAGAAGAGGAATTTAAGGGAAAAGGTGTGAGCTACTGCGCCACATGTGACGGATTCTTCTTTGCCGGACGTGACATCATCATGGTCGGCGGGGGAAACAGTGCACTGCAGGAAGCGCTATACCTCAAAAACCTCGGCGCCAATGTGACTGTGGTCCACAGAAGAGACGAATTCAGGGCTCAAAAGCACCTTCAAAATCAGATAAAGGAAGCCGAAATTCCAACAATACTCAATGCCACAGTCGAAGAGATAAAAGGAGAAATGCTCGTTGAGTCAGTCATATTAAAGGACACACAAACTGGAGAACTTAAAGAACTGCCTATCAATGGAGTTTTCGTTAGCGTAGGCTACATTCCCCACACTGAACTTGCAAAACAATTGGATATAGACCTGGATGAATCCGGACACATTATCATAGATAAAAAACAGAAAACCAATGTGGATTATGTCTATGCAATCGGTGATGTCTGTGTAGGTCTAAAGCAGTGGGTTGTTGCATGTGGAGAAGGTGCAGTTGCTGCAACTTCTGCCTTTGAAGATTTAAAAAGTTAATATCGTTCCTTTAGGAACATGTAGATGAAAAATGCGATAAGCAACACTACAATTACAGGCAATAACCACATGAATACTTTAAGCAACACTACTGCTGCAAATATAGCAATTATTATATATATTAAATCTTGAAGTTCCATGTAATTCAAATTTATTAATCTTAATATATAAATTTAGTGAAAAATATTCCTTATACTAGATGATAGAATGAATAAGACAAAAAGAAATCTGATGATAATAATTATTGTTATACTGTTTTTAACTTCCATTGTCGTATTCCTGAATTTTCAAAAGGAAACCGTTGAATTTGAGGACTTTTCAGTTGAGGCCCCATTAGGATCAAGTTTCGGGAAAGTCAAAGAAAACGATGATTTGATTAAAGAAATGTATAGATGTTATGGGGAAGATCTGACCATTACCTCCTTTGATAAGGGATACGTTGAGGACACATACTACAACAATACCGGCGAAAGAATCGATTTTTCCAAATCAATGATTGAAAACATAAGCGGAAGCGACAACGATGAATTGAAGGAGCTGTCTCCAAATCTGACCCAAATCATCCAAAAAACAGACATGAACGGATATGAAGATACTGATGTCGCCTGCATATATCATGATGATGACCATGTAATCATCATCGAAGGAGGGGATGAAAAATTCATAACTGAAATTGCAAAATCAATCAAGATATTGTAAGAAATTAATAAAATATAATAAATAAAAAAGCCAAAAATAATATCATTATATTTTGATGGAGCATAACATGACAATAGTAGTAGTTAATAACAAAGGCCAATATAACCATAGAATCGCTAGAAGTTTACAATACCTTAAGATTCCATCCGAACTTGTCTCAAATGATTTGAGCATCGAAGAAATCGAAGCTAAAAATCCTATTGGACTTATTTTAGGTGGAGGACCTTCTCTTGAAGGTGCAGGAAACAGCGAGGAATACATCAAACACTTCGACATTCCGATTCTAGGAATCTGTCTTGGCCATCAATTGATTGCTAAAACATACGGTGGGGAAGTTACCACATCAGATACTGAAAGTTATGCTCAGGTTAAAATTAATATCAATAATGATGAAAACTTATTTAAAGGATTGGCTCCAGAAATGGATGTTTGGTCTTCTCACAAAGACGAAGTGAAAACAATTCCCGAAGATTTTGAAATCCTGGCCAGTTCCACTTTGTGCGATGTTGAATCCTTTAAACATAAGGATAAGGAAGTTTATGGAATTCAATTCCACCCTGAAGTGCATCATACTCCAAAAGGAGAAATAATATTTAAAAACTTTTATGAAATCTGTAAAAAATAGGTGTAATAATGATTGATAACGCTGATGATTTAAGAGATAAAGCAAATGAATTTAAGACCGGATTAAAAAAGCAGTATGTAAACATCCCAATTGGCGATGAAGAATACGGCTTTAGAATTTCTGGTATTGGCCAAAAATCTGTTAAATTAGAAAAATATGTTAAATTTGATGACATTTTTGAAGCTATTGAATCAGGCAATGACAACGGCCTGGAAGCCATGATCAAACAAATAATTGAAGATTACGAAGAAGAAGATGAAGAGGAATAAAATGTTAAGTCCTAAAGAATTTATTGAAGATGCAATCCAAAAAATCAAAGACCAAATTGGTGATGAAAAAGCAATCATCGCTTTATCCGGCGGAGTAGACAGTTCAGTATGTTCTGTACTTGTCCAAGAGGCTATTGGCGATAACCTAACTGCAGTTTTTGTTGACCATGGTCTTTTAAGAGAAGGTGAAGTCGAACAAGTTACCAACACTTTCAAAGACAGGCTAAACTTTAAGTTTGTTGATGCTTCAGATGAATTTATGGATCAGCTTGCAGGTGTTGAAGACCCTGAAGAAAAACGTAAAATTATCGGAAGAGTATTTATCGAAGTATTTGAAAGGGAAGCAATCAAATCCGATGCAAAATTCCTGGTGCAAGGAACCATTGCTCCTGACTGGATTGAAACCAAAGGCGAAATCAAATCACACCACAACCTTGCCCTTCCAAGCGGAATGGAACTTGAATTGTGCGAACCTATTCGTGACCTCTACAAAGATGAAGTAAGGGAAATCGGTGACGAATTAGGATTGCCTGCAACCACCGTTTACAGACAACCTTTCCCAGGACCTGGACTTGGAGTTCGTGTTGTTGGAGATTTGACAAGAGAAAATGTTGAAATCTGCAGAAAAGCAAACAAGATTGTTTGCGATGAAATTGAAGCAGCAGGCATTGATAAGGACGTATGGCAATACTTCGCCGTATTGACTGACACCAAAGTTACAGGTGTGAAAGGAGACCAAAGAGACTTCGGATACCTTGTTATAGTCAGAGTGGTCAACTCAATTGATGCGATGACCGCATCCGTTGCTGAACTTCCTTGGGATGTTGTTCAAACCATTTCAAAAAGAATCACTTCCGAAATTTCTGAAGTTACCCATGTCGCTTTATCAATTAGTGATAAACCACCTGCAACCATCGAATTCTGTTAAAAATACTGAACTGCAGTATTTTTAATTTTTTTACTTTTTTTAGAATATTATGAAAACCACAAAAAATGCATATTTAGCCAAACTGACAGAACAAATCCAGATGAAATCTGTTAAGGTCGGCAAAAACCTGGAAGGGACAACACCCCCATCAGTCTTCATCGGCAGATGGTCATATCCCAAGGTCTATGCAGGCCCCATGATGAGTTCCCAAATGGGAGACACACATATCATGGACTCTCCGGAAGAGTGGCTCGGCCAGAACAAAACCCAGGAAGAAATCATTAACTACAGGATGAACCTTGTAAGGGGCAAGCAGCTGATCAAGATTGATGATTTGGAAAATCCTTTTGTCGAAAAACTTCAGGACATTTCACTTGCATCAAAATCAATCGACAGCGAAGCGACATTCGGAAAAAGGCCCAGGGGGTCAATGCTTTCAGAAGACAGCATGCCTCACGGACCAAGTGCTGTCATCGAGAAATTCGACATCGATGCGGTGAGATGGGACAAGCAACTGGAAAAGACATTCTATGATACCGATTTGAAGGCAACCGAAGCGGTATTGAACCTGCACAATAAGGACGTTCCATTTTCTGCAATGCAAAAGGCATTTTCTGTAGGTGCAATAGGAATCAAAAACAACAGAAAACTGGTTCCGACACGCTGGTCAATCACAGCATGCGATTCAACACTGGCGGATGAGTTTCTCAAGGAAGTGAGAAAATTTGAAATACTGGATACATACAGGGTCTTTGAATTCGGAGCCCTGAACAACTATTATGTAATCATCCTGACTCCAGGAGAATGGGAATACGAATGGTATGAGGCATTCATCAAACTAATGAAAAACGAAGAACTAATATTTTCGGATTATGAAACCAACGGCGGCAAAAAGGAATATTCCATTGTTGGAGGCTGCTACTACACCGCCAAAATGGCCGTCCTTGATTACCTGATGAAGATTAAAAAGCAATCCGGACTGATAATATTGAGAGAAGCCTATGACGGATATGTTCCATTGGGCGTTTTCAATGTTCGTGAAAACATCAAGGAAGCAATGCTGCAGCCATACCTGGAATTTGAAACCCTGGAAAAGTGTCTGGAATATGCGGGAACCAAACTGAAAATACCTATCAGCAGATACGTGAAGCAGGGAACACTGCTGAATGAGATGCTTCACACAAAACAGACAACCCTTGACATGTACTTTAAAAGTGAGAACAATGTTTAAATTTAAAACCCCTTCAAAGAGAACCTTGGAAATAATGTCTGAAGTTGCTAAAGGCAACGTCGAAAAGGACTATGAGGAAAGCTGCATCAATAAGATTAAGGATCTGACCGGCAAGGAATACGTCAAGATGACCTCAAGCGGAAACAACAGCATCTTTATTGCACTTTCTGCCGTTGAAGGAGACATCATTGTTCCGGACCAGGGAGCATGGCACGGATTTAAGCAGATTGCCAGATTCCTGAATAAGAACATAATCACTGTAAAGACCGATTTGGGAATTATAAATACCGATTATCTGGATGATTTGGACATTCAAGATTCATCAGCACTGATATTTACAAGTTTTGCGGGTTACAGCGCCGAGCAGGACGTCAAATCCATCTGCAGATATTGCAATGACAGAAACATTACCACAATTGAAGACGCTTCGGCAGGAATCGGAGACGATAAAAACAATCTGGGCAAAAATTCAGACATCGTCCTTGCATCAACAGGTTCTCCAAAAATTATCAATGCGGGAAGCGGAGGATTCATTACAGCTGACGATGAGGAAGTTTTCAAAAAAACTGCTCTCCCCCAAAAATTAAGCAAAACATCACAAATAGTATGTAGTGGTATAGATAATGAACTTAATCAAGTTAAAGATAACCTTGAAGTATCATTAAATGCAACAGACTATGTAAAAAAACATATACCTAATGCAATACATGCAGATAAAAGAGGGCTTAATGTAATTATACCGAACGATGATGCAAAGTCAATATGTTGGGATTTGAAAAGGACACTGACAACAGACAAAAGCGGATTCATAACAACATGCCCCAACTATAATCGCGTGAAACAAAAGGCGATATGTGTAGAAATAAAAAACCTGGATTACAAATGCCTGAAAAATGAGTATCTTGATAAGATAATCGATGAAGTCACATGTCGACTGTAAGTTTTGTGATTCTGTCAATAATAATCTCTTCAATAGACATGTTGTGAAGTTCATCATCACTGATTTTATATATTTCAACCAGCTTATCCTCATTTGGGATTAAAACATCATCATCTCTAGTAAAAATAGAAGATAACTCCTGAGTGTAATCCTTTGAATTTATCAAAATTGCACATAGCCCCATATTTCCTTCCTTCAGGCCTAAAATTTTAAATGCCTTTGAAATCTGGCGCTGGGCAGAACATCTTAAAACTATCTCCACACTTAAGTCATTGGCCAAATTTTCACCACGTTCAAATGCAAGAAACGCCTGATTGACGCCATGAATTATATGATTTTTTGAAACTACAGAATCCGCATTCAAAAGCTGGATAATCTCACCATCATCCTTGATGGAGTTGATTTCATCAAGCACATCCCCAACAGAATCGATGTTTGCCCTGAATCCCAATATTTGAATATTGTCCATATGCATATTAATCCCTTAATAACCTATTTACCCCGGCAATGTATGCCTTCACACTGGCATTGATAATGTCAGGTTCAGTACCACGGGCTGAAACAACCTTGTCCTCCTGCTGCAATTTAATAATCACATCAATGAAAGCGTCAGTACCTCCGGTGATTGCGTCTACGTGATACTCAATCAAATCAATATCCCTGAACATGTCCAATGATTTGAGCGCATTGATTGCAGCATCAACAGGACCTACACCCACTCCCGCATTTAGAATTTCCTCATTATCGATTGTGACCTTAACGGATGCGGTAGGCATTACCTTGTTTCCGGAAACGATGGTTACCTCATCCAACCTGATTCTGTCCTCATGATTTATCTGCAAGACATTGTCGGCAATTGCCTGCAGGTCAACATCGGTAACAGTTTTTCCCTTATCCGCCAAATCCTTAATATCATTGCAAATCTGATTCAGCTGATCCTTATTGACGTTGAGACCCAGTTCCTTCAATCTGGAATCAAGTCCATGAGTCCCCATATGCTTTCCGAGGACAAACTTGCGCTTACGTCCTACAAGTTCGGGAGTTATAGGTTCATAAGTGGCGGAATTCTTAATGATTCCATCTGAATGGATTCCTGATTCATGGGCAAAAGCATTTTCGCCAACAATCGCCTTATTTGGCTGGATATACACTCCAGTGGATCTTGCAACCAATTTGGAAATGTCATAAATTTCACTGATTTGAACGTTAGTTGAAAAATCCGGAAGCAATCTGTCAATGCTGACAACACACTCTTCAAAAGAGGTGTTTCCGGCCCGCTCCCCAATACCGTTAACGGTAGTGTGGATTTCGCTGGCCCCTGCCTTAACTGCTGATAATGTATTTGCAACAGCAAGTCCGAAATCATTATGGCAATGAACAGAAACGGGAGCCTTCAAATCATTCAGCTTATTGAATAGGTCATATGATGAATCGGGAGTCAATATTCCAACAGTATCACATACGCAAAGCCTGTCTGCATGATGGTCAATTGCATTCAAGAAGACTTCCCTTAAAAAATCAACATCACTCCTGGAAGCGTCTTCGGCAGATATCTCAACAATCAAACCATGATCATTACAATAATCAATTGCATCATTAGATAAATCAATGAGTTTATCCCTAGTAGTATTCAATTTATCTGAAATGTGCAAATCAGAAGTGGGAACAACAAGGTTGACTGCATCAACATCACATTCAAGACAGTAATCTATATCGACAGTCAAAGGTCTTGAAAAACTTAAAATTTCTGCATTAAACCCCTGTTTAGTAATTTCCTTAATGGATTCTCGTTCACCTTCAGATGTAATGGCGGAACCTGCTTCAATAAAATCGATTCCAATTTCATCAAGCTTTGAAGCTATTCTTAGTTTTTCCAACGGAGTTAATGATACACCTGGAGTCTGTTCCCCATCACGCAATGTGGTATCTAATATTTTAATATTCATAAAATCACTGAAAAATTTCAATACGGGTATTAAGCAAAAAAAAAATGTCAAAAAAAGAAAGTAATAATTGTAATAGAAGGCTTGCAGCGAAATGAAATTCCCATAGAAAACCATAGTACACAAACAAAACGCAAAAAGACTTCACTACTGGGATCGAAACGAGTCCAGGTATAACCCTCATGCTATGGCCGCAATACCTAC
>NZ_JBGUPC010000011.1:0-11159 GCF_045130115.1 Methanobrevibacter sp.
TTTACTGAAGGAAGTGCGAATTTTTCAGATAAATCTCCAGGAATTGAAATTCCAACATCTGCAAGTCCACCAAGACAAACTTTAGTATAAAGTTCTCCTGCTTTAAAGCTTCCATCGACATTTACACCACAGTCGATAACAGTAGCACCATTATCTAAAGTTGCAACAGCGATGTTTAATTCATCTGCTTTTTCAATCATTACATCTACGGTTTTTTTAGCTTCTACGTTTACACTTACCATAGTTTTAACCTCTAAATAATTTAACTTAAAACATTAAGTTATTGTGTAAAAATTTATAGTTATTCTTATTTAAACTTGACTAAAAGATTTTAGCAATTATTCTATCTCAATTCTTTTGCGAGATATGATTAAAAGCTTTTCATCAGATGACTCATCAATAATCCTTTGGAAAGCGGCTTCGGATTGAAGTTTTGTAAAAGCAAAAAATCTGACACCCTTAGATTGCGCATTTAAAGCTATATCGACCCATATATCCTCCTTGTCAACATATTCACCAAGATATTCGATGCTTTTAAAAGTATGCGGACTTTCTTTGGCTATGTTTACAAGCATGGTCTGATTTTCGATTTTCAAGAATGCCTTTTCACGGTTATAAAAAAAGAGATTTAACTTCAGAGGATTTGAACTGTCGCTTGAAGGCAGAACATCATAATTGTGGTCATGAAGAGCGATTTCGCTCAGGACGCCTTCATCAGTAATCTTATTTAGAGCTATGCCTGAGATATCCTTGAATTCAGTCCTATCAACAATGTAAGCTAAAAGTGATTGATTATTGGTTAACTTAACTATTAAAAATTGCATTTCTTTGCTCAAGTCATTAAGATCATGGGTTTTGAAGAACGATTCATCAAGATTTTCAATGACCCTCTGTCGGGATTCCATGTCAAAATTATGATTTTTCATGACTTCCTCTTCAAACCATTTAGGATATATTTTCAACAATTCGCAATCGTCAAAAATATGATCCAGACATACATCATCTGCCAAATTCCAATCAGACAGACTGGAAACGTCAACTAAAGAATCACATTGCTTGAACATGCCCTCCATTGACTTGATTTTGCTTACATCCCAGTCCTTTAAGTCTGAAACATCTTCCAAGTCTTCACAATGCTTGAACATGCTTTTTAATGACTGGACATTTGAGATATCCCATGATTTCAAACCGGAAATATTGGTTAGGGAAGAGCAATTCTTAAACAGATAATCAAATGAAGTTACATTAGAAACGTCCCATTTCTTCAAATCTGAAACACTTTTAAGTGAAACGCAACCTTCAAAAAGACCGGAAATTCTGGTTATGTTGGACACATCCCATTTCTTCAAAGGAGCGATGCTTTTTATAGAATAGCAATATGCAAATAGTGACAAGAGACTTTTATTGTTTTCCATCTTGCCTAAATCCCAATTGGACAGTGCAGAAATGTTCTTAAGCCTTGCACAACTTCGAAACAGTGCAGTTATATTGAATGCATTAACCAAATTCCAGTTTTTCAAAGCGGAAATATCCTCCAGTGAAGTGCAGAACTCAAACAAGCATGCCACATCCCTCACATTGCTAACATCCCATTTGGACAATGCGGAAATATCCTTAAGATAAACACAATCTGCAAACATATAATGCATATCCTCAACATGGCTAACATCCCAGTTATTCAGGGCAGAAACATCCGCCAGTGAAGAGCAGCCCCTGAACATGCAGGACATGTCAACAACATTTGACATGTTCCAGTTTTCCAATGCGGAAATGTCTTCCAGGCTGGAGCATCCATCAAACATGTTGCTGGCGTCAGTTACTGAAGAAACATCCCATTTATCGAGAGAGGCAATCTCAACCAATGATTCGCATCCGGAAAACATGTCCTTTGTACTTGTGATGTTTCCAACACCAAAGGTAACTATAGCTTCAAGATTTACCAAACCCTTGTACCTTCCTTCGATGTTAGTTTCACCGAACAAATCTTCACTAATATATAAAATGTCTTCACGATTTTCAACATCTTTCCAATTGGTCAGGTTAGTACCGTTAGTCAGGACAATTAAAACATTAAATTCCCTCAATTCATAAATACTTTCGGTAGTTGTATTCAGATGTTCAAAATCATACAAATCAGTTTTTGCCATGTTAATCCTCGTTAATGGATATAAGTTTGTTCAATATAGTATATAACCATATCACAAAATTTACCTAAAATAAGTACTCTTTAACAATTCAATGTTTGAAAGGTTTAAAAGTGATGTAGATCAGTATCTGTCAAAATGGACTTTTGACTCATCATATCTAAGCTTTACCTCGCTTTCGTGAGCGGGCCAGCCTACACAGATGACAGAAAATGGAATGCAATAATCGGGAATATTCAGATACTCCTTCAGTTTTAATGTGCGGTCTTCAATCGGATGAAAACCCAGCCATACGGCACCCAATCCCTCATGAGTTGCCTGCAAGAGTATGTTTTCATTGCATGCCCCCAAATCCTGCTCGATCATGCCTATGACCTTTGCATCATTGAGATTTCCGATGGTTATAATCAAATGTGATGCATTTTCTGCAGGCTTTGCAAACTTATGCATTTGAGAAATGGCCTTTTTGTCTTCAGGTTCTGATACGACAACAAACTCCCAAGGCTGGGCATTGCATGAAGAAGGTGCCTGCATCCCTGCCCTCAGCAGATTCTCTATTATGTCATCGGAAACCTTTTCATCTGTATATTTGCGTATGCTCTGTCTTTTGAAAATCAAACTCATCTAATCACCGAACAAATCTTCAATCTCTTGCCTTACAAACGGATAATCATTGGAATCAGTCAGAACCTGAATCTGGTCGGAATATCTTATTTGGAAATCTTCGGTTGGAATGACATACTTGCCGTTTCTTATTACAGATACCACAATGGCATTTTTTGGGAAAGGAATGTCCTTGATTTTGAAATTGATATAATTGCAATCCAAAGGAACCACATACTCTGACATGACATGCTTTGAAGGCTTTTTAACATATTCCTGATTTTTCCTTAAAAGCAGCCTGTCGTATAATGACTCATAAATCGGCTCGTTGCCCAGAAGTGTAGGGACAACATATGCTATTAAAGAAACGATAATCATTGCCACTAGCGATTCGGTTGATCCGCTCATCTCAGCCAGCAAAACGATGCCTGTAATCGGTGACCTGACGGTTGCAGCGAAAAATCCTGCCATGGAGATTACAATGAACCTGTAAATCAGGTCATGATGCAAACCCAATGCAGGCACAAAAATGCTTCCGAATACCGCACCTATATAAGCCCCCAATACCAGAATAGGCAAGAATATGCCTCCAGGAGCACCTGATGAGAATGAAAACATTGAAAATATGTACTTCAAAACAAGCAAAAACACCAAAACGCCAAGTGAAGGGACAGCTACATCAAGCATGTCCATCATGAAATGACCCCCATCACTGATTTCAGGAATGGTCAGTGCCACAACACCGGATATCATGAATACCAAGACAAACTTAAGCCAGGACGGAATCCTCAAATTTGCAACGACATCACTTGATTTAATCATGCCCACATTGTAAATGTAACCTAAAATTCCAATGAACAGACCCAATACAACTAAAATCCAATAAGATTCAAGAGGAAAATCAATTATTGGAAAGGACAGTATTGTGGCCTGACCAAAAATCACTTTTGATATGAAATCGGATACTATAGCAGATACCAGTGCAATGAAAACAAGAGTCTTGTCAAATCCATGATTTATCTCTTCAAAAACAAATATCACACCTGCAAGAGGTGCATTGAACGCTGCAGTGATACCAACTGCAGAACCGACAAGAATAAGTCTCAGCTCATCGGTTTTCGATCCTTTAAACAATTTTGCAATACCTTTTCCGGCCATACCACCAATCTGGACTGACGGACCTTCAGGACCGAGTGACAGACCGCCAAGAGCTGTCAGAACACCGGCAACAATCTTTGAGAAAAGCACCTTCGCCCAATTAGCTTCCATATGTCCCTTTACCTCAGCATAAACCTGAGGTATTCCGCTTCCGGAAGAGTCAACTTCCCATTTGGTCAACCAATCGATTAAAAGGCCCATTAGAGCCAAGGCAATGAAAAATAAAATTATGTACAATACATTCCCATGTATTATGCTTAAGTAATCCCTTAAAACACTTTCCGAACCTGCAAGAAGGAATCTATACAGGCAAACCATCAGTCCTGCAAATATGCCCACCATAACTCCCTGTATGGTCAGCCTAAAAATATATTGTGGATTTTCACTAACTGATTTGAGTGTTCTTTCAAGAGATTTCATCAGTTAATGATTTGTCTTAAATGATATAAGTTTATTTTCACTGAGCCCACTCGGGTTTCTTTGAAATCTCACAATCCCTGAAAATATTTCTTTTATCTGTGATCTTCACATTCCATCCATCAAGACAACTTGCGTCTCTAACATTGGTATCCTTGAAAATGCAGTTCATATTTCTCACATTGCCCACATCCCAGCCTGCCAAGGGTGAAATATCATCCAAATAATCACATCCCTCAAAAAGAGATTCCATATTGCATACATTTGAAACATTCCAATCGGAGAGGGAAGACAAATCCTTCAGATAATTACAGGCTCCAAACATTGCATTGATGTTTAAAAGTCCTGAAACATCCCAATTTTTAAAGGCATTGATATTCTCCAAAGTATGGCAGTCATTGAACATGAATGAGGCGTTCTTCAAATTGGAAACGTTCCATTCTTCCAATGGAGAAATATCCCCAAGTGAAAAGCAGACATCAAACATAGAGGACATGTCCTCCACCCCTGAAACATCCCAATTTCTTAAAAATGAGATATCGCTCAAGTTATTGCATTCCAAAAACAGGTCATTCATCCTGATTACATTTGAAGTATCGCAATTGATTGTTCGGACATCCTCCAATCTAAAGCAATTCTTAAACATAGCTTCCATTGAATGGGTTTTATTTGTAATATTCGAAAGCACAACCGCCTTTAAATTATTCAAATCAGCATATCTTTCTTTTAGGCTGACCACATTTGAGAGATCTTCACTTGCAAACAACACATCCAACCTATCATCAACCTCGCTCCAATCGGTCAAGTTGGTTCCGTCATTCAGAACGATAAGGACATCAAAATCCCCTAAATCACAAATGCTTTCGGATGTTTCGTTTAATTTTTCAAAATCATCAAGGTATTTGCCGTCCATATCACTCACCCCTAACAAAGAATTTGTTGAAATAGATATTTAAAATAAGTAAAGCCAAGACTTTATCCAAGACAGAATTTATAAAAAATCCAACTTGTCGACAAAAAATAGTAAATAAAAAAAAATATAAGGGAGATGAACTCCCTATTTAACTTTGATTTTAACTGTCTTGGTTGCAGTTTTGTAATTTGAATTTGCCTTAAAGGTAATCTTAGCATTATAGCTTCCTTTTTTATTCAGTTTAGTGATTTTGAAGGTTGCCTTGCCTTTGGAGTTTGTTGTTGCCTTGTATGTTTTGCCCTTAACTTTCAAGGTAAGTTTAACTTTCTTCATCACTCTTCCCCTATTGTCCTTTAAAACTGCAGTGAACTTTTTAGTTTTTGTTTTAAGCTTAAATGTCTTTGCTTTAGCAGTTATTTTAGGTGTAGCTTTTCCAACAACTATCTTGACATTTTTGCTTGATGCAAGGTAATTGTCGTCACCGGCAAAGCTGATTGCTGCATTGTATGTTTTTGCAGGCAATTTGACTGAAACCATAGCCTGGCCCTTGCCATTGGTTGTTCTTGTATAAGTGACGCCATTCAATTTGATTTTAATGGTTTTACCTGATAGTGCACTGTTTTTTGAGTCTTTAAGTGTGATTACCAAGTTTTTAGCAACATTATAAACCGTATTGACCTGTGGCGCAGCCATGTTGGTTTGCAATCCTACACTAACTGTGAATGTGTTTGAATATACATCCCCAAGTAATTTTCCATCAGAGTAATATCCATCATTATACTGGACTGAAATGCTGTGATAACCTTTTGCGAGTCCTGAAAAAGTTTCAACAACTGAACCGTTTTCCATGCTGAAAAATCCGTAGTTCACTCCATCGACGGTAATGTATGCAAAGTTGATGGATGTGGCCGGAGCGGTAATGTTGACGACAACATCAGATCCCACATTGACCTCAGCTGGAACAGAGACTTTGATATTCTCGCTGTTCTTAACTATGTACAGTTCCTGAATCAGCGGATAATATCCTCCAGGATAAGCGAATTCCAAATAGAATTTATTCAATCCGACCGTGCTGCTTGACAATTTAACGCTGGATTTTCCACCGCTTATTGTTCCTGATGAAAGAAGCTTGCCCTTTTTGCCTGAATTGTAATCATAAACATTGAACATGCCGTTAACCCAATCATGAGTAATCATGGAAATTTCAAATTTCTCACCAACGCTCGCATAGGTTGGAGAGGTGACGGACGGAACGACAATGCATTTGACAGCTGTCTGTAGAGTGCCGAAATCATCTCCAACGTATTTGAATGTCAATGTGTTTTCGCCCAGATGGTTTAAGGTCCATGCGTTAATATAATATGTGGCACGTCCTTTGGAATAGGATATTTCCTTATCTTTCTCATTATTATAAGTTACAGTCAATTTACCGGTTGATTCACGAGGCAAATAAATGTATGCCACATTATCATCAAGCAAATGCAGAACCGGATAATTAAGATAAACTTCAAGTTTAGGATCGGTTGTAGGTTCAAATTCGGCCACTGCAACAGTCTCATCCACCAATGATTTGATTGCTCCGTTTTCAGTAAAATTGATTTGAATCCTGTATGTGCCATATCCGTCAAACAAATCAGATGCCGCAACATATCTTGATGTGTTTCTGCAATCGGCAATTTCCGGAGTAAAATTGCCGCTGACCACATCATAGCTGATTTTGAGAGTTCCATTGACAAATATCTCCAATGTTCCAGTATTATGGTGATTTGAATCTATTGTGATGAATCCGGGATATTGCCAATAATCCTCCTCACAGTAATATGGGTTTTGAAGCCAGATGTCAAAGTCCTCCTTTTCAGACACATTGACAAGAGTGTCAATCAGGGTAGTGTCGTTGAACTTTACCTTGATACTGTATTTTCCGCAATCCACAATTCCAATATCATTGGGATAAACATACTGGTAATATACATTATATCCCTCCTCTACCGCAAAATGACCATCTGTAATATCATAGCTTTTCTTTTCAGCATCATCCACATATACCTTGAAAGTGCCGTTCTTTTGTGAATATGATGAAATGTAAACGATGTCATTGGAATCCCAATTCTGTTTATCCTGGGTGTAGTCCTCCTTAGCTGACACATAAAAATCATCATCATAGTATGATCCATCGCCCAATGTATCATTCGAATCGCTTTCAAGAGCAACCGCATCATTGGCAGTGACATTATCGGATGCACTTACAGCGCCAATAGTTAAAATGGCCAGCACAATAATGCCAACCAACATAAATCCCTTGATTTTCAACATAACAACCTCACTTATTTTTATTGCAAAAGTCCTTGCTGATTCTTTATATTATTATCTACCTTAATAAATTATATAAATGAAAAACTTTACTAAAGAAAAAAGAATGGAAATTAATCAGAAATCATTCCCCTCCCAAATAGAAGGTCCGTTAGAAAATTATGAAAATCAGAGAAAAGAAGGAAAAACACCTATATTTAAAGGAAGTTCCATTGGACTTAATGAAGAGGAACTGGATTACTGGAAATGAATCAACATTTCCAGAATGCCAATTTACTGATTTTAAAATGAAATATACTTAAAAGATTACATTTCCTGAACTTCTGACTACATCAATATAGTCACGGCCTGTAGATTTCTTATACCTGGAATTGCCGTCAAATTTCACCACAACCTTATATGTGCCCAATCCCAAATGGCTCAAATCTATATGGGCATCATATTTGCCTGTTTTAACTACATATTTGTATACTTTTTTACCATCATAGATTTTAACCGTGAGTTTGGCACCTTTTATCGGTTTTTCAGTGTTCTTATTGAAAACTGTAATGTAATAATCTCCACCTTCTTTGATATAGATGGCTCCAACTTCATCCAAAAAGGTTGTATGCGCTTTTTTGACCTTGATTTTGCTGGTTTTGGCTTTTGCAGTGACGCCTTTGGAGATTTCACGTATTTTAATCTTATGCAAACCTACATCCAGACCTGCAGTGTTGAATTTCGCAATACCTTTCAAATCAGTGTTGAAACGAATCTTTTTAACCTTGCCCTTGCTATACACCTTTGCAAGTAATTTGACACCACCTATGCCCCTTTTGGTTTTTGAATTTACAACCTTTACCAGGAAATATTTCTTGGCCCTGAAAGATGTTGAAAGCTTCTTCAGGATTATTTCTGCAGGCGCATTTTTGATCTTAATATTGTTTAACTTGACATTATTTACCTTAAATATATTAGAATCAATTTTTGCAACAACACCATAATTTCCAGGATTGAATGGAAGCTTATAAGTTGCCTCGCCATTGGACTTTGTAATGACAGTTGCTGTTTTCCCATTTGAAAACTTGAGACTTACCGGAATTGGATACAGTGCAGTTTTGTTTTCATCAATGACTTTAACTTTCAATGTTTTTTCACCGTAATATGACCCTGACTGTGAAATCTTAATTTCTGCAGGGATTGTTGATACTGCGGATTCAACAGACTTTTGTGAACCGATTTCTTCCACAGAGTCGCAATCTCTTCCAACAGAGCAGATATCCTCATGCAAATCATCTGCCATAACTTCCTGCCCGCAATCAGCAAGAGTGGCATTATCTAAATTCTCAGCATTAACGCATGAAACAGTTCCGATTGCAAATATCATAATAAGCAATATAAAAATAAATTTTCTAGTTAAAATAATTTCATCCTCCTACATTAATATATGCAGAACAGGACTATTTAAGTAAAATAAATAAAAAGCTTTAAAGAAAAAAAGAGAAGTTTAGAAAAAACTTCTTATACTAAACCTTATCCAATGCCTGGTCGACATCAGCCAGAATATCTTCAATGTCTTCAATACCCACTGAAAACCTAATCAAATCAGGAGTTACACCAGTGGAGAGTTGCTGCTCTTCAGACAATTGAGAATGAGTGGTTGAAGCAGGATGGACAACCAATGATTTTGCATCACCTATATTTGCTAAAAAGGACAGCAGTTCAACGCTTTCAATGAATTTCAACGCACCGTCATAGCCTGCCTTAAGTCCGAATGAAACTATTCCTCCATAACCATTTTCAGCATATTTCTTTGCGACCTCATGGTTTGGTGAACTCTCCAAACCTGAATATGTTACCCAGGCAACCTTAGGATGGGCTTCAAGATGCTCTGCAACAGCCATTGCATTTGAAGCATGCCTTTCAATCCTTAATCCAAGAGTTTCTAAACCCTGCAGCAATAGAAATGATCCGAATGGAGATGGAACGGCACCTGTGTCCCTTCCGACAACTGCCCTTATTCTTGTTGTGAATGCAGCTCCCTTAAAGGTTTCGGCAAATACAAGGCCATTGTATGTTGCATCAGGTTCGGATAATGTAGGGAACTTTCCGTTCATCCAGTCAAAGTCACCCTTTTCAATTATGATTCCTCCAAGGGTAGTACCGTGGCCTCCAATGTATTTTGTAGCGGAGCTGGAAATGATGTCTGCCCCATGGTCAAATGGACGGACAGATCCGATACCAACGGTGTTGTCCGCTATCAATGGGATGCCATGTGAATGTGCAATTTCTGCCAGCCTGTCAAAATCAGGAATGTCCAATTTAGGATTTCCGATTGATTCGACATAAATCGCTTTTGTCTTATCGTTTATAGCCTCTTCAAATAATTCGGGAGACTGTGAGTCAACGAATGTCACGCTTCTGCCCAATTCCTCAAGGGTATTTTCAAAAAGCTCATAGGTTCCACCGTACAGGTTATCGGCAGAAACGATATTGTCCCCCACCTGTGTCAGGTTAATGATTGCATAAAAAATAGCAGACATTCCGGAAGCTGTCGCATAAGCAGCTGTCCCGCCTTCAATGGCAGCCATCCTCTTTTCGAATGCCTCTGTTGTAGGGTTTGTCAATCTTGTATAGATATTTCCCCCTTCCTTAAGTGCAAATCTATTTGCAGCCTGTTCGGGTGAATCAAATACATAAGATGTGGTCTGATAGATTGGAGTTACCCTTGACCCGGTTTCATCCACCTCTTCCTGGCCAGCATGCACTCCAATTGTTGATATGTTTTTTTTGTTTTTAATTTCATAAGCCATAATAATCATTAAGACATTTGTCAAATGAATTATATTAAATTATTGTCGATGATGAAAAAAAGTTGTTGGGATGGATTAATGAAAATCCAACACCTAATCTATATGGCAAAACTCACAACACTCGCAAGTCGGTGCGAAATAGGAATCTTCAGGTTCAACGATTGCCTTTTGGGCAAATAAGGTAATGTTGAACTTAGGCTCATATTCCTTGCTGACCTCTTTGGTCATTGGAGACAGACCCCTGTAGTAAACAGGCCTGTAGCCTGTTTGTGAAATATCAAAATAGAACTTTTCGCCTGTTGCAAACTTATTGAAAAATTCTTCGAGTGCCAATGCCTGTTTTGGAGCAATTGAAAAAGTGAATCCCATTGTATCATCACTTCTTTGCCTAATTCCAGCATTGGAAATGTCAACAGCCATTATATCATCATTACCTCTTACAAAAACGACACAGTTTTCTAAATCTACATCCTGTTCACGAGCAATATCATTTAAATCAGTCATGTTTTGACCTCCTAAAAAACATTTCATTTGCTTAGAACTAAATTAATCAAAAATAGTTTATAAAGTTATCTGAAAAAAAGTTTTCATTAAATTAGTGTTTAATCAAAAAAAGTATTTTGAAGAAGATTATTAAAATAATCTTCAATATTTCAACCAACTTATACTAATCTTTGTCTAGTAGTTGGTTTTTTATTTTGCCAGCTGTATCTCCTTAATTTGCTGGATTTACCAAATCCACAAGAAGCACAGACTTTTTTACGTACATGGTAAGTGTTTTTACCACATCTTCTACATCTGATATGGGTCTTTTTATTCTTT
>NZ_JBGUPC010000012.1:0-74190 GCF_045130115.1 Methanobrevibacter sp.
GGGGCCTTCGCCATACTGTGACATGTCCTCCATTGCATTTTCGAAACTTAAACCGACCTGAAGCATGCTTGAAAGCTGCCTTAAAAAGTCAGGTGCAGTCTTTTCGATTTCCTGTGCCCGCCTTTCCTGCTGGATTACAACATACGTGAAAAGCCCCGGAATTACGAATAACGGTAGAATCAATACGGAAATGGGAAAGCTTAACATTGATACTGTTAACATTAATGCAATTTCACTTACTGAAATGAAAATTATAAGCATGGCTAAAACTTTACTTGCATCTGTAAAAATGGCTCCGCTCAGTAAAAATTCCTGCAATTTAGATAATTGCTTTTCAGGAACAATATTGTCAATAACTGATGCCAAATCATTTACTATTTTAAATTTCATAAAATAAAATTAGATTTTAAATCATATAAAAGCTTTGTTGCATTCCAAAGCAATTTTACAAGGTAAAAACAAGATTAATCTAAAATTTACATTTTAGAAAAAATGAATCAATGAAATTGGTTAAAAAAAGAAAAAGGCAAATAGAGATTAGTAATCTCTATTTTTTAATGGTTAGTTTTTTGGTTACGATGTCTTTTCCGTAGGTTACTTTGTATTTGTATTTTTTGCCAACTTTGAGCTTTTTGAGCATGGATTTTTTGACTTTCCAGGTTGCTATACCCTTCTTGTTGGTTTTTACTTTGTAAGTTTTCTTGTTGAATTTAATCTTGAGGACTTTACCTTTGAGGTATTTGCCGTTGACCTTCTTCAAGGAAACTTTTACTTTTGTAACTTTTTTGGATTTCTTGTTCTTCACTTGTCTTTAAATTATTATCCACACTTTCCATATCACTTTCATGTGATAATTCAATTTCTCCCTTATCTTCAAGGGACATTGTCGTATTGTCTGTGTCACTTGCACTTACGCTTGCCATCGCAAACAGGCAAATGACCAGATGTAATTAGTAAACTCTTTTTGAACTTCATTTAAAATATTCTTCCATAGTTGAACTAATTGACATAATTTATGTTTAAATATGTATATAATAGTTTTTAGTAATGTAAAAAATATTAAACATCATGCAAATTATGAAAATGCAAAGTACTCCAAGCCGATAGAAATGCTGGAGGAATCAATGAAAATTAAGAATTAAAAAAAATAGATGTATAATTAAAATAATGTTTAAAAAAAATAGATTAAAATGACGGATATCAGTGATATCCCAGATATCGGAGAATCACATATATAACTAATATTACGGCCAATATGATGAGAGAAGTTCTTGCGGAAAAGAATCTGGTTTTTCTAAACTCCTCATCCTTGACTTCACCCTTTTTAATTATTCTTTCCTTCTCGAAGGAACATTTCTGATAGATTGCTTCAAGGTCCTTTGGAAGCCTTCCGTGTTCATTCAACATGTTTATTGTTTTATTTAAATGTTTTACGGCTTTCGCCTCATTGCCCATATTCACACAGCAGAATGCAGCCTTATAATTGAAATTGGTAACGAGTTCCAAGTCGTCCACAACCTTACTTTCATAGCCGATGCAGTACTTGTAGTTTTTCAATGCCTCCCCATACCTGCCAAGTTCATACAATGCGTCGCCTTTTGCATTAAATCCGATTATCGTATCCTCATTTTGAAGAGATTTGTCAAGATAGGTTAACGCTTCATCGTTTTTGCCGGTCTTTTGAAGCATTTGCCCCTTATACAGGTCAGAATCATTGTCACAACCATAATCTCCTTCATATTGATTCAAGTGATCCAATGCATCATCATATCTTTTGGCCTTAATAAGCAATTTGATTTTATTCATCAAGACTTCCTTTTTACGGATACGGGGCTTTTCAACAGCTGAAAATGAATCATATTTCTCAAGAGCCTTATCCATATACTCCAATGATTCCTCAACGTTTCCCTTGTTAAATCTGGATAATGCCTTATCACATAAAACATTTATGGACTTGGGCTGTTTTTGCAAGTACTGATCAAAATATCTTTCACCGTAATCGCCGTTGTCATGGGATTCGTCATAATATTGGTAATAAATTCCCTTCTCTTCAATTGCAGGCAAATAATCAGCATCAATCAATAAATCTAAAATTGCAAGATAATCCTCAACTTCATCTTTTCCGTGCCTTTTCCTGGCCAATTTAAGAGCTTCTTCATAATTGTTCTCAGAAATATATTGTTTTGCTGCTTCAATAGACTTGCTCATCATATCTTCCCTAAAAAATTAAAATTATTTTGTTTTTATATAATATCTATTTACTTTTAATATAAATATTTTTAGTCATACCTAAACTTTAAATACTATAAAAATCAATTGATATATATGTTTAGGTTAACCTAAAACTTTTTTTGGGTTTATGAAAACTTAAACTAAGAAATTTTTTTAGTGAGGAGTGATGCCATTTCAGGCATTATTCCTTAAGTTAATAACAAAACGGGAGAATGGTTAATGACAGAACTAATTGTAGGATTAGCCGGTAACCCAAATGTAGGGAAAACCACTGTCTTCAATCAATTAACTGGTATGCGACAACATGTCGGTAACTGGCCTGGAAAAACAGTTGAAAGAGCTGAAGGCCACTTCAAACATGGAAGCTACGACTATGATGTAATCGATTTGCCAGGTAATTATGCATTGAGTGCTCATTCTATGGAAGAAATCGTGTCAAGGGATTTCATTGTAGATGATGACTCAGATGTGATTATCAACATAGTGGACGCCGCTAATCTGGAACGTAATTTATACTTAACAGTGCAAATGATGGAATTAGGTGCCAATTTAGTAATGGGACTTAACATGAATGATTTTGCAAAGAAAAAAGATCACATCATCAACATTGATTTGATGAGTGAACTTCTTGGTTTTCCAGTAATTGAAATCAATGCTAAAACTGGTGACGGATTTGAAAAGCTATTGTCAACTGTGGAAAAGCAATCTAAAAATCCGAGGGACACCAGTCAAAAATTATCATACGGAAATGATATAAAAGGGCATTTGTCTCAAATTCAAGAAATCATTGAGAAAGACAAGAATTTAATGGATGTCCCTTCAGTCTGGACCGCAATCAAATTATTGGAAAGGGACACAATCGTAATAGAAAAAGTTCAACAATCCAGTTATGGATCCCAAATTTTAGTTGAAGTTGATAAAGTAAGCAAACATTTACATGATGTTTATAAAGAAGGTCCGGAAGAAGTTATTGCAAATGCAAGATATGCATTTATCGACGGTTTAATGGCCGAAGCAGTTAAAAAGCCATCCGTTGAGAAGGAAACCACAACAGATAAAATCGATAAGATTGTCACCAACAGATTATTAGCCCCATTCATATTCTTAATCATAATGTGGGTAATGTTCCAATTGACATTCACAATCGGAGCTCCTTTCCAGGACATGATTGACGAAGCATTTGGATCTTTAGCAGAATTTGTTGCAGGATATATTGCAAACGAATATCTAGCATCATTCATCTGTGACGGTATCATCGGAGGAGTAGGTGGAGTTCTCACTTTCTTGCCTATCATTATTCTGATGTTTTTATTCTTAAGCATATTAGAAGACTGCGGATATCTTGCAAGGGCAGCATTTACCTTAGACAAACTGATGCACAAAATTGTTGGACTTCACGGTAAGGCATTCATCCCTATGATTTTAGGATTCGGTTGTGGCGTACCTGCAATCATGGCAACAAGAACCATGGAAAACGAAGGGGACCGTATGCTTGCAATGATGCTCGTTCCGTTCATGTCCTGTACTGCAAGACTGCCGATTTATGCTATTTTTATTGCAGCATTCTTTTCCAACAACGAAGGAACAATGTTGCTTGCGATTTATGTATTAGGTATTGTTGTGGCACTTATTGTTGCAGCTATCCTCAAAAGAACCATGTTTAAAGGATTATCCACACCATTCGTAATGGAATTGCCAACATATAAAATTCCATCAGTAAAAGGTGTATTATTACACACCTGGGAAAAAGTAAAAGGATTCTTAAGAAAAGCAGGTACTATTATTCTTGCATGTTCAATTGTCTTATGGGCTTTAAGCATATTCCCATTAGGAGTAGAATACGGATCAGCCAACAGCGTATTAGGTATAATCGGTTCAGTCATTGCTCCAATCTTTGCTCCATTAGGATTTGGAACATGGCAAGCTGCTGTAGCAATCATTGCAGGATTAGCTGCTAAAGAGGTAGTAGTGGCAACATTCGGTACATTAGCCGGTATGGAAGAAGATGACGAAGAAGGAATTACCAACCTGGTACATGATACCTTCACCCCATTATCAGCATTTTCATTCATGGCATTCACATTGCTCTACACCCCATGTTTCGCAGCAATCGGTGCAATCAAACAGGAAACCAACAGTTACAAATGGGCATTAACAATGTGTGCTATAACCTTAGTAACCGCATATGTCGTTTCATTCCTGATTTACAATGTTGGTTTACTTGCAGGATTCGGATAGTGAATTAAAGACGTGAAATTCAAATGACGATTAGAATTTCTAATTGTCATTATTAAATTTTTTTTTAGAAGGTGATTAAAAATGACAAGAACTTTAAAAGAAGTAAAACCTGGTGAAACAGTTAAATTAGTAAAATACCATGATACTGGAGACATCGGTTTAAGAAGACACTTATTAGGAATGGGTTTTGTTAAAGGAGCAGAAATTACAGTTAAAAAAGTTGCTACTTTAGGCGATCCAATAGAAATGAGCGTAAAAGGATATGATGTTTGCCTTAGAAAGGAAGAAGCTGAAAACATTGAAGTTGAATAAAACTTCCATTTTTTTATTTTAATGAGTGTTTAATATGAAATGCCGTATGTGTGGCTTTGAATTTGACGAAAAAGAATTAAAAAACAGAGGTTGTGTTGGCTGCGGAAAACATGGCCACTGCAATCAGGTTCATTGCCCCAACTGTGGATTTGGCAATCATCCCGAACTCGAAGAGGAATTTGAATTTATAAACAAACTCAAAAACAGACTTAAAATTGGAAAAAAAGATAAGAATTATTTTTAAAGAGAGGTTATTAAAATGAAACGTGAGGAAATTTTAGACAAATGTTATGAACACAAACATGCATTAATTTTCGCAGCAGGAATTGCAACTGCAATTATTGGTAAAAAAGTATTGGAATCCAAAACCGTAAAAAATGCTGCAACAAAAGGAATGGCATCAGTAATGTCTGCTAAAAAAGATGCGGAAGAATGCTTTCAAGATATGAAAGAAAATGCGGAAGACATTGTAGTTGATGCACACAAAGAAGACAAAAAAGAAATTTACGTAGAATAAACTTATTTTTTCAAGGTATAAAAAAATGAAATATCAAGTAATGTATGATAACGGACCTCGTCTACGAGTTCGTTCAGGCCAATGGGCCTTCACTAAAATGGAAGGTCATGGTCTTGCTTCATTACTTTTAAATCAGAGCTTTATCCATGAAGTATACACTTCCCATAGAAACGGAAGTATCTTAATATATCATGATGGAGATGTTGAAAGCAAACATAAGATTTTCAACATTTTAGATAGCATCACATTAGATGATCTCTTCGAAGCAGAACCGACTCAGGCTCAAAGTTCAAGAGAAATTACAGACGACTTCTATTTAAAGTTATCAAAAATGGTCTTTAATAGATTCGTTTATAGAATATTTTTACCTATACCAATAAGAAATGCATTAACAATTTTTAATGCAGCAGAATACATTTGGAAAGGTTTAGACAGCTTGACCAGCTTTAGAATTGATGTTGCACTACTTGATGGTGCAGCAGTAACCGGAGCACTGCTTCAAAAACAATATAAACCTGCAAGCTCAATGATGTTCTTGTTGTCAATCTCCGACGCACTCGAAGACTACACATTGCAGAAAGCCAAAAGCACACTTAAGGACAGTTTGGCATTAAACATAGATACTGTATGGGTAGTAGGAGAAGACGGCCAAGAAAAACAGTGCCCTGCCGTTGATATTGACAAGGGAGATAAAATCAAAGTCCATATGGGCGATGTGATACCAGTTGATGGAAAAGTAATCGAAGGAGAAGGAATGGTTAATGAAGCTTCAATGACTGGAGAACCATTGGCCATCCATAAAAGACCTGGAAAAACAGTACACGCAGGAACCGTTATAGAGGAAGGAAATCTGATTGTCGAAGTTTATTCAATGAATAAAGAGACAAGACTAAACAAGATTATTGATCTGATTGAGAATTCCGAAGAGCTGAAAGCAGACACACAAAGCAAGGCTGAAAAACTTGCCGATTCAATCGTACCATACAGCTTCATTGCAACCGCACTGACCTATCTGATTACAGGAAATTCAACAAAAGCATTATCCGTATTGATGGTTGACTTCTCATGTGCAATCAAGCTTACAACACCATTATCAATCATATCTGCAATGCGTGAAGCATCAGACAACAGAATGATGATAAAAGGTGGAAAGTTCCTGGAAAACTATGCAAATGCAGACACAATCATATTCGACAAGACCGGAACCCTGACAAATGCAACACCAAAAGTTGTTGAAGTGGTTCCTATGTCCAAAAGATACAAACGTGACGAAATCTTAAGGATGGCCGCATGCATTGAGGAACACTTCGCCCACAGCATTGCCACAGCCATCGTAAATCAGGCAAAAGAAGAAGGCCTAAAGCATGAAGAGGACCACAGTGAAGTGGAATACATTGTAGCGCATGGTATTGTAACAGAATATGATGGAAAACGTGTAGTTATCGGATCAAAACACTTCTTATTTGATGATGAAAAGGTGAAAGCAACCAAGACTCAAGAGAAAAAGATGGCAAAAGAAGCGGCAGAGCATTCTGTGGTTTATCTTGCTATTGATGGAAAGCTTGAAGGTTTGATTTGCATTGACGACCCGGTACGTGATGAAGCAAAATATGTCATTGAAGAACTTAAGGATTTAGGCATTGAAAATGTCATAATGCTCACCGGAGACAGTGAAAGCGGTGCAAAAGCCAGCGCCAAAGCATTAGGCATTACCGATTATAAATCACAAGTGCTTCCTGAGGACAAATCAAGAATCGTTGAAGAATTAAAACAGGACGGAAAAACAGTGATAATGGTTGGTGACGGAATTAACGATTCACCGGCCCTTGCAGCTGCAGACGTATCCGTTTCAATGAAACATTCATCCGATATTGCCAGAGAGGTTGCAGACATATCATTGCTATCAGATGATTTGTATGACCTTGTGACACTTAGAAAATTAAGTGTAGGAATGTTGGATAAAATCAACAACAATTACCGCAACATTGTTGCAGTAAACGGAAGTCTCCTTGTTTTAGGAGTTTTAGGAGTAATTCCTCCATCAACATCATCAATGATACATAATCTGTCTACGATGTTGTTCGGAATGATGAGCACTAAATCCGTTTTAAAAGATGAAGACTATTCAAAAGGTATAGAAGTGGAGGCCATTGAAGTGGCCGATATTTCTTAATCCTTTTCTTTTTTTAAATTAGAATATCCACTAGGATATGCTTATTTTAGCAAAGAATACTTAAATTAATTATTAAGAAGGCATTGTTAATGAGTACAATTATTGAATTCAAAAATGTTAATAAGATTTATAAATCTGGAGACCACATTTTAAAAGCCATGGATAACGTCAACTTCACAATTGATGAAGGGGAATTCGTAGTGATTCTAGGACCCTCCGGTGCAGGCAAATCAACACTTTTAAACCTATTGGGAGGTCTTGATACAGTTAGTTCAGGCCAGATTGTCGTTAAGGAAAAACATGTGGAGGAACTTGATGATAATGAACTTACCAGTTACAGAGCAAATAACGTAGGATTCATTTTCCAGTTTTATAACCTGATTCCAAACCTGACAGCTCTTGAAAACGTTGAACTGATGAAAGACATCGTAGATGTTGACATAAATGGACTGAATGTTTTGGACTCAGTTGGGCTTAAAGACCATGCAAACCAGTTTCCTGCACAATTATCCGGAGGAGAACAGCAAAGAGTATCAATTGCAAGAGCAGTGGCCAAACAGCCTACAATGCTTTTATGTGATGAACCAACCGGAGCGCTTGACTCAAAAACAGGCGTTCTGATTCTGAATTTGCTGCAGGACATGAGCAACAGCAAAGGAACTACAGTTGTCATCGTGACACACAATGCAATATTAGCCGAAGCAGCAAATAAAGTGATTAGAATTAAAAATGGTCAAATCGAAAGCATAACTGTTAATGAAAATCCAAAAAAGATCACAGATTTAGAATGGTGAGCATATGCTTAAGAAAAAGATGATAAGAGACATTCGAAAGCACAAGACCCAATTCCTGTCAATTTTTTTGATGGCATTCTTAGGTGTTTTTGTCTTTGCAGGTGTCGGAGGCGAATCTGTTGGCCTTGAGGTCAATGTGGAAAAGTTTTACGATGACACCAATCTGGCTGACGGTTGGATCTATTCAAATTACATCAATGACTTATTTTTAGACCAGGTAAACTGTTTGGGTGCAACCACTCAAATGGAAAGACAATTGGTCGTGGATTCCGTTGCGGATTTTTCAAATGACCCCGAAATTACGCTGCATTTTGTAGAGAATAACACAATATCAAAATTTTATCTGATTGAAGGTGCACCATTAGACATCAATGACAAGGATGGAGTATGGCTGGACAAAAGCTTTGCAGATGCAAAGGGTCTGAAGGTGGGCGACAACATCACATTCAAATTTGAAGAGTACAACATTGAAAAGGAAATAAAGGGAATCGGCTATTCCCCTGAATATGTCTATCATGCATCCCAATCATCAGTAATCCCTGATTTTTCAAAATTGGGCTTTGCCTATATGTCCTATAAGGCATTTCCAGGAGATACTGTCCCATATAATGTTTTGAATGTCAAGTTTGACGGAACAGCCGAAAATTACAATGACATATTGTCCTATCATATGGATGGTTATTACAGTTCATTTGTAGAAAGGTCAGAGCACAGTAGCGTATCCCAATTTTCAGAGGAAATGGACCAGCACCAGATGATGGCAGGAATTTTTCCCGTTGTATTCATACTGATTGCAATGCTGATTCTGTTAACAACAATGACAAGGATAATTACACATCAAAGAACTCAAATTGGAATTTTAAAGGCATGCGGATTTAAGGACAAATCAATAATCATTCATTATATTTCCTATGGATTCTGGCTGGTTTTAATCGGTTCAATCCTGGGATTGATTATCGGTCCAATGACATTGCCTAAATTGTTCTATCCGTCAATGAGCTCCACTTACATATTGCCGTCATGGAATCCTGCATGGAGCATGGATTTTGTCTATGTTGCGCTGGCAATGATTTTAATGTCTGTCCTGGTTTCATACTATGCTGTCAAAAGTATTTTTAATGAAAAACCTGCAGATACAATAAGGCCAAAGGCCCCTAAAGTATCCTCATCAGGCATAATCGAAAAATTAGGATTTTTCAAACACATGTCATTCAATTCACGTTGGAATTACCGTGACGCAAAAAGGAATAAATTCAGAGCGCTTATGACAATCATTGGAGTTATAGGGTGCACTGCCCTTTTGGTATCAGCATTTGGAATGTATGATGGGATGAATGATTTGAAGGAATGGGAATTCAATCAGATAAACCATTATGATTCAAAGCTGGTCATTGATGATGAGGCAAGCATTTCACAAATCGATGACGTGGCAGAAGAGGTCAACGGAGATAAAATAATGGAATCTGCCATTGAAATCGAATCGGATACGGGCAAAAAGTCAGGTTCTCTATTGGTTTTAAATCATACTGATTTGATTACTCCAACCGATTATGATTGGAATAAAATCAAAATTGAAGATGATGAGGTTTCTATTTCACAAAAAATGGCAGACATGCTTGGAGTTGATGTAGGCGATAGCGTAAAATGGCATATTATGGGTTCAAACAAATGGATTAAAACCAAAATTGATAGAATCCATGCAGACCCAACTTCACAAGGGTTCATAATGTCTGCAGACAAATTAGAGGATTTGGATTTGAACTACACTACAACAAGTATCGTAACAGCTGAGCATGTCGATAAGAACTATACTGCAATCAAAACAACCAGCTCAATAAAGGACATGACCTCAAGTTGGGATGAGCTGACAGAGGCCATGTGGCTGCTGATATACATCCTGATATTTTTCGCATCACTTCTGGCAGTTGTGGTGCTGTACAATCTAGGACTGCTGTCATTTACAGAAATCGAACGTGAAATAGCCACTCTTAAGGTTTTGGGCTTTAAGACAAAAGCCTTGAGGAAGCTGCTTTTAACACAGAACCTATGGTTTACAACTATCGGATATCTATTGGGCATTCCTGTCGGTTATTACATATTAAAAATCATGTGGGATTCATCAGGGGACTCATTTTATATTCTCCCTTCAATAACCCTTTCAAATTTAATAATAACCGCAATAATAACATTCTCATTATCAATACTTGTAAACCTAATGTTTTCACGTAAAATTAAAAAGTTAGACATGGTTGAATCACTTAAAAGTGCGGAATAGTTAAATTTATTCTCACTTTCCAAGTGAAAAAAGTTAGCATTGCCGATTTTTTGTTAAAAATCCTATACATAAAAACTTATATATCTATTTTTCAAATAATTATTTGTTTAATATTAGTAGGTCGCCCATGAGATATATTAACAAAAATGATGTGTTAATCATAGCCAGGAACTCCGGTAAACTGATGATTGGTATTGGTGTAGTGTGCCTAATCCCAATTATTGTTGATTTAATCTATTTAGAGTTCAACACATTAGGTTATCTCATACCAGGATTAATATCCATCATAACTGGATTAATCAGTTTAAAAGTCCTGGACAAATACACTGTCAACAAAATGCGCCTAAAGCACGGCATGATAATATCCGCCCTATCATGGTTATGGGCATGTCTAATGTGTGGTTTGGTACTGTACCTCGTAACTGGTATAAGTCTCGTAGATAGTACTTTTGAAAGTATGTCCGCTTTGACTGGAAGTGGAATTACAATATACAGTGATGTGGAAGTCCTACCATATGGGATACTATTTTTTAGGGCATTTCAACAGTGGATTGGTGGTTTGGGTATTATTGTCCTGATACTGTTTTTCCTGGCCCAACCCGGAACCTCATCATATAAATTATATCAATCTGAAGCACGTGAGGATCAGATTAGACCATCCGTTAAAGCCACACTCACAGAAACCTTCAAAATATATTCAATCTATACAGTGCTCGGAATTATTTTGTATTTGCTTGCAGGAATGCCCCTTTTTGATTCTATCTGCAATACCTTCTGCATTATCTCAACCGGAGGAATGAGCATAAAAAATGCAAATATAGGATTTTACAACAACGACCTGATTTATTTCATCACCATGGTCTTGATGATATTGGGTGCAACAAGCTTTTTAGTTCACTCCAAAATTATTAAAACACGCGGGAAATCATTAATTGATGATTTGCAATTTAAAGTGATGATTTCTCTAATAGCTATTTCAACGCTATTAATATATTTCACATCCACAATCATTCCAATGGACATGTTATTTACTGTAGTTTCTGCAATTACAACAACAGGAGCAAGCATTCCAAATTCAGTAGTGATGGGCAGATGGCCGCCGTTTGTAATATTTATCATAATGATGTTAATGCTTATCGGAGGTTCCAACGGATCTACAGTAGGAGCAATCAAATTAATGCGTGTCATCACATTTTCAAAGGGAATTTATAAAAATTTACGTGAAATAATATCTCCTAGAGGCACAATTGTTCCAATAGACCGTTCCAATAAAAAAATTACTGACAAAGTGGCAGAACAAAGCGGAAATTATATCACCCTTTATTTCCTATTCATCCTGATTACATGGTCATTGTTATGTTTATACGGCCATAACCCATTTGATTCACTGTTTTTCACCATGTCTATGCAGGGAAATATCGGTTTGGAAATCGGACATATGTCCCAAACAATAGAATGGCCATTAAAAATCATAGGCATGATTAACATGTGGACCGGAAGATTAGAAATTTATCCAGCATTAATCACATTAAGGGCATTGCTTGAAATCTTTAAAAGATAATAAATTACGGAAAATGATAAAATGTCCATTGATGATTAATAAAAAAAATATTTTAAGTTCAAAACTCAAAAATACTAATATTAAGAAAAAAATCAAGGGGTCTATATGGATTTAATGAAACAATATAATGAAAAAGAATTAACAATCATCGTCAAAGATAAGGTTGACACAACTACTGCACCGGACTTTGAAAATGAAATTACAGATGAAATGGGCAAATTCGATTCACTAATAATAGACTTTACCGATTTGGAATACATTTCAAGTGCGGGTTTAAGAGTTTTGGTCAGTACTGAAAAAAAATTAAAACCAGAAGGCATTCCTTTCGTCATAAAGGTTAACGACGCCATAAAAGAGATTCTTGAAATGTCCGGCTTTAACAAAATTTTAAACATAGAGTAAAAATTACTTTAGGCATTCAACTAGTAAACAGCAACATACATTCAAAAATTAATTATTGATATATACAATTATCAAATGTGATTACAACAAAGACAAAAAAAAATATTGGAGATTAAACATGAAAATGCATAAAATTTGTCCTAGATGCGGTTCCAGAAATATCGATTGGATTATCCCTCAAAATTGGTCACAATGCGTCTGTAAAGACTGCGATTATACCGGCCCAATAATTGAAGGAAATGATGAACTTGCTGAAGAAATTCATGAATCATATCTTGAATCTTTAAAAAACGATTAACAATCAGTGAGGAATGATTGAAATGTTAGGTCTAAATAAAAAACATGACACAGAAGAAATTATAAATCCTCCAAGTGACGACTCATATTCAATGATACCTATATTATTTGCAAAAAATAAGGAGATAGGCATCAACACATTATCCCTCACCATACTCGAATTAATTAATCAGGACCAAATCAAATGCGATATTGATTTGAATGAATCATATAGCGTAGGCAGCAAATTAACTTCAGAAGATATGGAAGTCATGAAAAAGATAACCCTTAGGATAGCAAATAAAGGGGAATTGAAAACCTCTGAAACACTTGCAATTAATTTGCTTAAAAAAATGAATAAGAATAAAAAATTCAACTTGAAAACCATGGCAAAGCAAAGCAACAACCCTTCAATTGCAAATAAATTCGAAAAAGACCTTGATGAGTTTGCAAAAGCCATTGAAAATGAAAATGAATATGACGGCAAAAATTATAGGGACATTCTTGAAAACGGCAAATTAACCGGAAAGGGAAAAGAACTTAAAAAAGAATGGGAAGGATTTAGGGATTACTTGAAATCCGAAGAATTGTATAAAAGATATCCTCCTGAATCTGCAGATGAAAATTCAGCACAAATTATCTATGCTTGCTGCTTTGATATTGAAAAAGATGCATTAAAATCAAGAGAAAATAACTCTCCGTTAACTGATTTCATTGATAAAGACGGATATAATCTATTGAATATCATCTTTAACAATGCATTATTGCATGTAAGTGAAAAAAGAAAAGGTGATGGAATATTTTACGGCGTGAATGATAAATATACCATTCCAGGTGGGGGATAATCCTCACAAAATATATTTTTTCATTTCTTTTTTTTAAAAAAAATAAACAAAACCATCCACTAGTTCATGGTAAAATTATGAAATTTCTGATTGATTAAAAATGAAGTTTTGACATTGACCACCAATTTAATCACTGGTGAATTAACATTAACGCAAGTTCTCTCAGATTACGGCACTTTGTCAAATAGAAATATACATCAAAGAATTAAATTATAGCATTTGCTAATAATAATCAAAATATCAATAATTAAGAAATAACTGCCCAAATTATATCAGTTAAACAAAGAAAAAAAAGAAAAAATGGGTTTAATTATACGTCAGAGTATAATAAACCTGTTGCTCTAGCAATAACGAATGATATGTAAATACCTACAATACCCATCAAAATACCACCAACAGTGGAATTCCATCGGGTAATAATAAGAGCGACAAAGAATACAGCGAATACAATAATAAACATCAAGATAATGAATAAAGCAAGTTTTACAATACCAACTCTTGAAATATCACCAATTGCATCACCAATTGCTAATGCATAACCTAAATCTTCAGTTTTAGCTAATCTGCATTGACCCATCATCAATGCTAAAGCAAATACAATAGATACGATTGCGGAAATTATTGAGGATAACCAGTGTTGGAAGACAACTGCTAAAATTGCACTGATGATTATTGGAACAATCATATAAACGATGTATACAACAAAATATTTTACACCATTGATGAATTGTCTCACAATGTCGATTCCAGGGGAACTTGGGTCTCTTTCAATACCGAATTTGACAATATCCAATTCATAACCTGTAATTATAAATCCTAAAACAAAAGCTATGATAATACCAATGATTCCAGATCCAATAACTGCAAGAATATTTTCAGCAAGAATACCTGCAGCCATACCTGCAATGGTACCTCCAACTGCAATTCCTAGAATAATCCCTAAAACAAGATAAATAACTAATGCTTTAATATTATGAAATGGATAAACTAAAGCATCACTAAATATTTCGCCTATTTCCATCTTTTTTATTCTCCTTTTAAATTAATAAAACTCGAAAATATGAGTCGTTTATATTTATTTGAATTAATACTATTTATATTTAAGGAAAAATATTTAAAAATTTGAGAATTATTGAAAATTATTTATTCCTTTTCACTGCCCAATGTACCATGACCCTACATTGCAAAAAATCAAATTTGTTCGAGAGTTGGTTTACATTTATTATTCAATATAACATTTACCTCAGCATTTAAAAATGACTAAACTCACATTAGACATAACTGATTGAACAAAAGTCAATTATATATACTTTTAAAAAAAATAATACATTAATATAGATTAATATTGGGTGATATCTATGGAATACGAAATAAGAGGTGGTTCATTTCCAATTGTGATTTGTACATTACAAAAGGGAGAAACCATGAAAAATGAAACTGGTGCAATGGCATTCATGACTTCCAACATGAAAATGGAAACGAACACTGGAGGAGGACTCCTGAAAGGACTTGGAAGGGCATTAGCCGGAGACACACTGTTTTTAAATTTCTTCACTGCACAATCCGACAATGAGCAAATAGGTTTTTCTGCATGCAGTCCTGGAAAAATCATGCCGGTAAAATTAAACGAATCTACAATCATTGGTCAGAAAAATGCATTTTTAGCAGCGGAAGAAAGTGTTGACGTTGACATATACTTTAAAAAGAAACTTGGAGCAGGACTATTCGGCGGAGAAGGTTTTATTCTTCAAAAATTCTCAGGAAATGGAATGGTATTTTTAGAAATCGATGGAGAAGTGATAGAAAAAGACCTTGCCCCTGGAGAAAAAATACTTCTTGATCCTGGCCATATTGCAGCAATGGAATCTACAATCGATTTCGATATTGAAATGGTAAAAGGAGCCAAAAACATATTGTTTGGTGAAGGATTATTCTTCTCAAAGTTAACCGGTCCGGGAAAAGTGTGGATACAAACTATGCCAATCTCCAAATTAGCTGCGGCATTGATTCCATTTTTACCAACTTCATCCGGTGGAAAATAGAATGTTTTATTTGACAATAGTTAAAAGAAGGAATATAAATGGGTAAGACTAGAGTTGAATGGATTGATTTGGTACGTGCAATAGCAATACTGACCGTTTTATACATTCACGCTACGGACGGGATTTATATCATCTCATCCGACGCAATAATGAATTATACAACTTTTTCAAGGATATTCAATTTTGCATCCCTATTCATTGGGCGTATCGGGGTTCCATTCTTTTTAATGATTACAGGTTATCTGTTGCTTGATCGGGCATATGACGATGAACGCATCCGTAAATTTTGGGAAAAAAACTGCAGAGGATTGATTATCGTTACCGTTATTTGGGCGGCAATCTATGCACTCAGCCTACAGTTTGTTTCAGTTGGAAGTAGTCAGGTAAACTTCAGCGAAGCTGGAAACTTATTCTTCAGCCATATGTGGTATATGCCAATGATTATTGGAATGTATCTTTCAATACCATTTGTCACAGCAGCCCTTGAAAAATTCAGTAGCGATACGGTTTGGAGGGCAACAATAGTATTTTCAATCCTGGCATTCATACTTCCGTTCGTCACTCTTGTATTGGCTATGCATGGAATTAAAAATGTCAATATCCAATATTGTCTTGGATTTAGTGGTGGCATTTATGGAATTTATATTATTTTAGGATATTTAGTTAAAAAAGGACAATTCAAACACTATGACAGCATAAAATTAGGATTGATATCACTCATATCATTCATGATATGTTTATTCTTCCAGTACTATGCATTCACAAAGGGATATGATTTCCAGTTATGGTATGAATTCCCATTCATTTTAACCGGTTCATTTGCACTATTTGAACTATGTTCCAGAATGGATACAGTCAGGGCATATCCACTGGTCGCCTTTTTATCAAAATATTCATTTGCAGTGTTTTTGGTACATAATCTATTTAGATTACCGTTGCTTCCTGTTGTTGTCCAACTACCTTTCTCAGAACCTGTAAAAGCAATAATCCTTTGGATTTTATTGATAATATTAAGCTATATTGCGGTTGTAATTATCTATAGAATACCTAAGTTTGGAAAATACATATTATACATGAGATAATTAACCAATTATCTCTTTTTTTATTTCTTTGAATGCTTTTTTTGCTTCCGGTGATGGGAATAATGGATAAATATGAAATAATCCTTCGCCTTTAATGAATTTTACATTAACATTACTCTTTTTAAGCTTTTCAACATAAAGCTCGATGTCCTTGTAAAAAATTTCACCGGTTCCTGAAAAAATCAATGTTTGAGCCTGACCTGCCACATCACCATAAAGGGGACTTACCCGGTAATCTTTTGTATCCAGATCGCCTGCCCATGATTTGCCCATTTCTCTTAGACCGATTTCACCTAAAATAGGGTCATGTTCATTATCATATGGAGAGTTGCTCATTGAAATGTCAACCCACGGTGAAAAAGCGATTATTTTGTGTGGTTGAGGCAGCCCGACCGTCTTCAGGTACTGTGCAAATGAAAGGACGAAACCTCCACCTGCCGAATCCCCCATTAAAATCAGATTTTCATGATTCAAGGTTTTATATATTCCAGTTATCATCTCATATGTTTCCCTTGCATTATGCAGAGGAGCAAGTGGATAAACCGGAGCAATTACACGAGCATTCAATTTCCGTGACAGCTTAAGGCAATACAGCAAATGCTGATAGTTAATTTCACTGACAAAGGCCCCACCATGCATGAACAGTATAGTTTTTTCAGCATTTTCATTTCCGAAAGTATACATCTGAGAGTCAGACATCTTAAAAATACCCTTAGGAGGTTTTTGAATAGGCTTATTGTTTAAAAAATCATCTACATCTTCCTTTGAATCCATATGCTTGGGTTTAGTATATCTTAGAATAGCTTCTTCTATTCTTATGATAAATGATTTTTTATCCGGCATGGACCTCTCCAAAATTAATCTTTTGTCATTAGATAAGCATCATAAGCGGCATAAATACTAATGAGGATATCAATAATATAATAAAATGAGTTTAAAATGGAATCCACAAAAAATATTCCAATAATTTCCAAGGCTACAAATGCAACGAGGAAATATGCTATTCCCTTTTTAATATCTCCCGCATAAGCCTGACCTACTCCAGGAATTAGGAAGGACATGATAACTGCCAAATATTTATTTGCCATTATAATTCACCACAATATTAATTAATAATTATATTTATTTAAAATATTTATAATAGTTTACTTTATGAAAAAATAATCTGAAAATGAATAATTCAATAACTGAAAAATGACAACAGAAATCCATCGAAACTGTTCCTATTCAGATTTAAATGAATTGAATCAACTTATATCCAAAGGAAGATCGCCTATGACATTGCCCCTTTTAGAAATTGCAATGGTATCCTCAAGACGAACACCGAATTCACCTTCAAGATATATTCCCGGCTCCACCGTTATCACCATTCCCTTTTCAATTACGGTTTCATCACGTGTTGAAAATCCCGGAGTCTCATGAATATCAAGGCCCAAGCTATGACCTGTTGAATGTATGAACTTATCGCCGTATCCATATTCAGTTATGATGTCCCTTGCGACATTGTCAACCTCACAACATTTTATACCCGGCCTTGCCGCCTTAATTGCCTTGTCATGGGCTTCGGCCACAATATCCCAAATTTCCTGTTGGTCTTCAGTGTAAACCATTGTACGAGTATTGTCTGAGCAGTAACCTTCAAAAATTGCTCCCCAGTCAATCAATATAGGTTCTTCCAACTTTTTAGATTCGGAAATTGCATGAGGCAAGCTTGAATTAGCTCCACTTGTCACAATCGTATCGAACGATTCCTTGTCTGCCCCGTTTTCAATCATGAAGCGGACAAGATCAAATGCGACCTCCTTTTCAGTGTCGTGATTGTTCAGAATATCCAGTTGAAGGAATGATTTCTGGGCGATTTCGGTTGCCCTTGCAATCTTTTCAATTTCATCCGGCGTTTTAATCATCCTCTGCTTGTCGATGTATGTTTTGGAATCTATCTTGAAGTCGTCCCTGAATCTGACATATGTGCTGAATGGCAATGCCGGCTCGATTGCCATATTCCTAACGCCATCTGCCTTAAGTTCATCCACAATAACTTCAAAGGATTCGTATTCCCTGACCTCAATAGATGAATTATTGTTGGCCAATTCCATATCCATTTTGGAAGCGTATATAATAGGATTTTCCTTAATTATGCAGAATGCGAAGCTGGTTGGCCTGTAACCTGAAATGTATTCGACATTTGTAAACTGAGTAAGCAGATAAGCCTGAAAATCATCTTTTTCCAAATCATTTAATATATTGTCGACATGTGATTCCATAGTTAATATTAGAAAAATCTTTATATATAAAATTAGATATTTTAACATTATGATTAAGTTTACACGTAGTGAAGTGAGAGATTTAATAATTGCATTTTTCGTTATTTCACTTTGTTTTGCAATTGTGAATAGTGGCAGAAACCCAAATGCAATATTAACCAGCCTTCCATTTGTTATGGTAGGTGTAGGTTCCGGTTTCATCCTGCACGAGCTCGGACATAAATTCGTGTCAATGAAATACGGATACTGGGCTGAATTCAAATTATGGCCTCAAGGGTTAATATTTGCGCTCATCACATCATTTTTCGGTTTCGTATTTGCCGCACCAGGTGCGGTTTATACCTATGCAAACTATATGACTGATGAGATAAACGGGAAAATCTCCATTGCAGGACCCGTCGTCAATATAGTCCTTGCATTAGTCTTTTTGGCAATTGCAACTGCAGTCTATCCATCCGCATTTACATCAGAAACCTCTGTAATTCTATTCATAGTCTGTTCAGTGGGTTATTCAATCAACAGCTTCTTGGCTGTATTCAACTTGCTTCCTATTGGAAATCTGGATGGATCCAAAGTGCTAAGGTGGAATGTCGGAATTTGGATTATTATAATAGCAATCGCAGGAATAATGACCGCAGCATCTATGACAATAGGCGTTGAAAGTTTAGTTAGACTGATTATAGGAATATAGCATGACAGATGAATTGACATACTTTAAAGGGACACACAGGGTAATCGCACCCGAAAAAACCATTGAAAACAATGAGGACAAGCTGAAGACAGCCGGAATCACCCGTATTGCAGACATAACCGATTTGGACAGAATCGGCCTTCCGATTTATACTGCAATCAGGCCTACCGCTGAAGACGGTGCGGTAAGCATCTATGGTGGAAAAGGAATCACCAAAGACCATGCAAGAGCTTCAGCAATGATGGAAGGCTTTGAAAGGTATTCCGCTGAAAGGCAAGACAGCGATGAGGTCACAATTGCCAGTTTGGATGAAATTTCCGATTTGGGAGAATACATCAATCCGGAATCCCTGAACCTGCCGAAAGACTTTAAAAAGCAGAATTTGGATTCAATGAAGCTGGAATGGAGTCCTGTAAAAGACATTATTTCAGACAAGGAATATTACATTCCCACAAATGCCATTTATCATCCATACATTCATGGAAATGACTGTGAAAGCCTGTTCAAGTCAAACACCAACGGTCTCGCATCCGGAAATATCCTGGAAGAGGCTATTTTGCATGGAATATTTGAAGTTATAGAGCGTGACGCATGGAGCATTTTCGAGCTCACCCATAAAAACTATGCACAAATTGATTTGGACAGCATTGAAAGCGATATTGTCAACGACACCATCGACAGGTTCGAATCAAATGGCATCAAGATAAAATTAATGGATTTCACTGCAGACATCAATGTTCCGACAATCGCCGCTTCAGCCGACGATACAGTTACACGTGATGCAGGACTTTTAACCTTAGGCATGGGAACCCATCTTGACCCTGAAGTAGCAATCTTAAGGGCGCTGACTGAAGTGGCCCAAAGCAGAGCAACCCAAATCAATGGCGCACGTGAAGATACAGTCAGAGCTGATTTTGCCCGTGAAGCAGGCTATGAGCGCATGAAAAGGATCAATAAATACTACTTCAGAGACGAAGATGAAAAGATATCCCTTTCAAGCATTGAAAATAAGTCAACAACATCCATTACAAATGATTTGGAAATTGTCAAAGATGAATTGATAACCAACGACATCGATAAAATCCTATATTACGATTTAACACGTCCGGAACTTGATGTAAGTGTTGTTCGTGTCATAATTCCCGAAATGGAGCTTTTTGCACTTGACCCTTCAAGGGCAGGATACAGATTTTTGAAAGTGTGATAAAATGCTAAGGATAATAGTTTATACTGGCCTGTCACTTCCTTTTGATGAGGCGAAAGAAATTCTTGATTCAACAGATGAAGTTGAAGTAATATATAAAAGACCTATCCAGAGAGGAGATTTGGGCCAGGCCCTAAAAGAGCATCCGGACATCATCGCAATAATTGACGGAGTGTTCCACCAAAGCTCCGCAGTAGGACACAAGGAAATTCTCAATGCAATGAAGAGTGGAGTTAAGGTATATGGCGCTTCAAGCATGGGCGCCCTGAGAGCCTCAGAACTTGACACATTGGGAATGACCGGAGTAGGATATGTCTATACCCAGTATGCAACCGGCGAAGTCGACTCTGATGATGATGTGGCAGTGATGCTTGACGGCGAGACCCTCGAAGCCCTGTCCGTTCCGCTGATCAATATGAAATATGTTTTTACCAATGCTGTAGACGAAAGCATAATTACTGAAGATGAAAAGGACGAATTGTTGAAAATCACCAAAAAGACATTTTATCCTAAAAGAAACTATTCCCAAACATTAAGCGAATCCGATTTGGACGATGATAAAAAGGCGGAACTGATTGATTTTATCAGAACATCCCCCGACATTAAAAAGGAAGATGCAAAAGACTTGCTTAAGATAATCAAAAAAGAAATTGATGAAATTAATTAGTATCATCCACATTACAAAACTATTTTTAACATGAGTTTATTGAATGATTCATTAAAATGAAATGATGATAAATTAAAAATAACCTTATTGATAAAACATTGCTTTAGATTTATCAAAAAATAAGAATGCTTGAAGAAAAATAGTAAAGGAGAAATGAATTATTTTTCATTCATTTCACGATACTTTTTGAGAACAATATCCGGAGTTTCGATGACATGATCAAAACTAGTTGAAAATTCTTTAGACTCAAAATCGCTTTCGACTTTCCTGATTCCATTTAATGAAAATGAACATCCATCAATTTTAAATCCCACATCATCGGCAACAACAGAAATCACCTTGACTTCAATTTCAGATGCCTTTTCCAGCACCTGATTTGCCCTGACATCATATTTCAGGGTTAATGTCTTGTGTGGGAAAATCTCATTAATGGTTCTTTTGATGACTGAATCGAAAAGCTCTAAAAATTTTACAGCGGGAGGCATGTCATTAGCCCACCAATAAGTAATGACAGAGTTCAGTACAATTTTATGTTCGGAATAATCATCGTATAATCTTGCACGAACATCAACCGTACTCTCATCTGCTTTAATCACCAATACTGGACTAACAGCCATTATACCACTATTCTTTTTTAACCAAAGCCTTGATTAAATCACTAGCCCTTACAAGACCGACCAAATCTCCTTCAACACCAATTACAGGGATTTGCTCGATATTTAAGGATTTCATTTTTTTAGCACAGTCAGAAACTTTGGTTTTGGAATTTGCAACTTCAACATTGCTGACAGCAACATCAGCAACAGTCTTGTCGGCAAATTTCAAACTGTTTTTCTCAATGTATAAAACTGAAGTACTGTCCCATGACCATTTATCCCCTTCGGTTCCGACAGTGGAACTGTGTTCACTTCTTTCAGAGATAATTTCGATTTCAGAAATGAAATCGGTTTCAGTCAATATACCTGACAATTTAGCGTCGTCATCAAGTGCCAAGATTGATTTCAATCCGAATTGATTCATGGTTTCAAAAGCGACATTCAATGGAGCTTTTTCCCAGGTTGTCGGAACGGTAGTAATCATATAATTTTCAACAGCATCATGCACTTCAATTTTGGTTAATGCTTTAGACACCAAATCAAAGGAGGTGATGATACCAACTAATTCACCATCATCATTTATAACAGGAACTCTTCTAACATTATTTTCCATCATTACGCGAGCTGCATCAACTACATCATCGCCAGGTTTGACGGTGATTAACTCTCTGGTCATCAACATTGCAATTTGTTCTTCATCAGGATTATTAATTAAATCAGAACGAGTTACTAGTCCTACTAAAATATCAGTATCTTCTTTAACTACAGGAAGCACTGCTTTGTTTTCTTTTCTCATTAAGTCTAAAACTTTTTCCCTGTTTCCTGGAACGGAAACACTGACAACATTTTTAGACATTGTTCTTTTAACTAACATAAAAACACCTTTATAAAATACAATAATAAATATAATTTAATGGACAACAAGAACTGCGCATTTTGCTGAATTTACAACCTTATCTGCCACACTACCCATAATAAATCTATCGAAGCCGGATTTACCTGAACTACCCATTACAATCAGGTCAATATCTTCTTCTTGGGCAACCTCTAAAATAACTCTAGCAGGTGAGCCTTCCCTAATTATGTGAGTAATCTTTAAATCACTATCATTCAATTCATCAAATTCCTTGAGATTTTCTTCTGATCTTTCTTTTAAGATTTCGTTTAACTGGTATATCTCATCATCCAATGGAAGTCCGTTAACAAAATTATTTTCTGTGACACTCACAGCAACTATTTCGGCCCCACTAACCTTTGATAAGAATAACGCATGTTTTTCAGCTTTCTTTGCGAATTCTGAACCGTCTGTAGGAACCAATATCTTTTTATACATCATTAACATCTCCCATAATATATGGATTCATATCCATGATATTATACATTTATCTTTTTGTTAATGGTATATAATATATTTTTCGTTTCTACACGATTACATATATTAAGGTATGGATTTTTAGAAAAAGATTTTAAAACAATAAATTCGGCAAAATTATCCTCTGAAATCAATGATTTTTCGACTACAGTGTTGATTTCAAATCCGCATATGTTGGTTGTTGCCATTTTAACCAAGTCTTTAGGATTAATATAACTTCTATGATAAATGGACATTAGCTTTAGGGTAAATTCCAATTCCCTAAACATATTTGGCGAATTCAGCATCACATTGTCGCTTCCAAGCAAAGGCCTTATTCCTAACCCAAGCATCCTGTTTAACGGAGCCACACCAACGTTTAAGGTTGCATTTGCCCTTGGACAAACTACAACGTTCTGATTTGAACCGGCAACCAATTCCAAATCGTTCGCCTTTGGATTGGTCAGGTGAACCAGTTGACTGAAATTGCTGTTAACGCCTTTGGCGATTTCAGTTAGCTTATCATTGTTTAATGACTCGATTTGATTGGATTCTGATTCGGCCACATGAATTGATGAGATTTTGCCTTGCTTGCTGCATTCCTCTGAAATCAGACTGGCAACTTCCGGAGTGATTTCCCCAAATCCGCTCGGAGCGATTCCATCCGCAATCTTCAATAATTTTCGAATGGCTATTTTGACCCTGCCCAAATCGGGATCATCACCATAGAAACTGTCGTCACGGCCCAGAATTATCGGCTTGATTGGAAGATCCTTTGAAGCCTCCCTTAAAAGCTTGACTCCCTTGATTCCCCCTTCACGATAATCGATGAAGTGGGTTGTTCCCGAACTGATCATGTCCTGCATGGATTGCCTCATGGCGTTGACCAAATCCTCGTCTTCGGCATTTGACAAGGCAACGTGCTTGACGCCATTTGGAGGCTTGACCATTTCAGCCAGCGAAAGGCCATAACCCTCATCCCTAATTATGGAGTCCCCAATGTGAACATGACCGTTGATGAAGGACGGGCATACTATGGCACCATCAACATCTATGATTTTGCCCTCTTTTGCATCTTTTGCAATTTCAATGATTTTCCCATCGTCCACAACGACATTTTCGCGAACAGGAACCAAATCCTGGCCTTTCAATATAATTCCATTAGATACAGTAAACATTAAAGTAAAATCTAATTTTTTTTATTAAAGTATTTTTGTATTCAATAAATTTATTTAATTTGAAAAACAATAATATTAACTAGATATCGTGAAAATTCGATTATCTCTTTTTTAAACCATCAAGGTGATTTCTATTAACTCCCAGGAAATAAGATATTTTTACAGGAATATTGTAAAAACCGGCAATGTATATCGAGTCAAATACAATAATAAGGATTATGGAGAGTTCAGTAAATTATCTGATGCATTATATGAAAGGGATGCGCTGTTTTTTTGTAATTTCGATTATGACCTGCTTGTCGAATGCGACCTTGAAAACAAGTATGAAAACATGGAATTGCCCCCTTTTCCCGAAAAACGGCCAAAAGGCAGAATCAAAGGAACAAAATTCAATAAAAAGGAAAGGGAAGGAGAAATCCTTTTTGACCATAAAATAAGGAAATTCTACATTAAGAAAGGCGATGACATCATAGGCCATTACGACACAATGACTGAAGCGTTTTACTATAAAAAGATGCTGATGGACAACGATTGGGACATGAACGTGCTGAAATCACACATCACCGAAAGAATCGAGGTCAATGCAGTCATTGATCAAAGCAAAGAGTATAAGGTTCAACTCAACTTCTGTCCTAAGTGTAAAAGCAGGTTGAAAATCGGTGAAGAGGAATGTCCTTCATGTGGTATTAACATTAAGGATTATTTGTATAATAATTAAAAAAAGGATAGAGAATAATTATTCTCCATCAACATATTCGTTTAAAGATTTTACATTGAGTTCATTATTTTGCACAGCTTCAATAGCATTTAAAACTGCTCTTGCGCCTGCCAAAGTAGTTACGTAAGGTATACCTAACTCAATAGCTAAACGTCTGATGATATAACCATCCTTAGCGGATTGCTTACCTTCAGATGTGTTGATAATCAGGTCGATTTCCTTGTTCAGGATAGCGTCCCTGATGTTAGGTGATCCCTGTGACACTTTCAGGACTTTTTCAACTGAATCGAGGCCGGTTGCATCACCTGTACCTGCAGTTGCAACAATATCAAATCCTAAATTGGCAGCTTTTTCAGCAATAGGTCTGATTTTCTTCTTGTCGGCTTCCTTGACGCTGATAAAAATCTTACCTTCTTTAGGAAGTTCCATATTAGCTGAAAGCTGTGATTTGTAGAATGCCATTCCAAAGCTGTCATCAATACCTATGCTTTCACCGGTTGATTTCATTTCAGGTCCGAGCACTGTATCAGATTCAGGAAGTTTCAGGAATGGGAATACTGATTCTTTTACAGCCACGTGACCTATCTTGATTTCTTTTTCAAGTCCGAAGTCCCTTAATTTGGCGCCGTTCATAATCCATGTTGCAACTTTTGCCAATGGCACACCGATGGCTTTGCTTACAAACGGAACGGTCCTACTTGCACGAGGGTTTGCCTCAATGATGTAAACCATCTCTTCGTCAAGCTTTACAGCGTATTGGATGTTCATCAAACCTTTGACATCCAATTCCAAAGCAAGTTTGGTTGAGTGTTCACGGATTGTGTTCAGGATATGTTCAGGAATTGTCTGAGGAGGTATTACACATGCGGAATCTCCTGAGTGAACACCTGCTTCTTCAATGTGTTCCATGATTCCTGCAATGAATACGTCTTCTCCGTCACATAACAGGTCCACATCAAGCTCGATTGCATCTTCAAGGAACTTGTCCACAAGAATAGGGTGGTCTGGTGAGACTTTAACTGCCTCTTTCATATATTCCTCAAGCTCGTTCATATCATAAACGATTTCCATTGCCCTTCCGCCGATAACATATGACGGACGTACAAGGACTGGGAATGTGATTCTTTCTGCAATCTCTTTTGCCTCTTCGAATGAATTTGCTGTTCCGTATGGTGCCTGATGAATGTGAAGTTTTTCAAGGAGCTCTGCGAACAATTCTCTGTCTTCTACCCTGTCGATGCTGTCATATGGTGTTCCCCATATTTTAACGCCTGCATTTGCGAGCGGCACGGCAAGGTTGATTGAGGTTTGTCCTCCGAATTGCACGATGACTCCATCAGGTTTTTCCTGTTCGATTACTCCCATCACATCTTCAAAGGTTAACGGTTCAAAGAACAGCTTGTCTGAAATGTCATAATCGGTACTTACGGTTTCAGGGTTATTGTTGATCAGGATTGTTTCTATTCCCTCTTCTTTTAAAGCGAGGGAGGAGTGTACACAACAGTAATCGAATTCAATACCCTGTCCGATTCTGATTGGTCCTGCACCAAGAATTACAACCTTTTTCTTTGTGGTTGAAGTCAGTTCATTACCTTTATCATAGCTGCTGTAGTAATATGGAGTTTTAGCTTCGAATTCAGCAGCACAGGTATCTACCATCTTATAGGACTGTTTTATGTTGTATCTGGTAAGCAGGTTTTTGATATACTCTTCAGTCTGGCCTGACAATTCTGCCAAACGTTTGTTTGAGCATCCCATCTGTTTTGCTTTTCTTAAGTACTCTTCATCGTCCAGTTTTTCAGCGGTGACATCGTTTTCGAACTCCACGATATTTCTGATTTTGTATAGGAAGAAATTGTCGATTTTGGTGAGTTCACGGATCTTGTCGATATCCATTCCGTCCTTTATAACTGAATAGATCTGGAAGTAGATAAGGTCTGTTGGATGAGCAAGGTCTTCTTCGCTCCATTCGACATATTCGAATCCATCGAATCCCATGTCAAGTGACCTTAATGCTTTCTGGAATGCCTCTTCGAAGGTTCTTCCGATAGCCATGACCTCTCCGGTCGCCTTCATCTGAACTCCGACTTCACGGCTGATTCCTTTGAACTTGTCAAACGGCCATCTTGGGATTTTGATAACCACATAATCGATGGCAGGTTCGAATGATGCAGGAGTCTCCTTGGTGATGTCGTTTTTGATTTCATCCAAGGTCAATCCTAATGCAACTTTTGATGAGATTTTAGCGATTGGATAACCTGTTGCCTTTGATGCAAGTGCACTACTTCTTGATACCCTTGGGTTTACCTCGATTACTTTGTATTCGTCGGTTTCAGGGTTTAGCGCAAACTGAATGTTACATCCTCCACGGATTCCCAATGCTCTGATAATCTTGATTGATGCGTCACGCATTTTCTGAATGGTTTCATCACATAAACATTGGATAGGAGCAACTACGACACTGTCTCCTGTGTGGATTCCCATTGGGTCTATGTTTTCCATTGTACATACGATGATACAGGTGTCTTCCTTATCTCTCATAACTTCAAATTCGATTTCCTTCCATCCGAGAACGGATTCGTCGATAAGGACCTGGTTGATGAAACTCATATCCAAACCGTGATTTGCAATTTCAATAAGTTCCTCTTCGTTGTGGGCGATTCCTCCACCGGTTCCTCCTAATGTGAAGGCCGGCCTTACGATAACAGGATAACCGATATCCTCAACCGCTTCAAGAGCTGCCTCTACGCTTTCAACAGCGTGACATTTTGGAATTTGCTCTCCGATTTCTTCCATAAGGTTTGCGAATAAGTCACGGTCCTCTACATCCTTGATTGTTTGAACGTCGGAACCTATTACCTTAATTCCATCAAGTAATCCTAAATCTCCGAGTCCTGTTGCAATATTCAATCCGGTCTGTCCGCCCATGGTTGGTAAAATAGCATCAATTTCCTCTTCTTCAATAATTTTTGCAACGACTTCAGGAGTCAACGGCTCGGTATAGACAGTATCGGCCATTCCTAAGTCAGTTTGGATTGTAGCAGGATTACTGTTAACGAGTACTGTTTCAATACCTTCTTCTCTTAGTGATTTACATGCTTGTGAACCTGAATAATCGAATTCTGCTGCTTGTCCGATTTGAATAGGTCCAGATCCAATAATTAATACTTTTTTAATATCTTTATCAACTGGCATTTGTAATCCCTCTAATTAATAATCATCCATCATTTGGTTAAATTCATCAAAAATGTGTCTTGTATCGTTTGGACCAGGTCCTGCTTCAGGATGGTACTGTATACAATGTAACGGTAACTCCTTATGGGAAATACCTTCCGGAGTTCCATCATTCAAGTTAATCTGAGTCAATACTAAATCGGTTTCCTTTAGAGATTCCTTGTCAATTGTGAAACCGTGGTTCTGCGATGTGATGAATACTTTTCCGGTGTTTAGGTCTTTTACCGGCTGGTTTTCACCACGGTGACCGAATTTCATCTTATATGACCTTGCACCGAATGATTTGGCAATCAGTTGCTGACCCATACAGATACCGAATATTGGCAATCTGTTTGATAGCTTTTTCATGGTTTCGATAGTTTCGGACACTCTGTCAGGGTTTCCAGGTCCGGAAGTAATCATGAGTCCGGATGGAGAGTAATCCAAGACGGTCTTGTAGTCAGTGTCATAAGGGAACAGTATGACTCCGATGTCACGTTCCAAAAATGAGTTTATGATATTCTTTTTAACACCACAGTCAATCAGAGCGACTTTCCTATCGGCATCCTCATTGAATATCTTGATTTCCTTAGTGGAAACTAAAGGCACAACGTCCATGTCTTCAATGCTTGGCTGTGCTTTTGCCATTTCCAGGAGTTTGTCATCATCGATGTCTTCAGTTGTGATTGCAGCTTTAAGTGAACCTCTTTCTCTGATTTTAAGTGTCAAATCACGAGTGTCGATTCCGCTGATTCCAGGAGTTTCAAACTCTTTTAAAAATTCGTCCAATGTTTTTTGAGGTCCGAAGTTTGAAAGCTCACGGCAAACTTCACGACAAACAAATCCTTCAACCTGAATACTGTCAGATTGGTACCACTCTTCACTTACCCCATGATTACCTTCAAGCGGGTAAGTGGACATTAAAATTTCTCCTCTAAAAGACGGATCAGTCAATGATTCGGTGTAACCGCCCATACCAGTGGAAAAAACGAGTTCTCCTAATTTGGTGGTTTCATAACCGAATGCTTCACCTTTTAAAATAGTTCCATCTTCCAAAGCCAATTTAGCTATTTTTACCATTAAATCACCATAATAAAATATAAAAATTTACTATCTTTATTATATTTTATTTTAGATTATTATTAAACTTTGTTTTTTAGTGAGGAAATCCTCATTTTTTGAAAAAATAATTCAAATTTAAAAATTCAATTTTGAAAATTTATTAATTAAAATGACCAAAATAAGACCATGGACAGGGAATCTGAAAAGTTAATCAAAAATCAGATGAAAAATCCGAATGACTTCAAGAAATTCAAAAAAATGATTGGAGAAACCAAAGCTTACGACGTTCCAAAGTCATTCACCGGAGAGCTGAGACCATACCAGAAAATTGGATATTCCTGGCTTGTTTCCAATGCCAGATATAAGTTCGGATGCATATTGGCAGATGACATGGGGCTCGGTAAAACGGTCCAGGTCTTAACCGCAATACTCCATTTCAAGGAGACAAATCCTCTGGACAGCGAACCGTCACTGATTATTGTCCCTCCGACACTGATATCAAACTGGGAAAATGAAATTAAAAAGTTCACCCCCGAACTGTCTTATTATGTCTATCACGGATCAAACAGGACATTTCCGTTTGAGGAATATGACATCATGCTGACCTCCTATGGAGTCATAAGGCTTGATTTGGACATGTTTTTAGACAAGACATGGTTCATGTGCGTCATTGATGAAGCTCAAAACATCAAAAATCCGAATACACAGCAGACAAAGGCCATCAAGAATGTCAAGGCAAAAACAAAGATTGCCCTTACAGGTACTCCAATAGAAAACAAATTGACAGATTACTGGTCCATATTTGATTTTGTAAACAAGGGATACCTCTCATCACTGGACAGTTTCAAGGCCAATTACGTGATGAGAATCGAGAGGCTGGAAGAGACAAAAACATTGGAAAAGTTCCGGACAATAACAAAACCATTTGTCATGAGGCGTCTCAAGACCGATGACAACATCAAGGACGAGCTTCCGGACAAGATTGTCAATGACATCTACTGCAGCCTGACAAACAAACAGATTAAACTGTACAATGCAATAATGGACGGCATCTTCGAGGATCTGGAAGGAAAGACCGGCATTGAAAGACGTGGAATTATTCTAAACATCATAACCGGACTCAAACAGGCATGCAATCATCCGGCACAGTTTCTGCGTTCGGACAATCCGAAGATTTCAGAATCAGGAAAGATGGAGCTGCTGATAACAATCCTAGAAAACATTCTGGATATGGATGAAAAGGTAATAATCTTTACCCAATATGCTCAAATGGGCAAAATAATACAGAAACTGGTCTCCAAAAAGCTGAAAACCGAAGTGCTATTTTTACACGGTTCCCTCTCACAGCAGAAAAGGACAGAAGTGATTGAGAATTTCCAGGAGAATAAGGACTGTAAGATTCTGGTTGCCACACTCAAGACAGGGGGCGTTGGTCTTAACCTGACAGCCGCACAGAACGTCATCCATTATGACTTATGGTGGAATCCTGCAATCGAGAATCAGGCAACAGACCGTGTGCACAGGATTGGTCAGAAAAGCGATGTGATGGTGTACAGGTTCATCACAAAGGGAACCCTTGAAGAAGTGATTGACGAGATGAGCAAAAACAAGTTGAATCTTGCTGAAAAGGCCATAAGCAGCGATGAAACATTCATCACCGAAATGAGTGATGAGGAATTAAAGGAAAAGTTATCATTAAGATTATAGTTATTTCTTTCCGGACTTTAATTTATTCGCAAATTTCACAACTTTTCTGTTTTTAAATGCATTAATTTCTTTTTTCAATCGTTTATTCTCTTTTTTTAATTTATTATTTTGGTTGAATAGATTATTATATGCATTTGCATCTTTTTTAGGGACTTTATTAACTTCAGCAACATATTCCTTAACTTTCCTTAATTTCAAAAGCAGAATGGCGGGCCTGAACTCTTCATTATCAAAATCATAAAAGGTAGGATCATCCAGATTATCCCTAAAGCCTGTTTTGTAAACTGTTTCATAGACCCTTTCCTCAACTACATCACAGACATCCAAGAACTTATCTTTCAAATCCAAATCAATTGTTATGGGTTCGTTGACTGTTGGTTCGTGGTTAACATCCACAATTATGCCGCAAATGCCGCCAATTTTTAAAACACGCTTTATCTCAGATATGGTTTCATCCAAATCGTCGACATGGTCAAGTGAATTGATGGAAAATACAAAATCAAATATCTCATCCGGAAATGGCATATCTTCACTGTATCCCCTAACATATTGCATTTTATGGAATAATGTTCCGCCATTGAGCTTATAATATTCATTGACCAATGGATCAAGACCTATCCTTAAGCCTGCCATATCTGCCCATTCCAAACTTCCCCTAGGACCGCAGCCGATATCCAATATCGCCTTGTCTTCATATTCTTCAGGACTTATTTTAAAATCGGAGATATAAAAAGTTTCATAGGAAGAATTATGCAACGTCCCTTCTTTTTTCACATTTCCTGCCCAAAATTTTAACTCGTTTATATGTTTAATGTCGGAACCCTTCATATAAATCAAATTTAAATAATTAGGTAAGTTATTCTATTCTTAAACTGAAATTAAGGCTTCTTGACGAATGGGTCAGAGCGCCGATTGAAATGATGTCAACCCCATATTCAACATAATCCAGGATATTTTCCTTGGTAATTCCTCCTGAAACTTCAATCAGGGAGTTTTGACGGATGTTTAATCTAATTAACTCATCGATAACTTCCTTGACCTCCTCGCCAGACATGTTGTCAAGCATTACAATATCCGCACCATTTTCAACGCATGCGATTGCATCATCCAATGTTTCAACCTCTATTTCGATTTTTTTGGAAAAGCTTGTGTTTTCCTTGGCCTTCAACAACGCATCCAAAGGAGACCCGCAAACCGCTATATGATTGTCCTTTATCAGAACCATGTCATCCAGGCTAAAGCGATGTGCATCAGCGCCTCCGACAGTTAAGGCATACTTATCAAATTTTGCTATTGCAGGAGATGTTTTACGGGTTCCTGCAATTATTACTCCATAATCCTTAACCAAATTGACGTATTCATGTGCGGCACTGGCCACACCACTCATTCTCATGAGCAGATTCAGTGCGGTTCTTTCAAGAAGCAAGATTGTTCTTGCATCTCCCCTAAATGATATAAGCAAATCATTTTTAGAAATCCTAACCCCTTCCTTTAAGCAAAGGGTAATTTCAACACCATATTCTTCAAACAATTCACGAATAACATCAATTCCAGCCAGAATGCCTTCATCCTTTGATACGATAGATGCATTTACAATCTTATCCTTTTCGACAACTGCATTTGAAGTAATGTCTCCAAAGCCCTCATCCTCAGCTAGCATATATTCAATAATCTTATCCAAAAAATCACCTAAAATTTAATATAATTATGAATATATAATTAATTCTATATTAATATTGAAGTGATATATTATGGAAGTGACATTTTTAGGAACCTCATCAGCGGTCCATTCGAAAGACCGCAATCATCCGTCAATTGCAGCCAAGGCGTTTGGAGACGTATTCTTATTCGATTGCGGTGAAGGGACACAGAGACAAATATTGTTTACCAATGTAAGCCCCATGAAAATATCAAAGATATTCATCACACATTTTCATGGAGACCATATTTTGGGCCTTCCGGGATTGCTTCAATCAATGAGCCTGAATGGAAGAGAATCAAAATTAACCGTTTACGGTCCGAGAGGCTTGAATAAAATAAAAGATGCAATTTACAGCTTTGGATACTGTGCAATCGAGTATCCTGTCGAATTTATTGAAATCGGCACAGGAATCATAGAAGAAACTGACGAATATGTCATAAAAGCGCAAAGCGTAAGACACAATGTTCCGTCATTGGCCTATTCAATTGAAGAAAAGAAAAAACCACGGTTTTTACGTGAAAAAGCCATTGAACTTGGAGTTCCTGTTGGCCCTGCTTTTGGAAAGCTGCACAATGGTGAAGAGGTTGAAATTGATGGCAAAATCATAAAGCCAGAACAAGTCCTTGGCCCTCCTCGAAAAGGAATTAAGCTAACATATTCCGGCGACACACGTCCCTGTGAAGAGATGATCATGTTTGCAAAAGACAGCACATTGCTCATTCATGAGTCAACTTTCATACAAAAAGAAGCGCAGAATGCGGAAGACTATGGGCATTCCACTTCCCAGGATGCCGCTTTTGTTGCCCGTGAATCAAACAGCGAAAAATTGATAATCACCCACATCAGCACAAGATATGGGGAAGAATACGCTCAGATAATGTTGAAGGAAGCTCAGGAAATCTTTGAAAATACCGAATTGGCAAGAGATTATCTGGAAGAAAATCTTCGAGGCAAATCATGAATATTCCACAAATAGACAATCCCCCAATGACCCTAATTTATATTCTACTCATCATTATTGCAGCATCAATGCTTACACGCATTATTGCCTTTCTAATGAACAAAATGAGCAGATTTGAAAAGGACATGACTATAATCTATCTCATAAGAGACATCATCAATTACGTAATCTATTTCATTGCACTGATGGTGATTCTGCAGTTTTTCGGAATCAATCTGACCGGAACCCTATTGAGTTTGGGTATAGTAGGTATTGCCGTGAGTTTTGCTGCAAAAGACATCATTTCAAACCTGTTTTCCGGAATCATACTAATTTTGGGCAAAAGCATAAAAGTTGGGGACACCCTTGAAATCCACGGCAAAAAGGGCGTTGTTGAGAGGGTAACCCTCCGATCCACAATCATTGTCGATGATTTTGGAGTTAAAGACCATATTCCCAACTCAACATTGACAAATGACGCCTATCTGCAGTATAAAGCTCCGGAAAAATATAGAGTGGATATAGAGACGGGACTGGCATTGGATGTTGATGTTGTCGAGTTTAAATCCTACATTACCAAAAAGATTTTAGAATATGATGAAATCTCAAAGGAACCTGAACCCGAGGTCTATGCCAAAGAGATATCTTTTAAACAAAGTAAAGTGAAAGTGTCATTTTGGGTAAAAGATTATAATAGTAAAGATAAATATAAATTAATAGTCACTAACGAAATAAGGAAATATGTTGAAAAGGGTGGAAAATATGAGTAACTCACTTCAAGAAGAAATCTTAAAATTAAAAGAAGAGAAAAATGCAATAATTCTTGCACACAACTACCAACCAAAGGAAGTTCAGGAAATTGCCGATTTTTTAGGAGATTCACTGGAATTGTGTATAAAAGCTTCTGAAATAGATGACAAGGATCTGGTAATATTCTGCGGAGTCGACTTTATGGCAGAAACCGCTTTTATCCTGAATCCGGATAAAAAGATCATCATCCCAACACTTGAGGCCGAATGTCCTATGGCACATATGCTTCCTGAAGAGGAACTGCTAAAGGCGAAGGAAGAGCATCCTGATGCAGGAGTCATTCTTTACGTCAACAGTATTGCTGAGGCAAAACAGCACGCAGACACATTATGTACCTCCGCAAATGCCGTTAAGATTGCCGAAAGCCTGCCACATGACAAGATATTGTTCGGACCGGACAAAAACCTGGGAACCTATGTTGCAGAAAGAACAGACAAGGAAATCATTCCGGTTCCAAAAGACGGTCATTGCTATGTACACAGGCTGTTCCATGTTGAAGATGTTGAGCTTAAAAGAAAAGAATATCCTAACGCTGAGATAATCTGCCACCCAGAATGTAAGATTGAAGTTCAAAAAGCGTGTGACGAAGTGATGTCAACCGGAGGAATGTTAAGACACATTGCAGCAAGCGACAAGGAGGAATTTGTTATCGGAACTGAAATCGACATGATTACAAGAATAAACTCAGAGGTTCCGGGCAAAAAATTATATCCTATGCTCGAAGGGGCAATCTGTGAAACAATGAAGCTCCATACACTTGAAAAAATCAGGGATGCACTTGTCAATGAAGCTCCGGAAGTTACATTGCCTAGCGATGTTGCTGACAAATCCAGAAAAGCTGTTGAACACATGTTAAATGCTAGCTAGACTAGCTTTAACACCTTATTATTTAAATTGACTTAAAAAGGCAATAACATCTTCACCAACAGGATCATAATCTTTTTCTTCAAAGTAATAATTCTCTTTTTTATCCTCTTGTTTTATGACAATTGAATTTGGAACCAATTCTTCAAATGGCAACATATCCAATTCAAAATTGAAATAGTTATCATTGGTTCCAACGAACAATGATTTGGCCTTAATATTGCCCAGTTTATCCACCACATCATATTCCATAGAACATTCATTTCTGAATTTGAAATCATAGATGTCCCGGAAGATGCATTCATCATTGAAATCCTCAAATATTGCAGTAATTTCATCATTGTTTAAATTATTAAATATTTTTTTAGAGGAAGAATGTGCAAAAAGAAGCGCATTGATTGCAATCAGATTCTTAGTTTTTGAAATGCTATACCCCTCGGTATAATAATCCTCAGTTGAATCTATGATAAGTTCTAAAACTTTTGAAATGATAAATCTGTATCCTGAAACCTTAGCGGCAGAATTTACAATAAAAATGAATTCCATTTCATCAGGAAACTCACATGCCCATGATAAAACTATATAACCTCCAATACCCTCTCCAACCAGGCCTAAAATTTTTCTTATTTTATATTTTTCCACCAAAAACTGTCTAATAAAATTTATTCCATCAATATAAGTATATCTTGGAAATTCATAATTTAAACCGGTGGATGAAGGAGAACATGACCCTGGAGTTCCTAACGGACTAATTACAATAAAATAGAACTCATCAGTAAAATTACCATTATCCATTATATATTGATGAGATTCTCTTAAAAAGGAATAGATTCCATTGAAAGTGGAAAAAAACAGGACTGCATTTGTAATAAATCCCTCTTCATCATATTTTGGAGTGCCGAATGTCTTATATTCGACTTCAACATTTTCAAGCACCCTGCCATACTCAAATTCAAATGAGTCCATTACATGAAAATTACTTTCAAGATACATTTAAAAAAAACCTCTTTTCAATAAATAGGTAGTAACTGAAAACATATAAATTTTTTTAAAAAAAGTTTGGGAAAAATTGATGAAAAATTAAATACATTCAGATTTTAATGTAAAAGTATAAAATATATTACATATCTTCCAAAAAACTTGACAGGAAGACATTCATTTCAATCTCTTCACGGGCAATGAAATCATCCAATCTGATTTTTGCAACATCACTTTGGAAGGGATACAATTCATCACTGAAATGCATTGTCAATGTCAAAACATCATCATTTACGACAACATCCTCATCCAAATTGGCCTTCAGGTAATCCAGCTGGCTTTCGGACAATCCTGAAACGGAATATCTGATGAATTTCCCATCGTCGCCATCACCATAATCTGAAATGCTAACAATCATCAAACCCCTCCATAAATTCTTTCAAGTCATCGGAAATTGTTTCAAGCTCGTTGAAACACAGATGCCCCAATTCGGAATCCATTATAATCAGCCGTGAATTTTCAATCATCTGAGACATTGGAATGCCATCCAATTCAGGAGGAAAATGAGGGTCCTGTTTGCATGAGATGATTAAAACCTCAGAAGTAATCTTGTCCAAATCGTCCTCGACATCAAAGTTCATGCAGGATTCATTGCAGTATTTCAAATCGTAAATGTCTGTTTCAAGCATCTCATTTCCGAATGTTTCAAATTCAAAGGCCAGCTCCTCATTGGACATTGCCCTTAATGCTTCCTTGGAAAGTCCAAAATTAAATTCGGCAAGATTCGCCAATCTCAAAGTCCTGATCAATGAATAGGTCATTTCGCCGCTTGCATAATCCGGATCGGATGTTATGATTTCATCCACGAATTTTGAAAGGATATAATCATGACCTGCAACCTTATAGCTGCTTACGCCACAGATGATGAATTCCTGAAATTCAGGATAGAGAATAGCCTGTGTCAGACCGATGAAGCCTCCCATCGAATTGCCGATCAGTCCCAAAACATGTCTTATGCCAAACTTTTCAGCCAAAAACTGCCTTTGAAAATTGACCACATCAACAAGGGAATATTTTGGAAACTTATTCTTCAAATCGGTTGTCGAAGGAGAGCAAGACCCAGGAGAGCCCAATGCAGACATGCTTACAAAAAAGTACTTTTCACCATCAAACGCATCACCCTTTTCGGTCAATGGCAAAATCTTATTTATTCCGGCAAATGTTCCAAGAGATCCGGAACAATAAAGGATTGCATTATTTATAGCTCCATCTTCATCATATTTTGGAGTTCCAAAGGTCATATACTCAACAACAGCATCATCAATCACATCACCATTTTCAAATTCGAACGAATCCATGGTAAAATACTCTTTTTTTTCTTCAAAATATTCATCATCGTAAATGGAAATTCCTCCCCTGAACTATAATAATTGATTTTGAAAACAAATTATTTAAATTAATCTAGACAATGTAAATTGTGATGAAATATAAAATTTTAGAAAAACCGAATTGCGAAGATGCATATGACCTAATTGAGGAGGCTCTCAGAAAAAGGGCAACAATACTTATTTTTGCATGCTGCAAGGTAAACTATGAGGGACGGGCCCTGAGCGAATTGAACTGGGGAGAACGCATCATAATGATTAAACCTGACGGAGCCTTTTTAATCCATCAGGAAAAAAAGGTGGAACCTGTAAACTGGCAGCCCCCAAAATCACGAACCAGAGCATACATCAAAAACGATAACCTGTTTTTAGAAAGCCATAGAAGAACCCCAAAAGAGCTTTTGACCGTTGAAATAAAACAGATTCAGTTCATCAACTATGCAAATGTTGAGGACTTTGAGGAGCTTGAACAGGCCGGATATGAAAAGGACATGAGCGACATGATAATGGAAAAGCCACATATAATTGAGGAAGGATTCAAGCCGACCACAAGAGAGTACAGTGTCGAACATGGATTCATTGACATTTTAGGAAAGGACAGCGACAACAATTTGATGATTCTGGAACTGAAAGCAAGAAAAGCAGGAGTGACTGCTGTAAAGCAGCTTAGACGCTACATTCAGGATATGGAAAATACCGACAACGATTATTTAAGGGAAGTTGAAGCTGAAAAGAAAAAGATAAGAGGTTTGCTTGTTGCGCCTTCAATCATGGATGACGCATTGGAGATGATTGAAGAGGAAGGCATAGAATTTGTATCAGTCGAACCTCCCCGTGAGTTAAAAAGAGACAAAAAAGTAACTCTGGATTTCTTTTAATCCAGGGCATCTTCAATTCTTTTTAGTTCGGATTCATAGAATTTCTGAGTGAATTCATTAGCCGGAATTGAAGTGGTTACATGACAGTCCTTTTCCAATTTGTAAATGAGATACTCATCGCTTTGAAGAGGAATAGTCCCATCATCACCTAAAATCTCAAGACCCTCCAATTCGGACAGGATATTTTGATATTCTGTTTCTTCCAGTGCAATGGCATCCTCCAATTCCATCTCCTGAACCTTAGGATTCAATTGCATTGCAATGGCTACAAATCCATTGACTGTTTTATCTGAAATAGAAAATTTTGTATTCCTGATTTCATCCATAGAAAACTTGATATGGTCAATTGTGTTTTTTGTAACAGGTATTTCTCTGGATAGGCCAATCTGGTTAATTTCATAATGGTTTTCCCATTCACCAATTTTATATACCGCATAATTTATATCATCAAGATTAATAATTTCTTCATCTGCCATACTATCACATTAATTAAATAGTTTTTTATATTATAAAAATTAAATGTAAAATCTAATGGAGGTAAATCTGTGAAAAAATGTCCTGAATGTGGAAATCCTAGTTATGATGGTGCTCCTATTTGTGGAAATTGCGGTTATACATTTCCCAAACCAAAAGTTGCACCACCTAAAAGAGAGGATATTTTCCAAGAAAAACCAAGATTAGAGAAAAAAACCGATGACAATAAAGGCATTCTTACTATTCTTAAAGAAAAGAAATTAGTTATTGGAATCATTTTAATAATAACATTAATTGTTATCTGTGGAATTGTTCTTATGGGATCCCATAGTAATGATAATGCTGGAAACTCTAATCCTGTAATTCAGTCAAATGATTTGGTTGAATACAAGGAAGGAGATTTTTCATTTAAATATCCAAACACTTGGGAAAAAGTGAATGGAAGCGATGAAGAACATCCTGATGCCGTTTTCTTCCAAAATGAGGAAAATGTGACCATAGAGTATTACAACATTACTAGCAGTGCTAATTCCCTAAAAGACATAACTCAACAAAGAATCTCACACGCCCAAGAAGGCGGAGATTATGTCGAACTTGTTGAAACAATAACATTAGATGGTAGAAACTCTTCAAATATGCTATTAGAAAATGCTGATGGAGATTACACCAGATACGTATCAATGTTTAGTGATGGAAAATTATATGTTTTCAAAGTAACCGGATCTTCTGAAAAATCAATTACTTCTGAAGATATTGAAAATGCTATAAAAACCGCAGATATCGCTTAAGTATGATTCAATTCATACTTTTTTTTCTATTTTTTGTGTTAAAATGACTAAAATCAAACTTGCCCTTTGTCAGATGAATGTAATTGATGATAAATCTGCCAATATCAAAAAAGCAAGCTCAATGATAGTTGATAGTGCAGATAACGATGCTGATTTTATTGTTTTGCCGGAAATGTTCAACTGTCCTTATTCAAATGATAAATTCATTGAATATGGTGAAGAGGAACAGGACAGTCAGACTTTAAACACCATTTCTCAGCTGGCCAAGGAAAATGATGTTTATATCCTAGCAGGATCGATTCCCGAAAGGGATGGAGGCAAACTGTACAATACCAGTTACCTGTTTGATAAAGACGGCACAATTATTGCAAAACACAGGAAAATGCATCTTTTTGACATTGACGTTAAAGATAAAATCACTTTTAAGGAATCTGATGTGCTTACCGCCGGCGACGAGTTTACGATTGCAGATACTGACTTTGGAAAAATTGGCATGGGAATATGCTATGACGTTCGCTTTGTTGAACTTGCAAGGATAATGGCTGAAAAAGGCGCATCAATCTTATTTTATCCGGGAGCATTCAACCAGACAACAGGTCCTGCACACTGGGAACTGCTGTTCCGCTCAAGAGCGCTGGACAACCAGGTCTTCTGCGTCGGCGTTGCACCGGCATTGAATATGGATGCGAGCTATCACAGCTACGGACATTCAATAGTCACAAATCCCTGGGGAGAAGTCATTGCCCAAGCAGATGAAAAAGAGAAATTGATTATCTGCGAAATTGATTTAAGTGCAATAAAAAAAGTAAGAGAAGAGCTTCCCGTTTTAAAAAATAAAAGGAAAGACCTCTACGAAGTTGTTCAAAAATAGCTATTTCAATTTAGCCAATCTTTTTTCGAAGTAGTCGACTTTTTTGGTGCCGTCAAATACTTCAATTGCTGTTTCTATGACCCTGACTTCGTTGTCATAGTCATCAGCTTTTCTGTATAAAATACATAATCTTTTATATGGCGCATCCTTAGCCTGTTTTGCTTCGACGTAACGTTCATATTCCTTGATAGCCTTTTGAGGATTGGTTTTTTCCATTTCCTTAATTGTGCTCATAGGAATTACTTTTACAACCGCTTCACCAGATGCTTTTGCCTTTTGCCTTTTTTGAGCTTTCTTAATGGCCTTATTGCATGACTTTTTGAAGTCCTTATCTTCTTCAGCCTTTCTTGCATCTTTAATCAATTTAATTGATTCATCACTTGCAAGGTCACCCAATGCCTGAATGGCAGCAAGCCTGACTCCCCAATCTTCATCCTCCAAACATTTTGCAATTGAATCAAGTTCATCTTCAGCCTGAAGCTCACCTAAGGCACGAACTGCAACCTTTCTAACTCCGAAATCCTCATCGGAAGTTGCCTCAACAAAATAAGGAATGACTTTTTTATCTTCAGTTTCTTTAAGTGCAAATGCTAAAAAACGTTTGTCTTTACCTTCGGCATTTGTAAATTCTTCAATTAATTTATCGACAGCCACATCACCCATGCTGCCTAAAATTTCAGCCGCTTTGAATCTTACTTGCGCATTATCATCAGTAGTAGCTTTGATTAAGGGTTCAATAGCTTCTTCATCAGTGACTCCGACCAATGATTCGATAGCTTCTTTTCTGACCTTAACATCTTCGTCGGATAAATTGTTAATTGCTTCTTCAAAACTTAAATTTGACATAGTTATAATTAGATTTTAGAAATATATAATCTTTAAGAAAAAAATGTTTTTAAAAAAAAATAGAAAAAAATAAGAGAAAAAATCTCTTATCTAAATAGCTGTCCAACCACCGTCGATACAGATCAATTGACCTGTACAGAAACTGGATGCGTCAGATGCTAAGTAAATTGCAATACCGTCTAATTCACCAGGTTTACCTAAACGGCCTGCTGGACAATATGCTGCAATAAGGTCCATGAATCCAGGTAATTCAATGGAGTCTACAGTCAATTCGGTTTCGAATACTGCAGGACCAATAGCGTTTACGGTAATGTTGTATTTAGCCCATTCTACAGCTAAGTTTTTGGTTAAGTTCATTACTCCACCTTTAGCGGAGGAGTATGCACTAATACCTCCACCAGGGAAGATAACTCTTGAGTGGATTGAACCGATGTTGATGATTTTACCATATTCTTGTTCAATCATGATTTCTCCAACAGCTTTACACATGTAGTAGACACCGCTTAAGTCGATGTGAATGTGTCTTTCCCATTCTTCGTTGGATTGGTCAGTAACCATTTTGTTGTTACCCATACCTGCTGCGTTAACTAAGATGTCGATTCTTCCGTAAGCATCCATGACTTTTGCAACAGCTGCGGTGATACTGTCGTAATCACCTACGTCACATACAGCATACATTACTTCGGTTCCGAATTCTTTTTCGATTTCAGCAACGTTCTCTAATAATCTTTCTTCTCTTCTAGCGAATAATGCTAATTTTGCACCTTGGCTTGCGTATGCTTGAGCAATTTGCCAACCAAGACCTGATGAAGCTCCAGTAATGACTGCAACTTTGTCTTTAATATCGAAATAGTTTTTCATTTTTAATCACCTTAGTCCTAAGACTATGTATAAATATTTAAAAAATAAACTATTTAACTATTTTTATTTGAATTGTTGAGTAATATTCAATAAATCAAATTGAACAAATAAACAAATTTAAACAAATGATAAAATTAATGAATAAACTGGTTAATAAACACATGTTATGTTTTTTTGACTGTACAAAAATATTTACAAAATGTATAACAAAAATATATTCACATAAATCAAACAGTTATGTCAAGCACAAAAATATTATTCAAGAGATGAGACAAAATGATTGAAGAGCAGAAAAAAAGCTATTCCAAAAAGGAAATTTTCAAGACACTCCATCCATGGGTCAGGAAATGGTTCGACTCCCAATTTGAAGATTTCACCCCCGCTCAGAAAAAATCAATCATTGACATCCACAAGGGAAACAATATCCTCATCTCATCACCGACAGGTTCCGGTAAAACACTGACCGCATTCCTATCAGTCATCAGCGAACTGACCGCACTGGCCGAAAAGGACAAGCTGGAAGACAAGGTCTACTGCATCTACATCTCACCCCTAAAGGCCCTTGACAATGACATTGAAAAGAACCTGGATGAACCCCTTGACGGAGTGGAAAAGATAGCTGGCAAAAGCTTGGGAATCAGAAAGGCCGTCAGAACCGGTGACACCACACAATACCAAAGGCAGAAGATGCTTAAAAAGCCGCCACACATTCTAATAACAACCCCTGAAACCTTGTCAATCCTATTGGTGGCTCCGAAGTTCAGGGAAAAGCTGAGCCATGTGAAATATGTAATCATTGATGAGATACATTCGCTGGCCGAAAACAAAAGGGGAGTTCATTTAAGCCTGTCCCTGGAAAGGCTGCAGCATCTAATCGGACAATATACAAGAATAGGGCTTTCAGCAACAGTCAGTCCACTTGAAGAAGTTGCCCGCTTTCTGGTTGGCTATGAATATGGTGCCGAAAGGAACTGCAAGATAGTCAATGTGAACTACCTAAAGGAACTGGACATGGAGGTCATGTGTCCGGTAAGCGACATCGTGCTTGCAGATGAAGAGGATACGCGTTTGGGAATGTATGACTTGCTTGATGATTTGATACAGGAAAACAAGACAACACTGATATTTACGAATACAAGAAGCGGAACTGAAAGATTTGTCTACAACCTGAAGAAAATGTATCCGATGCATTACAATAACGAAAACATAATGGCCCACCACTCATCGCTTTCAAAGGAAGTTCGCCTGAAAACCGAAAACAAGCTGAAGGAAGGAAAGCTCAAGGCAGTCGTCTCATCAACATCCCTGGAACTGGGAATAGATATAGGATACATTGACCTGGTTGTTTTAATCAACTCTCCGAAATCAGTTGCAAGAGCATTGCAGAGAATAGGAAGAAGCGGACACAGGTTGCATGAAAAATCCAAGGGAAGAATCATAGTGACCGACCGTGATGATTTGGTGGAATGCTCAGTTCTGCTTAAAAATGCCAAGGAAGGAAAAATCGACAAGATAACAATACCGACAAATTGTCTGGACGTCCTTGCACAGCACATCTACGGAATGAGTATTGAAAATCCATGGGACATCAACTATGCATATGATGTGATACGAAAGAGCTACTGCTATAAGGACCTTACAAGAGACGATTACGAAGATGTTTTAAGCTATCTCGGAGGAGAATACGAAGAGCTTGAAGAAAGGTATGTATATGCCAAAATCTGGATTGACTATAATGAAAATACCTTCGGAAAGCGTGGAAAACTGGCAAGAATGCTTTATTCAACAAACATCGGAACAATACCTGATTCATCAGGAGTGCTTGTCAAATGCGACGGCGAAACCGTCGGAAAGATCGAAGAGTCATTTATGGAAAGGCTGAAAAAGGGCGACACCTTCGTACTGGGAGGGCGAACATACAGATTCAACTACGGCAAGGGAATGACAATCAACGTGACCCCCGCAAGCGGACCACCAACTATCCCTTCATGGTTTTCACAGCAGCTTCCATTATCCTTTGACCTTGCAATGGACATACAGAAATTCAGATCTTTCATGGAAGCCAGATTCGAGTACAGGCGAAGTAAAGAGGAAATAATGAAATTCATCTATGATTACCTCTATGTTGATGACTTTGCAGCCAATTCAATCTATGAATACTTCGTTGAGCAGTACAAGTATGCCAAAATTCCTTCAAACCGCTGCCTTCTCATAGAATACTATAAAGGTTTTGGAGGAAGAAAATTCGTGATATTCCATTCCCTCTTCGGCCGCAAGGTCAATGACGCGCTTTCACGTGCAGTGGCCTACGTGGTTGCCCAACGATACAACACAAATGTCACCATATCCATATCGGACAACGGATTTTATCTAAGTTCAGACGGTACAATAGGAGGTTTGGAATCATTCAGGGAACTGAACCCCGAAAACTTTGAACAGATTTTGACAAACTCCCTCAATAAGACCGAAACATTGGCTTCACGATTCAGACATTGTGCCGGAAGGTCATTGATGACATTGAGAAGATATAAAGGAGAATCAAAGTCAGTCGGCCGCCAGCAGGTGCGCGGAAAAATACTGCTTAAGTATGTGCAGGACATGGATGACAATTTTTCAATATTAAAGGAAGCCAGAAGAGAGGCCATGGAAGACTACATGGACATTAAAAATGCACTGAAAGTTATAAACATGATTGATTCAGGAGAGATGGAAATAAAGACAATCAATACAGTAATTCCAAGCCCATTTGCATTCAATCTGGTTTCACAGGGATACCTTGATGTATTGAATCAGAATGACCGTGGAGAATTTACAAAAAGAATGCATCAGGCAATACTGGAGCAAATCAAAGATAAATTAAAAGAATTATAAATAAAAAAAGAAGGTAAAGGGAATCATCTGATTCTTATTACACTTTTCTTGGAAAGAATAACATTTTTATTGCCAGACATTACCTTTACATTATGTTTACCATAGCTGAGTTTTTTAGTGTTGAACTTGGCCACACCCTTTTTATTGGTTTTGACCGTGTATTTCTTGTATTTCTTGCCGGTGTATATCTTCAATTTAAGTTTGATACCGCTCATTGGCTTTTTAGTGCTTTTATGTTTGAGGGCAACCTTGAAATATTTGGATTTTTTGTATTTGAACTTGACCTTAGGGGCCTTCACAATGGCTTTTGTCTTTTTGACCTTGAGAGTTGTTGTTGTGAGGACTCCCGGAACCTTGACGTATCTTTCATCACCAGGATCCTCTCCCGGAATGCAAAATGCCTCATAAACTGTTATCTTGTATGTGCCGGCATTCAATTTGGATGCCTTTATTGTTGCTATCCCTTTGGAGTTGGTAGTAATTGGGAGGGAATATGTTTTCTTGGATGATTTTGCAACGGCAAGAAGCAGAATCCTTACAGCAGGCTTACCTGATAGTGTGACGACCTTGATTTGTAAGGTCTTTCCTGAGTAGTATGTTGTAACCAGCTTTTTTGAAGTCGCCTTGAGAAGAGTGATTGCATTCATATTATTGTCAAGTGCCTTGTTTTTGAATGTTTTTGAATTGTCGAGTGTAATTTTTGGGGATTTGACTGCCGCTTCACCGTTGGAAGTGAAATTGCATTGGGTTATCCTGAGCAATCCCGGCTCATAGTCGTCTTCACCTATTGCATTGTCGGCGAATATCGCTCCCGCAAAGTTTGCTGTGTTTTTGTCGAATGAACAATTTGTGACATCAACATCATTTGCATAAATTGCTCCACCTTTACCTCCGTTGTATCCTGCTGAGTTGCTCCTGAATGTACATCCTATTGCATTGACGGCACCTGCAGATACTGCGCCTCCACAATACTCAGACAGTCCTGAAAAGCTTTTGAGGTAATTGGACTCGAAAATTGTGTTTACCATGTTGAGCCTATTTCCATAAATCGCCCCACCGGCGTTAGCGTAATTTCCCTTAAAGAAGCAATCTGTAATATTTGCACTTCCTTCAACCTTTATTGCTCCTGCATACCTTTGAGCATGGTTATTGATGAAACTGCAGTTTACAATCTCAAGATTATATGCACAAATCGCTCCTCCATAAGAATCGGGTCCTTTTACATTTTTTCCAGGTTCTGCAACATAGTTGTTTGTGAAGTTGGAGTTTGTAATCTTGCACAATCCAAAAGTGAATGCCTCAATGGCAGCCCCATTCCAGTCCTTGTAATTGTCTTTGAAACTACATCCATCGATATTCACTTTGACTAGAACCTTTTCAACATATCCATCCGAATCGGCGAATATTGCACCATCTTTTGCATTTATGAATGTTATGTTGTTAAAGTTTACTGTGACCTTCTTGGTAATGTGAAAGATTCCTGAAAGCTTTTTGGCATCAAGTGTAGCGCCGTTGACACCGTTGAAGGTCAATGACTTTTTAACAGCAATTGTCTTGCCTGAACTTGTGTATGTGCCATCAAGTTCTATCACATCGTTTCCATTTGCTTTGTCTACTGCAGTTTGGATATCAGCGAATGTGTTGCCTGACGGCTTGACTGTGGCGGTTAATTCCACATCATCACTCGCCTGTGTGAAACTTGCCCCATCATCTGAAGCAGACAAATCATCACTACTTTCCACCTCTAATGAACTGTCCAAATTGTTATCGGAGGCATCATATAAGTCAGAAGCTTCTGAAGCAGAAGCAAAACCTATAGTGAGCATCACCAGGACAAACATTGAAACTAAAAATCGCTTGTATTTTAACATTATTTTTCATCCCTTGAAATATCAAATTAACCGGATATATAACTATTGTACTTAAGAATATATAATACCGTAATATAATCCATACATTGATTTTGTTTACACGACCCCCTGTTTTAAACATCAATAGTTTCAATACCATTCAAATTACATACCAATCCAAAAAATCAGTAAATCCCTTCAACAGTCAAAAAAGAATATTTAATTCATTATTTATTTATTGATGGATATTATATCCATTTAAATTAATTTCAAGCTTTTGTAGACTGTGAAAAATGTTTAAGAAATTATTGGAAAATACCGACATTTTCGTTGACATTCCCCGTGCAAAATATAAAAACTTATAACAATGAGATTAGATAATTATATTAAACAGTGATACTATGGCAAAAACAAGTGCAGTTCTTATTGGATTTATACTAACAATTTTTGTAAAATTATTTTTTGCACCCTATGAATTTGTAGGATTATTGATTATAGGATTCATTACAGGATATCTTGCTCATTCCGGAGCATTAGGCGGCCTTTGGAATGCCGCACTTGCAGGAGCATTAGGTACAATCATCTCTGCAATATTATTTGTTTTGGTTGCAACATTTGGAGGAAGTTTTGCAGGTCCATTTGGAGGATTGACTGGATTTACCATTTCCGGAATTACAAGCCTGATTACTGTTATTGAAAGTTTAATTTATTATGCAATTGTAATGGGAATTACCGGAGCAATTGGAGGAGCACTAGCTCCTAAAGATGAATAGTTTTGGAGATATGAAATGAACAAGTTTACAAATTTTAATTTTAAGGCTTTGGTGTTTGGAGCGGCAATAGCTGGCGCATTCATATTATTCGGATGGCAGATTAATGATTGGCTTTATCCATTTGCATCAATCGGACTTTTATATGCGGGATATGGCCAGAACAGCTGGCAAGAGGGAACATTGAGCGGTGCGATTGCATCAACACCTATCATTGTACTGACATTCCAGGGATACATGGGCCAATTCGATGGATTTTTCTTAACTCAAAATGGAATGATCGCTTTAGCGGCAATGATATTCATTATTGGTGCATTCGTCGGTTTCGTTGGCGCATGGACAAAAAGAAGTCGTGAAAAAGCATTAAAAGAACAGGAAAAAAGACAGAAAATTGGTAAAAATAAAAATAAAAAGAAAAATAAAAAATAATAACTCTATGTTATTATTTTTTCTAATTCATCTCTTTCTATACCGTTTTTGATTTCAAGAGCAATTCTTCTTCCCATACTCATTGGTTTACCATAAGTCAGGTATGAGTAAGGAGAACCATCCATGAATGTGTTTGTTCCACCGTCGGTTCTTGCACTGATTTCAAAACAGATTACTTCCAGATTATCATTTACTAATGTTTGCATACAGAATGGTCCGTTTAATCCAGGAGCAACTAATTTTTTAGCACTTTCGGTTAATTTATCAGCAATATCGAACACTTGTGGAAGTAAGGATTCACGAATAACGGCAGGGTGGTTACCGGTTACAACATAAGATGGACTTAAATCAATGTCCAATTGGTCTTTTGCAGGCATCCTGACAAAACCATCAATACTTGATTCATATCTTGTATCCATACCCATTAACTCAACCGTATCATCGAGTGCTGAGTAGAAATAGTGAATACAATAATTACATCCGGAAACATACTCTTCAATGTGAGCAGCTTCCACATCACTGTCCTCTAACCATCCACGAGCCTTCATGGCTTCAATTTTTGCATCGAATTCTTCGGTAGATGATGCTACAAAGTAACCTCTTCCACCTCTTGCACCAGGGAACTTAACCATTACAGGACGGTCGATTTCTGAAGGGTCATTATATTTGAATGGTATTCTCACACCACCTTCGACAAGCAATGCTCTTTCTTTGTCTCTTTCAGCTTCCCATCTGAGCACATCCCTGTTTCCAAACATTGGGACATTAAATTTATCTTCTACATTATCAAGTCCGGCATATGCAACAAAAGATCCGTGAGGAACAACGATTGCGTTCATATCTCTGAGTTTTTGTTGAACATCTTCATTGACTATGTCCTTGAATTCATCAACAATGATGTATTCATCTGCAACGCCAAATCTTTGATATGGAACTTCTCTTCCTTTTTCACAAACGATAGCGGTTCTAAATCCTTCTTCTTTTGCACCTTGCAAAATATGTAAAGAAGTGTGACTTCCGAGAGTAGCTATTGTGATTTCACTTTTGTCATAACCAGCCAAAATATCTAAAATATCTTCCTTTTTAACTTCTCCCATTTTATCTTCTCCTAAAAGAATGATATTTAAATATATATTTTTAACAATTAATAAAGTTTTTTTAATTAATTTTAATAGGAATAATTAACAGAACATTATATGAATAATTAAGGAATGAAAAAAATGTTAATTGGTTTAATATCAGACACCCACATACCTGACAGAGCAAGAATATTGCCTCAAAATGTTATTGATGCATTCAGCGATGTTGAATTGATTTTACATGCTGGAGATTTGACTTCCCCGAAAGTTTTGGATGAACTGGAACAGATTGCTCCGGTCATGGCGGTTCAGGGAAATATGGACAGGGCCAATGGAATCGACCTGCCAAAGGCAAAGATTGTTGAAGTCGAAGGCCTGAAAATCGGAATCATACATGGAGAAGTGTATCCACGAGCAGACAGCGACCAGCTATTGTATCTGGCCAAGGAATTGAATGTGGACATCCTTGTTTCAGGACATTCACATCAGCCTAAAATAGAGCAGAAGGAAGGGATTCTGCTTTTAAATCCGGGAAGTCCGATTGTCCCAAGACTTGCTGACAGAACAGTGATGCTGCTTGAAATTGATAACAGGGCAGTTGATGTGGAAATCGTTAAGATTGGCTCTCCAGTATGCAGCGCACTTGATTTTGACCAATACAAGAGGGATTGAAATGGGAAGCAAATGGCAAATGGAAAAACATAATGACCCCTATTATAAAAAAGCTAAAAAAGAGGATTACCGTTCAAGAGCATCATATAAACTCAAACAGCTTGATAAAAAGTATAAACTCATCAAACAGGGAAATACCGTAGTGGACCTTGGCGCCGCACCAGGAGGGTGGTCCCAGGTCGCACTGGAAAAGGTAGGTGAAGACGGAATCGTTGTTGGAGTCGATTTGAACAGGTTCAAAAAGTTCCAAGAGGAGAACTATTATGGAATCAGGGGAGATTTTACGACTCCAGAAGTTCAGCAAAAAATAATGGAAATCATCGGAGGAAAAGCTAAAGTCGTAATGTCCGATGCGTCACCTTCACTTTGCGGAATCAAAAACATCGACCAGCTCAGATCCATTGACCTGACCTATGCTGTTATTGGAATAGCTGAGAATATCCTGGAGCCAAAGGGAAACCTTGTAATGAAGGTATTTCAGGGTCCTGAATATAAGGAGATGTTGGATTCTCTTAAAAGCAAATTCAGACATGTCAGAACTACCAAACCAGCATCATCACGTAAAAAGAGTTCTGAAATGTATGTCGTCGGCCTCGAATACACGCCTAATAAAAAAAAGAGAAAAAGAAAATAAATTAAAGTTCGTTGTAGGCCTGATTAGCTGTTTTGAGTTTTTCTTTAGCAAATTCAATCCTACTGTCCACTTCGTTAGATGGTTTACCTGCATCTAAAGCACTTTGAACATTCTGAATAGCCGAATCTGCCCGTGACAACTCTATTTTAGCATCATTATACACCTTGACATCATCAGGACCGCCTGCATAATAAGTTGCTTTTATACTATCAAACTTGACAGACAGATTATTATATGAAGATCTTAACTCTGCAAGTTCATCATATTGTGTTCCAGAGGATATCTCATTTGTAATTCCATTTGAAACAACACTGTAACCTACATATGCAACAACAATGATTGTTGAAATTATCATAATGATTCCAACAACAGAAATCATCATTGAAGTGGATTTGAATAAGCTCAATCTAGATTTTCTCATATTAACCTCAAAAAATAATCTATTAGTTAATGATATATTAATTTTAGTATATTAATGTTACTTTTCAAATGCTCTAAGGCAATGTTTTTTAACTATAAAAAAATAATATTATGACAATGAACTCTACTACCAAAACACAAACATCAACTGCAAAATTTGAAGAATTTTTTGCAACATCATATAAGGATGATGTATTTAAGATACTTGAAAAATATCCTGATGAAAGGTCTCTGACTGTAAATTATCAATCATTAGAGATGTTTGATCCGGAATTGGCGGATTTGCTAATTGAAAAGCCTGAAGAGGTTATTCAGGCGGCACAAATCGCAATAAAAAATATTGACCCGTTAGTTAAGGATGCAGACATCAATATTCGTTTTGAAAATCTGAGCAATATTGTGGCGCTAAAGGACCTTCTAAGCAAATATATTGGAACATTTGTCGCCGCTGACGGAATTGTGAGAAAAACTGATGAAATAAGGCCTCGTATTGAGACTGGTGTTTTTGAATGTAGAGGATGCATGAGATTGCACGAGGTCGAACAAACATCCGGAAATCACATTATAGAACCGTCATTATGCAGTGAATGTGGAGGACGGTCATTCAGATTGCTCCAGGAGGAATCCAAATACATCGATACCCAGACCGCAAGGATGCAAGAGCCTTTGGAGAATCTGTCCGGAGGAACCGAGCCTAAACAAATGCTGATGATTTTGGAAGACGATTTGGTTGACGATTTAAATCCTGGAGATAAAGTGAGAATTACCGGAACATTAAAAACCTTCAGAGAGGAAAGAAGCGGCAAATTCAAAAACTACATTTACGTAAACCACATAGAACCGCTGGAGCAGGAATTCGAAGAATTGCATCTTTCCGAAGAAGATGAGGAAAAAATCATTGAACTGTCACAGGATCCTCACATTTACGATAAGATTATCCAATCCACAGCTCCATCAATCAGAGGATACAGAGAAGTTAAGGAAGCAATTGCTCTCCAACTATTCGGAGGAGCTGCCAAACAGCTCGAGGATGAAACCAAACTAAGGGGAGACATCCACATTCTGATTGTTGGGGACCCTGGTATCGGTAAATCCCAGATATTAAAATACGTCTCAAGACTCGCCCCAAGAAGTATCTATACAAGTGGTAAGGGTACAAGTGGTGCCGGATTAACCGCAGCAGCAGTAAGGGACGAACTCGGAGGATGGTCTCTTGAAGCCGGTGCATTGGTGCTCGGGGACCAAGGTAACGTATGTGTTGACGAACTGGACAAGATGAGGTCAGAAGACCGTTCAGCGCTTCACGAAGCATTGGAACAACAGACCGTAAGTATTGCAAAGGCAGGAATCATGGCAACATTAAATTCAAGATGTTCCGTTCTTGCAGCGGCAAACCCTAAATTTGGAAGATTCGACAGGTACAAAGTGCTTGCAGAGCAAATTGACCTTCCTGCACCAATCATTTCCCGTTTCGATTTAATCTTTGTAATTGAAGACAAGCCAAGTAAAGAGGGGGATTCAAAGTTAGCGGAACACATCTTAAAAATACATAAAGAAAATACCGTTAATTATGAAATTGAACCTGAATTACTTAGAAAGTACATTGCATACGCCCGTAAAAATGTCAATCCTCAACTGACCGATGAAGCTGTTGAAATTCTGAAAGAATTTTATGTAAGCACAAGGAACAGCAACCCTGAAGAGCAGGGCGCAGTTCCGATCACTGCAAGGCAGCTCGAAGCACTCATTCGTTTGGCGGAAGCAAGCGCCAAAATCAAACTCAAGGACAAAGTTGAAAAAGAGGATGCTGACAAAGCTGTGAAATTAACGTTATACTGTCTAAAAGATGTTGGTGTAGATCCTGAAACCGGTGAAATCGATGCCGAAGTCCTTAGTGGAGGAACACCGAAATCAGACAGGGACAAAATACAAAGAGTAACTGAAGAAATCAAACTCCTTGAAGAAGAATTTGCCGGAGATGCTCCATTAAATGTTTTAATATCCAACATGAGTGAAAAATATGGAGTCAGCGAAGATAAAACCGAGCAAATTGTAAGAAACCTTGTTCAAAAAGGAGTCATCTACGAACCAAGCACAGGATACTTTAGGCGGGTATAGCCTGAATAATCCATTTTTTTATTTTTTTTATGAAAATTTTTGCAAAATCCCCATATTAACAATACATTAATATAACATTAAAACAAAACTTAATATATTATACTTATACTAATTTTATAAGGAGCGATAATTATGGACAAATATGAAGATTTATTAGAAAGAGCAATAGACCAATTACCTCCTGAAGTATTTGAACACAAAAGATTCAAAATTCCTAAAGCTTATTCAGATATCCAAGGTAATAGAACATTCATTAAAAACTTTAAAGATGTTGCAGAAGGTTTGAACAGAGACCCTCAACATTTATTAAAATTCTTAATGAGAGAATTAGGTACTGCAGGAAATATTGAAGGTCAAAGAGCAATCCTACAAGGTAAATTTACCCACTACTTAATTAATGAAAGAATTGAAGATTATGTAGACAAATATGTAATTTGCCACGAATGCAACAGGCCAGATACAAGAATTATCAGAGAAGGTAGAATATTCTTACTTAAATGTGCTGCATGCGGTGCAACAGCACCTTTAAAATCATTATAATTCTACTTTTTTACTTATTTTTAGAGATATTATGTTTTGTCCAGAGTGTGGAAGTACAGATAAAGAAATGGTTGGAGACATCTGCATAGACTGTTTTTTGAAAGAATTCCAGATGATCGAACTGGAAAGGCGCATTGAAGTTCAAATATGCAGCCACTGTAACAGCAAACTTGAAGAAGGCAAGTGGAGTGATGAATTCATTCCTGAAGAAGAAATTATCTACCGCGCACTCGAGAGAAACATCAAAATCGCCGATGAAGTTGAAAATGAAATCATCAACCTTGAGATAGACCAAATCAAGGGAACAATAGCTTACTGTTATGTCGAAGTTGTCGGTGAAGTTCATGGCAAACAAATAGAAGAAACCCACGAGTGTGAAGTTAAAATCCTCAAGACAGTTTGTCCGAGTTGCAGCAAAATGCAGTCCGGATATTATGAAACCGTTGTTCAATTTAGAGCAGATTCAAGGGAAATAAAAGATGAAGAATATGCCAAAGCCGATGAAATTGTAGAACGTACATTGATAAAACAATCCAAAAGCGACAAATTAGCATATTGCCCTCAGATTGCAAAGCTAAAGGAAGGCTATGATTACTATATCGGATCTTTCAAATCAGGCCACAAGGTTGCCGAAGCGCTTACAGAAGAATTTGGAGGAATCGTGAAGGAATCTCCAAGGCTCATCAGTGAAGACAAATCCACCGGAAAAGGGCTTTACAGAGTTTGGATTTCTGTCAGAATCCCTGAATTTGAAATTGATGATTTTATTGGCTTTGAGGATAAGATCCTACAAGTGCACAGCATCAGCAAAAGCAGCGTTGTTGGAGTCGACATTTCAACAAACAAAAAGCATAACATCCCAATGAAAAATATGGAAAACATAAATCTCGTTAAAAAATCAGACGATATCGAAACTGCAACAGTCATTTCAAAATCCCCTCAATTCATACAAATTCTCGATCCAGTCGACTATTCTGCATTGGACCTGAACATGAAAGAGGAATATGATGAATTGAATGTTGGCCAAGAAGTGAAACTTATTAGAATTGACAATAACGTTTATTTATTGAATTAAGTGATAAAATGAATATTGAAGAAAAGATTCAATTGATTGAAGAAGGAACTTTGGAAGTTATAGACACTGAAGAATTGAAAGAAGTGCTTGAAAAAGAACAGCCTATAGCTTATACCGGTTATGAACCTTCAGGTAAAATCCATTTAGGCCATGCCGTAACCGTGCAGAAATTAAAACAGCTCCAGAAGTTAGGTTTCAAAATCAAAATCCTGTTAGCGGATTATCATGCATTCCTTAATGGAAAAGGAACAATTGAAGAAATCGCCGAAACTGCGGAATACAACAAAAAATGTTTCCAGGCATTAGGGCTTGATGAAACCACCGAATTCGTTTTAGGGTCCTCTTTTCAGTTAGAGCCATCCTACACCGATAAAGTTTATCAATTGGCCACCATGACCACCTTAAAAAGGGCCAGAAGAAGTATGGATCAGGTAAGCCGTGCAGACGATAACCCTAAGGTGGCAAGTGTAATCTATCCTATTATGCAGACTGTTGACATGGCTGCACTGGAAGTCGATATCGCCCTTGGAGGAATGGAACAGAGGAAAATCCAGATGCTGGCACGTGAAAACCTGGAAAAAATCGGTGAAAACGTTCCCGTATGTATTCACACACCTTTATTGCATGGTCTTGACGGTGACGCAAAGATGTCTTCAAGTAAAGGAAACTACATTGCAGTGGACGATTCCGTTGAAGTGATCACCAAAAAAATCAAGAAAAGTTTCTGTCCTCAGGGAGAAGTTGAGGGAAATCCTATGATTGAGATTGCAGAAACATTCGTTTTCCCAAATCAAGATACTTTACTTATCAAAAGACCTGAAAAATTCGGAGGAGACATTGAACTTACCCATGATGAGTTGATTAAAGACTTCAGTGAAGGTAACTTGCATCCGATGGATTTGAAAAATGGAATTAAAGACTTCTTAATTGAGTTCTTTGCTCCTGTTAGAGAATTTATGGAGGAAAACTAATGGTAGAAGAAAAAGAAGAGTTCGAAATGGGTTTGCCAAACGGTGTTGGTGAACAGATGCTTGCACATGCTTTTGAAAAATTCGACATTAAACTGGAACAAACCGAATTCGGTCCTAAATTAATCGGCGAATATGATGAGCTTGTAAAAGTAAGAGAGTTTCTGGAAAACGCAATTCGCGAAAGACTAGAAGAATTAGAAGGGAAAAAATAATTTCCCAACCTTATTTTTTTTAAAACTATATTAAGGATTGTCCGCAGCTACAGAACGCAGTCCGGACAAATTCCAAGATACGGCGCAACAGCCTTTTTAATATCTGAGGAGACCTTATTCACACCTCGGGTTGCATCAATTATCTCGCAGGTGTAATCCTTGGAAAAGTTAAGATAGTTTTCCCTGACCCTGGTTAAAAATGCCTCGTTTTCAAAGGTATCCTCACCGGAAGTCCTTGCAACTGATGTCTTGACATCCAAATCAAGCAAGATTAGCAGGTCAGGTCTTTTGGCATATTTATTTAGAACCCCCACCCATTCGGCATTGTCCTGATATGCAAGAGATGAGATGAATGACCTGTCGGAAATGATAATCTTGGATTTATCCTCAAGCTTGTCCATTATCATCATCCTGTCAGCCGCAAACAGTAGCGCCAGAAGATTCTGAACCTTATCTGTTTGTGCATCGGGACGCTGCAGAATCTTGTGAATCAAATCCCCAATTTCAGACTCTGTCGGTTCCACTACCGTTTCAACCCTGAACCCATTGGCTTCAAGCCAGTCTTTCAGCATTTGGATTTGGGTTGATTTACCTGCACCATCAATTCCTTCAAAAACGATATACATATGATAGAATATGTTTTAATTTAATATATAATTAATTACAAATATATAAATGAATAATCAATCAAGGTGTAATTATAAAATGGTTTTAGAAGAATTATTAGCTCCCGCAGGCTCTCCTGAAGTGTTGACAATTGCAGTCAATGCAGGAGCCGATGCAGTTTATATTGCAGGCCAAAAATATGGTGCCAGGGCATATGCTAAAAACTTTAGCTTCGAAGAAATTGAAAAGGCAGTGAATTATGCCCATATGAATGGCAGCAAAATCCATGTGACCGTCAACACATTGGTCAATAACTTTGAAATAGTTGACGTTTTGAAATACCTGTTCAAATTATATCAGATTGGAGTGGATGCAGTCATCGTGCAGGATTTCGGATTGATCTGGCTTTTGAAGACATTCATTCCTGATTTGGAAGTACATGCATCAACACAAATGGGACTGAACAATTACTCATCAATCAAATGGGCTGCCAAAAACAACATAAAAAGGGTGGTGCTTCCAAGGGAAGTCACAATCGATGAAATCAGGCAAACAACAGAACAGCTTAAAAAGGACAACATAGACATGGACATTGAAGTGTTCGGCCATGGAGCGCTGTGCTATTGTGTCAGCGGAAAATGCTACATGTCCTCATACAACAGTGGCAGAAGTGGAAACCGTGGAGCATGTGCCCAGCCATGCAGACGGGAATACCGCCTGAAATATAGGGGATACAACATCGGAAACGGATATCTCCTCTCAACACACGACCTTGCAACATACAATAATCTGAAAGCCATTGAGGATGCAGGAGTCAAATCCCTTAAGCTTGAGGGCAGAATGAAATCCGGGGACTATATAGGAACCATTGTAAACAGCTACAGAAATCTCATTGATGGAAATCCTGGGGATTATAAAAAAGACCTGCACCTTGTTTTCAACAGGCAATTCACAAACGGATACATGATGGGAGACAAGCCTGGAGACGTTATGGGCAGAGGCCATTCAGGGCATGAAGGGTTATATATCGGAGACATCACAAACATAGAGGGCACCAAGGTTACAATCGAGATTAAAAACAAGGAGATACCCGTCATTTTGGAGCCTGGAGACGGAATCGCCTTCAAATACAACGGCAAAATCAAGGGAATATATCTTGAAAACATCATCAAGCAGGACGAAAATGAAATCGTCATTGACACCACACGCCTTGTCAAGGTCGGAACCGAAGTGTTCATCAGCTATTCCAAATCCACTCACGACTATCTCAAACAGTTCGAAAAGGAAACAATCAAAAACAATGTGCCGATTAACTTATCATTAACCTGGGATGAGAACCTGAACCTGTTTACCAAAGTCGAATATTACGTTGACGGCGAACTCATCAATTTCAGGCATAAGACACTGGACAAATTTGAAAAGGCTAAAAACAAGCCAGTTACTGAGGAAATCATTGAAAAGCAGCTCAGGAAAACCGGAGGCACACCGTTTTACATTGATGAAATCCGATTCAACAACATGCCTAAAGATATTTTCATACCTATCCGTGAAATCAATCAGATCAGACGGGAAATCCTGGACACCGCAACCGAATTTCTAATGAACCATTACACCCCAACCAAGAAATCAGTGAAAGCGGTTCGAAAGGACCTTGCCAAATTCATTGAGGAGTATGAAAGCTATCCCGGCAAAACCAAAAAGAAAACACCCAAGCTGTCAGTATTCATTGATGACATTGCCCAAATCAAGGCAGCTTCCGGATTTGACCTGAAAAGAATTTACTTTGATGGAAACTGCCACTACAACAACCCTGACGACTACTTTGAAAACATAAAGGAAACCTTAAAGCAGGGCAGCCTAATGGCCGCACCGACTGAGTTCGTTTGGGTCCTGTCATCCTTCATTTCCGAAGAGGATGCTCGCAGATGCCAAAAGATAGTCAAGGAACTTCAGGATGAAGGAATAATTATTTCTGTGATGGGAGACTTTCCGGCAATGGCCGAGATATTTGACTGCTCAATTCATGGAAATCATAACCTGAATGTTTGGAACAGCTTTTGCGTGCATAATCTGAACGCTTCAGGATTCAAATCCCTGATTCTGTCATCAGAACTTTCAGGTGACGAAATCAGAGAGCTGGTACTGAGAAACCATGACAGAAACATTGACCTGGAGATGATAGTCAACGGAAACCTTGAAGTCATTGTGAGCAAGGACGACTTCACCAATCTGAATGACGGTAAAGACTTCATAATATCAAACGATGCTGATTATGCAACACTTGAGGACAAAAAGAGAAAAAAATTCAAATACAAGATATTTTTCGACTACAACAGGCAAAGCCACATCATCAACAAGGACTGCCTATGCCTGATTGAGGAAATGAATGAAATCAAGGAATTAGGCCTTGATTCCCTGATTCTGGATTGCAGATATTCAAATGAGAAATATACTTCGCAAATTCTATCAATTTATGATGAAAGCCTTAAAAACAAGACACAGGAAGAGTTAACCCAATATAAATACCAGATTATGGATTTCTCACAATCCTACATCAACAAGGGAAATTATATTGAGGGAAGATTGCACGAGGACAAAAAATGAGAATTCCAGAATTGCTGGCACCGGTCGGATCAAAAGAACACTTGAAGGTAGCTATCAATGCGGGAGCCAGTGCAGTCTATCTTTCCGGAAAGAATTATGGCGCCCGAAAGTTCGCAGACAACTTCACATTGGACGAGATTGAAGATGCGATAAACACCGCACATATGCATAATGTCAAGGTTTACGTCACCGTAAACACCATAATCAAGGAAAGTGAGCTTGAAAACGTTATGAATTACCTGTCCAAGTTATATGCCATGGGTGCAGATGCCGTTTTAGTGCAGGATTTAGGTTTAATTGAATTAATCAACAGACATTTGCCCAATCTTAAAATCCATGCTTCAACACAGCTGACCTGTGAAAATCAGCTAAAGCTAAATTACCTTGAAGGCAAAGGAGTGAAAAGAGTTGTGCTCCCCCGTGAGATGAGAAAAGAGGAAATTGAAAGTCTCAAAACCAATATGGAACTTGAAATATTTGTTCATGGAGCATTATGCTACTCATATTCCGGACAATGCCTGATGAGCAGCTTCAAGGGTGGACGAAGCGGAAACAGGGGAACATGTGCCCAGCCTTGCCGTCAAAAATATAGTATTCAAGGAATCAAAAGACAGGACTGCTATCTATCACCCAGCGATTTGTCATTATATAATCATTTAAGGGAGATTGCAGAGCTGAACATTAGATCAATTAAGATTGAAGGAAGGATGAGGTCCAAGGAATACCTTGCGATTGTTGTAAGCAATTACAGAAAGGCATTGAACAAACTGAAAAGCGGGAAAACAACCTCCTCCGAAGAAATAAATCTGGTGTTCAATAGAGGATTCAGCGAAGGGCAATTCCTAAACGCCTCAAAAAGAAGCATAAGGGCAGGCCATATCGGTTTGAAGATTGGCCGTGTAATCAAAAGCAGTAAAAATCAGCTTGCAATACGGCTAAACGATTCCATAACAACAATTCCCGAAAGGGGCGACGGTCTGCTTATTGTAAAAAATGATAATGATTATGGCTTTGAAATATCCCAGGACCCAATGATAACAACCATGAACCATTTTAAAAAGGGCAAAAATAAGCAGGTAAAGGATTTAACCAGAAAGGATAAGGTTTTGGTTGTCAAAAAGGTATGGCAGAACAGGGATGCTGACTTTAACCTTAATGAATCTGAAGCGTATCTGACAAAAAGAAACAGACTGGCCAAAAAGGTTAAGGAAATCGAAAACAAGGGTTCAAGCTATGTCAAATCCAAACTGATATTGACATTTTCCATTAAGAACAAACTGCCTGTTCTAAAAGCGAGACTGACACTTGCCAACCGTAAAGAGATAACTGCCGAAGTGACTGGAAACACTCCTTTCGAAAAGCCCCTTAAGAAAAGCGTCAGTGCAGATACCATCAAAAAGCAGCTACTGAAACTTGACAAGTATCCATTTGAAATAACACAAATCAACATCAATTATGACGGAACGCTGTTCATTCCGATAAGCAGGATAAATGAACTCAGAAGAAATCTGTTGGAAAAGCTGGAAAGAGAAACCGTAAACTCATACAAGCACAAAAATAAAAGGATCATATTGGACAAAAAGAAAAGCACCTCCAAAGGGGAAGTCAATTTTTCATTCTATACAAACAATCTGAATCATCTGAAAAATATTGAAGGAGTGAAAAGGGTTTATTTGGAGATTCCTCCACATGACGATTCTTTAACCATTAAAGATGAAAATTACAACCTGAACTACATGATCAGCTTCATCAGGGAGGCCATGGAAATTTCATATGGCAAGGATTATGAGCTGATTTGGAAATGGCCCGACATCACCCACGACAAGTTAATCCGGGCATTGAATAAAGTGAGAGGAATATTGAACAAAATGAACTGCTCCATTCCAATCATGAGCGCCAATTTCAATGCACAATATGGGCCTTATTCAATGAACATTGCCAATAGCTGCAGCGCCGACAGTCTTGAAAACTATAAGATATTGACAATTTCACCTGAACTGCGCAAACAGGACTATGAAGACATCATAACCTCAAGTAAACATCCTGACAAAATTGAAATGCTGGTTCAGGGTTCCGTTGAGCTTATGAAGACACGATATCCTATTTTATACGGAAATGAAAACAAAAGGAATTATGAAAATTATCTGATTGACGGCAAGAACAGCAGATACCCAATCCACAAAAGCATTTCAGGTGAGGAATTGATTATCTTTGACGGCAGCGAACTTTCGCTATTGGAAGAAATTAACCATCTTAAAAATTGTGGATATTCTAATTTTTCAATTGACGGACGATATAAAGACGATAATTACTATAAAATAGTTAACATCTACAGACAAGCTTTAAATGGAAATATTGACAAAAAAGAACTTGAAAAATACTGTCCTAAAAATACCATTGCCAACTATTAATATTACTTTTCAAATGCTCTCGGCAAAATCGGATATATATTAAAAAATATATTATGTATACAAAAAGGGTTTGGTAAAAATGTGTGGAGAAAGAATTACATTGCAAAACATTAAAGGGATAGGGGATAAAATCTCTGAAAAGATACTTAACAGCGTTGGGGGCGAAGAGGAACTCCAAAAAATAGTTGATAATGTTGACGTTGAAAAGATATCCTCAATAGATGGAATCAGCCAAAGGAAGGCCATTGAGATAATGAACCAACTGCTCGGCAATCCCCAGGAGGATTTCATAAAAAGCGACAGGGCAATGGAGCTTTATGACGACATCATAAACAAGATTTTGGCTTATTCAAACACTTCATACTCTAAAAATAGAATATTGCTGCTTTCTCCTACAAAAGACATTGATAAAATAAGTTCAAACCTTGATTTTGTAATGAATGCCAAAGAGCATGTTTCACAGCTCCCTATCATTAAATTGAGAGGTTTGATGAAAAACCTGAAGGAAGTTGAAGAAGCCAAACCAGAGTATGACCCGAGCAAAGCCATCATTGTCGAATCCGAAGAGGACAATTCCTATCTGACCGATTTGGGATTGAATCAATATTATCCTATCATTACCGCAAGCGATTCCCCGCTTCTTAAGGAAGAGCTGATGAACTATGATTTGGTATTTTATGTTTACTCACAGGGAATACTTGATTTTGAAGGAATGCCAAACCTGATAATGATTAATATTGACGAAAACGATTATGAAATCGTTCCGGAAAAGATAATCAATTTCTTTATTCAAAACAAGGAGCTGTTCTTGAGAGTTCATGAAATACAAAAGATCAGAAATAAGGATAGCGTTTTAGGAGAAATCATACCTATCATTGATGAGTTGAATATTATCGACAAAAGGGAAGTGGATATTGAAGAACTTGTATTTTCTCTAAAAGATGAGATGGATGACGAATTGGAAAAATCCATAAAAAATATAGATCTTGAAGGAGATGAAATACTCAACTTATTAAACAATAACTTCCCTCCAAAGATTAGCAAAATATTTGACGAAATTATCAATAAACGAAAAGAAATCATTCGGGAAAAAACCGGACTGAGTTTTGACCCATACTTCAGGACATATCCTATACAAATAGACGAAACTGAAATCCAAAGAGTGACTCTGGAACAGTCATCAAGAAAGGAAAACGACATCTTCGACATTAAGAAAAGCGCCGCAATTGAGCTGAACTCAATTAAGGAGCGTGCCATCAAAGAAGTTGAAGACACAATTAAATTCGACTATGAATTCAGTTTGGGCAGTTTTGCATATGAATACGGATTATGCAGGCCGAAATTTTGCGAAGAAATAAAACTGAAAGGAGCCTTGCACCTGGAATTATCACTTGAAAAGGACAAGGACTACGTTCAAAAAGTGGATTACCAGTTAACACCCGATGAAAACATTGCACTTCTAACAGGAGCAAACAGCGGAGGAAAAACAACACTATTAGAAACCCTAACCCAGATATCCCTTATGGCCCAAATGGGACTACCAGTAAGTGCAGACAGTGCCGAGATAAAATTATTTGATGAAATCTACCATTTCTCAAAGAAAAGATCTCTCGATGCCGGAGCATTCGAATCATTCTTAAATGTGTTCATACCAATCGTCACCACCAATAGTGAAAAGTTAGTATTATTAGATGAACTCGAAGGAATAACAGAACTCGATGCAGCCGTCAAAATCATATCCACCTTCATTGATATGATTAAGGAATCCAATTCTTACGGTGTGATTGTCACTCATATGGCAAGGGAACTGATGAATTACACCAACATTCGCGTAGATGGTATTGAAGCAAAAGGATTAGATGAAAACTATAATCTGATTGTTGACAGAACCCCAAAAATGAATTTCCTTGCAAAAAGTACACCGGAATTAATTCTAAAAAGAATATATGAAAAATCAGATGATGATTTAAAAGCGGTATATGCTAGAATTTTAGAAAAATTCTAACCCTTATACTACTTTTTACTATTTCAATTGAAAAAAAATGAAAAAAAGAGATAAATCATAATGATTTATCTGAATATTCTATTTGATTATTGAAGCGAGAGTGTCATCATCAGGTGCGTTAACTTCAACCAATTTACCGTCTTTAATGAATCTGAAAGTAGGTGTATTATCATTGTATTTATTTGCATCATAAACACCGTTAATTCCAGATATAGTTTTGTTAACTTCATTATCTACAGGTTTTAAATTGGTAAATTCATTATCATCAAAGAAAAATACTTTTACACATATTTCTTTGCCGTCTTTAATGAATTGGCACACTGAAACTTTAGCATCTTTTATGTCAGGAGAATCTTCAGCTAATTTTTGTGCACTTTGATTTTCTTCAAAACCATCAGGAATAGTCAATTCAACATCCTGTAATTTTAATTTTCCATTTTCAAAAGACATGGCCCCGCCATTGGAGTTACTGCTGTCGCTTGAAGAAAAATTAAAACTCCAGCTATCATCTGCACTTACTGCACATACTGTTAAACAGACTGCTAGTAAAACTGCAAGAATCATTAATATCTTTTTCATAATTTTTCACCTCTTAAACAACATATTTAAAAAAAATATGCAAATTATAAAATATATATTTCATTCTAATTAAATATACTAAAAAATTTAGTGAGATTATCAAAACTATTTAATTTAATAGGTACAAACTGTCATTACTTAACTGTTTGAAATTTAAAATTTTCTAATGATTTCATGACCTGTCTTTAAAACATGATATTTTTCGATTAGACCATTAAAAGTTATCAAATATTGATTTTCCACCACCCAATATTTTAATATATTATTTATATATTAACTTTACATAAATAATTATTAATAGGATATGGAATTTATTTGATATGCTATTAAACATCTATGACAAGTTAGTCATGTTAAACATTAAAATGGACATATAGGAGGATTAATAGATATGAATGAAACGGTCAAGGAACACTCATGGATTCCATTAGTGTTAGTTGCTTGTGCTTCATTTATTATAACATTGGATGCGACATTCATGAATGTAAGTATCTCTAAGGTTGTAGTTGATCTGCATACTGATGTAAGTACTATTCAGTTGATTATGTCATTTTATACCTTAATCACTGCTGCATTCATGCTTCTGAGTACCAAACTTCAGGACATAGTTGGTAAAAAGAAACTGTTCATAATCGGTACCATTCTTTATGGTGTCGGTACATTTACTGCGGCAATAAGTTGGAGTACCCCAGTGTTATTTATTGGATGGGCATTGATTGAAGGTATTGCCGGAGCATTAATGACACCTGCTACTGTTTCCCTTATTAGTGGAATCTATTCTGGTGAACAACGTACATTTGCTTTGGCGATTGAAAGTGTAATGGTCTCCATTTCTGCTGCTGTCGGCCCACTATTCGGTGGTTTCATGACAACATTCCTAAGTTGGAGATGGGGATTCGCAGTTGAATTAATATTTGTTATCTTTATTTTAGTAATGCAACATAAAATACCTGATTTCGAACCTACTGAATCCAGAAGCGATTTGGACATTACCGGTACCATAATTTCAGTTATAGGACTTGTCTTGTTTGTTTGGGGTATTTTAATGCTTACAAAAGATTCATCCAGCGTTGCTATAATAGTTATAGGTTTAGCCATCTTAGCACTATTCGCATGGTTTGAAATCAGAAGGAAAAGAAATGGCAAAGTGCCATTGCTTGATATGGACTTATTCAAAGACAGAAATTTACGTGTGGGAGCAATAATTAGGTTAATAGGTTGTCTTGCAATGGGAGGAGCATTGTTTGCAGTTTCACTCTTCCTGCAAAGTGTAATGCAGTTAAATGCATTGAATACCGGTTTGACTACACTTCCGATGACTATAGGTCTGCTTATTTTCGCAATAGCAGCCCCAAGTTTATCCACTAAATTTAGTCATAAGACACTCATTGCAGTAGGATCTTTAATCGCAATCATTGGATGTGTGATTTTAAGCTATCAATTCAGATTGAATACAACAATGTATGATCTAATGCCTGGCCTGTTTGTATTGGGTGCGGGACTTGGTTTTGTAATGTCTTTAAGCACAGACATTTCATTAATCAATATTCCTAAGAAAAGTGAAAACAACGCATCCGGTGTTCTTACAACCACTCAGACATTAGGTGAATCAATGGGTACAGCACTTATTGGAGTAATTCTAATTCTCGGAGTTATGGGAGGTCTTTCCACTGCAATCGATATGTATGCACCAGAGCATTCAAACGACCCACAATTCTTTGATGATGCCGCCAATTACCTACAAGCGGCCGGTACAGAAAATATTACACAAGACAGTACTGTCATGAATGCCGTAGATGTCATTATTCAGGAAGCTATGGGATTCGTAATGATAGTAACGGCAATTCTGCTGGGAATTGTATTTATTGCAACGTTGCGGCTACAGCCTAAAAAACAATGAGAGTTAATCTCTCATTTTTCTTTTTTTAATTATATTAAAGTTTAGTAAATATTATAAAGACAATGAATCATTTAAAAATCTTGTTGCCCGTATAATATACAAAATATAATGTACTTTTCGCATCTACACACTATATTGCAGATAATAACCCTGAAATAGTTATGGCTAATCGCAAATGTTTTTTAAAGCAATAGTCAAATGATTCATGAAATCATCTCTTGTTTTTTCATCCAACTCCAGAATAGACAGGTAAGGATTTAAATCCTCAAGCTCCACCAATAGCAATTCGCCCTCTTTTGTCCTGCAGGCATCCACTCTTTGGATTCCGTTTTCAATGTCATTCCAAGCAATGAATTTTTCTGCAAACTCCTTATCATCTTGGCTGAATTCATATTTTTCGAGTTCCCATCGTTTATCCTTATCCGGAGCATATAATGCATATTCCAAGCTGTCATTAATGAAATAGAACGATACCTCATATTCAAAGTCAATTGCCGGTTGTATTAGCATGTTCACAAGGTCTTTTTCAAATAATTCACTCTTTGTTAGAAATTCTAGGCCTATTGAATCTGCACCATCCTTCGGTTTAATGACATATCTTTCACAATCCGGAAGCAGATTTATGTTTTCAAGATCATCAATGGTTGGAATAACAGGATAATCCTCTAATGTCAAATCCAAAAGATATTGTTTGCCTTTCATATCTGCCTTGCCTACAAACTCATTGAAAGTCCTGATATTGTTTGAAGTTACCCTCTTGACAAAAGATTCATACTCCTCCTCAAAACCACTTACAGGACCGGTATTTCTAAAAACGATTAAATCCACATCGTTTTCAAAATCCTTTGAGTTTTTCGGATGGCACAATGCAATGTCAAAATGTTCCTTTAATATATCTGTAACATATAAATCCTCTTCAAAATATTTCCTGCCTTTGGCTTCATAGTACAAATCAGTTAAATACAGTATTTTCATGTTTATTTCCCCCAATTACTAAAACTCAAAGTCTGTTGAGATTTCAAATATGCTTTCACATTCATTCAGGATATTAATCAACCGTTCATCCAAATCGGAGTGATTGTCATGATAGTCAATTTCACCCAGTTCACTTCGGATTGTATAGGCCAAGCGTTCCTCATCCAAACTGAAATACGCGTTAATATTTTCCTTATTTCCCCAAGCATCAAGTCTGATCCATTTATTTAAATCTTTTAAATACACAGTATTTAAAGCATGAATCATATAACCCTCACTTGCATCATCTGCTCTTGTAAGCAGCTGATAACTGATGCCTGCTGGAATCTGATTTGCTCTTAAAAGTGCTGCGAGAAGGCATGATTTTGTCCAGCATATTCCAGTCTTATTTTCAAGCACTTCACTTGCAGTTTTTGAAACCACATCTGTTTTAATGTCCCATGAGTGAGGAATTTCATCCCTAACAAAGATGAAACCTCGTTTTATATAATCCAAATCATCTTCAGATTGATTCATTAATTCCTGAACCTTATCTTGAATAAGAGGATTCCTGTAATTAATGCTTGGTGTTTCCATCAAATATTCTTCCATTTAATTCATCACACATCATAATTGATTAAATTTAAAATAAAATAAAAATATTGTTTTATTAATTTAAAAAACTTTTTAAAAGGGATTTTGCGCGCATACTATACAAAATATAATGTACTTTATCTGCACATTGATATTATGCTCCAAATTATATAAATGTAAAAAAATAAGCTATAAACCATCACCATGGAGGATTATTATCGTAGACCACTTCCCTATTTTTATTTTCAAAATTACAATTTTTTAAATTGGAATCAAATTCAACTGTTGAAAGTATTGCACTGCCTAAATAAGCATAATTACCGAAAAATGTTGAATCAATAATATTTAAATCACCATCATTAAATATGGCTCCACCACTTTTTCCTACACCATTCTTTGAAAACATACAGTTAATTACAGTTAATTTTTTACAATTAAAAATGGCTCCCCCATTCTTGTTGGCTTGATTATTGCATAATTTTGAATTGCATATAATTAACTCACCCTCATTCATTATTGCACCACCTTCAACAAATGAATTCCCATTTTTTAATGTGATATTTTTAATTTTAATATTTTCACCATTTATCAAAAATATAGGTGATTTTCCACGTGCATCAATAGTGTGGCCACCCCCATCAATGATTAAATCATGCCTATAGATTTCTATTCCATCAAGATATTTTGAATCCTCATCTGCCAAACAGTTTAAAGCAATATCATATTCCAATTTAATTACCTCTTCTCTAGAATTATTTATCAAATCCTCCAGAAAAGTGAAATCTTTAACTGAAGATTCCATGATTGTACCCTTATTAACAATCATGTCCCTTGAACCGGAGGTTTGAACACAACCCTCGTTAAATAATGATTTCTGTTGATCTGACGAATACTCTCCTCCAATATGTATTTCCTTATAATTGCATATATCATAATCATAATCAGAATTTTCAGTTACATTATTTTCAAAATTAACATTTTGAAATACAATCTTTCCACAATTATCTAATGCACCATTATCCTGCGTGATGTTGTTTTTTATTGTGGAATCAGAAACATACATATCTTCAGTATTGCTTATTGCACCCCCTTTGTTTGCAGAGTTATTGGAGAATACTGATTTGATAATGCGAAGAGTATAGAATTCATTGTGTATTGCTCCACCTGAACGAACTGCAGCATTACCATCAAATATGCAGTTTTCAATATTCAGTTCACCGGAAAAATTTACTATTGCACCCCCAAAATAATTAAACCCATTTATAAATCTGATATTTTTTAATGTAACATTTCCAAAACATGAAAATATCCTTGTTTTACCTTTAGCATCAATAGTATGGCCTTTACCATCAATAACAATATCAATCATAGGATTATCAATTAAAATTCCGTCGGAATACTTAGATGCCTCTGCATCACTTAAAACAATATCAGAGTCTAAAACTATAGGCAAATGCCTCGCTTTTTGGATTAAATCATCAAGATATTTAAAATTATTTGACATGTCAAACACCAATTGTAACTATATAATACTATTATTAAATATACATTTAAAGAAATTGATTTACATTAACAGCAATGAATTGCCAAACTCCCACTAAAATTAACATAATCTAAATACATTAATAATTAGTTGTAAGATTAATACTCCATTTAAATAAAGTAAAATTAAATTTAACTCAATTGTATAAGTGTATAAGATTGAAATGAATCTTCCCAAATAAAATATTCGAAACAATATTATAATAAGAACTCATTTTATAAAAATAAAAATAAATATTAAATAATTAAACTATTCAATACACCATATTAATTTAAAATAAGAAAAAACAACTATCAAACTCTGACAAATCATATGAATGCCAGAAATCATTTAAAAATCTTGTTGCCCGTATACTATACAAAATATAATGTACTTTAGCCCTACAGCAAAATATTAAACTCAAAATCATATACTTATTAATTTCCGATTTTGAATCAAATTAATATTATTACAATAATTGAAAAAGAGAATAAAGAGATTAAAAGTAATTTTTTAATTTTAATTTAATTAAGGGATTTATCCTATTAAATACAATAGCTTCTAAAATTAATATATTTCAACATTAACATCTACATGAGAAAATTTAAAAATGAGATATGATAAAAAAATAAAAAGGAGATAAAATTATCTTGATGGGATAATAATATCTCTTTCACCAGATGGCATGAATTCCCTTAAAGCTCCTTTAGCGATTTCTTTTCTCACATGTCTGAAATCGAATGTATTATTATTATCTGCGAAAGCGATTTTAATTAGAGGATTTGTACAGAATGCATCTCCCCTTGCAGCATGAGGCGCTTGGGCAATTCCTGCATATTCTGGTTGGTGACCTACGTTCATCGCATAGTTTGGATAATTAGGTCCTCTTAATTCGTGAATTAAACCTTCATCACTTCTAACTGATAAAGAATTGGCTGCACCAGCCTGGTCCTGCAAGTCATAACCATAAAATCCAAGTCTGGAATGAGTTTCCTTATGCAAAATCATACTTAGATACCAACCGTTAACACCGGCATTTGAATTTCCTGTAGCGAAAGCTGCGGAACATCCTGCCGCTGCAGATACAACTGATGCTCTTTGAGAACCACCAAAGTGTGTTTCCAAAAGAGTAGGTAATTCATATTGTTCCAATCCATAAAGTGTTACTTCAGTGGAAATGTCACGTACTGTATCCATGCTTAACTCCGCTTGGCACATTCCATAGTTGTCTTCTACATAGTCCATACCATAATAGATGAAGTCATCCAGAATATCATCAGTGTATGTTGCACTGGCATATTGAGTAAATCCTACTCCCCCAGACATGTATGAACCTAACCATACCTGATCGTATAATGCTGCTCCTGCAGCAATTACTTCCAAGGTTATCTCAGCAGGGTCATCGGAAATTCTTGAAGTTTGAACAATATCTGCCAATGTACCAAATGCTACACCACCAGGTTCATTAGGACCTCTTGCACGCCTAGCAGGCAAGAATGCTGCCATACCAATAACATCCGCATGTTTTGCAGCATATGAAAAGTCCGCAATGGCTGCTTCTCCTGCACATAATTTATATGCATTAATGAAACTCATACCAATTTGCATAGCAGACCATCTTGAAACTGTACCACCGTCACAAGCCCTTACGACAAGTGTAGGAACTTTACTTACCTGATATGTTTTATTTCCAACATATTTTTTAAGCATTTCAGCCTGATCTTCCGGAAACTCCTTGTTGATATCAATCAACACTCTTTTATCTAATTCATCAGCCAAATCATCATTGCCTGTAAAGATTTTAGCATAACAATCATCTACAAGACCCGGATGCACTTCCACCATATGCTCCTGAACTACTGCTCCTCCAGGAAGCGCATGGTTAATGTTTTCCATATACTCGTTGATTGTTTCTGGAGTTACTTCAACACCCAATCTTTCCTGCAATACTGAATGTGCTGTGTCCATTCCCACAATGATGGTTCTTTTAATGTCATCCACCAATTGTTGGATAGCTGAATTGTTACAGAAATGTAAATCATCCCCTTCAACATAATCTTCAGTGCCGGAAATCTTATATGCCATCAATTGCCTTTGACCTAACGGCACTCCAATGTCAGGATTATAGAAAGGCATGTTTCTTTCTTTAGCCAGCTTTTCAGCAGCATCATTGAATTCCCTTTTTCTTTCGGATTGCTTCCATCCGTCAAAGCAGTAGAAACTGGTGTGATCACTTTCCTGGTCTTCTCCTTTAAACTTATTGTTTAAAGCTTCTAAAAATTTTTTATCTTCCAAAGCCATCTCATTCACCTAATTTCTTTTTTAAGTCTTTAGAAAATACTCCTAAACCATATCCACCCTTGGTACGTGCTTCATGAATATTTTCAACTACTTCAAGTGCTTCTTTATCTTGTCTCATACCGATATTATCTTCCCTGTAGATTGTTGTGATTTCTTTTAGATATTCCTCATCCAAAGGTGCACCGACATCTACCAACTCATCCAATGGACGACCTACCTGATCTTTAACATAATAAACATGACCATCCTCTTCATTGAAGACATATCTTTGAAGACCATCAAACATTAACCCGTTTTCATCCAATCTTAATGAGTGTCCGTGTACGGTTGCTCCCCTCATACCTGATCGGGCAGGGTCAAAAATATCTGTTTCTATCAATTCTTTAGAAATTTTTTCTAAATCTTGTTCCCTTATTTCTATTACCTGTCTTCCAGATAATGTACCTGTATCTACCCCTCTGTATCTCCACATGTAGGTTCTTGCCCTATCATAAGGCTGTGCCGGAGCATTGTACATTGAATCAGCAAATTGAATATACCTGACCCTAATACCTTCTGCTGCACCAGGAGTAGGTTCTACAATACTTTTAATAATATCCCCATCATCTTCCATTTCAGCCAATGGTGGATGAACTGTTTTATAACTTTCACCGGGATTTCTATGACCCAATATCTTTACGATACCCTCATCAGAGACTTCCCTTATCTTTTTAAATTTATGCTCTGGATCCATATGCTTTCTTCTGTTTTCAGCAATTTTTGTTTCACCAGGGCCAAATTGTGCTTTATATGTCATAAATTCACCATAAAATTATTTTATAACTTTTACCGTTTCAGAACTTCGTGCACTAGAATCAACTAAACCAATGTAACGTTTGTCAATATGATTTTCAAAACTTTCACCATACTTTAAATAATCGGAAATTGTGCTTTTAGTTCGAGTGAATCTTCCAACCAAAACTGTAACATCACATGGCATGTTTTCGTCTAAAATAACCTGCAATTTATCCATGAACTCATTGAATTTGGAAATATCTGCTGTGATGACAATATCTCCAACCATGACTCTTAAGTCCACATCATTTCCTTTAACTTGAATTGTTTTTCTGTCCGTATGATTTACTTCATGGCCTTTACCCGGACCATAGAATACTTTTTTGGGAAGAGAAGGACCATGTATCAATACCCTCATGTTTCCTTCCAATTCATAAATCTCATTTAGAATTTTTTCACAGGTGTCTGGCTTTAAAAATCTGTTTGGAATAATCTTAATATCAATTACATTAACTTGTTTTGATTCATCCATGAAAAACACCTTAAATTTTATCTTTAATTTCTCCTGCAACCTTGGCCACATTTGGAATAGGGTTTCTAAGGTTATCAATAGTACCGTACACAATTCCAATTAATGCAGATGTTCTTTTAACTGAAAACATCTGAGTTCCTGCATCCAAACACATTGCAGCTGATGCACAAGGAATTGCAGTTCCTTTTGCATGTCTTGTCACTACGTGGTTTCCATGGAAGGTACCTGGTCCCCCACCACCATAAATGGAGTGAGAGAAGAAACTAAATCCTACACCTACACCTTCAGTTCTACCGTAATCCACACCCGGAAGGCCTGTCTCATATTCCAGCATGTCATTATAATACAATACTGTTGAAGCTACACCTTGAGCTGCTCTTGCGGCACCTACATTAACAATGACTGCAGCAAGCAATCCTGCAGCAGCATATGCATTCCATAATGCCCAATCCACAGGCTCATACATGTTATATCCTGACGGCATCTTTTTAGCGACTCTGATAACATTGTCCTCAATAGCTCTTCCAACCAAGGATTGGATAACTGTTCCAACAGTTCCCTTACCATTTTCTTTAACGATATCAAACACCAAATTATCTGCATTTAAACCTTGATATGCCAATGTCAATAAATGCATTCTTTCAAATGCACCAGTAGCGTCACCAGTTTCAATCATTGCTGTCTGTTCCATAATTGAAGACAATGCAGCTGCATTTAAAGTTTGCTTATTGGTAATGGCAACTACATGGTTTGCCATGACATTTCTTAAACCATATCCCAATCCTTCCAACAATACAGGAGGCCCTAAAAGAGCACTGATATTAGCACCTGAAAGATCGACAGTTCTCGGATATGCTCCCATTACTGCAGTTTTGATTGTTGATGCATCGAACATGTTAACTTCAAAACTGTCAATAATTGCCTGAATGGTTGCAGCACCAGTCTGCATTGTTGAAACAGAATAATCTGC
>NZ_JBGUPC010000013.1:0-7746 GCF_045130115.1 Methanobrevibacter sp.
ACTTGATAGGGACACAAACGCAGCAATTAATATTCTAAACCGCTGGTTCAACGGGGATAGCCTGAAAAAATACTTAAATTAACCATTATTAAGTGAAAAAAATTCAGGAATCCCCATCCTCTATAGGATGGGGTGGTTCAACTCTTTTTAGCTAAGAATCCGAAGACACGTCCCTGTTGCGGAACCATTGCCTCAATATGAGATTTCTGATCCAAATGTTGATTGTGTTTGTCAAAAAAATAAACGGATTTAAATATAATATAAATCAGACAATATTTGCTGTACTGACAGCACTAACCATAATCCATTCCTGTGCATGTTCACAAGTCTGAAATCATGACTGCCGAGAAAAATATTCATCACCTACCGGTAATGAGTTTCCGTCTAAAAATCAAGTCTCAAAATACTCATAGAAATGCCCGAGCAAACATTCCCATGAGAAAAAATCCTCCAATTTAATTAATCGGAACTTCAAATATGTCAAATTGGATTTCAACATGAGCAAAATCGAGTGATGCAATGTAGATGTCAAAAACAAATTACTGAACTTTCGCCCAAAAAAACAAATCAACTCAAAACTATATATAATTTGAACAATATAAAATAAATGGGTTACTAAAATCCATAGGAGTTATCATATATGAGATGTGTTGGTACAGTAGTACGCGGAATAAGAACACCGATTATTAAAAAGGACGATGATTTGGCCACAATTGTAGTAGATTCATTGATGGCCGCAAAGGAAAGCGAAGGATTTGAATTCAGGGACAAGGACATTGTTGCAATTACAGAAGCGGTTGTTGGAATATCAGAGGGAAATTACGTAACCGTAGATGACGTTGCAAAAGATTTGCAGGAAAAGTTCCCATCCAAAAAGATTGGAGTCGTAAATCCTATTTTAAGCAGAAACAGATTTTCAATTATCCTCAAAGGTATAGCAAGAGGAATGGATAAGATTACATTATTATCCTCATTTCCGGCAGATGAGGTTGGAAACGGAATAATGGATGAAAGCATATTAGATAAAAGCGAATTCGACCTTGCAAGTGTCATTTCAGAAGACGAATATAAAGAAACATTCGGTTCATGGATACATCCGTTTACCGGAATAAACATGGTCGACTTTTACCGTGACTTAATCGAAAGCGAAGACTGTGAAGTTGAATTTGTATTCTCAAACAACATCAGAACAATTCTCGACTACACAAATGACGTGCTCACCTGTGACATCCACACAAGGGAAAAAAGCACAGCTTTACTGAAAGCTGAAGGTGCTAACGTCTACGGTCTCCACCAGGTATTGACCGAACCTGTCGACGGTTCAGGATGCAATCCTGAATACGGACTTTTAGGTTCAAACAAGGCAACCGAGGAAAAATTGAAGCTCTTCCCGAAAACCGGACAGGCAGTTGTTGAAGAGGTTCAAAGAAGACTTATTGACCTTACCGGAAAACAGATTGAAGTTATGGTCTACGGTGACGGCGCATTCAAGGACCCTGTCGGAAAAATCTGGGAATTGGCAGATCCTGTAGTTTCACCAGCACATACCAGCGGACTCGTGGGATATCCAAACGAAATCAAACTGAAATACGTATCCGACAACAAGTTTGCCGACCTTAAAGGCGATGAGCTTAAGGAAGCAATCAAAGAGGAAATCAGGAAAAAGGCTGAAAACCTCATGGGACAGATGATTACAGAAGGAACCACACCAAGAGTACTGACCGACTTAATCGGTTCATTATGTGACCTTACAAGCGGTTCCGGAGATAAAGGAACACCTGTCGTGTTCATCCAAGGATACTTTGATAATTTAGCAAACGACTAAATTATCTTCACTTTTCTTTTTTAGACACATCACCAGATTATTATTTTTAAAAACATAGTCTTTAACACATTGATTTTAAATGCTCTCTCTCATTTTTTATATGAAGTAAATAAATAGCATATAATTCAATTAAATGCGATTTTAATTGTTGTTTTAAAAAGAAATTATGTCTTTATTCAAAAATTTAAATTAAAAAAAAGAGTGTTGAACTTACTCAAAAAGAGCAAGTCCTGAAAGGATTTTAAGATTTAATGTATTTTTTCAAATCGTCGACCTTGTCGGTTTTCTCCCAAGGAAGGCCTTCGATACCGAAGTGACCGTATTTTGCGGTCTGCTTGTAGGTGGTGTCCCTCAAGCCAAGGGTCTCGATGATTCCGTCAGGAGTGAGCCTGAAGTTGTCACGAACGATTTGCTCAAATGAAATATCTCCGATGTCAGCGGCGGTTCCGAAGGTGTCCACCATGACTGATGTAGGTTCGGCCACACCGATTGCGTAAGACAGCTGGATTTCACATTTCTCAGCAAGCCCGCTTGCAACGATGTTTTTGGCGATGTATCTTGCCATGTAGCATGCGCTTCTGTCTACTTTAGTGCAGTCCTTTCCGGAGAATGCTCCTCCACCGTGGCGTGCATATCCTCCGTAGGTGTCGACGATGATCTTACGTCCTGTAAGACCTGCGTCCCCGTGAGGGCCTCCGATTTCGAACTTGCCTGTAGGGTTGATGTGCTCTTTTGTATCCTCTGTAATTAGTCCTTCAGGGATTACTGCCTTGAAGAGCTTTTCACGGATGTCATTTTTAAGGGTTTCCTGGTCGTCGGAAACGGTCTCGTCATGCTGGGTTGACAATACTACAGCATCGAGTGAAATGACGTTTCCATCCTTGTCATAGTTTACGGAAACCTGTGCCTTACCGTCAGGCCTTAGATAAGGAATTTCTCCGCTTTCCCTTAATTCGGTCAGTTTGTTTGTAAGTTTACGTGCCAAATCGATTGGGTACGGCATGAGTGATTCGGTTTCATTTGTTGCATAACCGAACATCATTCCCTGATCTCCTGCACCAGTTTCCTCATCTCCCCTGTCAACTCCCTGGTTGATATCCTGGGACTGTGCGTGGAGCCTGTTTGCAACCTTACAGGTATTTCCATCAAATTCAAGTTCAGGCTTGTCATAGCCGATTTCAATGATTGTGTCCCTTATAATCTTTTCAATGTCATCCTTTGTCAAGTCGGTGTTTGAGGTAATCTCACCGAATACCATACAGAAATCAGTTGTTACGCAAGTTTCACATGCAACGTGGGAATTCTTGTCGCCTGCCATATATGCGTCCAAAATAGCATCGGATATGATGTCTGCGACCTTATCCGGGTGCCCTTGGGTTACTGACTCTGATGTAAATGTCCTATATACTTCACTCATTTTATCACCATTGGTATTAAAGAATAATATTAATTAGGAAAAAACATCATCTTTCCTAAAATCATTAATTTACATACTATATTAAATTATATAATTCATATATAAAATAACTTTGTTTCATTTTTAAGGATTTCCAATTACTTTATAAACATTGAAAATAAATTATATAATGATTACAATGAAAGACAAAATCAGCATTATTTTACCAATCTTCAATGTTGGGGACCACCTGAGAGGCGGAATTGACTCATTGGTCAACCAGACAATAGGAAATGAAAACCTTGAAATCATAATGGTCAATGACTGCTCAACAGACGGATCTGATAAAATAATCGACGAATACGATGCAGATTATGACTGCTGCATTGCAATTCACCATGAACAGAACAGCGGAGCCGCATACACTCCAAGAAACACCGGAATTGAAGCATGCACCGGTGATTACATAATGTTCCTTGATCCGGATGACAGATACACACCGGATGCGGTTGAAACCCTATATAATGCAGTCAGTTCTAATGATGCTCAGATGGCTTTCGGACGCTTCAGAAGAATCTTCGAATACGGAGGCAAGATCCAGAAATCCTACTCTCCATACAGAGACGATTTGGAAAGCGCATATCCTGACGAGACATTCGAGACTGAAAACTTCATCAAGGTTCCCGATTTCCTATGGGACAATGTGGTGGAAAGGCTGCTTTACGGCAAACCAATGGAAGTGACCTATCCAAGGGACGCTCCACTGGACACCATCAGGGTAGACACCATCGAGCAGGAACCTGACCTTCTTAAAATGCATCCTTCAATCTGGAGCAAAATCTACAGAAGGGATTTGATTATGGACAATGACATCCGCTTTCAGCCGTTCATTTCCGGAGATGATCTGGCGTTTTATGTGGAGGCGCTCATCCATTCAAATGGCATCGTGTTTTTAAACAATTTCATGTGCTACGACTACTACATCAGGGATTTGCCCGACGACAAGTCAATCACCAACAACGTCAATGTGCGTTTGCTTGACGAGCTTATGGAATCATACATCTACAGCAGAAAATGTACTGAAGGCTTTTCAAAAGATGTTCAGAATGCCACCGTCAACCCGCACCTCCTGCACTGGATGTACACATGGAAAAACTCACCATTCACCATCGAGGAAAACAAGCTGCTTTTAAGCAAGGTAAACAAGCTTAAAAAAATCCACCAGACTGACCTGAAGACCAAGTGGCTTCTGTCAAGCATGACAACTGCGCTTGAAACCAAAATCAACATTGCCCGCCAGTAGCCACGGGCAAGTCAACCATGATTTTTCAAAAGATTAATAACAATCAAAACAAATATAATATCTAGGAGAATTACCATGGAATATGATTATTTGATTGTTGGATCAGGCCTTTTCGGTTCTGTTATTGCATATGAAATGACTAAAAAGGGTAAAAAATGTTTAGTAATTGAAAAACGGGACCATATAGGTGGAAACGTATACACTGAAAATTCAGAAAACATCAACGTTCACAAATATGGCGCACACATCTTTCACACAAACAATAAGGAAGTATGGAACTATATCAACCAGTTCGCAGATTTCAACCGCTACACCAACTCACCCATCGCCAACTACAAGGGAGAACTCTACAATCTGCCGTTCAACATGAACACATTCCATCAGATGTGGGGAGTGAAAACTCCCGAGGAGGCTCACGCCAAAATTGAAGAGCAGAAAAGAGAATATCATATTGAAAACCCAAGGAATCTTGAGGAGCAGGCAATATCCCTTATCGGAAAGGACATCTACGAGAAGCTCATCAAGGGATACACTGAAAAGCAGTGGGGAAGAAAATGCAGCGAACTGCCGGCATTCATCATCAAAAGGCTTCCCGTAAGATACACATTCGACAACAACTATTTTAATGACCTGTATCAGGGAATACCTATCGGAGGGTATACAAAAATCATTGAAAAGATGCTTGAAGGAGTTGAGGTCCGATTAAATACAGATTTCTTCGATGACAAAGAAAAATGGATGGCAATGGCCGATAAGATCATATTCACCGGAATGATAGACCAGTACTTCGACTACTGCTACGGCGAGCTCGAATACCGTGGGCTTGACTTCGAGTTTGAAACCCTCGATATGGAAAACTATCAGGGAAATGCTGTAATCAACTATACCGATGCGGAAACCCCCTTCACACGCATAATCGAGCACAAGCACTTTGAATCTTCCGAATCCCCAAAGACAATAATCACCCGTGAGTATCCGAAAGCCTGGACCAAAGGTGAGGAAGCGTATTACCCAATGAATGACGAGAAAAACTCCGAACTGTTTGAAAAATACCAGAAGCTTGCTGAAAGCGAAGGAAATGTCATTTTCGGAGGAAGGCTTGGAATGTATCAGTACTTCGACATGTGGCAGGTAATCGACGAGGCCCTCAAGCTTGTAAAAAATCTAGATTAGTCGGTTAACTAAACCCTAATCTAATTTAAAAAAAATTATTCTTTTTTAGGAGTTAAATCTTCTCCATAAAATCTGTAAAAATCAGCGCAAAAATCACAGATCGGATATTTGCCGTTACGGTAATAAGCCAAATCTGCCTTGTTCATGTCGAACTTCTTGCCGCAGATAAAGCAGGTTTCAATCTTTTCTTCTGCCATGCTAAAACCTTAAAAAAAAAGAAAATGGTAAGGTTAAACGAGTTTAACCTATATTATATTTTTGCAAGAGTAAAATCTCTTCAGTAGAGACTTTTCCACCGTTCTTGAATTTTTCAAAGATCTCTTCAGCTCTTTGTTTTTCTTCACGGTTTTTGTTAGAACCGCCTGAAGATTTGTTATCGTTTTTCCTCTTTTTAGGTTTGTTGGAACCTAATTTTTTGTTAATGACGTGAATATCGCTTAAGATAGCTTTGAATTCTTCATGTTTAGCTGAAGCGTTTTTACGAGCTTCAATGAATTTTTTGTGAGCTTCATCAGCTGCAGTTCTAATGTCATCAGTTTTTCTGAAGTATTTAAGCATTTCTTCGTGAGCTGTTTGAGCTTTTTCTGAAAGTTCAATAACTTTTTCATGCTCTTCTTCAGATAATTTTTTGAGCTCTTGAGCTTCAGATTTAACGGATTCATCTTCGTGAATATCCATTAACTGTTTTCTTAAATCATTAGCATTTTTAACAAGCTGATTTTCTTTCTTGATGTCTAAAACGCGAGTTTCAATAATCTTATCGATTTTTTTGATTTCGTTTTCTATTTTGATTTTGTCACGTTTACCAGAAGACCATTCAAGATTTTTAATTTTATTATTAGCATCGTTACGAGCTTTTTTAGCAGCTTCAACAGCTTTGTTGATTTCATTACGCTCGTTTCTGTACTCAATAGCTTTATTTAAGTTTTCTTTTAAAGATGCGTTTAATTCATCCCTAATTTTACGTTGTTCTTTAGCTATTTTGTTATATTCTTCCCTTTCTTCAGCAACTTTGGAGATTTCAGCTTCTTTTTCATCTTTTTGTTTTCTTACACCTTCCATAGTGTCAGCGAGAACAAAATCAGATTTAGGAAGACCTTTATCAGCTTTTTTAGGTTTTTCTTCTTGAGCTTCTTCTTCAGCAGCTTCCTCAACTACTTCTTCTTCAGCTTCTTGAGCTTCTTCTTCTACAGTTTCAGTTTCAGCATCATCAGTGGTTAATTGATTAACAATTTCATCTAAGACTTTTGTTAAGTCTTTTTCTTCTACTACAATATCAGCAATTTCTTTTACAGAATCTTTAGCATTGAATGCAATTCCGCAACCTGCTGATTCAATCATGGAAATGTCATTAGCGCCATCTCCAACAGCAACTACATCATCTAATGTAATTTCTGCTTTTTCAACATGGTCTTTTAATACATCTAATTTAGATCCAGATACTAAAGGACCAGTCACTTCACCAGTTAATTTACCATCTTCGACTGAGAAACTATTAGTATAAACTGCGTCAACTCCAAGTTTATCTTTAACTTTTTCAGCCACTACATCAAAACTACCACTAATAATAGCTACATCTAAATCTTTTTCTTTTAAAGCATTGATGGTTTCTTCAGCTCCAGGCATTAATGGAAGTTCATCAGCAACTTTTTCTATTTCTTCAATAGAAGTTCCTTCAAGAAGTTTAACTCTGTCTTTAATAGAAGTTTCAAAGTCTATTTCACCTTGCATAGCCTTTTCAGTAATTTCAGCTATTTCATCTTCAACATTTGCTAATTTTCCTATCTCATCTATCGCTTCACCATCAATAATAACGTTATCTAAGTCAAATACTACAAGTTCAATCAATAATACCACCAATTATATTAAATCTAGCTCACTTAATCTGTCGTAAGCTCTTTCGACACCAAGTTTGGCATCGCTTTTTGTTTTAGCTCCAGTACATACAACTTTACCAGAACCAAATAATAATAAGACCACTTTAGGGTCGGATAACCTATATACTAAACCAGGGAATTGTTCCGGTTCGTATTCAGTATCTTCAAGTTC
>NZ_JBGUPC010000014.1:0-40409 GCF_045130115.1 Methanobrevibacter sp.
TACTGTTGGTCAGAATGCTACTATTACTGTGACTATGGGTAATGTAACTAGTGGTAAAGTGATTGTTGAAGTTGGCGGACACAATTACACTGTTGATATTAATAATGGTGAAGCTGTTTTAGTTGTTGCTTTACCTGAAGGTGAGTACACTGCTCATGCTTACTACTTAGAATCTGACAAGTACAACGCTACTGATTTAGGTAATGCTACAGCATTCAATGTTGTTGCTAAACAGAATGCTACTATTATTATTAATGCACCGGAAGTTGTTGTGGTTGACGGCAAACTTGTATTTAACGTAACCAACTCTACTCCTGTTGTTGTTACTATTAATGGTGTGGTTTACACTCCTGATGCTGATGGTAATTATACCTTTGATGCTGATGTTGTCGGTAATTACACTATTATTGCAAGATCTGCTGAAACTGATGAGTTCTATGCTGCTTTCAACAGTACTGTATTTGAAGTTATCAAACATGCTTCCAGTGTGAATATTACTGTAAATGACAACTATGAAATTGAAACCGACTTCACTATCGGAATCGAGAACAGCACTGTTGTCAATGTGACTATTAACGGTGTTCCATATACTGTTGTTGATGGTAAAGTTGTAATTGACACTACTAAATTAGCCGCTGGTAACTACACTGTTACCGCTACAATCTATGAATCTGACAAGTATTATGCTAACAGCACTACTGAAACATTTACTATCTTCAAGCATGCTGCTGTGATTGATAGTGTTGTTGTTCCTGTTGCTAACATTACTGTTGGTCAGAATGCTACTATTACTGTGACTATGGGTAATGTAACCAGTGGTAAAGTGATTATTGAAGTTGGCGGACACAACTACACTGTTGATATTGTTGATAAAGTTGCTACATTAGTTGTTGCTTTACCTGAGGGTGAGTACACTGCTCATGCTTACTTCCTTGGTGATGATAAGTATAACGCTACTGATTTAGGCAACGCTACAGCATTCAATGTTGTTGCTAAACAGAACGCTACCGTAATCATCAATGCTGCTGAAGTTGTTGAGGTTGACGGCAAACTTGTATTCAATGTAACCAACTCTACTCCTGTTGTCGTTACTATTAATGGTGTTGTTTACACTCCTGATGCTGATGGCAAATACACCTTTGATGCTGATGTTGTCGGCAATTACACTATCGTTGCAAGAACTGTTGAAACTGACGAATACTATGCAGGATTCAACTCTACAACATTCCTAGTCGTAAAACACGCTTCAAGCGTAAACGTAACCGGTGATGAAATTAAAGTTGGAGAAAACGCTACAATCAATATAGGAGCTCCTAACTACAACGGCACCGCCATTGTAAATGTAAATGGAGTAGATTACTATGTAGAGATTACAAATGGCGTAGGTCAACTTAATGTCGCTGGATTAAAAGAAGGTACTTATGATGTTAACGTAACTTACATTGAAAACGACAAATACTTGCAGAGCACTAATAATTCCGCTAAAGTAATAGTCACTAAAGTCGATACTGCTAACATCAATGTTACTGTTGAAAACATTACTGAAGGGGAACCTGCAATAGTTAAAGTAACTATTCCTGAAGACGCTACCGGTAATGTGACAGTCACAATAGGCAATATCACTAAGATTGTTCCTGTATCTGGCGGCGAAAACGAGATTATCATATTGGATGTTCCAAAAGGAGAACACAACGTGACCGTAACATACAACGGTGACGACAAATACGCTCCTGCTAATGCTACAGATATGATTACTGTGGCTCCTAAACCTCCTGAAGAAGGAATCGACATTGATGATTTAGGAAACGGAACTGTTATCGTTAATGTTCCGGGCAATGCTACAGGTAATGTAACCATTAAGATTGGAAATCACACATACAATGCTACTGTTGTAAACGGCACTGCAACCGTTGATCTTGTTGATGAAGTTCCTGGAGCTTACAACGCTACAGTCATATACACCAATAATGATGGATTGAATGCAACAACTACCAAATTAGTGCACATTCCTAAATATTCAACTCCAATGTCCATTGAGGTTGAAAATGCCAATGTCGGAGATGTTGTCAAAGTTGTTGTGAATGCAGGAAACGTTTCAGGCAATGTAACCATAGAAATAAATGGCGTAAACTACACCGCTAAAGTCGAAGGCGGAAAAGCGACATTCAATATTGAAAACCTGACTGCAGGAAATAAAACCATTGTTGCAACATATGCTGGTGATGACTACTACGAATTCAATTCCACTACCGACCAATTCGAAGTATTCAAGAACAATGCTCCAATGTCCGTTTCAGCTGAAGTAAACGGTGCTGAAATAACAATCACCGTATCTGACTTGCCAAACGATGCAACTGGATATGTGATTATTAATGTAAACGGCACTGAATACGGTATTAACATTACTCAAACAGATACAATCAAAGTATCAGTTCCTCAAGCCGGAAACTATGATGTGACTGCAACCTACTTGGGTGATGACAAATACTTATCCAATGTTTCCTCAACTTCATTCGAAGCGCAAAAAGCATCCGGTGAGGTATTTGTTGAAGTGGACGACACTATTGCCGGCAATGATGTGATTGTTAAAGTAACCGTTCCGGATGATGCAACCGGTAATGTGACAGTTAAAATAGGAAATACAACTAAAGTCGTAAACGTGACCGGTGGAGAAAACACAATTTCAATCCCTGGCATTGAAGAAGGCACACATGATGTAGAGGTAATCTACAGCGGAGACAATAAGTATGGCCCAAAAACAGTTAACACTACAGTAACTGTATTCAAGTCAATCATTGCTGAAAACCTTACTAGAGGTTGGAACAGTCCATATGACTTTAAAGCAGAGTTCCTGGACAGCAAAGGTCATGTGCTTGCAAATACTGATGTGCAATTCATTGTTGACGGTAAAACATACACCGTCAAAACAGATGATCAGGGTATTGCATACTTGACTGATTCACACTTGGCCGTTGGAAAATATGACATAACTATTGTCAACCCTGCAACCGGCGAACAAAAAACCGCTAAAGTCACAATCGTCAAACGTCTGCTTGAAAACAAGGACATTACAATGGACTTTGTTGATGGAACTTCCTATGTTGTAAGGGCAATTGGTGATGACGGTAAGCCTGTAGGTGAAGGAGAATTTGTTGATGTATATGTTAACAATGTCCACTATTCAGTAAGAACTGACAAGAATGGTTATGCAAAACTCAAAATCAACTTGAATCCGAAAACCTATACAGTTACTGCAGAATATAAGTTGACTAAAGTATCTAACAAGCTTGTAGTAAAACAAACCTTGAAATTAGTTAAAAAGACCGTTTCAGTTAAAAAAGGTAAAAAGTTAGTCCTTCAAGCAAAACTTAAATGGTCTAACGGAAAAGCAATCAAAGGCAAAAAGATAGTCTTCAAATTCAAAGGCAAAAAATACACTGCTAAAACTAATTCAAAAGGTATCGCTAAAGTTACTGTTAAGGCTAAAATTACCAAAAAGCTTAAAAAAGGTAAGAAATACTCCTATTCAGCAACTTACATTTCAAATACTGTTAAAGGTACTGTAAAAGTCAAATAGTTGATCAAATTAGATTTGGAAGTTTAACAACTTCCATTTTATTACTTTTTTTTAGAAATTTTTAAATTTAAATCGTTTCATATAGGATTGCCGAATTCTATTTTATGTTTTCAAAGATTAATTCTGTTTACTTGAAAGTAGAGTTAATATTTTTAATAGTTAACTATTTTATTTTAATTTAATAATACGAATTTTCATTTATTTTGATAGATTTTTTCCAGCATATTTTCGTTGCTTTGCGGAAAGAAAAATTTACGATAAATCTATTTATATAAGTTTTGAACATAAATTAATTAAATAAAGAATTGTGATATTTATGGTTGAGGCAGTAATGATAAATTGGGTTTATGTACTTCTCTTATTCATTTTGGGATTTATTACATATTACAGGAAATCTTTAGATTTATTCGGCTCAGCGGTCATGATTATAATGGGGATTGTAATCATTTTTTCGGCGGGAGTCAATTGGTTACTTCTGATTGTGCTGTTCCTTGTGATGTCCCTACTTGCCACTAAGTATTCAAAGAAATATAAACGCTCACTGGGTCAGTTTGAAGGAAGAAGAACATCCAAAAACGTCATATCAAATGGGGTCGTTGCCTGTTTTATGGCGGCATTTGGAGGATATTACCTGCCGTTTGTTGGAGGTTTCATAGGAGCAATTGCAACTGCAACTGCAGACACATTGGCTTCAGAAATTGGAGTGCTGGATCCTCATCCAAGACTGATTACTACTTTTCAGAGTGTTGATCCGGGTACCAACGGTGCGGTTTCAGTTTTGGGAACTGCAATTGGTGTTGTTGGCGCTGCCATAATAGGTATTGTTGCATTTTTGCTTGGAATCGTTCCAAACCCTCTTTCCGCAATATATGTTTCAGTGATATCCGGTTTTGTCGGTTGCTTCGCCGACAGTATTTTAGGAGCCATATTTGAAAATCGTGGATTGATAACAAACGAGCACGTTAATTTATTTGCCACAATTGTCGGTGCACTGGTCGGAATTTTACTTATCTAAACTTTTTTTTTTAAACAAATTATTTAACTATCAAATGCCATAATTAATATTGAATATATTATTAGGTGATATTTAATGAAAGGTATGATATTAATTATGGATGGTATGGGTGACCGTCCAATTAAGGAATTGGGAAATAAAACCCCTCTTGAAGCTGCACACACTCCAAACATGGATAAAATGGCGGCTGAAGGAATTACTGGTATTATGGATTCAATTGCTCCGGGAATCATTCCTGGAAGTGACACTGCACACTTATCTATCTTAGGCTACAACCCTTATGAGGTATACACCGGAAGAGGCCCATTTGAAGCTAACGGTGTAGGCGTTGAAGTTTTACCTGGCGACATCGCATTCAGATGCAATTTCTCAACTGCCGATGAAGATTTAATCGTAACAGACAGACGTGCCGGAAGAATCAAGGAAGGAACCAAGGAAATCGTAGACGAATTGAACAAGATGGTTCTGGAAGACTATCCTGACGTGAAAATTATTTTTAAGGAATCAACAGGTCACAGGGCAGTATTGGTGCTTAGGGGCGAAGGACTTTCCGATAAGGTAAGCGATGCAGACCCTAAGGTTGAAGGCAACAAACCTAAAGAGGTAAAAGCTTTGGATGACACACCTGAAGCTGCCAGAACCGCTGACATTTTAAACAAATTGGTTGTAAAAACATATGAGATGGTCAAAGACCATCCGGTAAACCTTAAAAGAATCGAGGAAGGTGAACCTCCTGCAAATATAGTTATTCCTCGTGGAGCAGGGGAAGTTCCGGTTGTCGAATCATTGAATGAGAAATATGAAGTCAACTCTGCCTGCATTGCCGAAACAGGTCTGATTATGGGTATTGGAAGATTTGCAGGAATGGACATTATCGAAATGGAGGATGTGACCGGCGGAATTGACACCAATCTGGATAATATTCGCGACACCATCATTGACCAGGTCAAAAACTCAGACCATGACTTCTTCCTGATAAACATCGATGGAGCGGATGAAGCGGGTCACGACGGCCAAACCAAAGAGAAAAAGGAATTCATAGAAAAAGTGGATGAGGTTATCATGAGCGAATTGATCAAACTTGAGGATGTCTACATCTACCTGACAGCTGACCACTCAACCCCAATTTCTGTGATGAACCACTCTGGAGATCCTGTGCCTGTCTTAATCAGGGGTCCTGAAGTAAGAACTGATGACGTTACAGAATTTTCCGAAAGGGCATGTGCCAAAGGAGGATTGAACAGAATTAGAGGCTCAGACGTGATGAACATCATGATGGATTTAATGAATTACGCTCACAAATTCGGCGCATAGGTGATAGGATGGTAGCAAAAAAACTATTCGGAACATCAGGAATCAGGGGCCTAGTCGGCTCAGAGGTAACATGTGAACTGGCATTGAATGTAGGAAAATCTTTGGCATATTACCTGGGAAATGAGGGTACAGTTGTAATAGGTTATGACACCCGTACAACAAATCAGATGCTCGACCAGGCAATATGCGCTGGACTTTTGGAAAGCGGAGTTGATGTCGTTAAGATAGGAATGGTTCCGACACCATTAGTGGGATACGCTACCGAAAAGCTAAACGCAGATGCAGGAATAATGCTTACCGCATCACACAATCCTTCACAATACAACGGAATAAAGCTATGGAATAAAAACGGAATGGCATATACCCAAGCTCAAGAGCGCAAGATCGAAGAGATATATGCTAACAAGGATTATATTTCAGTAAGTTGGGAAAACGTAGGTAAATTAAGTTTCAATGAGGAAATAAAAGGCCAATACATTGATGATTTGGTGGATATGGTTGACATCAGGGAAGGCCTGAAAGTTGTAGTTGACTGCGCATCCGGAGCCGGAAGCGAAATATCACCTTTAGTATTTAGAAAGGCAGGATGCGAAGTGACAACCCTGAACTCACAGCCTGACGGATTTTTCCCCGGACGTAACCCTGAACCTAATGCCGAAAACCTTCAGACACTGATGAAAACCGTTGTGGCCATAGGGGCAGACCTTGGAATAGCTCATGACGGTGATGCGGACAGGATGATAACAGTCGATGAAAAGGGTAACATCTCACCATTCGATTCCCTTTTGGCATTGATTTCAAAGGAATTTGAAGGAGATATCGTAACCACTGTCGATGCCGGACTGTGCATGGACGAATCCGTAAAGGGAGAGGTATTGAGAACTCCTGTAGGGGATGTCAATGTAGCTGAAGTCATAATCGAAAAGAATGCGGCATTTGGAGGAGAGCCTTCAGGAACATGGCTGCACCCGGACTTCTGCATGTGTCCGGACGGAATCCTTTCAGGTTTGAGAATGGCTGAAATCGTCTCAAGGGATGGAAAGCTATCTGATTTGCTCGCCCAAATCCCTCAATATCCTAACATCCGTGAAAAGATTACCTGCTCAAAAGAGGCAAAAATCAAGGTAATGGAAAATATGGAAGATCTCCTGAAGGATGCTTTCGATGATATAGTTGAAGTGAACTCACTTGATGGTGTAAGGCTGACATTCGCTGATGACAGCTGGGTGCTGGTAAGGCCTTCCGGAACCGAGGACTATATCAGGATAACCCTGGAATCTCGCGATGCCGAAAGGGCTAATGAGATAAGGGATATCTGTGTAAAAATAATTAATGAAAATTTATAGATGATTTTTTCATCTTCACTTCTTTTTTTTGACCAATTTCTGTTTTTAACTTTATTGCGCTAGAATTCTCCGGCTTCTTTAAGCGGGGGAGGTCCAGGTGCCTGTACTTTCTCTAGAGCAGGGAGTCCATGATATGACTCATTTTTGTTTTAAACTTAGGGTCCTCTCCGGTAAATTGCCTGAATTCCACTTCAAGGCCAGTATCGATTTCCAGAATCTTTTCATATAACATTTCTTTTAATTTCATCAAATCTTCCTGGGAATGGCAGAACAGATAAATGCTTTCAGGTTTAATCTCTTTGTCTTCAATGGATTGTGATTCGACCGGCCGAAAAGAAGGTTTGTATCCTTTGCAGAGTCCAAATTCTGTTTTATATGATTTCAACTCATCGATTTTTTCATAAGTGCCCTCTTTAATGATTTTCATATTGTCGAATTTAATGTCAATGGCGCCGACAAACTCGACATATACAATCATCTTACCGCTATCCTCGTCCCTTATTGCATAATCCGTATTCAGTTGGTTTAACTCATCAATCAGGATATCTAACTTTTCCTCTGCGCTTTTTTTGTCATCGGATTTGAGTATGAAAAATGTAATGTCCTGCACGACGTCGCCGGGATTGGCCGGCTGGGCGTTAAAATACACGTATGATGATGACTGAAGGGTTATGTCTGCATATTTTCGCAGGATTCTGTTGATGTCTGCAATCATTTCGGTTTCAAGAATGTTAATCACAAAATTTCTTTTTGAAGACATGAGTTAAAGTATATCCCCAATCAAATAAAAAGTTTTTTTAATAAGCTGCAAGCTAATTGGAAATGATGTTTTCGGTTGATGGTGGTGTAAAAAATAAAATGATAGAGGAAGTATCTATTCCTCTTCTGCGATAAATGCTTCAACACCTAAAGCTGCGCATTCTGGGCAAACCCAATCTTCTGGCATGTCTGCAGGAGTTTTTCCAGCAGGGATGTTGTAAGCAGGGTCGCCTTTTTCTGTATCAAATCTGTATTCACAATGTAAGCAAACATAAACAGTCATTTTATAATCTCCTTAAATTTTTGCATTAGCATAGCTAATATGATTTTTAGTTTATTATAACTATTATTTAATAATTTTCATTTGTTTATCCAAAATTTTTTTATAAGTAAAAGAACTAAAAATATAATATTATTAGATAATTTTTAAGGGGACAATAAAAGTGAAAGCAATTATTTTAAGTGCTGGTGAAGGTTCAAGAATGAGGCCATTAACACTTACAAAGCCTAAAACCATGTTGCCAGTCGCTGGAAAACCTATCATCCAATACAACATCGAATCATTGAGAGATAACGGAATTACCGAAATTTTGTTAATCGTCAGATATAAGGAAGAGATGGTTCGGGAGTATTTTGGTGACGGCAGTGATTTCGGAGTTAATATATCCTATAAGACTCAAGAGGACTTTTTAGGAACCGCCAACGCAATCAGCTATGGAAAGGATTTCATTGACGACAGCCTGATTGTGCTTAACGGAGACATTATTCTGGATAATGAAATCATCAATGAGATTATTAATGAGTATAACAATTCAAATCCTGATACCCTAATGCTTTTGACTGAAGTGGATGACCCTTCTGCCTTTGGTGTGGTTGAGATTGAAGACGGAAACATCAAAAGCATTGTTGAAAAGCCTAAAAAGGAAGAGGCCCCAAGCAACCTTGTAAATGCAGGAATTTACATTTTCAATAAGGACATTTTCGACAAAATTGGAAAAACAAAGATTTCCGAACGTGGAGAATATGAAATCACAGATTCAGTTTCATTGCAGATTGACGATGGCAAAAAGGTAATTGGACACAAAACAAATAAGGATTGGATTGATGTCGGAAGGCCATGGGAGCTAATTGAAGTCAACGAAGAGTTAATCAGTCAACTCAAAACAGAAATAAGGGGTAAAATCGAAGACGGAGCCCATATTCATGGCGAAATATTTTTGGATGAAGGAAGCATTATCAGGGCAGGAGTATACATTGAGGGAAATGTCTACATAGGCAAACACTGCGACATAGGCCCTAACTCATATATCAGGGGCAACTCCTATCTTGGAGACCACGTTCATGTGGGAAATGCAGTTGAAATTAAGAATTCCATCATCATGGAAAATACCAATGTAAGTCACCTGAGCTATGTCGGAGACTCAGTAATCGGTTCAAACTGCAATATCGCTGCAGGAACCAACATTGCAAACCTGCGCTTTGACAACCGTTCAGTTAAGACAAAAATCAAAAATCAGATGATTGACAGCGGAAGACGTAAATTGGGATCCATCATTGGTGATGCAGTAAAAACAGGAATTAACTCAAGCTTTTCACCAGGTGTTAAGGTGGGATACAATTCCACTATAGGTTCAGGGGTTTTGTTGTATGATGATGTACCCTCCGATACAAGAGTATTGGTAAAACAGAATCATATCATTCAAGACAAAAATAAAAAACATAAATGATTTGGCGATATTATGGAAAATAAAAAAGACTCTATTGTAATATGCCCAGGCGCACAGGTAATTGGTGATGTTGAATTAGGAGAAGATGTGTCAATTTGGCATGGTGCCGTCCTTAGGGGAGACACAGATTCAATAACCATTGGAAACAATTCCAATGTCCAAGACAATTGTGTAGTTCACTGTACCAAAGGCTTTCCGGTTGAAATCGGAGATAATGTATCAGTAGGCCATGGTGCGGTGGTGCACGGATGCAAACTTGATGACAATGTTTTGATTGGAATGAATGCCACAGTTCTGAATGGTGCGCACATTTCAAAAAACTCAATCGTTGGAGCGGGAGCCGTAGTAAGTGAAGGAAAGGAATTTCCAGAGGGAAGTTTGATATTGGGCGTTCCTGCAAAAGCGGTTAAAGAGGTTTCACCCGAACAGATTGAAATGATTAAGAATAATGCTATTAATTATGTAAAACTTTCCAAACAATATAAGGAAGATTAGAATATGAAAGCAAGACAGATTGTAGAAGAAATGGATTCCTATGTTCCTGGAAGATCCCAGGACGAAATTGCAGCCGACTTTAACTTGAAAAAGGAGGACATCATAAAATTGGGTTCAAATGAAAATCCATGGGGTCCCTCTCCAAAGGCCATGGAGGCCATCAGGGACGAAATAAAATCAATCAACAGATATCCGGAATCACAGCTGCATGAACTTGTGTCTGAAATTGCAGATTATTCCGGAGTGAAGGACTCTCAGGTCATCATCGGTGGAGATGGTGCTGATGAAGTCATCGATGTGCTTGCAAAAACATTCATCGATAACGGAGATGAATTTATCGTTCCCTTGCCGTCCTATATGTATTATGAATATCTGTTAAAGCAGTACGGTGCGGTTCCGGTCTATGCAAGATGGAATCTGGATGCCAATGAATTGGATGTGGAATCAATTTATGAGGCAATCACTCCAAAAACCAAAATGATTTTCCTTTGCAGTCCCAACAATCCTACCGGAACTTTAATCGAAAAGGAAGTATTGAGGGATATCGCATCAAAAAATCCGGATATACTGATTGTTATAGATGAAGCTTACTTCGAATACTCAGAAGTTACAAATAAAGATTTAATCAATGAATTTGACAATATTTTCATCATACGCACAATGTCCAAAGTATTGGGCCTTGCAGGAATGAGAATAGGTTACGGACTTGCATGTGAGCAGATTATTGAATACATGCACAGAATCAAACCAGTATTTTCCCTTACAAGATTATCATTCGTAGCCGCTCTCAATACCTTCAGAGATAAGGAATACATTGCCGATTCAATCAGAAAAGGAATCGAGTCAAGGCAATATCTGTATGATGAGGTATCAAAAATTGAAGGTTTGAACGTTTTCCCATCCAAGTCAAACTTCATGCTGATTCGTGTCGAGGACACCGGATTCACAGCCAGTGAGTTGGCATTGGAACTGATGAAAAAAGGAATTATTGTCAGAGACTGCACTTCCTTCAAGGGATTGGATGAATATTGGATTAGAATAAGTATCTGTACCCTTGAAGAAGACAAGAAATTCATTGAAATTTTAAAAGAGGTTTTAAGCTAATGTATATAGGCGGTAGCGTAATATCTTCTGTCGAATTCCATGGAAACATGAGCCTGGTTATTTTCATGTCAAAGTGTCCTTTGGCCTGCAGGTACTGTCATAATGTGGAATTGCTGGAAGATAATACTGAAAAATCATTTGAAGAGATAACTCAGGAAATCGATTCATCAGCTGATTTTTTGGATGCTATTGTGATTTCAGGTGGAGAACCCTTAGTTCAGACAGATGCAGTAATCGAAATATTACAGTATGTTCGCCAGATTGGCCTTAAGACAAAATTGGATACAAGTGGAATTTATCCGGAAAATCTTAAAAGAATCCTTGATTTGGATTTATTGGACTATGTTTCACTTGACGTTAAAACAACATTTTCAAAATACCGGAAGATAACAGGAGCAAACATTGGTTTTCAGGTAAAAAAATCAATGGAATTAATTAACAAAGCAGGCGTTCACTTAGAGATTAGAACAACTTATGTTCCGACTTTGCATACTAAAAAGGATATTATTAATCTGGTTGATGAAATAGAGGCTGATGTTTATACAATTCAGCAATTTAGAAATAAGAATGTTTTGGACCCGGCTCTTGAGAAGGTTGAGGTTCCCAACCCTCATGATCTGGCTGATTTGGCTCGTGAAATCAAGCCGTATTTCAACGGCATTGTCAAGGTTAAGTCAGGCGAATTTGGGGAACAGGTAATTTAAGGAGTGTTTAGATGCCGATTTTATCATTTTCAAGTAATGATATTGATGTAATTACAGGTAAGAAGACCCGTACTATACGTAAGGCATGGAAAACACCACTTAAGGTTGGGGACAGATTATACTGTTATTGGAACCTTGTTTCCAAGGAAAAGATGAAGATTTTTGAAGCTTTTGTAACAGGTGTTGAAAGCATTCCTTTTTCTGAAATCAAGGACAATGACGAGCTTGCCATAGAGGAAGGTTTTAAGGACTCTAAGGATATGCTTAGGGAATTTAAAAAGATGTATGGGGGACGCATTGATCCGAATGATGAGTTTCAGATAATCTATTTTGAGAAAATTCACATTGATGACTGGAGAGGCGACAAGATAGATGAAAAGGCCATGATTACAAAAAGGGCTGATATTCTATTTGACAGCGGTAAGTTCGACAAGTCAACCATGTGCTATGAGGCGGCTCTCAGGCTGGACCCTCATGACGTATATCTTTTGAACAAGCAGGGGGACAACCTGTCCAGGTTGGGCAAGTTCATTGAAGCCATTGAATGCTACGACAAGGCATTGGAATTTGAGCCTGCCAACATTTATATTCTAAACAATAAGGCAATCGCACTTTTGAATTCTGGAAATATCAATGAGGCGTTGAAGGTAAGCAACATTGCCTACAACTATCGTCCGAGCAGTCCGATTGTTCTGTATTGGAGAGGATTTATTCTGGAGATGCTTGGAAGGTATGATGATGCGCTGAAGGTCTATGACAAACTTATTGTCCTCGATGGGGAAAACCCTGAGGTTTGGAATTCACGAGGAAACCTTTTGAGCGACATGGGAATGCTTGAAGAGGCCATCGAATCATTCGACAAGGCAGTTGAAGTGTGTCTGGATGATTCTGAAGTTGATGCTTCCGCAATCAATAGGATGGGCAATGCATATATTGATTTGGGAAAATTCGATGAGGCTCTGGAATGCTTTAATAGAGCAATTGACCTTGAAAAGAATAATATTGACTTTTTGCTGAATAAAGGCGTCGTATTGATGGAATTGGGCAAGTTTGAGGAAGCCGTTGACAGCTTCAACAAGGTTTTGCTTAGAAGCCCTGACAATGAGGATGCGTTTTTCCTTAAAGAGGAATGTTTGGAATACTTTTAGATGTCCTCATGTAGATTATCGTTTCACTATTTCTATTTTTTTACAAACATATTCATTATCTTAAAGATAGCTATCGCTAAATTGAAATTATCATTAAAAAATAGTATTTAATTAATCGGAATTTAAATTAAAATAAAAAGAAAAATTGGGTGAGAAATGGTTAATCATTTTTTGTATTTCTCAATTAAACCTAATCCCCACTCAGTCATTTCATCTGCTTTTTCCTGTGAGTCTGACTCGGCGAAGCATCTGAAGATTGGTTCTGTTCCGGAAGGTCTGATAATTACCCAACCATCCTCTTTTAGGATTTTAACGCCGTCTGTCAAATCAAGTTCAAAGTCAGTGGTTGTCTGAATTTCCTCAGCTATGCTGGACATGACGAATTCTTTTTCATCGTCAGGACATGCGACTTTTGTTTTGCTTGCGTAATATACAGGAAGCTCGGCCACCAGTTCGGACAATGGCTTTTTCTCTTTTGCAACGATTTCAAGGATTTTTGCAACGGTCATGACCGCATCCCTTCCATAGACAAAGTCAGGGAAAATCAAACCGCCGTTTTCCTCTCCACCGAAGAGTCCATCCTCATCCTTGAGTTTACGTGCAACGAGCAGGTCTCCAACAGCGGTGGCTATGACTTCACCGTTGTACTCTTCGGCAACATCATAGATTGCCTGTGAGGTTGCAACGGTTGTGACTATTATTCCGCCATTGTTTTCCTTAAGCATATTCTTTTCAACGAGGGTGAATGTCTTGTCACCTAAAACGAAGTTTCCTTTCTCATCGATGCAGATGGTTCTGTCCGCATCGCCGTCATGTGCAAGGCCGATGTCTGCATTGAGCTCCTTCACGACTTGAATCAGTTCCTGGAGGTTTTCTTCAATAGGTTCAGGGTTACGTCCAGGGAAAAATCCGTCAGGCTGTGAGTTCAGGGTTGTCACATCGCAGCCCAATTTTCTAATGAGGTAAGGTGCTGTAAAGCAGCCTGCACCTGATCCGCAGTCCACAACAACTTTCAGGTTGGCTTCGCGAATGGCTTCCACATCCACTTTGGAAACTGCCTCATCAACATATTCCTCAATTATCTTGTCGTTTTGGTAAAGCTCGCCGATTTCATGGAATTCCACACGGTCAGGTTCGGCGTCAAAGTATAATCTTTCAATTTCAAGGTCCATTTCGTCAGGTATGCCTATACCGTCTTCATCTAAAAACTTGAGTCCGTTATATTGCGGAGGGTTGTGTGAAGCTGTAATCATTACTCCGCCGTCATAGTATTTGCGAACTGCATATTGGACGCCTGGAGTTGGCAGGATTCCTAAATCCACCACATCACATCCGCTTGACAAAAGGCCTGCAGTCACTGCCTGTTTCAACATCAAAGTGGAGGTTCTTGTATCTCCTCCGACAGCCACGGTTCCCTTAACCAATGTTCCGTAACAGGCTGCAAGTCTTGATGCAAATTCAGGAGTCAGGACATCATTTGCTGTTCTTCTAACTCCAAAAGTTCCGAATAATCTTTTCTTATCAGACATATTTAAATTCCTTTTAAATTTATTTATATTATTTTTGAATTTTGTTTAATAAAAAGATATTGTTAGTTCACCATCCTCAGGCTGTCCCCACTTGACAGAACCAGTTCCATCTCGGAGTTGTACTGGGTGACGGTTCCGACGACCTCTACCTTATGGCCCCTGAAGTCCTCGATGTCCATGTTTCTGGACTGTATTTCTGCAACCTGGCTTTCAAAGATAATCAGCTGTATCTGGGCTTCGCCGTCATTTATTGTTAAAAAGTAGCTGGTCTTCGACTTTGACTGGGCAACATCGCTGATTACTCCGTCAACCCTAACCTCTTCGTCAATCATTCCACGGTTTATGTCCTTTATGTCGACTTCCTTAACCTCGATTGTTGGCGTAAAGGCTATCAGCCCTATTATTCCAATAAGGGAAGTTATGAGTGCGATTTTCAATAGTTTGTCATCTGTAATTTCCATGGTTCATGATTGGCTTTCGGGGCAGATATAGCCGATAGGATTTCAACTTGTTAAATTTATTTATTATTGAAAATATACTATGTTCATGTTTGAAAATCTGACAAAAACCGATCTGTATGCAATCATATCCGGCGTCTTCACCGCATGCCTGATAGTGTCAAATATAATTGCAGGCAAGACATTCTCATTTTTCTCCTTTGTACTTCCCTGCGGTGTGATCATCTTTCCGGTAATATATATCATCAATGACCTGTTGGCTGAGGTGTATGGATATGAAAAGGCTCGAAGGGTAATTTTTCTTGGGTTTTTCATGAATCTGGTTGCGGTAATCTGTTTTACCATTACAATCTGGCTGCCGGCTCCTGAGTTCTTCAGCGATTCGGAAGCCTTCAGCGTAGTTCTTGGTTCAACATGGAGGCTATTGGCAGCGGGATTCATCGCCTATATCGTGGGCAGCCTGGTTAATGCAAAGGTAATGGTCTATCTAAAAAAGGTTGATGAGAAAAAGCTCTTTGTAAGATGCATCGTTTCAACATTTTTCGGCGAGGGCATTGATGCGCTGCTGTATATCACAATCGCATTTTTCGCAACCATGCCTGTCGATGCACTGATTGCAATGATATTTGTTCAGGCAATCGTCAAGACAGTCTATGAAATCATTGTCTATCCTTTAACCAGACATGTAATCGGATATGTTAAGGGGCTTCCCGAAAGTTAATTTCCTGTCTCATACATGGAAATCAGTCTTTCAACGGTATCTGCATCCATTGGGCTTTTATCCTTTCTGATATTTTTGACGACAGGGAATCTCAGTGAGTATCCTGTTTCATACTCTGGTGATTCCACAATCTCTGAAAATGCAATTTCCAGAACTATTTTTGGTTCTACCTTTATTTCACGGCCCTTTGTTGAAATCTCAAGCTCCTTCATTCTGCCTGTGAGATATTCGAGTGTGGCATCGTCAAGACCTGTTCCCACCAGTGCTATGCTTTTGAAGTCGTTGTTTTCGTCCCTAAGTGCCACAAGGTATGATCCGACGAAATCTCCTCTTTTTCCGATACCGTATGTTCCGCCTATGACAACCATGTCCAGTGTTTCAGGCTCTGCCTTATATTTGAGCATCTTCTTACCTCTCAGTCCCGGAATATAGCGTTCGGAGCAGTCCTTGATCATGATTCCCTCATGACCCTCATTGATTGACCATTCGAAGAGTTTCTGAATGTCCTCAATGTTTTCAGGAGTTCCCACTTTCATTGTGCTCAGGTTCATCTCGTCAACTGATGTGTCAACGATGCTTTCTAAAGTTTTTCTTCTTACTTTTAAAGGTTCATCAATCATTGGAACCTTATAGTACATCACGTCGAAGAGGTATAGTTTTAACGGCACATTTTCCATTGCCTCTTCCACATTATGCTTTCTTCTGACCCTATGAAGGACATTCTGGAAAGGCAAAGGCTTGCCGTCACGTGTGGCAATGACTTCTCCCTCTACAATGTAGTCCTCATGAGGCAGATGTTCGTCGAAGAGCTCGACTATTTCAGGCAATGCGTTGGTTATGTTTTCCAGTCTGCGTGTGAATATGTTGATTTCATCGCCGTTCCTGTGAACCTGCAGCCTTATTCCATCATATTTTGTATCGCACAATGCAGTGCCCATTTCAGGAATGATTTCATCCAGTGGCGGCGCCAATTGTGCCAGCATAGGCTTGACGGGAGTTCCGGGTGTCAGGTTCAGTTTCTTAAGGCCTGCTTCGCCTTCATCCTTGGCGGTTCTCGCAACAACCGAAAAGTCATTGGTGAGCATCTGTGCCCTTTCGACCACTGCCTTGTCGATATCGAAAGCCTGTGCAATTGCATCACGGACAATTCCGTCCCCAACACCTATTCTCAATTCCTCTGTGATTGTACGGGTGAGGTATTTGGCTTCTGTTGCGCTGGCCTGTGATAGCAGCTCAAGAAGGACTGCAATCTTTCGGTTGGTGGACCTTGATCCTGAAATCTGGGATAATTTTCTCAGGCTGCTGAATACGAAGTCAATTGTCAGAGGCTGTGAGAAGAATGTCATCTGTGACTTTTTGGCATAGAGCTTTATGCATGCAAGGCCGATGTCTCCCTCGTCACGGATTGCATCCTCGACTGCGGCAGGTGTTGTTCCGACGGCTTCGGCGACTGCCCTTTCCACCAGTTTTCCGCCGATGCCTATTTCCTCTGAGCTCCATGCCGGAAATACGGTGCCCAAAATCAGAAGTCCCACCTTTTCTATTGTGTCTGAATCAAGGGTTTTTAGATAATCCGCAATGATGTCTGTCTTTTCAAGCCTTTTTGTTGTTGCCTCCAGGCTTGAGTAGACATCAACCAGTTCCTGATATTTCATTTAAAAGTCTCCTTTGGCTATTTTCACTGCGCAGTACTCTCCGCACATGGCGCACATTTCATTATCGTCAAGTTCGCATTTGTCACGGTATTTTCTAGGCTTTGACTTGTCAAGGGCAAGGTCAAACTGTGCCTCCCAGTCAAATTCCCTTCGTGCTTTTGCCATTGCCTTCTCGCGTTCCCATGCCTGTGGAAGGCCTTTTGCAACATCAGCCGCTTCGGCAGCAATCTTGGATGCGACAACTCCTTCTTTCACATCTTCAAGGCTAGGCAGGGATAAATGCTCTGCAGGTGTTACGTAGCACAAAAAGCTTGCTCCTGCTGTTGCGGCTATGGCTCCTCCGATTGCTCCGGTGATGTGGTCATATCCCGGTGCAAGGTCTGTCACCAAAGGTCCGAGGACATAAAACGGAGCGCCATGGCATATTGTCTTCTGGATTTCCATGTTGGCCTTAATCTGGTTTAAAGGCATGTGTCCAGGACCTTCAACCATAACCTGCACGTTGGCGTCCTGTGCCCTTTTCACCAGGCCTCCCAGGTTGACCAGTTCCTGAATTTGAGGGATATCGCTTGCATCAGCCAGGCATCCCGGCCTTAATCCGTCGCCTAATGATAATGTAATGTCGTATTCATAGGATAATTCCAGAAGGTAATCGTAATTCTCATACAAAGGGTTTTCCATGTCGTTGTGGTTGATCCATGATGCCATGAATGTTCCTCCACGGCTCACTATTCCCATCATACGGTTGGCCGCCTTGAGCTTTTGGACCAGGTCCTTTGTGATTCCGCAGTGGAGGGTCATGAAGTCCACCCCTTCCTTAGCCTGGTTTTCGATGGCCTTGAATATGTCGTCAGGGTCCATGTCAATGATTTCCTTATTCTTATTTAATGTAATGACGCCGGCTTCATAAATCGGGACGGTACCGATGCACAGGTCCACGGCTTCCATTATCTTCTGTCTGAAAAGCTTCAGGTCAGAGCCTGTTGACAAATCCATAAGGGCATCCGCACCATATTCCTGGGCCAGTTTTGCCTTGTTGATTTCCAGTTCCAAATCATCAATCTTGGATGATGAGCCTATGTTGGCATTTACTTTGGTTGTAAGGCCTTCCCCAATTCCGCAGGGTTTTGAATGGCCTTTGACATTTTTAGGGATTACAACCAGTCCCTTGTCAATCAATTTAGCTAGTTTGTTCACATCTATGTTTTCATTTTGAGCTACGCACTCCATTTCGGGAGTGATGTTTCCTTTTTGTGCTTCACTTTTCTGAGTCAAATTTATCCCTCATGTTGACTAATCAATAATAGTTATCTTCGTTAAAGTATATAGGATTTTTTCAATTTTCTCCAAACATTATCTTTTTTATAGTGGGCTTTAAATATTAATACATAATGGTGGTCATATGGTAGAAGATAGACATGTCATAGAAACATTAGGAAAAGTCCGCGTAGTAATCGAAAACGGCGAAATAACAGAAGTTGGCGAATCCGAGATGAAATATTGTCCAATGTTTCATGCGATGCACAAGGTGGATGAGCTCAACGAGGAATTCATAAGGAAAAACATCAATTTCAGAATCAAGGACTTTGGAATGTGCACACCGCAAAGGGTAATCGAGATGGATGACCTGGTGACCGTGGGCATTTCAGAAATCCTCAAGACCAACATGGAAAAGGGAAACATTGACTGTGTAGTCGGTGCATGTGACGGTGCAGGAACACTGCTCATGACCAATCCCCGTGTGGTTCAGGGCGTTGGGGGAAGAGTGTCCGGCCTTGTAAGCACAACACCGATTCCGGAGGTCATTAAAAATCTCGAGGAAAAGAATTGTGTAATTCTAAATCCTGAAACCGCCGAGCTTAACCAGCTTGAAGGCTTGAAGATCGCTTTGGATAAGGGATATAAGAATATTGCAATAACAATACTTCCTTCTCCAATGGTTGAGGAAATAAGAAATTATCCGGTTGATGATGACGTCAATGTCTACATATTTGTGGCCCATACCACTGGAGCAAGTCCTGATGAAGTGGAAATGCTGTTTGAAAATGCGGATATCGTTACCGCATGCGCATCCAAGGCGGTTTCAGACTATGCCGATGAGAATAAGCCATATTACTATGGAGTAAAGGTTCCGATCTTCTGTGCAAGTGAGGATGGCAGAAAGTTCTTGGATGTAAGGCTTGAACATATCGGAAAGCCACTGACAACCAATGATTATCCAAGGGACAAAAGCGATGCTCCACATAAACTGATTTAGAGTGTAAAATATGAAGATAATATTTTTTGACACTGAAACAACAGGATTGGATTTTAAGGAATCACGAATTATCGAACTTGCAATGCTGATAGTTGAAGACGGCAAAATCGAAGAATATGATGAATTCATCAATGTCGGTTTTGATTTGCCGTCCAAAATCACTGAAGTAACTGGAATAACAGATGAGATGCTGATAACTGAGGGCATAAGTGAAGCAACCGTTGCAGAGGATTTGAAAAATTATTTGACTCCTGATACATTGATGATTGCACATAACTGTCAATTCGACTTGACTTTTGTTTATGGGCTTTTAAAAAGGCATTATCCGCATGATGCTGAAGATATAGTATCAAATCTTAACTGGATTGATACTGTAACGGTATTAAAGGATCGTAAAGAGTTTCCGCATAAGCTGATTGATGCGGTTAAGTATTATGGCATTGAAGAAGTCAATTTCCATAGGGCAATCGATGATACAAAGGCATTATATGATGTAACTATAGCACTGAAAAATGAACGTGATGATTTGGCTGAATATATTAATGTTTTTGGATATAATCCTAAATGGGGTGTAAGGGGGCCTAAATTCCCATTCATTGAATATAAAAGACAGTATTTTAATAAAAGGATTGTGGAGCCTGATGATATTTTGCCTAAAAAATAGGTTCAGGTAAATCTTGCCTTCGGCTTGAAATGGGGTTTTAAAAAAAATAGTTTTTTTTTACTGCAATGCATTTTGGATTTGAAAAGCTAAATCCAATGCTTTTTGAGCATCTTTTGGAGTGATGATAGTTACAATGTTGTAATCTGCATCGACTCTTAATTCGATGAAATCTGCATATTTTTTGCTCATTGCCTTTTTGTTTAATTCATTTAAGGCAATGCAAATTGCAGCATGGTATCCAACGTCATGTTTGGAGTAATCTTTCACATCATTGTATGGACCATTATTCAAAATCCATTCCTGAACGTGAAGATATGTTGATAGATATGCTCTGTTAATAATAGTTCGGTCTATGCATTGCAAATCGTAGTGTTCTGCTGAATATTCTTGATTTTGAATGTATTCGGCAAAGTCTAATAGATGTTGAGGTACAAATGCATGAACCATAATCATACCTCAGTACCTGTCAGAGACGGCAACATTACAGACTTCCATCAAGTTATCATAACCTTCTTTTGCAGCAAAAGCATCTACTTCATCGGAAATTAAATCCCATACATCAAAAATTTCCTGATTTGACCAGGTTTTTGGGGCTCTGATATAGAATGAAGCAAATGAGTTATTATTCAGCGGATTTTTTTCTCTAAATAATATTTCACCTAAACCATATTTCTCACTTAATAATATGAGTTTCTGTTCAAGTTTGCTTAGAAATTCGTCATTTTGAACAACTTTGCTTTCACAAGAAGGCATAATCGGACCATTTTGCAAATATTCTATCATGTTTTCGCCATTCTTCTTTCTTATTTTGCCTGCCACATTAATACTATTGAATTTAAAAATATATAAAGTTTATTGCTTCTCTTAATTCATTAAATTATGTAGTTAAATCAATATTTAGGTTAAAATATAATTTTACGGACTTAAATCAATTTTTAAATTAATATAAAAAAAGTTCATAGAGGTTGATGGGAAGATTCCATATCTTCCCAAACGGTAGAGAAATTTGTCAATATAATGGAGGTTGGGAAAGATGTCTGTATCTTTCCCCGAGGTTAAAATATGGTTAGAAATTAAATATATAACTGGGAGGAAATAGGGAAGTTGAGTTTCTTCCCTACATGTATTGAACTAATTGTTCATCATTTTTTTGCATATTTCCTGGCTTCACTTTATCTATTGCTTCTTTGAAGTATTTATATGGGATTTCACTTGCTTCAAGGTCATTTCTTAGTGCAAGCATTGCAGCTTCTCTGCAAACAGCTTCAATGTCTGCTCCAACATAACCTTCAGTGTTTTTGGCTAATTTCTTGAGATCCACATCTTTGGCAAGTGGCATTCCTTTGGTATGCACTTCAAAGATGGATATTCTTGCATCTTCGTCAGGTTCGCCAACTTCTATGTGTCTGTCGAACCTTCCAGGTCTCATCAAACCGGCATCCAAAATGTCCGGTCTGTTGGTTGCTGCAATGATGGCAACGTCTTCAAGCTCTTCCAAACCGTCCATTTCTGTTAACAGTTGGTTGACAACTCTTTTTGTAACGCCGCTGTCAGTGTCATTTCCGCTGCGGGTGCTTGCTATTGCATCGATTTCATCGAAAAAGATCACTGTAGGTGAAGCCTGTTTCGCTTTTCTGAACACTTCTCTTACACCTTTTTCGGATTCTCCAACCCATTTGGAGAGGAGTTCAGGACCTTTGACTGAGATGAAGTTAGCTTCGCTTTCGCTTGCCACTGCTTTTGCAAGCAATGTCTTACCTGTTCCTGGAATTCCGTAAAGCAAGGTTCCTTTTGGAGGTCTGATGCCTAAGCGTTGGAATGTTTCAGGATGTTTAAGTGGCCATTCGACTGCCTCTTTAAGTTCCTGTTTCACGTCTTCAAGACCGCCCACGTCATCCCATTTGATGTCTGGGATTTGCACAAGGACTTCCCTGAGCGCTGAAGGCTGAATTTCCTTTTGAGCGTTTTTGAAGTCGTCGCCTGTAACGACAATCTTTTCCATGACCTCTTTTGGGATTTCCTCGTCGTTCTGGATTTCAGGAAGGATCCTTCTTACAACCCTCATAGCGGCCTCTTTACATAATGATTCCAGATCTGCCCCTACGAATCCGTGGGTTGTGTTTGCGATTTTTTCAAGGTCAACATCCTCTGCAAGAGGCATGTTTCTTGTGTGGATTTCAAGGACCTCTTTTCTTTCCTCTGAGTCAGGCACTCCGATTTCTATTTCACGGTCGAATCTTCCAGGCCTTCTGAGAGCAGGGTCAAGTGAATCCGGTCTGTTGGTTGCACCGATTACCACCACTTGTCCTCTTGATTTGAGGCCGTCCATTAAAGTTAAAAGTTGAGCAACGGTTCTTCTTTCAACTTCGCCGTTTGTCTCTTCTCTTTTCGGAGCGATTGCATCAAGTTCATCTATAAATATGATTGAAGGGGAGTTTTCTTCAGCCTCTTCAAAGTATTCCCTCAGGTTCTCTTCGGATCCGCCCACGTATTTGCTCATGATTTCAGGACCGTTGATTGCAATGAAGTGAGCGTCACTTTCACTGGCTACAGCTTTGGCCAGCAAGGTTTTACCAGTTCCAGGTGGACCGTGCATCAATACACCTTTAGGCGGTGCAATGCCCAGTTTTTCGAAGAGTTCAGGTCTTTTGAGAGGAATTTCAATCATTTCCCTTACTTTTTTGACTTCCTCTTTTAAACCGCCGATGTCCTCGTAGCTTACATCAACAAGGTTTCCGACACCTTCGATTTTGCTTACGTCAACAGGGGTTTCATGGAGCTGCACTTCGGTGTTAGGGCCTACAATGACAATGTCTTTAGGATTGGTGGACACTACTGCAAACTTGATTTCTTTCATTGCAGGAGTATAGTCCATCAATTCATCAAACAGGCTGTTGAAGCCCATCCTTGGCCTTGGTGCTCTGATTTGGGATCCGATGATGTCTCCCTGAACCATTACTTTACCTGCAAAGAGTCCACGAACGTCACCCTGTACGCGAATGTTGTTTTCGATTGGGGCAAGAACAACTTTTTTCGCTTCGGTGGCTTTGGTTTTTTTGATTGTGACCTCACCGCCAATGGTTGCTCCGGAGTTTTTACGGACCAGTCCGTCAATTCTTATTACTCCAAGTCCAATGTCGGTTTGTGAAGGAAGAGCGATAGCTGCAGTTCTTCTTTCACCAACAATCTCAATTAGGTCTCTTTCATTGATTCCTAAATCGTCCATGACGTTTGGATCGAGTCTTGCAACGCCTTGGCCTACATCCTTTTGGGAAATTGCCTCTGCAACTTTTAGTGTGATTTCATTTTCTGCCATTTTATCATCTCCATTTGGCTGTAATGTGTGTAAATGTAATTCGTCAAAATCTTTTTGTTACTTTTTGTAACTTTATTGACAAACTAATCTGTGTATGTTTTACTATATAAAGGTTTCGGTTTTAGGTATTTTTCAAAACCTTTTAAAAATAAGTAATTTCTCAAATAAATTATTGTATATTAATATTTAATGGTAATTGGTTTTTAAAAATTTTATAGATAAAAAATAATAAAAATTAAATCTTTATTGTTGAAATAAAAATTTAATTACTTTTAGACACTTTAATATTTGTTCGTTTACAATAAAACAATTATCTGATGACTCCGCCAAATCCTGTGAACAGCTCCTTGACCTGTTCGATATCATCTTTGGTTAGTGCTGTGACCGTAAATGTCAGGCTGATGAAGTTATCATCGATTTGAGGGCCGTTATATGCATCAGTCAACCTGATGTCCAGCAGATTGTCGTGCATCAGAACGGTTTTCTGGATGATGTCGATGTTGACATTCTTTGGAAATACGCAGCTGATGGATTCGGTTCTTGTTTTCATGTTTTCGATTTTCCACTGGTGGAGCTCCTCCGGAAGCAGGATTCTGATGTTGGCTATCCTCAGCTTTTTGATTTTGTTTCCGTCTTTCAAAACGGCGGTCTTGCCGTCAATGCTTTCAAGAATCCCAACATGTATTTTTCCGGAATAGATATGCTTTAGGCCAACTTCCTCTCCGATGGATTCATTCAGATAGCTGTATTCGTAGCTCAGAGCGCCGATTGCCTTGTCACTTCTACCCAATGCGTTTTTAATGTCTCCCATATGCTTTGTTGCCTTTATTGCAATGTCTATGAATTCATCCTCATTGCCGTTGTTGATGACATCCCTCAGCTCCAGAACGGCGTCGGCAAAGGCATTTCTTATCTTGTTCCCGTTGCTGTTCATTGATTGAATGTTGTAGGTCAGATATGGGTTTTGGGATACGATACGGGCAATCATATCAATCATCAAATTATAAATCGGACTTTCATAGTCTTCGGTTTCGGATATGTCGACACTCAGCTTTTCGATTGCAGAAGCTGTTGAAATGAAGGAGAAGTGGGTGAGGACCTGCACTATGCTCATCATGAAATCATGCTTTTCGGCAGTGGTTTCAATGATTCTCATGTTTTTGCCTGCCAGGTAGTCATATACCTTACTGTACCATCTTCCCTTCCTGTCTGCAGTCAACACGATTACCTGATTGTCCAGTCGGGTGGTTCTCGGACCGAAAACGGGGTGTGTCGGAATGTATTCTATGCTGTCCGGCAGCACTTCGCCCATGGTTTTTGTAGGGCCTTCCTTTACGGAAGTGACGTCGACCATGAGAGAACCGCTTTTCATGAATGGCGCAACTTCACGGATGACATCGCAGGTATGCTGAATCGGCACGGATATTACTAGGATATCGCTTATATTGGCTAGTCCCTCATTGGACTCAATATAATTCACGTTCAATTCATCTGCAACCTGTTTGCCCTTTTTGTGGTCACGGCCGGTAATGTATACATCAAACTCGTCTCTGAAATAGTATATTAAGGTTTTACCCAAACCGTCGCTTCCACCAATAATTCCAACATTCATTTTAATCATTAATAATTTTAGTAATAATATATTATATAAATTAGTAACAAGATAAATTATTTTGAATTATGAAGATTATAAACGAAAATGAAAAGGATGGAATTGTTGAAGTTGTCCCGGAAACTTTGGATGATTTGTGGCATCTCTCACACATTATAGAGGTGGGGGACAATGCGTCATCAAAGACTACCCGCAGAATTCAGGACACTACCGGAGATAAGACCCGGGGAGACAGAGGAGTTAAGAAGACATTTTACCTGGGATTGGATATTAAAAACATCTCCTTCCATTTGTTCACCGGCAAATTGAGACTGACCGGCGTCATCACAAGGGGTCCGGAAGACCTGATACCGCTCGGATCACATCACACGCTCGAAGTCAAGCTGAACGTTCCGCTGAAAATCAAAAAGTCAAGATGGCCGAAATGGGCTATCAAAAGAATAAACCAGGCTATTGAGGCATCCAAAAAGCTGTCAGCCATCATTGTGGTTCTGGAGGATGACACGGCCACATTGGGTTTGATGAGGCAGTTCGGAATAGAGTATTACGGACCAATCAAGGGGCATGTTTCAGGCAAAAGAATCGTCGATAAAAACCGCCAAAAGAACATTATTCAATTTTACGAAAAGGTCATCGAGTCAATCGTCAAGTTCGATTCAATCCAGAACATAGTCATTGCAGGACCGGGCTTTGTCAAGAATGATTTTTATGACTACCTGAAGGACAAGCATCCGGATTTGGCAAAGATTTCAATAGTCGAATCAACAGGTTCCGGAGGAAGAAACGGAATCAGCGAGGTTCTCAGGAAGGGAACTGTTGAAAAGCTGACTGCGGAAAACCGTGTAGCCATGGAAATGGGCGCCATCAACAATCTGCTCTCTGAAATAGGCAGGAACTCTTCAAAAATGGTGTATGGAGTCAGGCAAACTCAAAATGCAATCAATTTGGGTGCGGTTTCCCAGCTGCTGATATTAGACACTAAAGTTGCCGAAGAAAACATGGGCGAGGCCATGGATATGGTCGAGAACATGAAAGGTGAAGTCATGGTCATCAGCAGCGAACACGAAGGCGGCAAGCAATTGGAAAGCCTCGGAGGCATGGCCGCAATTTTAAGATATCAGATTGATTAAGGTTTATATATTAAAAAAATTATAACTTATAAGTAAGATTTTTTTGATTAGTGATTTATATGATGTATTCATCGATATTTTTTGCATTAATATATGTTTTTATTATATCTGCAGTGGGCACTGCCGTAGTGGATATAATATTCCGGTTTTTAGGAAAAAGGGGCTATCTAGGAAACCTCTATCCTAATGTAAGAGGCGGAATTCCACGTGCTGTGGGAATAGTTCCTGCAATCGTATTGTCTTTTTATATGCTGCCCGGATATAACAATCTGATTTTGATAATAGGTATTTTTGCATTGCTCGATGATATTTTAGGAAGAAAACAGTCTCCATTTGGAATCGAATGGGGTCAGCTTTCAAGAGGAATCGGAATAATCCTGGTCATGATTGCCGGTATCTTTGAAGGATTGGGGGTTTCATCCATATTTGTCGCATTGATGGTTCAGCCTATGAACATTTCAGATATGCAGCCTGGATCCTGCTGTATCGTGACAATCATAATGTCCGCTCTGACAATTCTTGTAATGCTGCTGATCGGTTCACCTGCCGCCGAGGAATTGCCTGCAATATACACTCCATTATTGCTTCTGGTAGTCTGTCTGGCTTACTCTCCACTTGATTTTTCCGGAAAAATCATGTTGGGTGAAGTTGGAAACCATGTCTTCGGTGTTGCATTGGGAATATCATTTTACATTATGGGTGGATTAGTGGGAGTTATCCTGTTCGGAATCATAACCACTGCCCTAATCGCATTTGTCAGAAGATATAACCTCAGAATATTCTTCAGGCAGAAAATGGGACTGATGAATCCTACATTCGGGGATTTCTTTATGGATGTTTTAACCGGAGGAGGATTAGGCGACCTCTTTAGAAAATGGATATTGGAAGACAAGCAAATCAACGTTACCAATCCTTTATTGATCTCATTAGGTTTTAGAAGATTGCTGTACAATCCTTATGCATCAGATTATAAGAGATATGTTTCTAATAATTATATTCCTCGTTTAGGCAAAGGAGAATAAGTTTATGAAATGTTTATTTATCGTCACAGGCAGAGGGCTTGGCGGAGATGCGATGACTGCCCTGAATGCAATGAAGGCTTTAGAAAGAAAAGGGGTTCAGTGTGAAATTGCACTGGACGAATCCGCTCACGGCACTCTATTTGAAAATCATGGATACAACTGGCATAGGATTTCAGTTCCTCATGCCGGAGGGCACTCTGCAACCAAACTGTCCGCCATTAAGGGCGCTTCCAAATTGGTTGTGGCCACCTTTAAGGCAAGAAGCCTTATTAAAAAATTGAAGGTCGATTTTGTAGTTGGCGTTCTGGGCGGAGGAGCTATTGTCGCATCCCTTGGAGGAAAGGCTGCAAGAAAGCCAACATTTTCCCTGATTTCAACACCTCTCGATTCAAAAGTATGCCCTAAATTCAACCAATGTTACATTCTCCCTGAACTGAACATGTTCAGATGGGAAGAGCTTCCAAAAAACACTGCCAAGGCATTTTATCCATTGGCGGAAAACATGGGTGACGGGGTTGAAGCCAAGGCTCTTGAAAAATTGAAGGAATATCCTAATTTTGATGAAAACAAAAAGACAATCGTATTTTCATCCGGATCATCCATATTTAAGGGGATGGTCGATGCAATCAACATTGTTGCCGATAAGACAGATAAATACAATCTGGTTCTGGTAGGATTGCCATTGAAAGAGGAATATGGCGAGCTTATCGACGAAGAAAAGATCATATATGTCGGATATATTGATTGGATTAATCACCTATTCAAATTTGCTGATCTGACTGTTCTGACTGATGATGGGGTGTCTCTGGAAGAGGCATTCACCAATGGAAAGCCAATCGTGGCTCTTGCCCGCGTAAAATGGGGAAGATATCAGAACATGGCCGGCGTATTCAAGGGCGCAATGATTGAATCAAGCGTCGAGGATGTCTGCGAAAGCATTGACGAAGCTTTCAAAAACTATGATTCCATGCAGGAAAAGGCTTTGGTTTATGGAAAGCAATGCATGGCCGCCGCTGACGATTTGGCGGAAGATATATTAAAAAGAGTAAAATAGTGGCGTTATAGCCACATGTTTTTGATTATTTTATAGTTTGTATCGGTTGACGGATGGATTTCAATGAATTCACCATAGTCATCCAGGTCGTAATCCATTCTCATCAGGTATGAGAGATATGCCACATCGCTTACTGAAGACGGTGAGATATGGTTTATTTTATTCAGTCTGTTTCTGTTTTTGTCGAAGTCTATTTCAGTATAGCCTGTTTCTCCATCAAGTATTTTCCAGAATGCTCCGGGACCGCCGATTCCAGGGAATGAGATTGTTGCCTTTTCATCATCACTTAAGCTCACTTTTTCATTTTCGACAAAACTCACTTCCATGTTCAGACTCAATGTTTGAGGAATGCAGTCGTAGGTCATTTTATTTCCATACCCTGCCATGTTCCTTGCAGCTGTGATGCCCTCCTTTCTAGCTACTGGAGTCAGCTGGTATCCTCCGGTAACATCACCTGCAGCATATACATTACTTAGGTTGGTTTGCATCATTTCATTGACTTTAATGGTTCTGTCATCATTCAGCTCAACAAACCCTTCAGCTATTTCACTGTTTGGTGTCCTTCCGGTTGCAAAGAACGGAACTCCTTCCAGCTTCTCGTTGTTGTCGGTGAGGACCTTGTTTTCAAAGACTTCACTCACTCCTGTGTTTTCAAGGACGTTGACATCAGGAATGATTTTTTCCAAAACGTATCTTCTGGTGTTTTCGCCAAGTTCCTTGAGGAATCTGCTTCTTGCAAGGACATTGACCTCGCTGCCGAGAGTGGAATAGATGTTGGCAATCTCACAGGCAATGATTCCTCCACCGATGATGTTCAGCTTTTCTGGAACCTCGTCAAGCTTCAGGATGTCCTTGTTGGTCAGTCCGAACTCGCTTCCCTTCACATCAGGAATGAACGGACGGGCACCGGTTGCTATCAGCAGATTATCGTATTCAAAGCTTTCATTGCCGACGACAACTGCATCTCCATCAATGCTGGCTTCCCCATATATTACATTGTTTCCGACGCTTTCGTTTTCCATCTGATTCAGCTTACGCAGCATGACCTGTGTTTCGGTAATCTTTTCAACGATCTTGTCATATGAAATGTCGATTTGGCTTTTCAGAAATCCGTGATTGTTGAACCTGTTGTTTTCGTCGATAAATTTGGTAATGTCTGTAAGTGCGCATATGACCATACACCCTTCATTCAGGCATGTGCCTGCAATATGGTTTTTCTCAATTAAAGTAACCTCTTCACCTAATTTTCCAAGCTCTAAAGACCCTAATCTTCCAGCGGGGCCTGATCCGATAACAATATTTTTCATTATAACACCCTTTAGATAGTTTTATATAATACAAACTTTTAATATTAATAATATATTAAAATTTTGGAGATAGATAATTATGTGTATTGCGGCACCCGCTCAAGTTGTTGAAATCAACAGAGAAGATAACTGGTTATATGCTGACTTTGGTGGAGCAAGACAACAAGCAAAATTAGACCTCTTGCCTGAAGTGGAGGTTGGAGATTATGTTTTAATCCATGCCGGTTATGCAATAGAAAAGTTAACTGAAGAAGCTGCTAAAGAATCTTTAGAAGCTTGGGAAGAACTTTTAGAAATTCTCGAAGAAGAAGACAAAGAAATGGAACAAGCAAGAATGAATGCTGAGAATCAGTAGATAGACACTCTTGTTACTCCTTCTATTTTTAAAAATTCATTTATTAAATCGCCCTCAACGGGCTCTTCTGTAATTATTGTCAGTATAGGATTTTTCTGAAGCGCTGTATCTTCAGCATATGCCTGTCTGATACTTATTCCTTTTTTTGAAATCAGGTTTGTTGTGCTTGCAAGTATTCCTTCGCTGCTGGACCCGACTTCTATTTCGATTACTCCCAGCTCAAGGTTTTTGGCAATGTTTTTAAGCAGTGTTCCTGCAGGTATGATGTTGCTGAAGAGGTTATATAAATCCTTATCCTCCCGGATTATCTCGATTGTTGATTTGATTGCGCGTCTGTCGACATCCGCAGCAGTTGCCAGTGCCTTATCGCTTATTTTCAGGTTTCCGCAGTAGATTTTGCCGTCATCCTTCAGTGACAGTCCAAGCTCGATCATCTTTTCCGCAACCCTGAGTCTTGCAGGGTATTTTTTGAATTTCTCATTAACCTTTTCCCACATTTTAATCATTATTCCTACTTTTTGTACATTCAAGTTAATATTTGTAGAATAAGGTATATAAAAATTTGTAGAAAAAAGACGATAGAATTGTCATGAAAATGAAATATTCCTGAAAAAATAGTTTTAGTAGGCTAGATGGGATTCGAACCCATGACCTCCCGGTTATCAGCCGAGCGCGCTAACCAAGCTGTGCCACTAGCCTATGAGATTTGTGTGACAGTTAACTGTCAACACTAATACTTATGTTAATAACTATATATAACTCTTTCGGTTAAACATAGATATTAATCAAAAAATTAAAATTTTATCTGTTAATCATTTCGTTAATGGAATCTGCCATAGCATGTCCTTCAACGGTAATGATAGCTTTTTCAATTCCTTCAACGTTTTCTGCTCTGATTTTAGCATCAGCAGCGATACGAGTAATACTCATACAACCTGGGTTGGTTGGTTTGAGAGTAATTTCAGCTTGATCACCATCAACGGTAATATTTTGTACAATGCCCATTTCTACAATACTGATTCCCATGTGTGGGTCATTAATTGGAGTAATAGCGTCTTTAATATCGTTTACTAAATCTTCTGACATAATAAGTCTCCTATAATTTATGTATTTATAGTTATTACTAATGGTATTTATAAATATTGTTATTTTTTCAAGCGGTGCTTTAATTTAACCGCAATACCATTACTGCATTCTTCCATCTCACGACCGGTCAGCACGGCCTTGCCCACTCCAACGACCGTATCGTCATGAACAACAACGACTTCGTCGCCAGGAATGATTTTATGGTCTGCCTTTTCAATTCCCGGTGCAAAAACAGTATTTGTTTCGAGGTTGAAATCTATGTTTACAATATGGATTCCTAAATCTTTTAAGATTTCTCCCCCAGGTAAATTTAGTCTGAATAATCCATAATCATTATTTAATAATGCCAATTGGGTACCGTTTGACAATATCCTTTTATGGTACATTCCCTTGGTTTTGACATTGTCCGGAATGAATTTGTCTCCATTTTCGCCAAACTGATAATTTGCAATTGATCTGAGTCCATGTATGCTTTTGTCTTTTCCCTTTATTCTTTGATGATTCTTAAGCTCCATCCTTAAGTTGTAAAGTGAGTCCGGTGAAGTCGGACGCTCATCTGCACAGACATTGACAAAATCATCGCAGTAGGCCTCGAGGGATTCCAGATATCCTCCTGCAAGGTTGGCTACAATGTTCTTGCCTTCACAGTATTTTGCTATTAGCCTGCCGCTCTCTTCAATCTCATCTGCGGACCATGATCCTGTGGTGCTCACATCGTATGACTGAATCGGGAAAGTGTTTTCAAGTTCCCTCGGACAGATTCCAAAAGGTGATGTCACGATAAGTTCCTGGTAGGACCTTGTCAGTTTTCTGAACTTCTGATGGGACTTTGAATTGGAGTATGGCTTTTTCATGCTGCACGGCAGCAGGACAACAGTGTCGCCTAAAGGCTCCATCATTTCCATTCTCTGTCTCCATCTGATCGCTTCCGGGCGATATAGGGACTCTTCGCTTGAACATATCACTTTCATACTATTCCTCAAATGCTTTTATCAATTCATCATCAAGTTTTTTCAATCTTTCGATATTGTCATCGCTGTCTTCAATGCTTCTTCGCCATTTTTCAATTACAAAATCAATGTCCACTTCTTTGGTGCCGCTTATCAGGTTATCCGCATGTGCAACAATCTTCTCTTCAAGTGTCTGAGGAACATAGGACTTTTCCGGAAGCCCAAGTTTTACAGCCTCCTCTGCGGTGATTCCGGCACCGATATGTCTTTCAATGATATTCAGCACATCATCGGGATAGCCGTATGTTCTGGCGATTTCGACTCCTTTGATGGCATGGGTTATCCCATGGGTTCTGGATCTTCCGATGTCATGCAGTAATGCGCCTTTGCGTATTAAATCTTTATCTACATTATCAAAATTAGCGGCTATTTTCATAGCTTTTTCATAAACGGCCTTGCAATGTTCGATAACATTTTCAGGAGTGTTCTCCTTTTCAAGTAATTCAATTTCCATTTTTATCTGTTCTTGTCACTGAAGGATTTAAAATTACTTTCAACCATTTTGATATCTTCTTTGATTTGTTTAATGATTTCAGTATTGTCCTGGAATTCCAGTTCCTCGCCGCATGCAGGGCATAGGAATTCATAATCTGAGGCATCATCAAAATTAAGTCTTACGTGGCCTTGAGGGCATACAAAGAACATGCCGTTTTCTTCACGTTCCAGTTCATCATTAAGCATTTTCAAATAGTCTTCTGAATCCTTGATGATGCGGTTGATGACCTCATCTTTTTCAAATTTCCAGGTATATGTGAACCATTGGGTTTCAGGGTCTTTACTTCTTTTATAACTAGCTAATCCTAAATCGTAAAGTTTATAAAGAATTTTTCTAACGATATTTAATTTTATTCCGGTTTTATTGGCAATTTCTTCATCGGTTTCGACACCGTCGATTAATGATTGAACAATAGGTAAATTGCTTTCGTCTTCAACAACATTGGTTAATAAGGTCTTTACTAATGGATCATCTAACATTTAATTTCCCCTATGAGTTCTTTAAAATGAAAATTATAAAATTATTAGTATTTTTGTTTTTTTTGTTATAAAAATTTATCTTTTTAATAATCCTCTAGGATTTCCAGCAGGTTCCTGCAGATGTAGTCGACTTCCTCATCGCTCAGGGTGGAATATATCGGAAGGCTTATCTCATTTTCAAACAGGTGATATGCGTTAGGATAGTCCTTTATGTCAAACCCTAAATTCTTATAGGCAGTCAGTAATGGAAGCGGCTTGTAATGAACGTTTGTGCTGATTCCTGCTTCCTCCATCTTTATGATAATCTCATTTCTCTCTTCCAGGGTGATGTCCCTGAGCCTTGCCAGATACAGGTGGCCTGAAGATGTGTGGTTTTCGCCGGTGTGTTCCGGCATGATGACTCTTGTGCCCCTGAAGTGCTCCTCGTACCTTTTCACGATTTCATGCCTTCTGGATAGGAGTGAATCGTATCTCTTAAGCTGGCCAAGGCCGATTCCTGCCTGAACGTCAGTCATGTTGCACTTGTAGGCCGGAATGAGAATGTCATATTCCCATGATCCCTTTTGGGTCTTTTCCAGTGCGTCTTTGGTTTGGCCGTGAAGTGAATAAATCTGATAATCCTTGTATATTTTTTCGCTGTCGATGCCGTCATGGGCTTTCCAGGTTACCGCACCTCCTTCGGCGGTTGTCAGGTTCTTGACGGCATGGAATGAAAAGCATGTGAAATCCGCCAGTGTTCCGGATTTCCTGCCGTTTTGGATTGCTCCGAAACCATGCGCTGAGTCAGCCACAACGATGATTCTGTTGAATGCTTCCTGAATTTCATTTGATGGAGTGAATAAATCCTTTTTAGCTTCAATGACTTCAAATATCCTGTCATAGTCACATAAGATTCCTGCAATGTCGACCGGTATGATTGCCTTTGTCTTTTCGGTTATTGCCTCAGCCATTTTGGAATAGTCCATCTCTTCCCTGTCAGTTTGGCTGTCAACCATTACAGGTGTTGCCCCGACATGGCAGATTACGCTGCATGATGCTGTATATGTGTATGCAGGCACGATTACCTCATCGCCATTTCCGATGCCAAGCACTCTCAGGGTCATCTCCAAAGCGGTTGTAGCCGCACTTAGGCAAACTGTCTTTTCGCTTCCGCAGTATTCGGTAATCTGTCTTTCAAATTCCTTTGTTTTAGGTCCGGTTGTAATCCAGCCTGACTTGAGGGCTGCTATTACTTCCTCTATTTCTACATCTGTAATGTCCGGGGGTGAAAAAGGTATATTCATAGTTTATTCTCCATTAACTTCATCGGGTTCCCTGTATGTAGGGACGCATATTTTCATTGTCTCTTTAATTTCCTCTTTGGAGGTGTTTTCATCGTTCAGGATTTCCCTGAACATGTCAAGCTTACCTTCAACGTCATCCATTGTCATATCCATCGGTTCTGTGATGAATATCTTCTCATGCTTGGTTGACTCGAGGTTTTCCTCATCCATCAGCAGTTCCTCGTAAAGCTTTTCTCCAGGTCTCATTCCTGTGATTTCAATATCCATGTCCTCTCCGAGAGTATATCCTGACAGTTCTATAAGGCTTTTTGCAAGGTCATAGATTTTGACAGGCTCTCCCATGTCCAGAACAAATATCTCCCCTCCTTCGGCATAGGTGATTGCCTGGAGAACCAGGGCCACGGCCTCAGGTATTGTCATGAAGAACCTGGTGATTTCCTTGTGGGTTACTGTCAGAGGTCCTCCATGGGCCATCTGCTTTTTGAACAGAGGCACAACGGACCCGTTGCTTCCAAGAACGTTTCCGAAACGAACCGCCACATATTCGGTATCGCTCTTTTTGTCTTTTGCCTGGATTATCATTTCGCATAATCTTTTGGTGGCGCCCATGATGTTTGTAGGGTTCACCGCCTTGTCGGTGGAAATGAGGATAAAACGTTTGACGTCATACTCATCAGAGCAGTTTACAAGATTGTATGTTCCGAATACGTTGTTTTTAATCGCTTCTGTCGGATTGTTCTCCATAAGAGGCACGTGCTTGTGTGCCGCTGCGTGAAATACGATTTCAGGTCTGTATTTCTCAAATATTGCGTCAAGCCTTTCCTTTTCACGGATGTTTGCGACAATCGCACGTATGTCACTGTTCGGATGATTGGTCTTCAGTTCCAGCTCAATGTCATAGAGGCTGTTTTCATAGTTGTCCAAAAGCAGAAGCTGTTTTGGGTTGTGAATCATTATCTGTCTTGTAAGCTCTGAACCGATTGACCCTCCGGCACCGGTTACGAGAACGACATGTCCCTGAATCAGATTCTTGATGTTCTGGTTGTCAAGCTCAATCGGATCCCTTCCGAGCAGGTCCTCGATTCCGACATCCCTCAGGCTGTGATAGAGGTTTTCTTCAGTAATCAGCTCTGTGAGACTTGGAAGGACCTTCACCTTGGCATTTGTCTTGCCGCAGATTTCAAGGATTTCCTTCTTGTTTCTGTTGTCGATATTGACTATTGAAAAGAAGATTTCATCAACGTCGTTGGCTTCGCAGATCTTAATGATGTCGTTTCTGTCTCCGATGATTCTCACGCCTGCCACTGAATAGCCGATGCGCTTCTTGTTGTCGTCGACAATTCCTATGATTTCATACTGTCCCTTCAATGTGGAATTGATTGTTTTGATTATGTCATTGGCGGAATATCCTCCTCCGATTATCAAAAGCTTTTTCTTGCCTTCGGAGCTTTGCTTGATGCCTTTATGCGCAGCATCTGACAGGAGGACATAGCGGATTATGAGGCGGTAGGAAATCATGATTATTCCAATCACCAAACCAATTATCAGGTTAAGCTTGATTGATGGATTTTTCATCCTTAAAATAAGGTCTTCAATCAGGGATACGATGAGTGAGGAAATCAGGGAAAGCACTATGTACAGTATGTAATCCTGATTGTTTTCATAACGGATGATGTTTGTATATCTTTTTGATAGCCTGAATATGACTTGAAAAACGATTATGGCCAATGCGATGCTTATGAGAATTTCATTTCTGGTAACCGCACTTGTAGGCTGCATGAGAAATGAATCGGTGATAAGCACTGATACGAGATAATAGCCTAAAACGATTGAAACGCAATCCATTAGAGGCAACAGGTAATTTCTATATTTAGCGATACTATCTATATTCACAAAACTCAATCCGTTATATTGATTTATATTAATTAAATATTTATGTAAACCAATTAATATAAAACTTTCTTACTGCACCGTTTTTGCGGATTCATTTGATTTTTCTGATGATGACTGCCGGTGTGTGGACAATGGAGTCAAGGTCCTCGATTGTAACCTCATCGATTTCAGAGCCCAGAACTTCCTTGACGCTGTGTATGGTTTTCATTTCAGTGGAAAGTGATTTCTGATAGTCTTCAGCGATGTTGGCTATTTTGAGTCCGGTTTCAACGTCAATGTCTTCGCTGCAGCCAAGCGGTGTGGACCCCATGTTCTCGGAAAGCTGTCCCTTCACGTATCCGAAAAATCCGTTGTCGGCATCGATTCCGTCTATTGCTATCGGAAGGCCTGTGAAATACTTTCCGTTTTTCATGTAGGTTGCGTCGGTATCGATGATCATCACGCAGACGTCCTTTCCGATTTCCTTTTTGATGTCGCATGCCACCTTTTCGGGATTTTCAGGCAGAAGTGAAACGAAAGTTCCCGGAGCATTGCTCAAATCGATTCCGGCTTCAGAGGCAGGCTTGAGCGCATGCTTGAGGCCGTACAATTGAAGAACCACTTCCTTGTGGGCTTCGGTTTCCTTTGGAAGCTTCCTTAAGTTCTTGATAGTTCTCTTTTTTATTCCCAGGGCAGGCCCTAGGACATAGCCCCAGAGATACTTGCTCCACACGACGGTAAGAAACTTGGCGGTTAGTGATGGTGTGTATTCGGACTCGTCGACCAGGCGATTCTGGGAAACTGAAATTGGAGTTTCAGCAATGACTAGATAATCGTTATCCTCCATCAATTCCCTTGCAGGCTGAATTATGCAATCCAAATTGTCATTCGGTTTGATGTAACCTGTCTCGATAGGAATTACGATATAATCCCCATTAATCACATGTTTTATATTTTCAAGTTCAGAAGTTTCCATAAAAATCTTTATTAAAATTAATATTAAATATATAATATGATAGAGTTTTAAATAATTATCTATTCAAGAGGTATAAATATGGAAAGAAAATTCATCACATATTTCGAAGAGCAAGGAAACGATTATACAGATGACCTGATTAAGGCAGTTAAAGACAAACTGGAATCTTCAGGAGATATAAAAAGAATCCTGATAGCTTCATCAACCGGAGAGTCCGCACTGAAATTGTACGGCGCTCTTGACGATGAGGATGTGGAAATCATCAACGTGACACATCACATGGGATTTAAGGAAGATAATGTTGCTGACATATCCGATGAAATGATTAAAAAGCTTGAAGATATCGGAATCAAAACATATATCGGTGCACATGCATTCAGCGGCGCTGCAAGAGGAGTTACAAATAAATATGGTGGATTTTCACCATTGGATGTCGTTGCGGACACTTTAAGAATGTTTTCCCATGGTATTAAGGTTTCAGCTGAAATTTCAATCATGGCTGCTGATGCCGGACTGGTTCCTGTCGGTGAAAAAATCATTGCAATCGGCGGAAGAGGCCATGGCGTTGACACTGCAGTCATTCTGACACCTGTAAATGCCAAGAACTTATTTGATTTGAAGTTTCATGAAATTATTGCAATGCCAAAAGATTAAACATTATTATAAATTTTGGCAAAATTTTTTTCATATTTATATAATAATGAGTTGCATTTAAATATAAGTAAAAATAGAAATATCTAACAATTATTTTAAATAGCAGAGTGTGGGGTTAATTTGTGAAATTTATAGATGATGCAATCAAAGAATCCGAAGAAAGAATGGAAGAAAATACACCTGATAACCTCTCTTCTGACATCGATGAAGAGCTTATTGGTATAATGAAAGGTGTTAAAACTAATATTTTTGTTGTTGGTGCTGGAGGAGCAGGAAACAACACTATTTCAAGATTAAATGAAATGGGTATCGAAGGAGCAACAACAATTGCAGTAAATACTGATGCTCAAGATTTATTTTACAGTCAATCAGCTAAAAAGATCCTTTTAGGAAGACAAACTTCAAAAGGATTAGGTGCAGGTGGAGAACCATCTGTAGGTGAAGAATGTGCTGAAGAAAGTGAAGATGAAATCAGAAACGAATTGGAAGGTGCAGACATGGTATTTGTCACCTGCGGTCTTGGTGGAGGAACCGGAACAGGTTCAGCACCAATCATTGCAAAAATCGCTAAGAAATTAGGTGCATTAACCGTTGCTGTAGCTACCTTGCCATTTTCTGCTGAAGGTATCAAAAGAAGAGAAAATGCAGAACAAGGTTTAGAAAAACTTCAGGAATCTGCTGATACTGTTATAATAATCCCTAATGACAAATTATTAGAAGTTGCACCAAACTTGCCTTTAAACAAGGCATTCATGGTATCCGATGAAATATTAGGCAGAGCCGTTAAAGGAATCACCGAACTGATTACCAAGAAAGGTCTTGTAAGCTTAGACTTTGCTGATATCAGAAGCATTATGAGCGGTTCCGGAATGGCTATGATTGGTATGGGTGAATCCGATTCTGGCGACAGAGCTTTAGAATCCGTACATGAAGCATTAAGCAGCCCATTACTTGACATTGATATTTCAAATGCTACCGGTGCTTTAGTTAACATATCAGGTAGTTCTGATTTGACATTACACGAAGCTGAAAAAATCGTTCAGGTCGTTGCTGACAAGCTTGATCCTGAAGCAAACATCATTTGGGGTACTCAAATTGATGAAAGTCTTCAAAATATTGTCAGAACCACTGTGGTCGTTTCAGGCATCAAATCCAATTATGGTACAAAAAGCACACCAGATATTGAATATGATGAAGAAGAACCTGAATCCGACGCAACTAATGACCAATTAGATGATTTTATTGATGGAATTTTCTAATTCTATCTTCTTTTATTTATTTAAAAATACAAAGCTTTATTAATGTTTAAATTATAAAATAGTTATTGCTATATTTTTATGATTATAAATTTTTTAATTTGGGTATTCAAATGAATGTACAAGAAGATTTTAACAAATTTATGAAAGATGCAAAAAGAGTATTAAAAGTATCAAGAAAGCCTGACAAGGCCGAATATATTGATTTGGCTAAGATTTCAGCTCTTGGAGTTGTTGTCGTAGGCGGTATCGGTTACATTATCGTCTGTTTAGGTTACTTAATTGGTTTATAAAACCAATCCCCTTTATTTTTTGATCCTTTATTTTTTTGTTGCATATTTTTTCTCGGAAAATATCGTTTTTTTGAAAAAGTTTATATACTATTAGTTACCATATCTATTACTATTATAGAAATCTTATTTTTCAGACATTACTTTTCTGAAATTTAATGGCTTTTATAATATTTTTAACTTAATGTATGATTTTATTAACAAGTAAAAATTTAAAAAATAGGTGAATTTTTCATGGAAGATACTAACAGTTCCATATATGCTCTTAAGACCTCAGCTGGTCAAGAAAGAAATGTTGCAAGGCTTCTCGCCCGTAAGGCCAGAACCATAGATGGCATAGGCATTTCATCAATTCTTGTTCCAGAATCTTTAAAGGGATATATTTTGGTTGAATCCTCAACAAAAATAGATCTCAGAAACCCTGACTTAAAAGTGCAACACTTGAGAGGGGTTGTTGAAGGTAGTGTTGGCATTACCTTTGAAGAAGTCAAAAGATTCTTAAAGCCAGAACCTATTATTTCCTCTATCCAAAAAGGAAGTATTGTTGAACTCATTTCTGGTCCGTTTAAAGGTGAAAGAGCAAAAGTGGTTCGTATTGATGAATCACGTGAAGAAGTCGTTCTTGAGTTAATAGAAGCGGCAGTACCAATCCCGGTTACTGTTAAAGCTGATCAAATTAGAATAATTCAAAAGGAGGCTGACTGATGGCTAAAGATACAGTCGAAGTTCTTATCGAAG